>PERT01000114.1 GCA_002928955.1 Hyphomicrobium sp. | reverse complement strand
TTTCAACGTTTTCGCCCGCTCCTGGTGGCGGGCGCGTTCGAGCTGGCTGACCTTCAGGTGGCGGATCGAGGCGAGGGCGCCCGCGGCGATGGCGGGCGCCAGCGACGTCGTGAAGATGAACCCGTTGGCATAGGAGCGGATCGCGTCGCAGCAGGCGCGGCTGGCGGCGATGTAGCCGCCCATGACGCCGAAGCCCTTGGCCATGGTGCCGTTGATGATGTCGACGCGGTCCATGACGCCGTCACGCTCGGCGATGCCGCCGCCGCGAGGGCCATACATGCCGACGGCGTGGACTTCGTCCAGGTAGGTCAGCGCGCTGTACTCGGCTGCGAGGTCGCAGATGCGGGCGATGGGAGAGATGTGCCCGTCCATCGAGTAAACGCTCTCGAAGGCGATGATGGTCGGCGTGCCCTTCGGGATGGTCTGCAGCTTGGCTTCAAGGTCGGCGACGTCGTTGTGGCGGAAGATCAGCTTAGCGCCGCCGCCGTGGCGGATGCCCTCGATCATGGAAGCGTGGTTCTTCTCGTCCGAAACAATGACGCAGCCGGGCAGAAGCTTGACGAGCGTGGCCAGGGTCGCATCATTGGCGACGTAGGCCGAGGTGAACAGGAGCGCGGCTTCCTTGCCGTGAAGGTCGGCGATCTCGGCCTCGAGCTCGACATGGTAGTGCGTGGTGCCGGAGATGTTGCGCGTGCCGCCGGAGCCTGCGCCGACGGTGTCGAGCGCCTCGTGCATGGCTGAGAGCACGGCCGGGTGCTGGCCCATGCCCAGATAATCGTTCGAGCACCAGACGGTGATCGGGCGGGTCTGGCCGTTGGCGAAGCGCTCGGCTTCGGGGAACTGGCCGCGGCGGCGCTTCACGTCGGCGAACACGCGGTAGCGGCCTTCGCG
>PERT01000113.1 GCA_002928955.1 Hyphomicrobium sp. | reverse complement strand
CGTTGCCGGTGGCCAAAGCAATGCGCAGCATGAGACCGTCCTTGAAGGTGTCAGGGAGTTGCGACCCCGCACAGCCGTCTTGACGATCGTGCGGCCGACGCCCGATCACTGCGGGCCCAGACGGCATAATAGCACGCGGCGGTATCAAGGCAGACCGATCTCTGCCAGAATCAGATGCCCGCCCTCACCGCAATCGTCGATCGCCGACTGCCGCGTATCCACGCCGCCCCGCGACAGACCGCCGGATTTCCGTTAAGGGATGACGACGAGTTGGTAGCACGGGGGTGCGTCATGGCTGGTTCGCGTGGTGGCTCGATGTCGAGCGTGGGGCGTGTCGTCGACTATATCCTCGGTCGCAACACGTTGATCGGCGTCGCTGAACTGATGCTGTTGCTGATCGCCGGCTATGCCACCTGGCACGGGATGCGCGATTTCATCGTCGGCGTGTCGTCGGCGGCGAGCCAGCCCCAGGGCGGCGGATTGTCGGTCTCCAACGACGTGCTGGTCGCGGCCGTGTGCATCGTGCTCACGTTCCTCATGTGGCTCGCCCTTCGCGAAACCTTCGGCGCTCAGCGCCGCATCAGCGAGCGGCTGATCACCGCGCCGCTCTACATCTTCCTTGCCCTATGGTCGATCGGCTTCGGATACGGTTTCTGGTGGAGCCTGATCGCAGGGGAGGAAGCGACCCGGACGGGTCTTTCCGGCCTGCAAGAAGATGCACGTGACGCCGGAGGCGCGGTTGCTGCCCGCCTCGACGCGGTCCGCTCCCAGCTCGACAGCGTGGTGAGCTGGTCGGACAGCCAGATGGCGCGCGAGGAAGCCAGCGGCGGCAGCTGCGGTGTACCGTCAGGCGCCGGACGCGGCCCACTGTTCAATGCCCGCCGTAGCGTCCGCGACTCGGTGACGACATTGCGCGACGGCATGGTCCGGTCATGGCTCGAGCCGGTGCAAGCCGACGTATTGCTGTTGCAACAAGCGGCGTCGAGTGCGGACGGCGGCAGCATAGAGGCGCGGCAGAAGGCATTCGAGGCCAAGGCCGCAGAGATTCGCGGCAAGGCGCGCTCCATCGCGGCGCGATCGAACGAGCTTGGCAAATCGACTGCGAGCGAGATGCGGGCGCTGTCCCAGACCGTGTCGGCCGCACCCAACTCGCCGGGCTTCTCCTGCTACGACCCGACGCTCGGGCAGCGCTTGAAGCAGGCGGCGGATCAGGCCGACCAACCGGCGGTGCTGCGCCTGCGCGCAGCCGAATTCAATGAAGGTCCGGCCGGCGTCGCCAATGCCATCAAGAAGCTTTGGACCAATGTCGGGACATACTTGTGGAGCCTCGGTGCATACATCGCGTCGGGCGGAAAGTCGACGGGAGACGCCACTGCCAGCGGCGATCCGATTACCGGCCGCGACATGATCGCGCTTCTTGCCACCATTGGCATCGACCTCGGACTGTTGGCCATGGCCGCTCTCAATCCGCCGTCGGCACCGCCAAAGCGCTTCGGCGACCGCGAGAAGCGGCAGATCGAGGATGCGATCCGCACGGCGGCGTCACGCGCCCAAGGGGCCGACATGGAGTGGGTGCGCCGCCACTTCGTTTATCACCGTTCGACGTCGTACCTCGTGATCCCGAACCTTTACAGTTGCAAACCCGACGATCCGATCGAGTCCTCGCGCGGGCTCGCCATGAACCAGCTTGCGGGCGTGCTCGACGACATGGGGATTGTGCGCTGGCCGACGAAGTCCGAGTTCAAGGCCTTGGCCCGCGAAGAGGAGGTCAGCAGCTCGACGGACCTGACCGAGATCCGCCGCAAGCGACTAGCGGAACTCAAGAAGAAGGGCGGCCTCGATCTCGACGACCAGAAGGCCAAGGAGATCGATGCACGCGAGCCGCTGCGCAACCACGGGCTCTATTCGAAGGCCGAGCGCGCTTTGCAGTTCGCCGGCTGGAGCCCGCAAGCGCGCCGCGATATCGAGATCTTCAAGCTCGAGGATACCGAGGGCTTGACGCCGCTGCTCGACGCCTTGAACAAGTCGACGCTGGACGGAGCTGGCGATGCGCCCGCCGCGACCGTTGCAACCAGGGCCAAGCCCGGCGACGAGGGGACGGCAAAAACGTAAAGACTGGGTTTTCTTACGCCTTGCCCTCGATGGGCGGCCGCGACGGATCGGCCGGCCCTGTCAGGCGCGGTTTTGATGCTGCCGAGATGGAAACGCCAAATGTGGTTCCTCGGGCAGGCCGACCGGTGCCCGGTGACCTCCGCAGCTGCGACCGCTTCCGGGCCGGGCTCGGATCGATGTGCTTCGGCGCGGGTTGATTTGTCTCGCTCCTCCGGGTTCCCTGATGTTCCGCTAGTGGTCTGTCTCGCCTAAATCGCTGTCCTGGCGGCAACCGCTGACGATTTAGGCAAGACATAAATACTACTAGCAAAAACAATGGTTTAGTGTGGCGTTCATCGCGCCTTGATAGACGACCAGCTTGCCGCTCGCACAGGTCAATTAAGGCGCGACGCCACACTAGCAGGCCGCTGAAAAAGGTTTTTT
>PERT01000112.1 GCA_002928955.1 Hyphomicrobium sp. | reverse complement strand
GCGCCTAAGGAACACTAGCAAACCTATGATTCTAGTGTAGCTTTTGCATCTGGCGTTTGGTTTCGAGTCTAGCCCCGAGTGGGGACCAAACGTCAGATGCGCTACACTAGATCATTATCCCGCCCCACCCGTGGGCCGCAACACGGCTCTGGGGGACGCGCCCCTCGCTCGCGCCTTTGACCCATTTCCGCCACCGAATGTTGACCGAACTTCACGACAGCAATACGGCGGGCGAGGGCAGCGAGTGGCGACGGCCCATGGGCTCGATTCCCAATTCATGTGCAAGCGCATGATTCTCATGTAGCTTTTTCATCGGATTTGTGGCGTCGAGACCCGCCGCGAGAGGGGACCAGCTGTCAGATGCACCACACTCGCGATTTATGTCGAACGGCTTCTGTCGTGGTTGCGGTTGCCGACGAGCCGGCCACGTCAAACGACAACATGGGACCCATCTTCCATTGCGAGGGTCTGTAAGCCGCGGCAACCTACGGGTGCATACTCGTGTGGTGAACGAGACGTTCGTTTCGCGGTCGTTGTAACGAAGGCATTCGGAAGTCTCGATCTGAATCAGACTAGAAATCATATGCTTGACACGCTTGTTTAGACCGCGACGTTCGCTGTCGATTGCTCGGGAAAGTGAAGCGAACCTCGCGGTCAGGACACGGGCCCCGGAGAAAGAGCCGACGATAGGTCCGGGAGGCCGTGGTCAAGCCGATGCTGCCCGTTCAGCGCTGGGGCGTCGTTGATCAACTTCAAGTCCAAGCTTGCGCGGAGGCCCGCTCGCAACGTAGGACGGTGGATAAATTTTCCGTGTGGAGGTGAGTTTCATGGTTGCGTTCCCGTCGTTTCGTTACGGCCCGTTCATTGCGATACTGGTTGTTCTCATCTCGATCGCCCCTCTTGCGGGATGTGGCGTCAACAACATTCCGACCTACGAGAACAGCGCCAAGGCCGCCTGGTCCGAGGTGCTGAACCAGTACAAGCGGCGGGCCGATCTGATCCCGAACCTGGTCGAGAGCGTGAAAGGCTTTGCCGAGCAAGAGCGCAAGGTGCTGACCGATGTGGTCGAGGCCCGAGCGAAGGCGACAAGTATCCAGGTTCCGTCCGATATCCTGACCAACCCTGAGGCGATGAAGAAATTCCAGGAAGCCCAGAACACCCTCGGCGGCGCGCTACGTCAGCTTTTGGTCGTGTCGGAGCGCTACCCGGATGTGAAGTCGGGCCAAAACTTCCTCTCCCTGCAGCAGCAGCTGGAAGGCACCGAGAACCGCATCGCCATCGCGCGCCGCGACTACATCCAGTCGGTGAAGGTTTACAACACCGAGCTTGTGACCATCCCAGGCCGCTGGTGGAAGGCATTCATGTATCCGTCCAACAAGGAGTTGGCGACCTTCGACATTCCGGCGGAAGAGGTGACGACACCCAAGGTGGACTTCGGCACCAAGAAGTAAGCGTGACCCATGGGGTCAAATACTGACGAACGGTATCCGGCGTGTCGAGTGATCGTCAGGCTGGATGTCCGGAACTTTCTGTCATCCAACGCGGTGTCTCATTTGCGAGCCCACCCCGCACCATTCCCGGCCGGCTGCTCATCACGATCCTCGTCGCGGGCAGCGCTGAAGCCATTAATGCACCCTGTGCGGCGTCACGCCTGTTGGTTCGCGATCGCGATCGCGGCCGTGTGGGCCGTGGGCTTCACCCTGGCGGGGATTGCGCAAGCGGAGCCGAGTTTTCCGCAGTTGACCGGTCGCATTGTCGATCTTTCGGGTCTCATCAATAACGTAGATAAGCAGGCGATCGAGACCGAGATCAAGGCGCTCGAAGAGACATCGACCGATCAGATCGCGGTAATCACGGTGCCGTCCCTGCAGGGCTACCCGATCGAGGATTACGCCTACCAGCTCGGCCGCAAGTGGGGCATCGGCCAGAAGGGCAAGAATAACGGCATCCTGCTCGTCGTCGCCCCGAACGAGCGCAAGGTGAGGATCGAGGTCGGCCGTGGGCTCGAACCGCTGATGACGGACGTGATGAGCAGCATCATTGTCAACAACGCCATCATGCCGGCATTTCGTCGCGGCGATTTTTCTGGCGGAATCCGCGCCGGCGTACGCGATATCAAGGACGTGCTGCTCGGCGATGCCGATGAGGTGAAAGCCCGGGCAAGGGGCAAGCGCAGCGCACCCGAGACCGATTTGGCGAAGATCATCTTCTTCGTGATCTGGTTCGCCATCATAGCCTTCGTCGTTTACGCACATATCCGGCAGTCACGGCTCGGCCCGCAGACGCTCGATCAGCAGCGCCGCCGCCGGCGCGGTCGTTTCCGCGAAGATGGCGTTGTCATATTGCCGGGTGGGTGGGGCGGAGGCAATGGCCAGTGGCACGGCGGCTCGGGCGGCGGGGGCTGGTCGGGCGGTGGTGGTGATTTCGGTGGCGGCGGCGCGTCGGGCAGTTGGTGAGTTGCGGAGTTTGCAGATCATGGGCCTCATCACACATTCCGACGAGCGGCGGATTTCCGCGGCGATTGCCGAGGCTGAGGGAACGACCTCGGGCGAGATCGTCTGCGTCATCGCTGGCGAAAGCGACAGCTATCTCTATGCGCCGTTCATGTGGGCAGCGCTCATCGCGCTGCTGATCCCTTGGCCATTCATATATCTGACGTGGTGGCCGGTGCAGTGGATATATGCGCTACAGCTGGCGGTGTTCCTGGGGCTGCTCGCAGCATTGTTCCCGAAGCCGGTCCGGCTCAAGCTGATCCCAAAGTCGCTGCAGCGGACCCGCGCCCATCGCCGTGCCGTCGAGCAGTTCCTGGTCCAGAACCTCCACACCACGGAAGGCCGGACAGGTGCTCTGATCTTCATGTCCGTCGCCGAGCGCTATGTCGAGATCCTGGCTGACAAGGGCATCCACTCGAAAGTGCCGCCGGGGACGTGGCAGGAGATCGTCGACAGGATGACGCAGAAGATTGCCGGCGACCGCACCGCAGAGGGGTTCGTGGAAGCCATCGCGGCGGTCGGAAAACTGCTAGCGGAGCATTTTCCGCCAGGGTCGGCCGATCCCGATGAGCTGCCAAACCACCTGATCGTGATCAACTAGTGTAGCGCATCTGACGTTTGGTCCCCACTCGGGGCTGCCTCGAAACCAAACGCCAGATGCAAAAGCTACACTAGAATCATAGGTTTG
>PERT01000111.1 GCA_002928955.1 Hyphomicrobium sp. | reverse complement strand
CGATGCGACATCATCGCGGAAGGCGTGATCGCGGCCGCAAAGGAGATGTCGATCACCGTGCCGCTGGTGGTGCGTCTGGAAGGCACCAACGTCGAACTCGGCAAGCAGATCCTGGCCGCCTCCGGCCTCAAGATCACCCCCGCCGACAACTTAGCCGACGCAGCCAAGAAGATCACGGACGCGGTGAAGGCCGCGGGGTGAGGGGCTGAGGGGCGGCAACAGCGGCCGCGTGGACATCCCGGCGGCTATCCGAAAGGCCACCACGAATGCCGTGGCGCCGCCCCGCTTTGTAATCGCGCCAGAGCGGCACGGTAACGGCTCTCCGCGCCAAAGATGGCTTCCAAGTAGGCTGCGTCATCCATTTGACGATAAGCTGAAATGGGGTCCTTCGGCACCTTTGGGAGGCTCGCGTAGTCCTTGAGCCAGAGGTCTCCGCCGCTTTGCATACTCCGGGTATGGTCGTCTTCCGACCGCGGCAGGCCGCCATTCATGTGGTCGAAGATTTGCTGCAAATCCTGCTCCGTCTGATCGTCATAACGGGCAGGCAGCACGGCGCGGCGGCCGTTGAATGGGCCGCACAGCACACGGGGGAGCTTGAACGGTGCGTGCGCCGCCGTCGTTGCGCGCAACGCCTTGATGTACTGGTGCGCGGCCATCGCGACCTCGTAACGATCATAGTAAAGGGCCGAAGAGCGATAGAGCCCGCGTTCGGCGTTTTCGACGATTTTTCTGATCAGGGCACTCGGCCGGTAGTAATCCGGGTTTTCGATGTAGGTCGCGGGTCCGCTCTTCCAGAACAACCACGACACCAATGCGATGTCGCAGTCCGGGCGGTCGACCATGATTTCGAGAATCGTGTCGGCGTTGTCCCAATTGGCGCAGCGGGCCCACAGCAGCCAAGCGTCCTGCGGTTGATCCTGTAGCCAGGACCAATAGTCGAGCACGTATCGGCGGTCCTCGGGGTTATCATTCCAATAGGTCTTTCGGATCATCTGAGGCTGCTCCAAACCGATCCAATCTTGGTCGCCCCGGATAAAATCTCGGTAAAGCGCAGTCGCTGAGGCATTCGAAATCCACGGCCAACCGCCGCGCTCCGGCTCTTGACCTGGCGGACGTCTCCACGTAACCTGTGAAACACATAACCCGTGTAGGCATAGGTTGCCATGCCTAAGAACATCACTCTCGCCATCGACGAACACCTGCTCGACAAGGTGCGGGTGCTCGCGGCCATGAAGCGGACCAGCGTCAACGAGATGGTGCGGGAGTACCTCAAGAAGCTCGTCGAGCAGGAAGCGCAGTTCGACGAAGTGACCGAGGAGCTTCTGCGACTGTCGCGGGAGAGCACGGCGCGTATGGGCGAATGGCGGCCCAGCCGTGAGGACACCTACTCGGGGGAAGCCTGCTTTGATCGCCGACGCTGAGTGCTTTCTCGATACCGACATTCTGATCTACGCGGCCAAGGGCCGGCTCGACGAACCAGCCAAATGGCAGGTTGCGCAAGGTCTGCTGACGGCTGCTTTCGGCACGAGCGGTCAAGTACTGGCTGAGTTCTATTCCAACGCGACGAGAAAGGGCTCTGTCCCGTTGGACCCCGCGGTGGCCAGGAGGTGGGTACAGCTTCTGGCCAAGCGACCGCTCGTACCGGTCGATGAGCACCTTGCTCTTTCCGGCATCGACCTCTCGCAGCGCTACCAGATTTCCTATTGGGACGGTGCAATCATCGCCGCCGCAGAACGCTTGGGGGCGAAGACGCTCTACAGCGAAGACTTGAGCCACGGCCAGACCTATGGGTCGGTCACCGTCGTCAACCCATTCGTTTGAAGCACCACAAGGACATATCATGGCCATTCTCATCGACAAGAGCACGAAAGTCATCTGCCAGGGCATCACGGGTGCCCAGGGCACGTTCCACACCAAGCAGGCGAAGGCCTACGGCACGCAGTGCGTGGGTGGCGTGACGCCGGGCAAGGGCGGCACCAAGCACCCCGACGCCGAGCTGGCCGACGTGCCGCTTTACGATACCGTGCACGACGCCAAGAAGGCGACGGGTGCAACCGCCAGCGCGATTTATGTGCCGCCGCCGTTCGCGGCGGATGCGATCCTCGAAGCGATTGACGCCGAAATGCCGCTGATCGTTTGCATTACCGAGGGCATTCCTGTCATGGACATGGTGCGGGTGAAGCGCGCACTCGTCGCTTCGCAATCGCGCCTCGTCGGCCCCAATTGCCCGGGCCTGCTGACGCCCAACCAGTGCAAAATCGGCATCATGCCAGGTAACATTTTCAAGGCCGGCAACGTCGGCATCGTGTCGCGCTCGGGCACGCTGACCTATGAGGCCGTGAAACAGACAACCGACGCGGGCCTCGGCCAGACCACCGCGGTCGGCATTGGCGGCGATCCTGTGAAGGGCACCGAGTTCATCGACGTTTTGGAGATGTTCCTCGCCGACCCCGCGACGCATTCGATCATCATGATCGGCGAGATCGGCGGTTCGGCCGAGGAAGAAGCCGCCGAGTTCATCGCGCGCGAGGCCAAGAAGGGCCGCAAGAAGCCGATGGCGGGGTTCATCGCAGGCGCGTCCGCACCTCCCGGACGTCGGATGGGTCACGCCGGTGCGATAATCTCGGGCGGCAAGGGCGCGGCGCCCGACAAGATCGCGGCAATGGCGGCCGCCGGCATCTCAATGGCGGACAGCCCCGCGAGCCTTGGCACGACTCTTCTCAAAGTCTTGAAAGGTTGAAATGACACAGCCTCGTCCGCCGCGCATTTGCCCGCGGTTCGAGGTTCGCGTCGCCTTACCCATAGACCGGGACGCCGTGGCGCGACTGCTCGAACGGTCATATCCGGCGCTTATGGCTGGCAGCTACGAACCGTCTGTGTTGGCGGCTGCTTTGCCACTGATGACGCAAGCACAACCCCCCTTGCTTGCGTCTGGCACCTTTTTCGTCGCCGTGGTGGACGGCGGCGCGGTGATCGGCTGCGGCGGCTGGACCCCAGAGCAGCCGGGCCGCGATGCAACGGTCGAGGCCGGGCTCGGGCACATCCGGCATTTTGGCGTCGATCCCGATTGGACGCGACAGGGCGTGGCCAGCGCCATCATGTCGACGTGTATCGACAGCGCGCGTCAGCACGGCATCGTCCGACTCCAATGCATGGCGAGCATCAACGCCGAGAAATTCTACGTGTCCGCGGGGTTTGTTGCGACCGGCCGTCGCGTGGTCATGCTCGGCAACACGATCCCGTTTCCGAGCGTCAATATGCAGTGGTCAATCTGATGTGTTGAACACGCTCGACCGCAAAAAACCTGCTAGTGTTCCGGCGCCGACATTTGATTCCCGTTGCAACGCGCTCCAGATCAAATGTCGGCGCCTAAGGAACACTAGCAAACCTATGATTC
>PERT01000110.1 GCA_002928955.1 Hyphomicrobium sp. | reverse complement strand
CCCGACAGGCCACTAGTGGGGCGCATCTGACGTTCTGTCCCCGCCGGGGCTGGAGTCGACACCAAACCTCAGATGCAAAAGCTAAACTAGAATCATTGAGTTGCTCATGTTTACGCCGATTCTGGGTGCGGCGCACAATATCCGGCCAAGAGTTCTTCCAATTCGACGTTCAATTACCGCAACGCAAAAATGACCTTGAAATATATATCAAGCAGTTTCGCAGTATAAACCAATTTCATCTTGACCTGCTGTAAAATTGCCTCATCATGGGGGGAAGCAGATTTCGGTCGTGTTTCGACATCAGCCGCACACGGCCGACCCGATCGGGTCGAAGGTGTTTCGTGTTGCGTAAACGACGGGTCCGGTCGGCGCCGGATCTGATCGTGACAAAAGGGGCAGTCGCCATGGCAGTCAATCGGTTGATGTCGGTCGTACAGGCAGCGGGCTATGCCATGGCTCCTTCGGAAGAATACTTGGATGGGCCGTCAAACGTGATGCCACGTGCTCAATTTGGCACGTTCGGCGAGGCTGGAACGATGCCAGCTGGCCGCTCGGCTTTGACCATCAGTTGGAGCGAGCCTGCGCGCACCCAGCGTCTTCGCGACTTGGTCGGCAGCTATTGGTATGGCCGCGCCACGCCGGCCTGAGACAATTGAACGTGTCGGCGACTGTTTGGCGGGTAACCCTGCAACGGCCTGCCGGCACGTCAGGCTCCTATAGGCGTGGCGATTTCGAAAAGTCCCGCGCAAAGTGATGCCGGATACGCTACGTAACCAGTCCCCTCTATATTTGGTTTGCAGGCCGGCTGCCGAGCCCCGCCTCGAACGTGCGTGCGATCCAGCCGAGTACTTCTGGGATGTGATCTATTACCCAATAATGGCCATGCCCGTCGAGTTCCGTCAATTCGCAGCCGGGAATCGTTTCAGCTAGGTAACGCGCCGCGCGAATGGGTATATTGCGGTCGGCAGTGCCCAGCCACATTCGCGATCGGCATCTGATAGTTCGAGGATCGACATCCCAGCGGCGCCCGAACATCCGCATGTCGGTCACGGGCCCGTCGCAACCGAATGCAAGGCCGGCACGGAAGGCTTCAACCAGCGACTGCCGCTGATGCGGCCGGCAGACCACGCTGCGGTCGACTGTCGACGCCCGCGCCGCCGCGATCTTCATCGCCAACGCACTGTGTCCGCCGAGCAGGCTGCGAAACCCCCCGAACCCCAGCCGAACGGCACCCGGCGTTTGCGATACGGCTCGAAATGCGAAAACGTGAAAAGGCGACATTTTTAATCCGACCGGCGTGCCGGCGATCGGACCGACGGGAGCGACCAGAGCCAGGGCCGCGATACGCTCGCCAAGGCCCTCGCATGCTGCCGTGGCGGTCGCGAACGGTCCTCCGCCCGAAATGCCCATGACGGCAAAGCGATCAAACAGCAGCGCGTCGGCGACAACTTCCATATCACGGGAGAATGCCGCCAGCGTCGTCCGCGGGTTGAGATCGGTGAACCCGTAGCCCCATCGATCGATGCTGATCAGCCGCAATCCGGCATGCCGTGCCTCGGCGTCCGCCATTTCGAATTTGAGCCGCGAACCGGGCGTTCCATGCAGCGACAGTACGGGGTGGCCGTCCCGCGCGCCGAACTCGCGATAGGCGATGCGCCGCCCGTCGGGAAGCGCAACGAACGCCACCGGTTCTTCCGCGAGGTCGGCCGTGCGCCGCTTCATCCCAAAAACCACGCCAATCCGTTGAGTGTGGCCAGCGCCAGAAAGCCCAGCCGCCAAAGCCGACATCTGTGGCATGACCATGCTGACAGCCACCGAGATGCCAGCCGCGGCCGGGGCCTGGTCACGGGTTAGGGCTCATAGATACCTCGGCCATGGCGGTTCGCCTATTTCAGATTGCCGCAGAACCGCTGAATACGCATGCAGGCCTCCTTCAGCAGCTCGTTCGAGGTCGCATACGAGATACGAAATGCTGGCGATCCGGCGAAGGCCGCGCCGTGTACGCAGGCGACGCCCTCCTCGTCGAGCAGTGCAATGACGAAGTCCTCGTCCGTCTTGATCATGGCACCCTTCGCCGAAGTCTTGCCCAAGGCGCCGGCGCAACTCGGATAGACGTAGAACGCGCCCTGCGGCATCGGGCACTTTAGACCTTTGGCTTGGTTGAGCATCGAAACCACGAGGTCGCGCCGCTCCACGAACTTCGCATTGTTGCGGGGAATAAAGTCCTGCGGGCCGTTCAGCGCTTCGACCGCGGCCCACTGCGTGATCGACGATGGGTTCGAAGTCGACTGCGACTGCAGCTTGCACATCGCCTTGATCAGCGCCTCGGGACCGGCCGCATAGCCCAACCGCCAGCCCGTCATGCAGTAGGCTTTCGAAAGCCCGTTCATGGTCAGCGTGCGCTCATAGAGGCCGGGCTCGACCTGGGCCGGCGTGAAGAATTCCAGCCCGTCGTAAAGAAGGTGCTCGTACATATCGTCGGTCAAGACCCAGACATGGGAGTTCTTCATCAGCACATCGGTCAGCGCCTTCAGTTCCGCGCGCGTGTAGGCGGCGCCTGTCGGATTGGACGGGGCGTTGAATAGAAACCATTTTGTGTTGGGCGTGATCGCACGCTCGAGCGCCTCGGGGCGCAGCTTGAAGCCATCGTCGATGGTGGTCGCGACGAACACCGGCTTGCCGCCGCCGAGCAGCACGATGTCGGCGTATGACACCCAGCAAGGCGCGGGTATCACGACCTCATCGCCTGGGTTCAGCGTCGCCAGCAGCGCGTTGTAGAGCACTTGCTTGCCGCCGGTCCCAACCGAAACCTGGCTCGGCCTGTAGGTCAGACCGTTTTCGCGACTGAACTTGGCGACGATAGCCGCTTTGAGCTCAGGAATGCCGTCGACGTCGGTATAGCGGGTCTTGCCCTCGTCGAGCGCCCTCTTGGCCGCGTCCTTGATATTCTGAGGTGTTTCGAAATCGGGCTCGCCCGCCGACAGCGAAATGATGTCGCGACCCTGCGCCCTGAGCTCCCGCGCCTTGGTCGCCATGGCGATCGTGGCGGAGGGCTGGATGCGGTTGAGGCTATCGGCGATGAAGCCCATCGGGCGTGGCCTTTCATGAAACAGGTTGCATCGAAGTCCGGCCAGTCTCCGCTGACCGATCAAACGGGCTCTTGCAGCGCAAAAAATCGGCCGGGACCCTACGACCGGGGCCGATCGACCGCAACCCGGTAATGCACTCTTACATGCCCATCGACAAGTCGGTCGCTCGTCGCCGAGCCGGCCTGAGGCGGACGCACGCCGTCAACTGCGGCGCAGGAATTCTTCGGTGCGCAGCCGCGCCGCGATTGCGAACCCACTTCGCCCCAATCTCGGCAAAACCCTGCCACACCAACCCGGTCAGATGACTCTGGGCTGAGAGAGATTCGTTATCTCTTTCGTGATCGGAGTTCTCAAGAGCATGTCGAACGGTCGTGCGAAGAAAGATGGACCCATGGGATCAGAGTTCATTGAAATCGAACTTGGTGGTGGCAAGGAGCCGGTTCGGACAAGATACAAGGCTTGGGTTCAGTCGCCCGCCTTGTTTGGCGGGTTTGCGGCCATCGCTGCCGCGGCGAGCCTGGCGCCAACGGGCGCGGTGGCCGTCGTGGTCTGCGCTTCCTCGTTGCTGATTGCGTTCAATTTTGCGTTACTTGGGCACTTGACTAAGGCCTACACCGCTTCACAGCCCGTAGATCCGGGGCGTGGCTGGGTGTTGACAAGTGACGCCCGGTAAACCACCTGCCGGCCACGATGGTCGTGGCTGGACGCTGGACCAACGACGTTTCACTTGACGACCGCGCTTGGCTGGCCTGGATAAATTAAGCAATTTTGTTGTGCGCGTCGCACCGTGTCGAATCGGACGCTCAAGGTCGACCATGCTAGTGTAGCGCATCTGACGTTTGGTCCCCACTCGGGGCGAGACTCGAAACCAAACGCCAGATGCAAAAGCTACACTAGAATCATAGGTTTG
>PERT01000109.1 GCA_002928955.1 Hyphomicrobium sp. | reverse complement strand
CGCCCCGAGTGGGGACCAAACGTCAGATGCGCTACACTAGTGGAGCGTCGCGCCTTAATTGACCTGTGCGAGCGGCAAGCTGGTCGTCAATTAAGGCGCGATGAACGCCCCACTAACCCAATGATATAGCTAGTGGCCTTCATGTCGGGCCTAAATCGTCGACGCGTGGGCTGGCACAGCGATTTAGGCGCGACAGGCCACTAGTGTTCCTCATGGTTCCGACATTTGCTCTCGACGATGCTGCGACGGGAAGCAAATGTCGGCGCCGGAAAACTAGGGACTTTTCAGACGATGGCCATCACCACGCGGTAGCCGCTGGCGACCACTCGGCGGAGCGATGCGGGCATCGCCGCCAGTCCTGTCTTCAGGAACGTGCGAACCGCGCCCAGATAAAGCGCCGTGTAGGCCCTGCCAGCTCGCGATACCGGCACCGAATAGTCTGCGACGCCGACCGATCCATCGGCCCAGTCCAACTTATAGGCATCGCCCGGCGCCAGCAGATCGAAGGTTTCTATGCCCTCTGCCTTGGCTTGCCGCACGCTTTGCTCCACCAGCAGGTTGCCGGCACCTGCCTTGTCGAACTTCAATCCATAGACGATGACGTGGACGAGCCGCCGCCCTTTGCATTCGAATGCGATCTCGATGGCTGCCGCCTCTCCCGCAGATGTCAGCGCCGAGACGCGGCAACCGGCATCGCGTACCCGGCATTCGGCAACGTCCGCGAAGAAGCCGGTCATGCGCCGGTCGGCGAGGGCCGGGGAGACGAGGCCCCGGTCCTTCAGCCACGCGCGTTTCAGCAACAGCGCCAACGTTGCCAGTTCGCGCGCTGCCGCACCGCCGCGATCGGATGAGAAATGCGCCGTGCCGCGCTCATCGAGTCTGCGCATTTGCCGGCGGCGATTCTTCCGCGCCTTGGCCGAATAGCGCTGTTCGTAGGTTTCAAAGTCGGGCGCTCTTTTTAGATCGAGGTAAGGTGCCCTCTGACGCTCGCCCTGCGTGGCCCCGATCTGGGCGAGGAACGGTGCGACGGCAGCATCCTCCCGCACCTTGCGCAGGCGCACGATGTCGGGTGCAAGCCGTGCCATTATGCAATCCCACGACGTGCGGATGAGTTCCATGCTGTCGCCGGCCTCGGGGTCGACGAGGATGTCGCCGTACTGAGTCACCGGTCCTCCCATCCAGGTCAGGCAATCAAGGCCGACCGACCGCTCCACTACCAGCGGCCAGACCAGCACCAACTCGCCGTGACGCCGCACTGTGACGATGGCGAGCCGGGTCGCCGCCCAGATCTTCGTCGCCGCTGAAAAGTAATGGTTCGACCAGTGCCAGAGCCAATTGAAGGTCTGGAAGTACTGCGTCGGCCGGCCGGCGCGGAGAAACAAGCGGTTCCAGTCATCCTCCAGCGCGTCGAAAGCGGCGCGGTCTGAGATGAACCCGACCTCCACGCCGGCAGCAACGGAGTTGGCCATCGCGGATTGTCCCATGACCGCAAGCCGAACTCCGGCGCCAGCGCCGTTCAGCGGCCGGCCCCAACGAGACATTCTCAGGATCGAGCTGGCCGGCATCGGCAGGTGGTCTCCACAACGGAAACGGGTTCGACCTGTCGGAGCAAGGGCTGTGCCACGTTAACCATGGACCGGCCGTGGGCGTCGTCAGATGTGCGCGATCTCAAATGCAACCAGCAACAGCAGCAATGTCACAAGAAGCCACAAAATGATTTGGCCGCGGCGGGTGGGCGGAGGCTTCATCAGCACCAACTGGCTGACGATCGCCATCACGGCAATGATGTTGACCAACAGGCAGCCGGCAATTCCAAGTCCACGCAACTGTCCGCCGAACCTGCCTTCCAGGAACACGGCCGCCGCAAGTCCGATCAGTACCGACCCGAGCAGGCGCGGCCAGAATCCGCTCTCGGCAGCAGGTAGACCCAGCACCTTGATGGCCGTAAGCGGCGTCAGGACCAGCACCAGTCCGCCCGACAGCTTCAATAGTGTCTCGATCCAAAGCAGCTGCTGCACGCGGCCGAACCCTCTTGTCGCTATTCCCTCGACGGCGCGTGCGGTTCAACCTTCCGGAACAGAGACCATCTATTGTTCGGACGAGTCGCCACCGAAGCTGAAAACGCCAGGATCTTCCTTGGCGAAGCTCTTGGGCTGTCCAGGCGCGAAGTCGCCGGCGAGGTGACGTGTAAGATCGCCACGGATGAATGCAACACGCGCCGGTGTGCAATAATCCGGCTCAGTGGCAATGGCCTTGGCGACGCTGTTCTGCGTCACATTGTAAAGCTTTTCCGACTTCGCCAATTCCTCCACCGGCGTGCCTGATTGCGCTTCGAACGCCAGATAGCTGGATTTGAGCCGCGCGGGATCGAAGTTGAACCCGCACTTTTGCGCCCGCGCGCTGACCGCTCCGGTACTGAAGGCCCGCGCGACGGGATCGTTGCGCGGCGGTGGCGGTGCGGCTGGAGCGGCTGCTGCAGCTGCTGCCGTCTTGGCCTTGTTGCCGCCGCCAAACAGCGATCCCGTGGACAACGCATTCGAGCCCGAGCAGCCGGCGAGTGTGGCAGCCAGCATTGCCGAGAGAATTCCGCGGCCTGCGCGGCTTGGGTAGCCTTGGCGCCCTGCGGGCGAAGCGAGTGGACGGACGATCATCTGCGTCAGAGCTCCGATTCGGTTCGAGATTCACAGGGTCCACACAAGCTGCGGCATGGTCAAGGCCAAGCCACGAATTGTCGAGAGTATAGTTTTTTCCCGCACCCCAACGGCGCGGAGAAGGCGGTCGCTGCAAGGGCGCGATGGGCGAAGCGGGCACGACCAGAGTGGACCCTCCATCACCGCATCAGCACGCGGATTGCGCGATCAAGTCCGTCGATGGTCAGTGGAAACATCCGCCCTGGCATAAGTCTTTCGATCATTCCGATAGACGGCGTCCATGCCCAGCTTTCCTGCGGCAGCGGGTTCAACCAGACGCAGCGCTCATAGAGGTCAGCAACCCGCGTCAACCACTTGGCACCGGGTTCAGGGTTCATGTGCTCGGCCGCGCCGCCGGGCACCGAGATCTCATAGGGGCTCATCGAGGCGTCGCCGACGAAAATTACCTTGGTATCTGCAGGATAGGTGTGTAGCACGTCCCAGGTCGGCGTCTTGTCGGTCCAGCGGCGCACATTGTCCTTCCACACGTGCTCGTAGAGGCAGTTGTGGAAGTAGAAGTATTCGAGGTGCTTGAATTCGGAGCGCGCAGCCGAGAACAACTCCTGCGCCTCCTTGACGTGCCAGTCCATGGACCCGCCTACATCGAGGAACATCAGCACCTTCACCGCATTTCGCCGTTCGGGCCGGAGGTGAATATCGAGATATCCGTTGTGGGCTGTGCCGCGTACTGTCTCATCGACATCGAGCTCATCCGGCCGGCCGGTGCGCGTGAGCCGTCTCAGCTTCCGGAGTGCAACCTTCATGTTGCGCGTTCCGATCTCGACATCGTCGGCGAAGTCCTTGAACTCGCGCTTGTCCCAGACCTTGATAGCGCGCTTGTGCCGGCTTTCTTTCTGGCCAATGCGTACACCCGCCGGATTGTAGCCGTCAGCTCCATAGGGTGAGGTGCCGCCAGTGCCGATCCACTTCGAGCCGCCCTGATGTCGTCCTTGCTGTTCGGCCAAGCGCTTGTTCAACTCCTCCATGATTTTATCCCAACCACCGAGTGCCTCGATCCGTGCCTTGTCCTCGTCAGACAGATGGAGGGCGGAGACAGACCTCAACCAGTCTTCGGGTATGGTGGCGTTGACAGCATCCGTCATCAGATCCAGCCCCTTGAACACATGTCCGAAAACGCGATCGAACGTGTCGAGATGGCGCTCGTCCTTGATCAATGAGCAGCGGGCCAGGAAATAGAAATCCTCGACGCGTTGGCCGGCCAGGTCGGCATTCACCGCCTCGATCAGGAGCAGGTACTCCCTCAAGGTGACGGGAACCTTGGCCGCGCGGAGACTGGCAAACAGATTGGCGAACATGGTGGGTGACCCGGACGTGCAGACGCCGCCAAGCTAACACCAGCGCCTCAACGAAAAAAGCCGCCCGTTGCCGGGCGGCTTCCACTTCAAGACGTCAACGACGATCAGAAGTTGATCAGAGCGCCGAGCTTGACGAGATC
>PERT01000108.1 GCA_002928955.1 Hyphomicrobium sp. | reverse complement strand
TAACCCAATGATATAGCTAGTGGCCTTCATGTCGGGCCTAAATCGTCGACGCGTGCGGCTGGCACAGCGATTTAGGCGCGACAGGCCACTAGTCTTGCCACACTGACCGGTTATCGCCGCCCCTGCGTCCCCGACGTGGGGGCGTTGTTTTGGCGCCTGGTCCTGTTGTTCGATGAGGAGCGCACGCAATGGGGACGTCCACCGTTCTGGTCACCGGCGCGACAGGCTTCATCGCCAAGCACTGTATCGCCGAGCTGCTGCGCCAGGGCTACCGGGTGCGGGGGACTGTCCGTAATCTCTCGCGCGGCGCGGATGCAGTGTGCGGCGCGGTGTCGCGCGCGGGGCTCGACCCAACAGGCGTCACGTTCGTTGCCGCCGATCTCGAACGCGACGACGGCTGGGACGCCGCGGTCTCCGGCTGCCGCTACATCCTTCATGTCGCCTCGCCATTCCCCATCGAGCAGCCAAAAGAGCGCGACGAGGTGATCCGCCCCGCGCGTGACGGCGCCTTGCGCGCCTTGAATGCCGCGACCCGCGCGGGTGTTTCGCGTGTGGTGATGACGTCGTCGACGGTCGCCATCATGTACACCGCGACCCATACGCCTGGGCATATCTATACCGAGGCCGACTGGACCGATGTCGGCCGAGCGGGTCTCACGCCCTACATGCTGTCGAAGACGATCGCCGAGCGCGCGGCGTGGGACTATGTGTGGGCGACGCCGGGCGCGCCCGAGCTCGTGTCGATCAATCCCGGCTTCGTGCAGGGCCCGGCGCTCGACGGCGACCTCTCGACCTCGCTGCAAGTGCAGAAGCTGATGGGGATCGGTGCTTATCCGGGCGCGCCGGCGATCAGCTTCCCGATATCCGACGTGCGCGACATTGCGGCGCTGCACGTTCTTGCCATGACGCACCCGAAGGCTGCCGGTGAACGTTTCCTTGCGGCCCAGGGCACCGCAAGCCTCTATGGCATCGGCCGAATCATCGCGGTTGCGCTACCCGACCTCAAATCCAAGGTGCCGAAGGTCGAGCTGCCCAACGTCGTGGTGCGGGCGATGGCGCTGTTCGATACCCGCCTCAAGGCCGTGCTGCCCGAACTCGGAACCACCCGCATCTGCTCAAACATGAAGACGCGCGAGCTGCTTGGATTCAAATTCCGCAGTGCCGAGGATGCGATCCGGGACGCCGCGGTAAGCTTGAGGAAGCTCAACATGATCTGAGATGATATGACTATCGGGTGCCGGATTTACCATCCGCTCCAGACCCGCCGGATCCAACACGAGACCGACAATGTCACGAAGTTCAGTTGCAGGCCTGTTGCTCGCCGTTTGCGGTCTTGCCGCAGCCGTCGGCTGGCTGCCGAGTGGTTCCGAGCCCGCCCACGCACAAAAGCGCGTGCCGCCGCCATCGCGCGAGGTCGCACAGTACTCGTTCGCGCCCATCGTCCGCCTGGCCGCGCCTGCCGTCGTCAACGTTTACGTGCGCTCGCGCGTGCAGGCTTTCAACTCGCCCTTCGCCGACGATCCGTTCTTCCGCCGTTTCTTCGGCGAGCAGTTCGGCCAGCCGTCCGACCGCGTGCAGTCGTCACTCGGCTCGGGCGTGATTGTCAGCCCCGAGGGCATTGTCGTCACCAACACGCACGTCATCAAGGCGCGCGGCGAAACAGAGATCCGCGTCGCGCTCTCCGACAAGCGCGAATTCGACGCCAAGGTCGTGTTGCAGGACGAAAAGACGGATATCGCCGTCCTCAAGATCGAGGGCGGCGACGGCCGCTTCCCAACCATCGCCATCGAGGATTCCGACACCATGGAAGTCGGCGATCTGGTGCTGGCGATCGGCAACCCGTTCGGCGTCGGGCAGACCGTGACCAGCGGCATCGTTTCCGCCTTGTCGCGCTCGGAGGTCGGCCGCTCGGATGCACAGGTGTTTCTACAAACCGACGCCGCGATCAATCCCGGAAACTCCGGCGGCGCACTGGTCGATATGAGCGGCAAGCTCGTCGGCATCAATACGATGATTTTCTCGAAGTCCGGTGGCTCTCAGGGGATCGGATTTGCCATCCCTTCGAACCTCGTTCGACTTTACGTCGACAGCGCGCTCACGGGCCGCAGGGTCGAGCGGCCTTGGCTCGGGGCCAAGCTCGAGGCGGTGACCCGTGATATCGCCGAGGCCCTCGGGATCGAGCGGGTCGCTGGTGCAGTGGTCATGCGCGTGGCCGACAAGGGGCCTGCGGCCAAGGCGGGGTTGCAGCCGGGCGACGTCATCGTCCGCATCGATGGGTTCGAGGTCGCCGATCCGCGCTCGGTCTACTATCGGCTGACGACGCGGGGGGCTGGCCATAACGCCAGGATCGAGGTCGTACGCAAGGGACGACCCCAAGACATCAATCTCCCGCTGCAACCGCCGCCGCAGCCTGGCCGCGACGACGTTCGGAACCTTTCGGGCAACCATCCCTTCGATGGCGCACGCGTGTCGAACATCCTGCCGGGTCTCGCGGAGGAAATGGGGCTCGACGAAGGCGAGGGGGTCGTGGTGGTCTCAGTGCGGCAGGGATCGATCGCCGCGAGGCTCGGGTTTCAGCCCGCAGATGTGATTTTGCAGATCGGCACCGTCGAGGTCACTTCCGTCGTGGACTTGGAGCGGGCCGTGGTCGAACGGCAGCGGATCTGGCAGGTCGCGGTCAAGCGCGGTGGACGAGTGCTCAAGCTGCAGGTGCCGGGATAGCATCGTCAGGCGCGTCCGGCGCGAACGAGGATAGATCGCAATGAAACCGGTCGCGGCGGGTCTCATCTATTTTGCGCTTGTTTATGCGGCCGGCTTTGTTCTGGGGCTTGCCCGCGAGGTGGCAGTCAATCCCCTTTTCGGCAAGGTACTCGCCGTGCTCATTGAAGCGCCGCTGATGATCGTGGCCATCACGGCGGCAGCGATTTGGGTGGTTCATCGGTTTACCGTGCCGGTCGATTTCGTGTCCCGGCTGATAATGGGGATCACCGCGTTCGTCGTGCTGATGCTGGCCGAGGCGCTATTCGCCAAGGTGTTTCGCGGCCAGTCGCTCGATCAATGGATATCGAGCTTTGCCACCGCGGAGGGTATCATCTCGGTCGTGCTGTTTTTACTATTCGCGGCGATGCCTATAGTCGTGCGAAATGCAGGGTCTTCGCCAACGCCATGACCAATCTGTTCGCCGCGGCCGGCCTGGAAGCGAACGCCCCGCGTCCGCTCGCAGACCGTTTGCGGCCCAAGGCTCTGAACGAGGTCGCAGGTCAGGTTCATATCGTCGGCCGTGACGGCACCCTCACACGGTTGCTCGCCAGCGGACGCTTGCCATGCCTCGTCCTATGGGGGCCGCCCGGTTGCGGCAAAACCACCATCGCGCGGCTGTTGGCGAACGAAACCAAACTTGCGTTCGAACAGCTTTCCGCGATCTTCTCGGGCGTCCAGGAACTTCGTAAATCATTCGATCGGGCCAAGATCGCGCGCGAGCAAGGTCGCGGCACGCTGCTGTTTATCGACGAGATCCACCGCTTCAACCGCTCGCAGCAGGACAGCTTTTTGCCGTACATGGAGGACGGCACCATAACACTGGTAGGGGCGACGACCGAGAACCCTTCGTTCGAACTCAATGCGGCGCTGCTCTCGCGGGCTACGGTGCTGACCCTCAACCGTCTCGACGACGCCGTCCTCGATGATCTTCTGACGCGAGCGGAAGCTGAGATCGGAAGGCCACTGCCGCTGGCCGCCGAAGCGCGGGTGGCGTTGATCGGCATGGCCGACGGCGACGGGCGTTCGATCTTGAATCTGGCAGAGGATGTGTTCAGCGCCATCCCTGCTGGCGGCCATCCCGCGACACCCGAGGACCTTGTTCGCCTCGTGCAGCGCCGCGCGCCGATCTACGACAAGGGGCGCGACGGCCACTACAACCTTATCAGCGCGCTGCACAAGAGCGTGCGCGGCTCCGATCCCGATGCCGCACTCTATTGGTTGTGCCGCATGCTTCATGGCGGCGAGGATCGGCTGTTTCTCGCCCGCCGCCTCGTGCGCATGGCGGTCGAGGACATTGGCCTCGCCGATCCGCAAGCACTGGTCGTCGCCAATGCCGCCAAAGAGGCTTACGACTTCCTCGGTAGTCCGGAAGGTGAGCTGGCGCTGGCCGAAGCGACGATCTATCTCGCGACCGCGCCAAAATCGAACGCCAACTACGTCGCCTACAAGGCAGCGATGCGCGCGGCCAAACAACACGGCAGCCTTGCGCCGCCCAAGGCTATCCTCAACGCGCCGACCAAGCTTATGGAAGACGAGGGCTATGGCGAGGGTTACGCTTACGACCACAACGCACCCGAGGCTTTCTCAGGCCAGAACTACTTCCCCGACGCCTTCGCTGAGCGGCCGCAGTTCTACGATCCGCCAGAGCGTGGTTTCGAGCGCGAGATCAAGAAGCGGCTCGACTATTGGGCGAAGCTCCGCGTCAAACGGCTAGTGTAGCGCATCTGACGTTTGGTCCCCACTCGGGGCTAGACTCGAAACCAAACGCCAGATGCAAAAGCTACACTAGAATCATAGGTT
>PERT01000107.1 GCA_002928955.1 Hyphomicrobium sp. | reverse complement strand
AGTGGCCTGTCGCGCCTAAATCGCTGTGCCAGCCGCACGCGTCGACGATTTAGGCCCGGCATGAAGGCCACTAGCTATATCATTGGGTTAGTGGGGCGTTCATCGCGCCTTAATTGACGCGCACGATGCTCCACCCACCAGTCAATTAAGGCGCGACGCCCCACTAGAAAATCTATTGGCAGCGATCAGCCAGCCTCGCAAAGACTATGTGACGAATAGACCAACTCCGTCACTTTCGAGCAAACCTGGGGCAACCGGCACCTTTCGGACGGGCGTTCGATCCAGCCATCATGTCCACTTTTTCTCTGGGGTGCTCATGCGCACCGCACGCGCTGCCTTTTTGCTTTCCTCACTGGGTGCCGTGACCTGCAGCAGATCCTCCGCGGCACGATCCCGCAATATCCGTACAACATGATCGCGGATCTGATTTTCACTGCGACAGGCCAGGTCCTTGCGGTCGGAAAATTCAGATAACGGTACGGCTGGGCCAACGCGGATTCGCACATCCAGGGTTCCAGCCTGCAACAGTTGCCAAGCGTGGCTTTGCATATCCATGTCGCCATACCAGCCGACGAGCGGGCGATCGGCGCGGCCGAGCGGAACGCCGTTCAGATGCGTGTAGACGATCGACAACGTCTGCACCACGGCATCCGGTGACAGGGTATCCATGCGGGCGGGCGGTTTGGCGGCAGCGAACAGTGATGTCTTGAATGGCAGCACGCGGTTGCCATCGCTCGAGGTACCTTCCGCGAACAGCACGACATTGTCGCCGCCCGCGAGCCGCTCAAGGATTTCGTTAGCTGTGTCGGCGACGGCGGCCCGGCGTTCGCGATCGACAAACACAGTGCGCTGTAAGCGCGCGAGTGACGACACGAACGGCCAGTTGCCCACCTCCTTCTTGGCCACGAACGACAGGGGCGCGACGGCCGAGAGCACCGGGATGTCGAGCCACGAGGTATGATTGGCGACGATCAGCACTGGCCGGTCACGGGCAACCTGGCCGTCGATATGCAGTTTCACGCCGATCAGCCTGCAGACCTGCCTGTGGTACCAGTGCGGAAATCGCCGCGCCAAACCCGTGTGTGTCCTGACGAACAATGCCTGGATAGGCATCAGCGGCAAGGTGAGAGCCGCAAACCCGATCAGGATCGATCCAGCCCTGAGCCTGCTCACGGCTGTTTCCGCTTGCGGCGGATGGGCACGCCGTAAAGGTCGAGCCTATGACCTACCAGCTCGAAACCGAGTTCGCGGGCGATCCGATCCTGCAAGGCTTCGATCTCCTCGCTCTTGAACTCGATCACGGCACCCGTCTCGATGTCGATGAGATGGTCGTGGTGGCCACGGCGCGCCTCCTCGTAACGGCTACGCCCGCGCCCGAAATCGTGCCGCTCCAGAATGCCCTTGCCTTCGAGCAGCCGCAACGTTCGGTAGACGGTCGACAGCGACACGCCCGATTCGAGCTTCGCTACGCGCCGGTGCACTTCTTCAACATCCGGGTGATCGTCCGCATCGGATAGCACGCGTGCGATTACCCTGCGTGGACCGGTCATGCGCAAGCCGGCGTCGGCGCACAACCGCTCGATGCGGGACAAAGATTTATCCTTGGCGACGATGATGGGCATTGAAGCCTCTGCGGCTCGACACACGCACACGGTTCACATGTGCTCTGCCCATAAGCAATGGGTTCACACGCTGTCTCATGGCAAGTTTGGCGCACGAACGCACTTAACATGAGGGCTTGAAGGTCGTGGGCGATATATAGGCACGCCGACAGGGTCAGTCTACGCCGGCATTCGACACGAGATCGCGGCCGAGCAACAGCGCGTCCTCCGCCATCCGTCCAGCCTGCCGGTAATACCCCCGCCGGACCCCAAGCCGTTTGAACTCCAGCCGCTGATAGAGCGCAATGGCCGGCCCATTGCCTGCGGCGACCTCAAGGTAGAGGCGAGCGGCTCCCATGGCATATGCCCTCTCGCCAAGTTGAGCGACCAGACCGCTGGCGTGGCCTAACCGCCGTGCTTCCTCGGCGATCCCCAAGCTGAGGATCTCGGCTTCATCGGCGACGATGCGACCAATGATATAGCCGTGCAACCGGGCACTGTCCGGAGCACGGACGACGAGCGCGACCGAACCCGGATGGCGCAACACGTCGGCAACGGCCGCTTCATCCCATGGGAGAGAAAAACATTGGGCATGCAGCCCGGCAATGGCTGCGGTGTCGTCCGCCGTTGCGTTGCAAGGCGCAGCGCTGGTGATGTGCTGACCACGCATCGGGCTAGGTTTCGTCGGTCAGACGCTCAGCGGTGCCGGAGGAGGCCGCACGGGGGATCGATTTTCCATCCTGCGGCTTCGCGTCGGGTGGCCGCAGATAGAGCGGCCGGACCAGGGCATCGAGCGGTGCCGCAAGCTGGGCCAAGCCGATGACGCTCGCGATATCGGGTTCCGCGTGTTCGGGGAGAAAACACCCCTCGAACCCGGAGGCAATCTGGCGTCCCCCTTGCCGGCCGGCCTCGGCCACCTGATCCGCACCAGTGCCGACCGCAAACAGACGATAGCCGGGACACAGAGCCGCCGCCGCCTGCGCCGAAAGCAGCAACGGTCCCGTAAGAGAGGCGCCCGACACATCGACGACTTCGGCATACCATTCGTCACGACGGGCATCACGCACCACGAGCACCGCGTCGCGATCACCGCCGCAGTCCGGAATGCGCGCGGTTGCGAACATGCCGATAGCGCGCAGGCTCGAGAAACCGACCACCGGCAGCCTAAGGGCAAGAGACAGCGCCCGCGCCGCGGCGACAGAGATCCGCGTGCCCGTGAACGTACCCGGACCATGCGTCACTGCGATCCGTTCGATATCGGCGAACGCCATGCCGGCGCAATGCATCACGCGATCGATCATGGGCATCAGCGCCTCAGCGTGCCCGGTCGTCATCAGCTGCTTCTCGCCCCAACCCGTGCGCGCGACGCCGGGCTTCTCGAAGTGGACGGCCACCGAGCAAGCATTGAAACAGGTATCGATGCCCAGAATGTTCATGAGAGTTCGCTATAGGCGAGGGGGAACGAGAACACCAGCCTGCTGTTCTGGTCCCAATTGGCGCGACCAAATCCAATTGGTTGCCGCCAAACCAGAAATTTCAACCCCAGGCCATGTTCTGGTATACATAATGCCAACATAAAGTGCTCGCACAACCAACCCCATCATCCTTTTCAGGCGAGGCCCCAGGCATGGCCGACTTTTCCAGACTGACGCCCGGACACCAGGGCAAGGCGGAACTGATGGTCGGACCCGAGCACACCGCCGAGCAGGTGGGATCGGGCAAGATAGCGGTCCTGGCAACGCCGGTGATGATCAACGTCATTGAAGCAGCGGCCCTGGCCGCCGCCGAGCCGCTATTGCCCCCCGGCTACCAGAGCCTGGGCATCCATCTCGATGTCAGCCACACGGCGGCGACGCCGGTCGGCAACCGCATCGAGGCCATCGCGGAGATCATCGCGGTCGAGGGGCGGACTGTGACGCTCAAGGTCACGGTCCGCGATCCGTTCGAGTTGATCGGCGGCGGCACCCACAAGCGGGTCATCGTCAACGTCGCGCGTTTCGATCAACGGTTACAGACAAAGCTGCCGCGCGCGACTTGACCTACGCTCGCTCACACGATCGCGGCCATCTCGTCAAAGTCAAACCGCGGCGCGCGCGGATAGAGGCCCTTCGGATCGCCATAACCCAGGTTGCAGATAAAGTTGGACTTGATTTCAGTACCCGGGAAAAACTCGCGATCGACGCCATCATTGTCGAAGCCCGACATCGGACCGCAATCGAGGCCGAGCGCGCGGGCGGCAAGTATCAGATACCCACCCTGAAGACTGCCGTTTCGGAAGGCGCTCGTGTCGGCAAACGTCTTGTTGCCGCTAAACCAGCTGCGTGCGTCGGTGGCCGGATACAGCTTGGGCAAGTGGTCGTAGAATTTCAGGTCGTGGCCGATGATCGCGGTCACCGGCGCGGCCATCGTCTTTACGACGTTGCCCTCCATGAGACAGGGCTTCAATCGGGCCTTGGCTGCGGCCGACTTGACGAACGCGATCCGCGCAGGCGACGAGTTCGCCGACGTCGGCGCCCATTTCATGAGGTCGACGAGTTCACGCAGCAGCGCGTCCGGCACCTCACGCGGAGACCAAGCGTTGTGCGTGCGGGCGGAGAAGAACAGTTGATCGAGTGCCGCGGCGTCAAGTTTGTTCGACATGGATTGCACCTCTGGTAGACCAATGGTTTGGATTGATCGCGCAAAAAAGCCCCGTCCAACTGCGGGGCTTTTGCCGACAATTGCGCGGCGGGTCTCAACCCGCGGCAACGGCCTGTACTTCTTGAACTTCCGGGCAGAAATGACGGAGCAGGTTTTCGATACCGTGGCGCAGTGTCGCCGTCGAACTGGGGCAACCCGAGCATGCGCCGCGCATATGCAAATAGACCACTCCGTCGCGGAAGCCGGAGAAGGTGATATCCCCGCCATCCTGGGCAACGGCTGGACGCACCCGCGTCTCAAGCAACTCCTTGATCGTTCTGACAACCTCCTCGTCGGCGGGGTCGTAGCTTTGGCCTGCGGTATCGTTGGCGCCGCCACCAGCGACCGTGGGCTCGCCCGACAAATAGTGCTCCATGATCGCGCCGAGGATCACTGGCTTCAGGTGTTGCCACTCTGCCGCGCCCTTGGTGACGGAGATGAAATCCGAGCCGAGGAACACGCCACTGACCCCGTCGATCTCGAACAGGCGTGCGGCCAACGGAGATGCGGACGTGTCGCTTTCGGAGCGAAAATCGGCGGTGCCGTCACTCAGCACCGTGCGGCCGGGTATGAACTTGAGCGTTGCCGGATTGGGCGTCGCTTCAGTCTGGATGAACATGGCCTTTTGCCTCCGTCGTCGTCATTGAACCCGCGAATTTTGGACTTGGTTCTGGCCAAGGTGGCGTTCAACTGAACGCTCGGACGCCTCGGCCGCATAGCAGCCTATCCCTAGTGTTCCGGCGCCGACATTTGATTCCCGTTGCAACGCGCTCCAGATCAAATGTCGGCGCCTAAGGAACACTAGCAAACCTATGATTCT
>PERT01000106.1 GCA_002928955.1 Hyphomicrobium sp. | reverse complement strand
GGCAACCGCTGACGATTTAGGCGAGACATAAAGACCACTAGCAAAAACAATGGTTTAGTGTGGCGTTCAACGCGCCTTGATTGACGACCAGCTTGCCGCTCGCACAGGTCAATCAAGGCGCGACGCCACACTAGCCGACTTCGCCGTTCGCGACAGCCGTTCGCGTCAAGAGTTCAACGAACTTTGATTGGCCGTGATCCGCGCGTGTGCCAGCTCGGATGTTCGCGATTGCGCCATGGCGGCGGCAACAGACGAACGTTCGAACATGACGACCGCCGAAGCCAATCACGGCGCTTGTGCCCCCCTTGTGCCCCCATAGATCGCGACTTTCGATCGTGTCAACGGAAGCGGGCTGAATAAGTCGAAAACGGGACACGAGCCGAACCGGACGACCCACAACCGGACAGGCGGTCCAGGCAGCATGTTTTTGATGTGACGGAAGTATTCTTGCGGCTCTTCAGTGTATCCGTTAGCGTCCGATCGGTCCTCAAAATCAGCGCTAGCGGCACCCCATGTACACGAACCCCTACGAACTCAATCTCGACAAGACCGCCGCCAATTATCAACCTCTTACCCCATTGAAGCTCTTGGAACGCGCCGCCCTGGTCTGGCCCTCGCACACGGCCGTGATCCATGGCGCGCAGCGCATGAGCTATGCCGCATTCTACGATCGTTGCCGCCGCCTCGCCTCGGCACTGGCCATGCGCTACATCGGACCCGGCGATACGGTGACTGTGATGCTGGCCAACACGCCGGCCATGCTGGAAGCTCACTATGCAGTACCGATGACCGGGGCGGTACTGCACGCACTGAACACCCGCCTCGATGCCCCGATCATCGCCTTCCAACTCGATCACGCTCAAACGAAGGTACTGATTACCGACCGCGAATTCTCGCCCGTGATGAAAGACGCTCTGGCGCAAGCCAAGGTCAAGCCGCTGATCATCGACTACAACGACGTCGAGTTCCCGCATCTTGCCGAGGCGAACGAGCGGCTGTCCTATCTCGACTACGAGGACGTCATCGCCAAGGGCGACCCCAACTTCGCTTGGCGCATGCCCGACGACGAATGGGATGCGATCGCGCTCAGTTACACCTCCGGCACGACCGGCAATCCGAAGGGTGTCGTCTACCATCATCGCGGCGCAACGCTGATGTGCTACGCCAACGTGCTGGCAGCCAACATGGCGCGTCACCCGGTCTATCTCTGGACGCTGCCCATGTTCCACTGCAACGGCTGGTGCTTCCCTTGGACGCTCGCCGCCATAGGGGGCACGCATGTCTGCCTTCGCTGGGTTCGCGCCAAGGCTATGTATGACGCTATTGCCGACCACAAGGTCACTCACCTTTGCGGCGCGCCGATCGTCATGTCGACCTTGCTGAACGCGCCGGACGCCGAGAAGCGGCCGATACCGCAGCAGGTGGAATTCGTGACGGCTGCTGCCCCACCTCCAGAGGCCGTTCTGGCGGCCATGGCCGCGGCTGGATTCATCGTCACCCACGTCTACGGGCTGACCGAAGTCTACGGTCCGGCCGTTGTCAATGAATGGAAGGCAGAGTGGAACGCGCTTCCTGCAGCCGAGCAGGCGACGAAGAAAGCAAGGCAGGGCGTGCGCTATGCCGCTCTCGACGACCTGACCGTAATGGACCCCGAAACCATGACGCATGTTCCTGCCGACGGCGAGACGCTCGGCGAAGTCATGTTCCGCGGGAACATCGTCATGAAGGGATATCTCAAGAACCCGAAGGCGACCGACGAGGCATTCGCAGGCGGCTGGTTCCATTCCGGCGATCTCGCCGTGCTGCATCCCGACGGCTACATCCAGCTTAAGGACAGGTCAAAGGACATCATCATATCCGGCGGCGAGAACATTTCGTCGATCGAGGTCGAGGACGTGCTTTACAAACATCCGGCAGTCACGTCGTGCGCGGTGGTTGCCAAGCACGATGAAAAGTGGGGCGAAAGCCCCTGCGCCTTCGTCGAGCTGCGCCCCGGAGCATCGGTGACGGCCGCCGAGATTATCGCCTGGTGCCAGCAGCATTTGGCGAAATTCAAGTGCCCGCGCCATGTCGTATTTGGCGAAATTCCAAAAACTTCGACTGGCAAGATCCAGAAATTCAAACTCCGCGAGATGGCCAAGGACGCATGACGCCCTCGCCCCGAATGCGAACGCGCAAAGGCTCTCGTCCAGCTTCCAGTTGCTGCACTCGGCAACGCATTGAGCATGCATCGGCGGGGTGAGTGTTACGCGCCGCCCGCCGCGCCACTGACAGATCATCCAGCCGCGCCACAAGCGCCTCTATTCCCGATTGGTTCATCACGCGCCGTCCGAGCCCGAACACGCACTCGGGAGAACCCAACGCCATGGCGGGACAGAGCAGAGCCATTCTTGACACGTCGTCGATTCGTGGACTAGCTACGTACAATGATCCCCGTGGCTTTAACCAAGGCGGAGTTTTCTCCATGACCCTTCGATCGATTTGCGAGTTTGCAGCGCTCGCTGCGTCGGGCAGCTTGGTGATGTCGTCCTCGGTGTGGGCTGGGGGAATTGTCCCTGCGCCGCTGGCCGGCGCGGCCGGCCCCGTGGGCCTGCTGGCTGTGGGCGTCGGCTACATCGGCTACCGCGCCTATCGCCGTTTCAAGCAGGGCCGGTGATCCAACTCATCTGATCGGCTTTGCGCGAGTGCAGCCGCACGCTTGGGCGGGCTCGCCGCAGACCTCCGGAGCAGCACCGGTTGAAAGGCGACGCGGTTGACTTACACGCTTCCGGCAACTCACACAGCGGCGGCAGGCGCCGGCTGGATCGGCCGTCGCGAGCTGGTGCTGTGGGTCGTCGCGGCGATCCTGGCCAATCAAGCGCTGCACGTGCTGGACCTTGGCACACCTTCGGCATTTCTTGTCAGCGTGTTGTCGCTGAATTTGGTCTATCTGCTGGCCGGCATCGTCATCGTCAATCGTGTGCTCGGCAGTGACGGCTGCGCCGTGGCGACACGGTTAGAGGTTGTACTCGGAATTGGCGTCCTCATCGCGATGGCGATCACGGGGCTGGTCGGCTACCGGATGGGCATCGGCGTGGTCTCCACCGCGGTTGCTCTTTATGCGCTTGGCCGTGCCGGCCTCGACCAATCACTCCGCGCAGCGGGTGCGGTTCTGCTTGCGCTCTCCGCCAATCTTGTCTGGGGACCGATTTTCTTTCAGCTCGTCACGCCCGAGCTGCTCGCCGCCGATGCCTTCTTGGTGCGCGGCTTCCTGTTCTTTGGTGGGGCAGACGTTTCCGTGAACGGTCTCACGTTCGCGAACGCCCAAGGTCATCAGGTCACGTTGGCGGGTGCCTGCTCATCGTTCAAGAACCTGTCGATGGGATTGCTGGCGGGTGTCGCGATCACGATGGCTTTGCGACCACGCTTCGTACGGCGCGATGTCGTGGCGATCGCGGCGGTGTGCGCCATCATGGTATTGCTGAACGCGGCTCGGGTCGGGCTGCTCGCTGCCAGCGAGGCTAGTCATCTCTATTGGCACGATGGCGATGGCGCTGTGATCCTGGCTATGGTTCAGACAGCGCTGATCCTCGCGTTGGCGTTCATTGGTGCCCACTGGGCCACACGGAGCGCGGCGTCGTGACCTGGCTCGTGCGCGGATTGCTGCTTGTTCTGATTGTGGTGTCGGTGGGGACTCGCTCCCTCGCAATCCGTCAGCGCGATGCCACTGTCGGCGGGTTCGACGTCGGCTCGGCGATCAGAAGCGCGGTTGCCGCCCGCGGCTATGTTTCGCTCTCCAATCCCGTGAAGCCGCCAAAGGTCTTGTCGTCCGTTCACTATTTCGAACGTCCCGGCTGTGCCGCGCCGACCCTTGTCATGCCCTTCGGCATCAGCATCGAGGCAAAGCCGCTGCTCCACCGTGCGGCTGGTGCGGGCTACAATTACCGATTCATATTTCTCGACGCGGCCACCAGCGTTCAATCGCGGGTCGTTTTCTACGCCGAGTGGCTGAAACATGCCGCGCTGGGCATCGTCGGCGCGTCGCCCTATCTGCCGCTGAAGGTCGCACTGGCGGTCGCAGATCCAGTCGGCTGCGGCACGCCCGATGCCATCGACTGGCGCGAGGTGTGGCGGACGCCGCCGGCCAGTTCGGCACGCGAGCAGCAGTTCGCCTCGCCGGGTCGCGCGCCGGAGGGATGATCGCGGTGACGGATCATGCGTGGTTCTTGACGTTTTGGGGCTTCCTGATCGCGCTCGGCGTCGTCGAATATGCTCGCGCGATTGATCCGGCCGCTGCGTCGCGAAGAGTCCGCTGGCCTATAAACATCGGGTTCGGCGTCTTGAACGGGCTCGTCGCCTCTCTGCTGCCGATCAGCACCGTGGCGGCAGCTTCGTGGGCCCAAAGTCGCGGCTTCGGGTTACTCAACGCGTTGGCACTCCCGGCGGCAATTGCAGTCGTGGCAACGGTATTGTTCCGCACTCTGGCGCAGTATGGCTTGCATCGGTTTGCCCACGTGTGGCCGCCGCTCTGGGCGGTCCATCGCGTGCATCACAGCGATACCTGCCTCGATGGCAGCACGGGACTGCGCTTTCATCCGATTGAACTGTTCATCAGCATGGCGGTCCTCGTGCCGCTGTCGATCGTGATGGGGCTGTCGCCGGTCGCGTTGGCGGCTTTGGAGACGGTCGAGATCCTGGGCGGCATCCTGACCCACACCAGTCTCCGGTTGCCGGAACCCGCGGAACGGGCGCTGCGGCCCTACATCGTGACGCCAGCCCTGCACAGGTTGCATCATTCCAATCACCAACCAGAGACCGACAGCAATTACGGCGCGCTGTTGGTGTTCTGGGACAGGCTGTTCGGGACATATCTCGCTGAATCGAAGCGCGAACCGGAAGTCTTCCGAACCGGCCTCGATACGGTTGCTCCGGACGATGCGTCGAACCTCGAGTGGCTGCTCGCCGGCACGTTGCGCAAGGAAGCGGCTCGAAACTCTCCCACGTGCGCACCCAAGGTCGACAGTTCCGAAACCTAGATTCCGGCGCCGACATTTGATTCCCATTGCAACGCGCTCTAGTGGCCTGTCGCGCCTAAATCGCTGTACTGGCGGCAACCGCTGACGATTTAGGCGAGACATGAAGGCCACTAGCTATATCATTGGGTTAGTGGGGCGTTCATCGCGCCTTAATTGACGCGCACGATGCCCCACC
>PERT01000105.1 GCA_002928955.1 Hyphomicrobium sp. | reverse complement strand
CTTCCAGGTCGAGCCCAGTGCAATCGAGTCAGTCATCTTCGGCAACTGACAAAGAAGGCCCCGAGAGTTCGCTCTCGGGGCCTTCTCATAAACCGGAGTAAGCGAGCCGGCAGAGGTATCGGCTCGGTGATTGTCCTAGCTCTGGCGACCGCACGGCGCGATAGGCCGCAAGCGGCGCTGCACAGGAGCTGGTCGTCAAGATGACTTTTCGAGAGTTTTCAGAACGGCAGCATGAGCTGCGTCGATCTTGGCGGGGTCCAAGCCGAGCCTCTGGGCGAAGCGGGCGTTCATTGCGGCCATGGTTGTCGCGGCTGCGACGGACATCTTCTCCGTGGCGATAAGGCCGGTGAAGGTATAGATAGACCTGCGCAAGCTCGCGAATATATTCCGCAAGAACTCGGCTTCGCCGAATTTTTCGGCCGCCACGACTATGACGTTGGCAGCCCAGAGGCAGGTCCCCCAACACTCGAGAATATCGTCGGGGACGAGGTCGAAATGGCTTTCGATTGCTAGCGTGGCGATCGGCGGCGCCTTGCCGCCGAAATATGCGTTCAGCGCCTTGGCGATGAGGCGGGGCCATGCGGCGTCCGTATCGCCGGTTGGCGGAAGGACCTGGAACGTGGAGGGAGTGGAGCTGCCGTCTGCACCGGCTGCGGTGAGCACGATGATCATGGCTCTCAATCGCAGGAGATCGACCGCGCGGAGGCCGCGGGTCGCAGTCTCCCGCACAAGAGGATGCAAATCGGCAACCGCATCGACAAGGTGCTGTCGGCTTGCCCGGCGGCGTGCGGAGACCCGCGCTTTTTGGGCTACGGCATCCATGAGAGGGTCGTCCCCGCCGTCGAAACCTTCCTCGAGGGCCGAGTCTTCGGCGCCGGCTTCGTCCCCCATGTCGAAGGCGTCCCGCAGGTCAGTTTCGGGCGCAGATGCCGCGTGCGCGCTTCCGATCGCGAGCACGCGGTTCAGAAAGCCGCGGACGTGGGAGAGATCGCTTGCCCCAAAGCTACTTCGGGATAGCACTGAAGCGTCTGAGCGCAGACGGCGGCCGGCTATGAACTGCTCGTAAGGCAGTGTCTTGACCTGGTCGGAGGTTGGAATCTGCGCCGCGGCCGCCGCCATCGACCGTGTCGCTGTCCGGCCGCTGGCCTCATCCGGCAAGGCTTCTGCGGCCTCGATAGCATTGAGCGTCTCGAGAACCGAAGGGTTGTTCCCGCCTCGTCGCCTTTTGCGGCCGTGGGGTCTACGCCGTCGCCCATCCGAGCAGCTTCGGCATCCGGATCAGATTGTAGGCGGTCATCGCCAGCGTGAAGCAGTGGCGCACGCGCGCGAGCCCGCGCACCTTGACCTTGGCGACGCCGGCGATGGTCTTCGCCCAGCCGAACGCCTCCTCGATCAGCTTTCGCTTGCGCTGGCTCACGGCGTATGCCGGATGCCGCGTCGTTCGCCCGTCGATGGCCGAATGTCGCACCTTCGCTGCGACGTGCGGTGTCACGCACATCTCGCGACACGCGGCGACGAAGCCCCGCGTGTCGTAGCCCTTGTCGGCCGCCAATGTGAGCCGCCGCTCGGAGCCCGGATCGTGCCGCTCGATCATGGCCAGCGCCGCCTCGCGCTCGGCGCGGCTCGTCGCTTTCGTCGCGTCGGCCTCGACGATGAGACCGTGCCGGTTCTCGGCCAGCGCGTGGCCGATGTAGCTGAGCTTCGCGGCCGTGTTTGAGCTCTTGCGATAGAGCTTGGCGTCGGGATCGGTCGTCGATGCGTGCGTGTCGTTCTTGCGCTTCTCGCCGTGGAAATCGCGATCGCCGTTGCGTCCCGGACCCGGCGGCTCGTCGCTGCCGTCCTTGGCGCGGAAGCTCTTCAAGCTCGCCCACGCCTCGACCAGCGTGCCATCGACGGAGAAGTGGTCGTTCGACAGGAGCGGCTTCACCTCGCGGTGGGCGAGCACGGCCGACATGAACTTCGCCGCCACATCGGCATCCAAGAGCCGGTCGCGGTTCTTCGTGAACACCGTCGGCACCCACACCGGCTCGTCCACGCCGAGGCCGACAAACCAGCGGAACAGCAGGTTGTAGTCGAGCTGCTCCATCAGCTGCCGCTCGGAACGAACCGAGTAGAACGCCTGCAAGAGCGAGGCGCGCAAGAGCTTCTCTGGCGCGATCGACGGCCGGCCCTCGGCGGCGTAGAGCTTGGAGAACTCGCCGTCGAGCGCGGCAAGCGCGTCGTTGACGATCTCGCGGATCTTGCGCAGCGGGTGACGCTTCGGCACCCGCTCCTCCAGGTCCACGAAGCTGAACAACGACCCCGTCCGCTCGTCCGATCCGCGCATGGGCTTGCCTCCCTGTCAGGGAGACGGAATCATGTTCGCGCCCTCGTGTCAGCCCGTGGCGGCAGGTTTTTCAGCAGCCTGCTAGGCGGAGATCCCGATCATTCCGGTCGTCGCCGCTGAGGCGGATGACACCGATCGCGCGCCGAAGCCCGACTGACAGGAAGTCAGTCTCACCATTGGGCTGGACGATCTCCCAGAGCAGCTCGAGGTCGGGCGTGCCGGAGACCCGGAGTAAGTAGACCGGGTCTCCCACCGGCCCTTCGTCGCCGAGCGCCGGCGGCACGGCGTTGCCGTCCTTCCATTCCCATGGCCAGGACTGCTTGTGCGACTGGCCGGCGATGAGCTCTGGCGGCAGCGACATCACGGCCTCAATCTTGAAGCCGTCGGCCACGGTGCGCCCGAAATAGTCCGCATCGGAGAGGGTCGCGGCATTGGTCGGGTTCAACAGCAGAGCGATGGCATCGAGAATGGTCGTCTTGCCTGCATCTCCACCGCCGAGAACAATGTTCGTGCCCTTGGCGGGCTGCCACGTGAACGAGGCCACGCCGCGAAACCGCTCGATGGTCAAGCGTATGATGATGGGAGCCAGCATGAAGCCGAGTCTAGGTGACGCAGCTCGGCAGGCAAGCGGCCGAGCGGGATACACACCAGATTCGTTGAGCGCGTTGGGTCCCGCATCGGCACACGAACCGGCTTGCGAGAAGCGCTGGCCGCCAGCCCTGACCGCCGCAGTAAGCTCATGACGCCCTCGCCAAACTCCGATCGAACGCGATCGCGATGCCACCGCTTCCGGACGTAGAGGTGCCTACGATCCTCCGAGGCGGCTTGAGCCGACGAAGGTCGGCTTTTGATGTCACGTCGGCAAATTGGCTAGTACGATTCGCGTTGTCGTCACCCAGAACCGACTGGACTTCGCCGCGGAAGCACGCACTGGTGTCGGTGACGGCGGGCACCGGTAGGGCTCGACCGGAAACACAGGGCTAGCCTCGCGGAACGCGGGGCTTTGGGTGGTGGCACCGCTGAAAGCGGCCCAGCGCGGAGCGCCAATGGCGGCGCTCCGAAACCCACGGAGCCCTACCATGACCACCAAGGCAATTGACAAATCCGCCAAGTCCGACCGATCGGCCGTCGCACGGCAGGCCGCGGGCAGCAAGAACGCATCAAGGCGTGCTCCGGCCGCCCCCACGACTGGGCCGCGCAGGCGCGAGGCAACTCCAGTCCAGCCTCCCGTCGAAGGCCCCGTCACCAAGTACGCGCAGCTCTTGCAGCTCCTGAACCGGCCGGACGGCGCCAGCATCGAGGACATGATGCAGGCGACGCAGTGGCAGCAGCACAGCGTCCGCGGCTTTCTGGCCGGCACGGTGAAGAAGAAGATGGGGCTCGCACTGACGTCGTCCAAGGCCGAAGGCGATGTGCGCCGATACCGGATCGCGGCGCGCCGGGGGCGGTGACATGGCCAAGCCATCCCTCGATATCGCGGCGGAGATCCTCCGGCTCGAGAGCCTCGCGCTCGATCGTCTGCGCGAGGAATGGCGGCGTCTTCATCAGACGCCGCCGCCGAAGCGTCTGAGCCGGGACCTCCTGTTGCGCGGGATCACGTACAAGATGCAGGAGAACACATTCGGCGGCTTGTCGAAGGCCATTCTCCGCAAGTTGCAGACCTCCGTTCCATCAGAAGTGTTGTCGGCCAAGAAGCGCCGACCACGGCCATCATTCAAGCCAGGGACGCGGCTCGTGCGCGAATGGCATGGTGGCACGCACACGGTCGTCATTCTGGCCGATGGCGTCGAGTGGCGCGGCCAACGGTACCGATCGCTCTCGGTCGTCGCGCGCGAGATCACCGGCGCACATTGGTCAGGGCCGCGGTTCTTCGGCCTCAATGGGGCTCGCGCCGATGACTGAGGCAACGCTGCTCAAAATGGCGGGGAGGGCCTTTGCGGATGTCACAGGGTCGCTGGAGGATGCGACGCTCGTCGCGGCAGAAGGACAGGCAACTCCGAACCTCTCGTCGGCACGCCAATCGTGCGATCGCCTGATCGCGCTGCTGGAAACGACCCTCGCGCGACTGCAGCAATTGCGGAGGCGGCTCGGATGACTCGCGTTGCCTGCGCCATCTACACCCGCAAATCCTCCGAGGAGGGGCTCGAGAAGGAGTTCAACTCGCTCGATGCTCAGCGAGAGGCGTGCGAGGCCTACATCACGAGCCAGAAGCACGCCGGGTGGCTCGCCGTGCGCGACCTCTATGACGACGGCGGGCTGTCCGGCGGCACCATGGAGCGTCCTGCACTCAAGCGGCTACTCGCCGACATCAAGTCAGGCAAGGTGCAGATCGTGGTCGTCTACAAGGTCGACCGGCTGACGCGCTCGCTCGCAGATTTCGCCAAGATCGTCGACGTGCTCGATGCGCACGGCGCCTCGTTCGTCTCGGTGACGCAGCAGTTCAACACGACCACATCGATGGGCCGGCTGACGCTCAACATGCTGCTCTCGTTCGCCCAGTTCGAGCGTGAGATTGCGGGCGAACGCATCCGCGATAAGATCGCGGCGTCGAAGGCCAAGGGTATGTGGATGGGCGGCAACATCCCGCTCGGCTACGATGCCAGGGACCGCAAGCTGGTCATCAACGAGGCCGAGGCCAAGACGGTGCGACTGATATTTCGGCGCTATGCCGAGCTTGGCTCGGTCACGCTCCTTCAGGAGGAACTCGACCGGCAAGGCGTCCGCAGCAAACAGCGCGAGGGTGCCGGTGGGCAGCTTGCCGGAGGCCGGCCGTTCTCGCGCGGCATCCTGTACCTGATCCTGCAGAATCACCTCTATCACGGCGAGGTCGAGCACAAGGGCAACGTCTATCCCGGCCAGCACGAGGCCATCGTCGATGCGGATCTATGGAGCGTCGTCCAGGACAAGCTGGCCGCCAACCGCAAGGCGCGCGAATTGGCTGTCGGGGCAAAAGC
>PERT01000104.1 GCA_002928955.1 Hyphomicrobium sp. | reverse complement strand
AAAGCTACACTAGAATCATAGGTTTGCTAGTGTTCCTTAGGCGCCGACATTTGATCTGGAGCGCGTTGCAACGGGAATCAAATGTCGGCGCCGGAACACTAGTGCCGGAGACATGCGGAACACGAGCGCCTCCAGGGTTCTGGTTTTGCATTTCTCGCCCAATACTTTGCGGAGCGCCGCGCAGCAACTTGCGACCAAGCGTTCATGATGCAACACTCGCAACCGCACTCAGCAAAGCACCGCCTCTTGGACTTGCACTCGTAGGAGAGGGGTCCTCTTGCATCTCCGCTGGTGCTCCATACACCGGAAATCGTCGACGGGTTGTGAGCAGTTTGAGCGGGTTCCAATACGATCCCTTAGGAGCTTTATGCGACTGTCGGCATAGCGCTGTTGAGGGATGCTCAATCTATATGGGCATTAAGAGCATTTCATGCCGGTTGAACCGGCGCTCTGTCTCACTGCATGAAGCGACCGGCGCAATGACAAGTCGCGAGGGCCAGAAGCCCGTTCCTCCCATGCGCCGAGAGTCAAAATGCGTCCTGTTTTTGATCGCCTGATTTCCGGGCGCAATTCGAAATCGCCTTTTTTTGCGTTTCTCCACAACAGCTCTGGCTCGATCTTCCCCGTTTTTGCCTTTGTGCTACCGGTGGTGTTGGGGTTCTGCGGCGGCGCCATAGACTATGCCCGAGCGATTTCGCAACGCTCCGCATTGCAGTTCGCCGTCGATGCTGCAGCCATGGCGGCGGCCAAGGAAATCGCCATGACCGACTCGAGCCGCGAAAGTTTGGCCGCAGTGGCGGAAATGGTGGTCAAGGCACAAATGGCGATGCGCGACGCACTGTCCGTCGACCAGAAGCCGAGGGTGAGTCTCGAAGTGTTGTCAGATCCGATCCAGGTCAATGTTTCGGCCAACCTGGATTTCGAGCCGAGCTTCGGCCACACGTTCGGCGTGCCGGTTGTCGTGCTCGGCGTTACCGCCAGCGCCCGCATTGTGGGGCGGCCGAACATCTGTGTTCTCGCGCTCAATCCATCGGTCACCGGTACGCTCTCGCTCGAGCACAAAGCGCGCGTCACCGGCGACAACTGCGCAGTCTATTCGAACTCGAAACACGATATGGGCGTCAAGTCGAAGAACGACGCGCTGCTCGAGGCCACCTTCATCTGCTCGGCCGGAGGTGTGCAGAACGATGGCGTCAACTTCAATCCATCTCCGCTGGTCGACTGCCCGCAATTCGAAGACCCACTTGGCGACCGTCCTGAGCCGGCCGTCGGCGCTTGCGACCCCGCCAAACCGTCTGTGATCACCATGAGCACGACGCTGCTACCCGGGACCTATTGCGGCCTCGAGGTGAAAGCGGGAGCCACGGTCACGTTGGACGGAAAGGGTGGCGGCGTGTTCGTACTCAAGGACAAGCCACTCTTGATCCGCGACGGTGGTGCACTGATCGGCTTGAATGCCGGGCTCTACTTCACCGGCGGATCGGCGACGTTCCGCTTCGAGACGCAGTCGATAATCGATCTCGCGGCGCCCACCGGAGGGCCACTGGCCGGGCTACTCGTCTTCGCATCGCGCAGCAAGCCGCCCAATGGCGTGTTCGAGATCTTGAGCGACAATGCGCGCCGGCTGATCGGCACGATCTACATCCCGAAGGGCGAACTGATCGTGGATGCTGAAAAACCTGTCGCGGACAAATCGGCCTACACGGCGGTCGTCGCCGACACGATCCGCCTTTTTGGCGGTCCGCACCTCGTGCTCCACACCGACTACGGTGCCACCGACGTGCCGGTGCCGGACGGCGTCAAGGGCGTGGGGCAGCCGGTTCGGTTGATCAACTGATGGGACCATCTGTCAAGGGCACGGATTTGGGACCGCCCGCTCAAGCGGCGTGCGCGCCGGCACTGAGAAGAGCCCCGAGCGCCTGATAGTCGATCGGCTTCCTCATTGCGCCTTTGACGTTCAAGCCATGCCCAGCGGCCAGACGCTCAGCGGCCCTGACAACCGAAGGGTTCGCAGCACTGACGATGATCAGCGGACACTTCACTCCGAGGCCGCTGAGGTGGGTCTGGAACTCCACTCCGTCCAGCTCGGGCATGTTGAGATCGCACAACAACAGATCAATTTCCAAGGCATGGGCGGCGAACTGCTGCTTGGCGGCCAAGCCGTCCGCTGCGGTGAGAACCCTGGCTATGCCCTGAGACCTGAGAAATGCACTCATCAGCTCGCAATGGATCGGGTCGTCGTCGATGACGAGGGCACACTTGTAGGTATCGCAGACCGTGACGATTGCCATATGGCTGCTCCATGCCGGTGGCTCAATTTCGAACTTCGCTCTTCGCAGGGCGCAAATCGCTCCCGCGTCTGTGTATCATGGGAAAAACGACATGGTCCGCGAAGAGGCTTGCGCCAGACCTGCCGCATCAATGCACGGCCGGCCCCAAGACAGTGGCCCATGCCCACTCCTGTTCGGTCGATGAGATCGGTTAACCCGCCAGTTACAACCAGACGCTATTCTGATCCTGCGATGATTTGGCCTCCGTTGGCCACTGGCATGATGCCGTTGTCGCGGCTCCGATCATTCACAGCCGAACAATCTCCGAACACCAAACTTTGGCGCTTCCGGAGCGCTCCGCGCAGAGAAGGATTGCGATGAAAATCGTTGCCATCGACGACGATCCCATCAATCTGGAGGTCGTCAAGCAAGTTTGTGCAAAGCTCGAACGCGCAGAGCAATTCGGCTTCACCGATTCGGAGCTGGCGATCTGCCACCTGATCCAGACGCCCGCGGACCTGGTGATCGTCGACTATTCGATGCCCCGCATCACCGGGATCGAGGTGATCAAGCGACTGAGAGCATCGCCGCGCCACCAGACCACGCCGATCATCATGCTGACCAGCAGCTCCGAGCATGCTGTACGCAGCCGCGCCAGGGAGGTCGGTGTCACCGACTTCATAACCAAGCCGTTCCGCCCAATGGAACTTCTGGCCCGGCTCAAGGGCTACGCTGCGGCTCTGATACCGCTCGATACCTGATATCGCTGGTCGTCAATCCCGACCAACGAGGCCGGATCAGAGGCTTGAAGGCGACTGGCAGCCGAGACCAGGGAATGTTGCGCCCTGCACCGTCGGCGACGCGTGCGGAGCGCAATCGTCACTGGTGTCGGATCCGGACATCAACCAGTCAGTTGAGCGAGCCGGCCGCTTCACCGTTGACCGAAGACCCGGCGGAGGCGGACTTCGAGGCCGGGATGACTGCGGTCTTCGGCGCGTCGTCGTACATCTTGAGCGCGCCGCGGATGCGGGCACCTTCTTCCGCCTGGAACGTCTTCTGGTAGATGTCGCAATCGACATCAGCCGAGCGTTCGAGGCTGACCCGCTCGGCGCGAATCTCACCCTTGGCGCGACCACGCACGACCACCTCGGCTGCCGTGATGCCGCCCTCGACGAAGGCTTCCGCGTCGATGATCAGCACCTTGCAGGAGATGTTGCCGTAGACCTTGCCCTTCACCAGGATATCGCCGTCGCTTTCGAGGTCGCCGCGCATGATGAGGCGGTCGTCGACGATGGAGTGCGAGGTCTTGCCGCCCTTCGACGCCATCGACGCGCTGCTGGTAAGGTCGTAGCTCGCCGCGGGCGCCGTGCCGAATGCCGAGGATCCCGAAGACAACGACGGGGTCAGCGGTGAGGTCGGCTCTTGCTTCTTGCTGTTGAACATGGCGCGGTCTCCGTCGCGAATGAGGGCGAGTGCTGCGCGACCTACAACATGATTCGCAGTGCCTGTTCCATGCTTTGACGATGGACCGGAGCCGAATCCGGTGGACAGCGGCAGGTGGGATCGGGGGCAAGCAGTCGTCAACCCATGTTTCGCCCGCCCGACGCGGATCCGCAAAGCCGCAAGCGAAATTGGCGCCGTCCCGCAATTCAGGACCCGCAATTTAGGAGCACGGCTCCGCGAGTAGCGCCTGCCGCTCAATTGGTCAACCGTCTCACGGCACGGCCTCCGATCCAACCGCCGCCTTCGAGGTGTCACGAAACAGCGTTGCGCGGCTCGGCTCGGCCCGTCATCGCGTCGAGGCCGCCCAGGACAGCTCCTGCAGGCGCTCGTGTGGGAACCGCTCGGCCCATGAGACCAGAAAATCTTGAGTTCGTTCGGGCGTTCGGGCCCGGGTCCCGCCGTCCGCACCCGCGCGTGAACCGAAGTGCTTCATGCCTGTGCTCACGCATGTTTCACTTCGTGGTCATGCATGCGGCCGCTCATTGACACCTTTTGCGAAAACGTTCAGCGTTCCGACCGCTCAGAGGGTCACGACGCAGCGTGGAGTCCAGGGGGGCACAAGCGGGCAGGTGGATTTTAAGGGGGCGCGAAAAGCGATCGCGTCAAAACAGGTGAGATCGTGACACGATACGCGTTTGGAGAGAGCCACTGACAAGCGCTTCGACAGCATTGAAGTCGAACGTTTTGGCACGTATCAGGCCGACTGCGACGGCGGCAGCTCCATCGAAGCCGGCGCGCCCTGAACGAGGTTGGATTTTACAATGCATGCCAGGGTGGTGATCGAGAACAGCCGTGAAAAGTCAATTCACTCCTGATGCTCGGAGGCATCTCATCGCGCCTGCTTTTTCGGAAGCAAGGCGCGGATATTCAGCATGAACTTTGCAAGGCCTAGGAGAGTAGATATGAACCAGAGTGAAAAGCTGGCGCGGCCGGTTCGCGTCACGCTCTATCGTTGGGGAGGCCAGTGGGGACCGTTCAAGGTCAAGATTCCGTGCGGCGAATGCTCGCTCACCCGCGATGTCATCGCCGACACGTTCGAGACGGAACTCGCGGGCGTGCCTGTCGAGATCGAGACGCACGATTGGCTTTCGAACTGGTGGAAGCCGCTGTTCAAGGGTGGCTGGCACGCCCCAATCGTCATGGTCGAAGGGACGATCATCAGCCAGGGCCACGCGCTCAACAGGGGCGTGCTGACGCAGTCGGTCATCGACGCCTACGCGGGTCGGGCACCTGTCGTCGGCACACACATTTACGGCAAGGCCAGTTGCCCCCATTGCACCCGTGCCAAAGGGTATCTTGGGAATGCCGGGATAGCGGCCAACTATCACGACGTTGTCAAACAACCCCGCGCCCTGTACGAGATGCTGGCCCGCGTGAAGCCGATCGTCGGCCCGAAAACGCCGATCACGGTGCCGCAGATCTGGATCGACGGGGTCTATGTCGGCGGCGCTGACGCGCTCAGCCGGCGCCTTGGTCGCCCCGACATCGAGCCCAACCCCGAACGCGGCCAGAACTCGCTGACCGCCACGCCGCAGGTGACGTGAACACCCGAACGCTTGCCCTATTGCGAGCAATCGGCGGCTCGGGGTCAGATACCGCGTAGGCCCGTCGTCGGCGGGTCGCGAGATCGCCGGGCGGCGGGTATGGTCGGCGGGCCAAAGAGCGGCGTGACGCGGGAGGATAAAAAGATCAGGCGCCGCGGCCAGGATGAACCCGCCGGACAGCGAGGTGGGCTGTTTCGTGACGG
>PERT01000103.1 GCA_002928955.1 Hyphomicrobium sp. | reverse complement strand
GCTAGTGGCCTTCATGTCGGGCCTAAATCGTCGACGCGTGCGGCTGGCACAGCGATTTAGGCGCGACAGGCCACTAGTGTTCCGGCGCCGACATTTGATTCCCGTCGCAACGCGCTCTAGATCAAATGTCGGCGCCGTAAGGAACACTAGCAACTCTATGATTCTAGTGTATTTTTCTCATCTGGCGTTTGGTTTCGGGTCTAGTCCCCAGGGGGACCGAACGTCAGACGCGTCACACTAGCCCTGTGGCAGTCGGATCGCAACGTGATGGACACCACGGCGTCCGGGCGCGTCTCCGGCTCTGTTGCGCTTGGCGATTGCTGGGTTAAGACAAGGACATGGCGGTCCACGATTTCAAAGCGCAGCGGCTGTTCCTGGAGGCGGATCTCGCGTCCGGCGCCCGCGTGCGGCTGGATTCCAACCAGGCCAACTATCTGCAAAACGTGCTCCGCCTCAAGCCGGGTCAGTCCGTTCATGTTTTCAACGGGCGAGATGGTGAGTGGCGGGCGCGGCTGGAGGAGACCGGGCGGCGGGCGGCTGAACTGGTGGTCGAGGACAAGATCCGTGATCAGGATAGCGGCCCGGATATCGACTACCTGTTCGCGCCACTCAAGCGCGCCCGCCTCGACTACATGGTACAGAAGGCCGTGGAGATGGGCGTGGCGCGGCTTTGCCCTATCTTGACACGGCACACCATCGCCGAGCGGGTCAACCTCGATCGGATGCGCGCGAACGCCATCGAGGCGGCCGAGCAGTGCGGCATTCTGCGGCTGCCAAGTGTCATGGAGCCGGAAAAGCTTGAGCGCGTCGTGGCGGGATGGCCGTCCGATCGCGCGCTGGTGTTTTGCGACGAGGACGCGTGCCAGAAGAACCCTATTGCAGCGCTGCGTGCGGGTTTGAAGGACCGGCCGGCGGGCGAAGCCGAAGTTCGTCGGCGCAAGCTGGCGCTGCTGGTCGGGCCCGAGGGCGGATTTTCCGGCGCTGAGCGGGACTTGTTGATGGCGTTACCTCAAGTGATCCGCGTCTCGTTGGGTCCGCGTATACTTCGCGCCGATACTGCGGCGGTCGCAGCATTGGCCCTCATGAACGCTGTCGTCGGCTATTCGACCGAGTACGAGTGATGATCAACACGTCCGTTTCATTGCCGTGGCAGCGTTTTTAATGGGACGTCTCGATGCCGATCACACTGGGAAAGCATAGACTTGGTTCGTGTCCTTCGGATCGCGAAGTTCCCTGTCGAGTTCCCCGGATGCATGAAGCGAATGTCGCGATCAGGACACGAGTTGGGCTCAGGCCTGCAACAGGCTTGGGAACGCGGCGAGAGTGTCGCCATTCGAACGGGGAGGGCTGAGCCTTGGGCTTTCGCATTCTCGGGGCGCGCGCGTTGTGTGCCTTGCGGTCCGCGACCGCCAACATGGTGATGGCGGTACTTATGTCGTTTGCACCTGGGGCTGATCCGGCACGCGCCACCGCACCGCCGCCGGCCGACATCACGGCGCGTGAAATAATCCGCACTTTGTTCCTCGCGCGAGCAGGCGAGCCAGCTGATTTCTCGGGTCGGGCTCTGCGCTATCTCGATCTGTCAGGGCTCGATTTCAAAGGTGCGTTGTTCGTGAATGCCGACCTTTACGGCATCGACCTGACCGGAGCGCAATTGGCCGGCGCTGACCTCACGGGCGTGCGGCTCGACCGCGCCAACATCGCCAAGGCCGACTTCTCGGGTGCGGATCTGACCGGCGCAACGTTGCTGCGGCCCAATGCGTTTCTGACCGTTGAATTCGACATTCGCGACGCGCCAAAGTTCAACGGGGCGAAGCTGATTGGCGTCCGGGTCAAGGCGCGGCTCGACGGCGCCGATTTCCGCGGCGCGGATCTTACGGCTGCTGATTTTAGCCCGTTGGAGAAGCGGCCGGGCGAGCGGGATGCGGCGACCAACAGCCGCAACCAATTGATCGCCTGCAATTTTTCTGGCGCGACGTTGTCCCGGGTCGACTTCACGTTGTCGATTCTCACACACGCCCGCTTTGTTGGTGCCGACCTGCGGGGCGCGAATTTCACCGGGGCCGAGTTGTCGAATGCCGATTTCTCGGGTGCCAACCTGGCGGGAGCTGATTTCACCGGTGCAGATCTTGATGGCGCACGGATCGGCAGCGCCATCGGCTTGGATGAAGTGATCGGGCTCGCCGCCGCGCTCAACGTCGACACGGCACGGCGATGAGTGCTGAGGCAACTTTTGGCGGTAGTCCGGAAAATTTGAACAATTGAACTTGCCGCCGGAATGTCAAATCTTGTAGGGCTTTGGGCGCGGGGCCATATGCTGCCTCTGGCACAAGCTGCTGCCAAAAAAGCCCAGAACCGACCGAGGCCCTCGATGTCGACCCGCCAGGAAGGTGCGCCAAGTTCTGAGGTCCGCTCGCGCGATGAACTCGTGGGCTGGATCGCCGCTGGCGAGAAGCCGCCCGGCCAGTGGCTGATTGGAACCGAGCATGAAAAGTTCGTGTTCCACACCGACACTCTCGGACCCGTGCCCTACGCGGGGCCTCGCGGGATCCGGGCCCTGATGGAAGCAATGATCCAGCGCTACGGCTGGCTGCCGATTCTGGAAGGCGAGAACATCATCGCGCTGAAGCGGCAGGACGGGCAAGCGGGCGGTACCATCAGCCTCGAGCCGGGCGGTCAGTTCGAACTGTCGGGAGCGCCGCTTTCGACGCTGCACGAGACCGCCGCCGAAACCAGGCAGCACTTGATCGAGGTGCTCGACGTCGGCGAGGATCTCGGCATCGGGTTTCTCGGACTTGGTTTCTCGCCGAAGTGGACGCTTGACGCCACACCGCAGATGCCGAAGCAGCGCTACCAGGTGATGACGCGATACATGCCGCAAGTGGGATCGCGCGGTCTCGACATGATGTACCGGACCGCGACGATCCAGGTGAACCTGGATTTCGCCAGCGAGGCGGACATGGTGAAAAAGCTGCGCGTATCCCTGGCGCTGCAGCCGATCGCAACCGCACTGTTCTCATCCTCGCCGTTCACCGAGGGCAAGCCCAACGGCTTCAAATCGATGCGCAGCGAGGTGTGGCGCGATACCGATCGGGCGCGGACGGGCATGTTGCCGTTCGTATTCGAACCGGGGATGGGCTACGAGCGCTATGTCGACTATGCGCTCGACGTGCCGATGTATTTCGTCTACCGCGACGGTCGCTATATCGACGTGGCCGGAGCATCGTTCCGTGATTTCCTTGGCGGACAGCTCAAGGCCATGCCCGGCGTCAAGCCGACGCTCGACGACTGGTCGGACCACCTGACCACCCTGTTCCCCGAAGTCCGCATGAAGCGGTTTCTCGAAATGCGCGGTGCAGACGGTGGGCGTTGGAAACGCATTTGCGGGTTGAGCGCATTCTGGGTCGGGCTGCTCTACGACGCCGACGCGCTGGATGCGGCGTGGTCGATGGTCAAGACTTGGACGGCGGAAGAGCGCGAGGGCCTCAGGAATGCAGTGCCAGGGGCCGGGTTCGCGGCCAAATTCCGCGATACCACGGTACTGTCGCTGACCCGGGAGGCGCTTAAAATTTCGCGAATGGGGTTGCGGAACCGCCGCAAGCTCAACCGCGGTAATCAGGACGAGACGATCTACCTCGACGCCCTCGACGAGATCGCAGCCTGCGGCCAGACGGTGGCTGACGATCTTCTCAAGCGATACGCCGGCTCCTGGAATGGCAACATCGACCACGTGTTCGAGGAAGTGGCGTTCTGACCCGCGGTCACGCGAATTTTCGCCAAAACGTGTTTTGCTCGACTGTGGGTCGCACGACGTTTGATGACCGCCCCAAATCTGCTTAGCATGTGCATATCGGTGTGGACGGTGGAGCAACGGCGCGTGCTGCGAATAGAGAATCTGAAGGTTGGCGAACTGCCGCCGTTGTCGTTCGAGCTTGCGGATGGCGAGTGCCTGGCCGTCCACGGGCCGTCAGGCGCAGGCAAGACACGGCTGTTGCGGGCCGTCGCTGATCTCGATCCCGCACCGGGGCACATTTTTCTCGATGGCGCCGAGCGGCGGGAGATGCCGGCACCTGCATGGCGGAAACTTGTGCGTTACGTGGCGGCCGAGCCGGCGTGGTGGACCGACACGGCGCGGGGGGCCATTCGGGATGCGGACGGCAAGGCGAGCGCTAAGGGCAAGGACCGGGTTGGGTGGCTCACGGACGCGCTGGGCCTCGAGGCGGCACTTCTGGACCGGCCGCTCAACCTCGTATCGACCGGCGAGCGGCAGCGTTTGGCCCTGTTGCGCACCCTGCTGGACGAGCCGAAGGTGCTGCTTCTCGACGAGCCGACAGCCGCTTTGGACGCAGGCAACGCCGCCCTTGTTGAGGAGTTGATCCGTTATCAGCTGCTGGCGGGCCGCGCGGTGCTGCTGGTCAGCCACGATGGCGGCTTGAGCAACAGGCTGGCGAGCGCACACCTCGATCTGGCGAGGGCAGTTCCCCAATCGCGGCCCGCCGCCGTTTCGGGACAAGCGGCATGAACGCTCCGGTCTTGAGCCAGTTCGATCTGGCGATCGCCGCGAGCCTCATTCTACTCAATGCCGCTGTCTCATGGGGTTTCCGGCTCGGGCTCGAGCGGACGCTGGCGACGACCGCCCTGCGGATGGTGGTTCAGCTGAGCCTCGTCGGGTTTGTGCTGACGTTCGTGTTCGCGCAGACATCGCCAGCGTGGACTATCGCCGTGGCCTTTGTGATGGCGGTTGCGGCCGGCTACGAGGTGGTGTCGCGGCAGCAGCGGCGGCTCGCGGGCCCGGTGCCGTTCGTGCTCGGGACGGGCACACTGCTGTTCGTCGGCACATTATTTTCGGTGATTGCGGTGGCAGGTCTGATCGGGCCTGAGCCATGGTACGCGCCGCGCTATCTGCTGCCAGTACTGGGCATGGTTCTCGGCAATGCGATGACCGGGGTCAGTCTGGTGCTGGATTCGATCACGAGTGCGGCTGTGCGCGAGCAGCGGCAGATCGAGGCGCAGCTGGCGCTGGGTGCGAGCCGCTTCGAGGCGTTCTCCGACGTGCTGCGGCGCGGCCTCACGACTGGGCTGATGCCGATCCTCAACGCTATGGCGGCGGCGGGCGTGGTGTCGCTACCGGGCATGATGACTGGGCAGATTCTCGCCGGCGCCGACCCCGTCGAGGCAGCGAAGTATCAGATGATGATTTTGTTCGTGATCGCGGGTGCCACCGCGCTGAGCGTGCTGCTGGCTGGCTTCGCGGCTGTGCGTTTGCTAACCGACGAACGGCACCGGCTGCGCCTTGAAAGGTTGTTGCCCGCGACGTCGTCCGCTTGGTTCTGAACCCGACATCTGCTGCCCGTCGCAGCGCCGTTCGGATCAAATGGCAGAACCATCAGGAACACGGGCAAGCCAATGATACGAGTGTCGCTTTTGAACTGTCATTTGGTTTGGACGCAGCCCCGAGTGGGGACCAAACGTCAGATGCGCTACACTAGTGTTCCGGCGCCGACATTTGATTCCCGTTGCAACGCGCTCCAGATCAAATGT
>PERT01000102.1 GCA_002928955.1 Hyphomicrobium sp. | reverse complement strand
CGAGCAGAATGAAGCCAATCGTGTCGGACCACGCTGAGATCGACCACAGACGCTGTCATCCAGGGGGTAAAAACCCTTTTTCAGCGACCTGCTAGTGGTCCAGCATCGACATTTGATTCCCATCGCAGCGCGCTCCAGATCAAATGTCGGCGCCGCATGGAACACTAGCAACCCTATGATTGTAGTGTAGCTTTTGCATCTGACGTTTGGTTTTGAGTCTGGCCCCGAGTGGGAACCAAACGTCAGATGCGCGACACTAGCGATCGGATCGGGATGAATACCGCGTCTTGAGAAGCGAGAATTTCAATACTTCAATAGCTTGCCTTGCAATTGAAGCAGGCAGCTGTCGACGTTGAACACGGTCTCGTCGAGGGCCTGGATCTCTCGGTCGATCGTGGCGGGAGTGCGCGCCGTGCTGCTCGCGACCCGCGCGACGGTATTGCGTGCCGCTTTCATCTGCTGCCACAGCCGGCCGATGGCGTACTTCGACGGCTTCGGTTTGCGGGCCGCGCGTTCGAGGCTTAAGCGCTCGCGCTGCAGTCCGCGTTTGGCGAATTGCAGCTCCTTTTTCTTATGCTTCAGCTCTTTCAACGCCGCCTTGGCCTCGGCGGCCGACGACACGTGTACGGAGACCTTGGTCCCCTCTATGATCGCGTACTGTAGTGTGGTGAGCTGCATAATAAGGGCCGGATGCTCGCATGCGCGGGTGTTGAACCACTGGCCGAGGGTGTGGCCTTCGGCTGTGATCGGTACTGGATGGATGATCGAATACCTGTTCGCTGTCAAAGTCATGGCGGTCCGATTCCACGGGTCGCCATCGCAAAAACAAGCACGCGGCCAGCTTGAGCTGTCCGCGTGAGTATTGATCAGCGATCATGACCGGTGGTGGCGGTCCGGCTCAGTACCCGGCCTTGCGGCCGTTGCGCTGGGCGCCACCCGCAGACCGGCCCTGCTGAGGACGGCCAAAGGCGGGCTTGCTGGCAGAGCGCGGCGTGCCGCGGCTGTCTGATTGACGATTCTCAGACGGGCGCTCCGGGCGGCTCTCGCCACGATGATGATCGGGCTTCCGGCTGTCGGCCTGGCGATGCTCGATGCCGCGGCGATCGTCGAGACGGCGAGCCGGGCGAGTGTCAGCGGGGCGGTTCGAGCGCGGACGATCGTCACGATCACGGTCGGAAACCACTTGCGGCTCGCCCATCAACGGTGTCCAGCCACCGGCACTGATGAGGCCGATGGGGCGATCGGGGGTGCGGTCACTGCGCGAGTTGTCGCCACGGTATTGGGGACGGTCGCCCCGGCGGTCGTCGGGACGACCGTCACGGCGCGGCTCTCCGGTGCGCGGACCACGCGGCCCACGGGCGTCCGCACCGCGATTGCCTGATCCAAATCCAGCGCCGTTGCGCTGGCTGCCGCTACTGCGATTGCCGCCGCCATTTCGGCGATCGCCACCTCGGCCTTCGGCGCGCGATGCCTGGCGCTCGCTGGCAGGAGCCGACGGCAGCGACTTGTCGTTGCGGCGGTCTTCCTGAGGGATCTGCTGGCGCGTCACCCGCTCGATGTCGCGCAGCAGGCCGCGCTCATCGTTGTCACACAGCGAGATCGCCACGCCCGAAGCGCCGGCCCGCGCCGTGCGGCCGATGCGGTGGACGTACTGCTCTGGCACTTCAGGCAGCTCGTAGTTGATGACGTGCGACACCAGATCGATGTCAATGCCGCGGGCGGCAATGTCGGTCGCCACCAGAACGCGGACCTTCGAGGCCCGAAAGCTCTCGAGCGCCCTCTCGCGCTGCTGTTGGCTCTTGTTTCCGTGGATGGCGGCGGCGACGATGCCGGCGCTTTCAAGATGTTGCGTGACGCGATCGGCGCCTCGCTTGGTGCGCGTGAAGATCAGCGTGCGCGCCATGACTGGGTCGGCGAACAGCTCGATCAACAGTGCCCGCTTCTTCGGGTGTTCGATGAAGATCACCCTCTGGTCTACCTTCTCGATGGTGGTGGCGGCAGGTGCGATCTCGACCCGCTGCGGGTTGTGCAGAAGCTCGGCGGCGAGTGCCCCGATCTCGTGCGGCATGGTGGCCGAGAAGAACAGGTTCTGGCGCTTGGTCGACAGCATCGAGACGATTTTGCGGATCGGCTTCATGAAGCCGAGATCGAGCATCTGGTCGGCCTCGTCGAGCACGAAGATCTCGGTGCCGGTGAGCGACAAGTTGCGCTCGGCGATATGGTCGAGCAGGCGGCCCGGCGTGGCGACGAGTACATCGACGCCCCGGGCCATGGCATTGGTCTGCGGACGATGCGCGACACCGCCGAAGATGACAGCCACCCGCAGGTCGAGGAAGCGGCCATAGGTGCGAAAGCTCTCGGCGATCTGGGTTGCCAGTTCTCTGGTTGGCGACAGAATCAGTGCACGGCAGCCCTTGTGCATGGGTGGACGGCGATCGGCCGCCAGCCGGTTGAGGATCGGCAGCGCGAACGCCGCGGTCTTGCCGGTGCCGGTCTGGGCGATGCCGAGCAGGTCGGCGCCCGACTTCACGATCGGTATGGCTTTGATCTGGATCGGCGTCGGCGTCACGTAGCCTTCGGCATCAAGCGCTTTTTCGATGAGCGGCAAGAGGCCAAGTTCAGAAAACGTTGTCAAAGGAGAATCTTTCATGGGGAAGCCGCGCGAAACCGGCGTCGGGCACTCTGGCCGGGACGCGGGACGCGGCTGTTGCGGAGGACGCCCCGCGTGGCCTGGGCTGTCTGGGTGGGAGTGTTCAGGGCGCTCAACAGGGGGATCAGAGGGGCCTACTCGAACAGGTCGGAGGCCCGAAACATCCCTTCACGCGGCTGGAGCACCGGAAATCGCTGAATGAGCGACAACTCTTTATCTCATGCTGCGCCGCACAAGTCAATCGACATCATCCAGCCGTGGGCCCAACCGGTCGGTCCGTGTCCGGTTGGTGCTGACCCGCGCCCCGAGCCTTGCCGCTATTCAGGTTGATGCGGGATGACGACCCGGGCATTGCGCCGGGCGGCAAGGCGTTGCATCGCGGGTCTGACGACGAGCGAGCCCCGATAGACGATTTCCAGCAACGGGAGGATGATGGGCGAAGAAGCGAGCCGGCCTGCCCATCGCCAGCCCGGAACGTGTGTCCACAGTTCGGCGAAGGCAGCCGCGCCGCTCATGAGCCTCCCGTTGGCGTCCCTGACGTGGAACCGGGACATGGCCGCGCCTTTCGAAAGATCTTCGGCCACCAGCCCCATCTCGCAGGCGCTGACGTCGGTCCAGGCAAGATTGTCGGCGCCAGGCTTGGACCGGTAGTAGCCGATCTCGCGGCGGCACAGCGGGCAGCTTCCGTCGAAGTAGACTATGGGCTTTTGGGTCGCGGATTTGAGGTCTGGCATATCGGCTGCGCTCCGGCGATCGGATAACCCGGATCGTCTTTGGGTGTTACGGATGAAATCCGGCGGCTGATCACAGGGGGCAGGGTGCGGTGAAAATCGCGCGATCAGCTCTCGCGCAGCGCGTGGCCGATCACCTTTTTCATCAGACTCGGCAGCGCGGCACGGTCGAGGTCGCGGCGGGGAAGCCAAAGGCAGCGGTCGGGCTCGGCCCAGAAGGTCAGGGACGTGTCGAGCGGCACGATTGCGCGGTAGACCACGAGTTCGAGCCGGAAGTGCGTGAAAACGTGCACGACGCTGCCTGGAACCGACCACCAGTCGCCATGGACCGGGATGCTCCCGAGCGCTTCGTCGGTGGCGGCCCACTGGTCGATCCACGGCGTTGAAGGCACCTCCAGCATCCCGCCAAGTAAACCCCTGTCGGGCCGCCGCCTGAGCAATATTTGTCCATCCTCGCGGAGGGCAAGGAACGCCACACCGAAGCGCTTCGGCCGTTCGGCCTTGGCGGCCTTAGCCGGAAGGGCGGCTTCAATGCCGCGGGCGTGGGCATGGCAATCGTCCTGCAGCGGGCACATCAGGCAGGACGGGCGGCGCGGCGTGCAGATGGTGGCGCCGAGGTCCATCATCGCCTGGGCGAAGTCACCTGGCCGCCTGGCGGGAGTCAAAGTGGCGGCCAGGCGCTTCAGTTCGCGTTTCGCGCCCGGCAGCGGTTGTTTCACGGCAAACAATCGAGAGGTCACGCGCTCGACGTTGCCATCGACGGGGGTGGCCGGGCGCCCGAAAGCGATCGCCGCAACCGCCGCCGCCGTGTAGGGTCCGATGCCTGGCAATTCCAATAGCTCGGTCTCCGAGCGGGGAAAGTCGCCGCCGTGCCGCTCGACCAGGGCCTTGGCGCAGAGATGCAGGTTGCGGGCGCGCGAGTAGTAGCCGAGCCCGGCCCAGGCCGCGAGCACATCGTCGAGATCGGCCGCCGCCAGGGCCGTCACCGTTGGCCATGTGTGTATGAATTTTTCGAAGTAGGGGATGACCGCCTTGACGGTGGTCTGCTGCAACATGATCTCGCTCAGCCAAACCTTGTATGGATCGGCGCGGCGGCGGGACTTGGCGCGCCATGGTAGATCGCGCTTTTCCCGGTCGTACCAATCGAGCAGCGACGAGACCGTATCCGGGCCAGCCGGCCGGAGCGGTAGTTGCCCTTGCGCCACAGCGGTCACTCGATCCCCCATCACGTTGCAGCGATTGCACAAGACGCGTCCACGCGAATCGCAGTCACGATGGTAGGGGCGATTGGTCCAGGTTGGAACCGGTCGCCCTGACGTGAACAATGTTGACTGGGGACTGTGTCGCGATGGCCAAGTTGACGGAGCAGGCGCGCAAGCTCGCGCATCGACTGCCGCACGGTCGTGGCATGCCTATCCCTGTGGCCAGGCCGCGCAACACAAGTTTTGTTCCGGCCAAAGCCGTGGGCACGTTCGTCCCTCGCCTGACCCAGAAAGCCTTTGAAAAGTACGGATTTTCAGCGGCAACCCTGTTGACTGACTGGGCTGCAATCGTAGGCAAGGTGCTGGCGCGCGATACCCTGCCGGAGCGGCTCAAATGGCCGCGCGGCGTCGAAGCCTACGGCGAGACCGTTGCGGGGGACGAGGGCCGCCCAGGAGCGACGCTGATCCTCAAGGTCGATCCGGCCCGCGCACTCGATATCGACTACAAGCGGGCGCAAATCCTTGAGCGGATCAATAGTTACTTCGGCTATCGGGCGGTGGCGGAGATCAAGCTGGTGCAAGGGGCGATCCCGGCTCACCAGGGCCGCTCACTGCCGGCACAGCCGACTGCATCCCGAGCCGCCCCGGCGCTGAGGCCCGTGATCGCGACGGATATGTCTCAAGTGATGGACGAGGGCCTGCGTGCGGCGCTCGAACGGCTATACGCGGGCGTGAGCAGTAGGAGGTAAGCCCGAACACCGGGCCTGCTGCCGGGTCTGCTCTGCCGCCATTGGTCACGCCGTCGTGTGACCGCATTCAGTTGCCATTCAGCGCCGTTTTGCCTTAATCGGGCGGATCGGCCGTGATATCGCGACCGGCTAGTGGGGCATCGTGCGCGTCAATTAAGGCGCGACAGGCCACTAGTGTAGCGCATCTGACGTTTGGTCCCCACTCGGGGCTAGACTCGAAACCAAACGCCAGATGCAAAAGCTACACT
>PERT01000101.1 GCA_002928955.1 Hyphomicrobium sp. | reverse complement strand
TCCCATTGCAACGCGCTCCAGATCAAATGTCGGCGCCGTAAGGAACACTAGCAACTCCATGATTCTAGTGTAGCTTTTTCATCTGACGTTTGGTTTTTGGGTCCAGCCCCGAGTGGGGACCAAACGTCAGATGCGCTACACTAGCCGGTCGTGGCAGCTCGACGCCGAAACAAGATCGAGGGTAGCACGCCCTTCGACTGGAAGAAAACGGCGCGGCTACTTCGCTGCGCCGCTGGTGCAGCAGCTGCTCTGGTGGCCGAAGGGTTTGGCATCCTTGATGCGGCAAACTGGTTGCGGCACGGTTTTGCTCTGCTTGACATAGGTATAGGCGACGCACCCTTGGGTGGCCGCGCACAGCGCTTCGCACGCCGCCGCGTCTTGATCCGGCGCCAATGTCACGACCTTCATGTCGTTGCCGGAGCGATCGGTGTTGGCCTCGCGCGTGAAGCTCGCTTTCGATAGAGCCTGCGGTACGGCGACCATAAGCACCACGGGCACCGCGCCCAGCAGGAGGAAGACAAACACGGAAAGGTACATGCGCTGCATCGTGATGATTCCTGTTGTCGAAGTCTTGCCCTGAGGTTGTCAGCCTGCCGTCGGTAGACCATCGCGCCGTGTCAGCGCCGTCAAGCGCTCGTACCCGCCTTCTACCCCGCACCCGGCCGGTTCGGTGGATGGCCGAATGGTCGCAACGCTTTGGCATACGTCTCGCGCGCCGGCACCGAGACCAGGGTCCGTTCCGGCCAGCGCAATGCGGTCAGCCGCCCGCCGAAGCAGCAGCCCGTATCGATGCAGAGGGTGTTGTTGACCCATTCCACATCGGCGACCGGCGTGTGGCCATAGACGATCTCTGCATCCCCTTGATACTCCGCTGCCCAGTGATAGCGCACGCTCAAACCGAACGGATCAACGCCGCCGCTGGTCTCCCCGTAAAGGCAGAAGCTGCGCACTTTTCCGTTGTCGTGGCCGATCATCTCTTCCTTGATGCCCGCGTGCGCCACCACCAGCCGCCCGTGGTCGAGCCATAGGTAGTAGGGCAGGCCATCTAGGAACACTTTCACCTCGTCGTGGAAGTCAGCGCCTTCGCGGCCCAACTGCTCCACTGTACGTTCGAGACCGTGGCTCACTTTGACCTGCCGCCCGTCGAGCCAACGCCGAAACTTTGCATCATGATTGCCCGGCACGGCCATTGCCCTGCCTGCGGCGATCAGTGCCATAGCGATACGGAGAGCATCCGGCGCTTTTGGCCCGCGATCTACGAGATCGCCGACGAACACGATTTTACGGCTGCTGGTTCCGTCGAGCTTTACCCGGCGCTTTGCGCCGTTGCCCGTGAGCCGGACGCCGTGCCCGAGCTTCGCAAGGAGCTCGACCAGTTCGTCAGCGCAGCCGTGCACGTCGCCAATGATGTCGAACGGTCCGATCTCGTGTCGGAAATCGGGAGAGGGGGCTGCGGTATCGGTCATCGCGTCTCGGATGGGGTCCTCGTGTTCTGCTTGGTGCTCCGACCGCCCCGATTCAGGCCCGGATGTAGTCCTCCATAGCGGCTTTCGGCTTCGGCACGTCCGAGACGAACGTCGCCAGGTTTTCGAGACCGCGGGGTACTGGTCCGCCATAGGCCCAGTCCAGCAGTTCAACAGTGTGCGCGATCGGGATGTCCATGCCGCCTGCCAGCTGCGTGATGCAACCTATGTTGCCCGCCGCCACGACATCCGGCTTGGCATTTCGGATGTTCCTGATCTTGCGGTCGCGCAACTCCCGCGCCAGGTCCGGCTGAAGGATGTTGTAGGTTCCCGCCGATCCGCAGCAAATGTGCGCCTCGCCGATGTCGACCACGGTATAGCCGGCTCTCTTGAGCAGCGCCTTCGGCTCGTCCGTCACGCGCTGCCCATGTTGGAGAGAGCACGCAGAATGGTAAGCGATCCGAAGTGACGACCAGCGCACGGGCGGGCCCAGATCGTACTTGGTCGCGAATTCGCTGACGTCGACCGTGAGCCCGGAAATTTTCGCCGCTCGCTGTGCGTACTCAGGATCGTCCTTCAGCATGTGACCGTAGTCTTTGACTGTCGTACCGCAGCCCGACGCGTTGATGACGATGGCGTCGACAGCGCCTTTGGCCATCTCTTTCGTCCAAGCGTCCACGTTCGCCTTCACGAAGCGTAAAGCATCCTGTTCCTTGCCCATGTGGTGCTGAAGGGCGCCGCAGCAACCGGCGCCGGCCGACACCACCACATCGACACCGCGCCGGGCCAATAGCCTGATCGTCGCGTCGTTGATCTCGGGCCTGAGCACCTGCTGCGCGCAGCCGGCGAGCATGATGACCCTCGCCCGGCGCTCCGATTGCGTGGCCGCGGCGCCCGCCCCCGAATAGGTCGCCGACGGCGGCAACTGCCGCGGCGCCAGCTCGATCATCGCCGCCAGCTCTTTGAAGCCGAACCGCCGCATCAACGGCAGGAATGGCCGGCCGAGTGGCGCCAATTTCACTGCCCGCTTGAACCGATCGGGGTAGGGAACTGTCAGCGCGAGCAGCTTCCGCATTGCGCGATCCTTGAACGACCGGGTGCCGGTCTCCTCGATGTGCGCGCGGGCGAGGTCAACGAGGTGCATGTAGTCGACGCCGCCGGGACACGTCGTCATGCATGACAAGCACGATAGGCAGCGGTCGACATGGTGCTGGACTTCTGGGCTCGCGTCAGCACCTTTTTCGAACATATCCTTCATGAGATAGATGCGGCCGCGCGGACTGTCGCGCTCATCGCCGAGAATGACATAGGTCGAGCATGTCGCTGTGCAGAACCCGCAATGGACGCACCGCCTCAGGATCTTGTCGGCCTCGCTGATGCGCGGGTCTTTGAGCTGCTCGGCGGTGAAGTTGGTCTGCATGGTGTGCCTTTTTGCTGGCCCTTTGTTGCGCTCGCATCGATCTTGCGTCGCTCGATCGAAGCAGGCTCGCTCAAAACTGCGTGTACATCCGGCCGGGGTTCAGGATGCCGTCGGGGTCGAACGCCGTCTTTAGCCGGCGCGACAGCTGCTCCACGGCGGGCGCCATGGGGTGGAACACATCGACCGCCGCGCGCACCGCACTTTCGGCGCGGATCAGCGTCGCGTGTCCGCCGTGGGTCGCCACTGCGCGCCGGATATCGGCCGCGCCCGCATCCGCCGTCGCTGGCACCTCGAGCCATATGAGCCCGCCTGACCAGTCGTAAAGCGCCTCCGCCTCCATGTGCCGCCGCACTGCAGCCACGATCCGCGGACCCTTCCCCGGCGTGGTCGAAATACGCCACAGCAGTTTCTGGCCATGTGGCAGCACGGAAAGTTGCCGCAATTCATTCCAGAACGCGATGCTGTCGTGGGCGTCGAGGTCGACAGCCTTGACGAAACCGGCCACCTTCAAATGCTCGCGCAAGCTATCGCGGCGATACTTCACCGAAGGGGTGAAGTTCTCGATCCTGAGCGCGGTCAGCGAGGTTCCGAGCGACTTTAGCCCGTCGTGCCTGAGGCGCCCGGCCAATCCCGCCGAGAGATGTACGGTGCCTGACACCTCAAAGGGTGTTCCCACGGCGGTCTGCATCAGTTCGGTCGCAAGTTCGTCGGTCAGGCCGAGAAAGATGATTGTTGCCGTATCCTCCGGCCAGGGCAAGACTTTGAACGTCACTTCCGTCAATACGGCGAGCGTGCCCCAGCTGCCCGTCAAACCTCGGGCGACATCATATCCAGTGACGTTTTTGACGACGCGGCCACCGGACTTGAATTCTTCCGCCCGTCCGTTGACGCCCTTGATCCCGAGCAGGTGGTCGCGGGCCGCTCCCGCCGCGATCCGGCGGGCCCCCGAAAGGTTGGCCGCAAACACGCCGCCAATGGTCTGCTGACCGGCCGCGCCGCCGGTGGCGGGACCAAGGTCGATGGGCTCGAACGCGAGCATCTGATTGCGCGAGGCCAACTCAGCCTCTACCTGCGAGAGCGAAGTGCCTGCGCGTGCGCTCATCACGAGTTCGGACGGTTCATATAACGGGATGCCGCGCATCGACAGCGTCGACACGGTCACCGCCGTTTGCATCGGACGGCCGATGGCGCGTTTCGAGCCGGCGCCGGAGACGTCTATCGGCAGTCGCCGCTCGCGGCAGGTCGCGATCATGCCGGCGAGCTCCCAGGCCGTCGCAGGCTTCAACGTTTCGTACAAGCGCGTCTCCTTGGCCGGTACTCAGTTGGCCCGGCGGCTCCCGTCGCGGATACTCTGCAATCTTAAAAAATGCCGTTCAAGCCGCCTCCGCCTCTGCCTGTGCATCTGACGGACGCGGTGTGTCGAGCGGGAATACCTTTGCCGGGTTCAGCAGCCACGAGGGATCGAACACCGACTTTATCCGCATCTGAAGCGCCAGATCCGTCGGCGTAAACTGCAACCCCATCAGGTCGCGCTTCTCTATGCCGACGCCATGCTCGCCGGTCAGGCAGCCACCCACGTCGACGCACAGCTTCAGGATTTCGTTACCCGCGTGCTCGGCGGCGACCGACTGCTTCGGGTCGTTCGCATCATAGAGGATCAGGGGATGAAGGTTGCCATCGCCCGCATGGAAGATATTGGCCACCTTCAAACCGCGCGAGGCGCAGATGCTCGAGATCGCCAACAACACCTCGGGCAGCCGTCCGAGGGGAATGGTTCCATCCATGCAATAGTAGTCCGAAATCCGTCCGATCGCGCCGAATGCCGACTTGCGGCCCTTCCAGATCTTGGCGCTTTGGTCGGTACCGCTGCTCACGACAACAGTCTGCGGCTTGAAAGGTCCTGCGATTTCAGCAATTTGCTCCAGAAGTCGTGAGATTTCTGTGTCCGAACCTTCCACCTCGACGATCAGTAGCGCTTCCACGTCGAGCGGATAGCCGGCTTTCGCAAAGCTCTCGCACACATGAATTGCGGGCTTGTCCATGAACTCGATGGCAACTGGAATGATGCCGGATCCGATGATTGCCGACACGCAACGACCCGCGGCCTCGCTCGAGGAGAAGCCGAGGAGCATGGGTCGCGCGCCCTCCGCGGCGCGGAGAATGCGGACGGTCGCTTCGGTGACGATCCCAAACTGACCTTCCGAGCCAACGATAAGCGCCATCAGATCGAAGCCTTCGCTGTCGAGATGTCCGCCGCCGACCTCGACGATCTCCCCGGTCATTAGCACCATTTTAATTCCGAGCACGTTGTTCGTCGTCACACCGTACTTGAGGCAGTGGGCGCCGCCCGAGTTCATAGCCAAATTGCCCGCCAGTGTGCAGGCGAGCTGGCTCGAAGGATCCGGGGCATAGAAAAATCCCTCTTTCGCAACCGCTCCCGAGATCGCAAGATTGGTGATCCCGGATTCCACCCGCGCCAGACGGTTCGGGTAGTCGACTTCAAGAACGCGGTTCATCTTGGACACTGAGACGACGATTGCATCCTCGGCCGGCAGCGCGCCGCCGCAGAGCGACGTGCCGGCGCCGCGGGCAACGACCTTGATGCTATTGTCTCGGCAGTATTTCAATATTGTCGCCACCTCGCTCGTCGACCGGGGGAGAGCAACCGCCAGCGGCATTCGCGTGTAGGCGGTCAGCGCGTCGGTCTCGTAGGCGCGACGGCCGTCCTCGTCCGCGATGATCACGCCTGGACCGAGCAGTTTTTCGAGGTCCTTGACGATCACGTCGCGTCGGGCGACCACGCCAAGATCCGGTTCTGGCATACGAATTAGCGACATTGTCATTCCTCGCGTTTGACGGCGTCATGCGGCACCAGAACAGGATCAGCGGCACGATCGTCGCGGCCGAATTGGTTCTCCAGCCGGGTATTCACGTCTCGCCATTCTGGGCTAGCGTTCCGGCGCCGACATTTGATTCCCGTTGCAACGCGCTCCAGATCAAATGTCGGCGCCTAAGGAACACTAGCAAACCTATGATTCTAGTGTA
>PERT01000100.1 GCA_002928955.1 Hyphomicrobium sp. | reverse complement strand
GTGGCGTCGCGCCTTGATTGACCTGTGCGAGCGGCAAGCTGGTCGTCAATCAAGGCGCGTTGAACGCCACACTAAACCATTGTTTTTGCTAGTAGTCTTTATGTCTCGCCTAAATCTTCAGCGGTTGCCGCCAGTACAGCGATTTAGGCGAGACAGACCACTAGTGTGGCGTCGCGCCTTGATTGACCTGTGCGAGCGGCAAGCTGGTCGTCAATCAAGGCGCGTTGAACGCCACACTAAACCATTGTTTTTGCTAGTGTTCTTTATGTCTCGCCTAAATCGTCGACGCGTGCGGCTGGCACAGCGATTTAGGCGCGACAGGCCACTAGACGTCGAAGTCGCCGCCGAAGTCGGCGCTGTCGTCGTAGCCGGCATCCTGGATGCCAGGATCGTTGTCTGATCCATCCTGATAATCCGTGGCGTCAGCCGCGGGCTCGCTGGCCGCAGTTTCGTTGGATGCCGTGGTCGCAGCCGGGGTCGAGCTCCCGCCCATCATGCTTCGAATGCCATCGGCGAGCAGCATGCCACCGGCAACACCCGCCGCGGTCGCCATTGCGCTCCTCATGAAGCCACCACCGCCGGCCTGCTGCGGCATGACACCTGCCTGGGCGCCGGGCTGCTGTCCCCAAGGCGTCGACGGGCGAGCCGCGGGCTGGGCTGCTGGACGTGCCCCGCCCCCGCCCATCGGCCGGCCAGTTATTGGAACTGCGCCACCGCCCTGATGCCGCGCTTCGGCCGCGCGACCGCCACCGAGCATCCCACCCAGGAACGAGCCGCCCGATGAACCCGACGGCGGCGGCGCACGCTCTAGGTCGGCCACCCGCGATTCCAGCTCACGCATCCGCGCTTCGGCCTGCTGCAGCGCCATCTCCTGGACAAGGACCGATTGCACCAGCATGTAGGCAGCGTCCGGCATCGCGCGAACGCGCTCGTTGATCAGCGCGGCGGCCTGGGCATCTTTTTCGACAGCTCCGTGGCCCTGCATCCGGGCAAAAAGGTCCGTGATCAGTTGCCGTTCGTCTGAATTCATGTGTTTGGCTCCTCTGGCGACCAAAAGTTGCATCAGTCATGTGGGATGGTGGGCGGCAGGGCGCAAGGGCGATGTCGCTCGCTCGCCCCCCTCCGCCGGTCATTGGACGATGATCATGGCAGCTTGACGTGATCACCCCAGATTGCGGCTTCAAGCCCGGATTCAGCGGCTCCGCGCCGACATTATCCACCGCCGCGCTGGAAGGCCCGATCGAAGCGGTCGATGATCTTTGCACAATCAGCTGCCTCGGCGCGATGGAATACAAAAGTCACGGCTGCACGCGGCAGCTCGAGCAACCCGCCCAATCGAACGGCCGGGCGCGGCTCGTACGCGATCTCGACATGACCCGACCCGATAGCCAAACACACCGGCGACCCGGGAGCGGGTGGTGGCGTCCCTTCAAACGCCAGCCAGCTCTGCTCGAACTCCGACCGCGAGATCGACATCAGTTTTTCAAGTCTCTGCATCGCCCCTCTTTGGCCGTTGGGTTGAGAGCCAGAGTCTGGTCCATCGGAACCTCGGCCGGCTGTGGCGGCGTATTCAGCTTCCCTCACACCTGCACCACCGGATCATCCGTATCAACCATTCGGCTCCGGCCCGCAATCGAATGCTCGCCGTCGCATGCCCATGTGACCTGTCTCGCTGGCAAAAAAGGCGAACTCCCCGCGGGTTCCAGCACAATTTCCTAAATTGCGGCGCATCGGCGCTACTGGTCCTTAACCGCATCGGATTTTGGCCGCCTTTCAAGTTCTGTTGCGTAAAATTGTACCCTCGAAAAATAGGCTCGGTGAAAGCTTTCCCGCGATGTTGGTCATCAGTGCAAACAACAATCGGTTTTCCGAGGTAAGACATGTCAGCGTCTCGTGTCATTATGACCAAGACCTTTGCCCGCGATAACAAGGGCAACGTCGCGATGATTTTCGGCCTGATGGCCATCCCTGTTCTTGGTATCGTCGGCACGGCCATCGATTTTGGCCGGGCGTCGTCGTTGCGCCAGGAATTGCAGTCGATCACCGACGGCGCCGCTTTAGCCGCAACGAACGAGTTCGCGAAGTCGGGCGACGCGGATGCGGCGACTGAGCGTCTGCGCAACTTCGTCTCCGAGGGGCTCTCCAAGCAGGGGCGCTCGCTTCTGCCCGAGCCGCTGCCTGGCCAGCCGGCACCGTCCATCGGCAGTGACCTGAACAAGGTGCAACTCGAGAACGGGACGTTCAACGAGGCCACGGCATCCGTGAACCCGAAGCTGACGGCCCGCGTCGAAACCACCATCCTCGCGCTTCTCGATCAGCCATACTTCGAAATTCAGACACAAACCAAAGCTGGACTCGCCGGTAAAAAGCTTGAGCTTTCCATGATGCTCGATATCACCGGGTCGATGTGTGACCCGGGAGCCGCCCAGCCGTGCTCGAGTGGCGCGAAATTGAGTGCTATGAAGACGGCCGCCCTTGATCTTGTCGACATCGTTTTCGGTGGCAACGCCAGCAACACACGCGTCGCAGTGGTCCCGTTCTCATCAGCCGTGAACGTTGGTTCGTTTGCCGCCGCCGTCACCGGTCAGCCCGCGACGAGCCAGTACAGCTACGCCTGCGGCAACAGGAACCGCTCAACCTGCTTTGCCACCCAGTACCGCACGAACTGCGTCGCTGAGCGCACGGGATCGCATGTCTACACCGACGATGCACCGCAATCGGGCGGGTACTCGCTCGCACTCTGGTCAACAAGTTCGAGCGCCTCGTGCACACCAGCGTCAGCGGCCTCTATCCTGCCGCTGACGAATACCCGCAGCGCCATCGAAGCCAAGATCAACGGCCTCAGGGGTCAGGGGGGAACTGCTGGCCATCTCGGCACCGGCTGGGCCTGGTATACGATCTCGAGCAAGTGGGCGTCGTTCTGGGGCCCGGCAAGCGCACCTGAACCGGTTGCTCCGACGATCCTCAAAGCGGCGGTTCTGATGACCGATGGCGAGTACACCATGCACTACGGCAGCGGCGCCAACTGCAACGGGTCCACAGCCTGCAGCCGCTCGACCAGCGACGCCTTGACGCTCTGCGCGAACATGAAGGCACAGGGCATCCGGGTCTTCACGGTCGGCTTCCAGGTTCCTGACGCGGCCAAGCCGGCGCTTGAGACCTGCGCCAGCCCCGGCGACTTCCACTTCCCTTACGATCCCGCGGCGATCCGCGAAGCATTCCAGGCCATCGGCAATGCACTGATCGCAGGAAGCGCCGGCCCGGTAATCGCCAACTGATCAGGGTCTTCGTTAGAGCCGCATATCGAATAAGGGGGGGCTGCGGCCTCCCCCAATTCCACGACCGAAATCTATTTCAAAGCTCGGCGGTTTCCGGCAGACCTGCCGGAGCAGTTTCTGGCATCAGCGTCGGCAACTCCAGCCCGTCCGGCAATTAAGAAACTATTTCCTCCTGGCCAAGCCATGCGATCCGCGCTTTGCCGGTCGCCGAATTGCGGTAGCGGAGAAGCGTGCAGCGCTCTGGGGTTACCGGTCGTGCGGGCCGTCCCGTCCTGTTCGCTTCGAGCAAACTCCAGAAAACGCCGACGTCGACCGCACCTGTCACTCGGCTTCGACCTTACCCGCCAGATATTTTTGCGCCAGCAGCGCCGCTTCGACCCGGTTTCGCACGTGTAGCTTTTGCAGAATGTTGGTCATGTAGTGCTTGATGGTCTTCTCGCTGAGATCGAGCTTTTCGCCAACTTCGCGATTGCTGAGACCGTCGGCAACGAGCACGAGAATGCCTTCCTCGCGCGGGTTCAAACTCGACCACATTTCGGCCGATGGTCCCACGCCCGCACCTGAAGAAGAGGCTTTCGACCCCATCTCGGCCAGTAGCTTCGCCGCCAAGCCTGGCGTCACGTAGTCTTCTCCAGCATGGATATTGCGCACGGTCTTCACCAGATCCGGCCCGCTGATCCCCTTCAGGATGTAACCGCGCGCACCTGCGCCAAGCGCCTTGCTCACCGTCTCCTCGTCCTCCGCCACCGTCAGCATCGCGACCCGGACTGCCGGACAGCCGTCGGTGATGGCGCGCGCGGCCTCAATACCGCCGCCGGGCATGCTGACGTCGAGCAACACGATGTCGGGCAGCTCATTCTCGGCGATGCGCAACGCATCCGCCGCGCACTGACCCTCCGCAACCACATCGAAATCCGCTTGACCCCTGAGGGTGTGAATCACACCCTCCCTCAACAACGGGTGATCGTCGATGACTGCAATACGGATTTTTTCAGTCATGCTCGGCATCCATTGTTGTAAGTCGGTCAAGATCGAAGTGCGCGACTAGGCACGTTCCCCCGTCCACGGCCGGTCCGATCTCCATGGTGCCGCCGAGGCTCTCTATCCTATCCTGCAATCCCGAAAGACCGAGGCGCCTTGTACCTGGTTCGACAGTCACTCCAAGGCCCGGTCCCTGGTCGCGGATTTCTATCCGGATCTTTCCGGCGTCGACTCGCGCGAACGTAGCCTGGCCCTGAGCCTGGGCATGACGGAAGGCGTTGTTGAGGCCTTCCTGAACGAAACGGTAGACGCAGGTCTTCAACTCGCCCGGCACCACCAGCGGAAGCTCGGAGATGTTCATGGTAACGCGGGATTCAGTGCGGTGCTCGTGGGCGCGGACCGCCATTCGAACGACGTCGGCCAGCGTCGCATTCTCCAGTTCCGGCAATGCCAACCCAGAACAGATCTGGCGCAACTCTTTCATCGCGTCCTGAAGTGAATGTCGGATCTTTTCGAGATCGCAGCCCGCCGCCCCCTTGGCGGAGGCTTGCACGCCTTCCCCGCCGCTGCCCTCCGGCGGCTTTGGCGAGACCAGCGGCACCAATCCGTCCAGCCGCAAAAGGGCCAGGCTGAGCAACTGGGCCGGTCCATCATGCAAATCGGCCCCAACCCTCCTTAAAAGCTTTTCGTTGATGATGGCCGTTCGGTGATGGAGGCGACGCACCTTCTGACTGAGTTCACGGTTATCTGCCAGCAGCATGCTGAGCTCCGTCAGTTGAGCCGTCAGGCGATTGCGCTGCTCCTCGATGGTTCGGCTGCCACGGGCAACGATCCCCGAAAGTGCAGCCATCATGCCCAAGGTGACAAGACCGACGACGATCCAGCTCATGGCCTCTGCGCGATCGAGTGCGACTTTGATCGACGCGCCTGCTTCATAGAACTCTGAAATGGCGATAACGCGCCCGGTACTCCTATCGCGGACCGGCGCATAGATTTCGAGTAGCGGCCCCTGCAGCGCCCGTTCCCGGCTGTCCTGTTCGTGATACTGCCCCTCGAATTCCGCCGAAATGACACCGCCCAGAGCGCGCGTGAAGTTCGGCGTCGGTTTGAACTTGAGGCCAATCTTCTCGTGCCAGTTGCTGTAGGCGATGACGCCATCCGTCCGCCAGATCTTGATGGCCGAGACGCGATTGCTGATCGCGGCGTGCGTCAGTGTCCTGTCCAACTCGGCTCGATAGCTCTGCGAAATCTCCCCGTCCGTCGCCAGCTCCTGCACCAGGGGAGCGATATGACTGTCCATGAACAACGCGCTGGATGCGGCACTGTTGTGCACGACGCCCTGCTTGATGCGCTCGCTGACCCAGAAGCCTAGGATCGCCATGCCGCACAACAAGACTGCGGCCGCTGCAGTGGCAAATTGCTGGGCGAGTGACCGCAACTGCCACCAGTGCCGCACCTTCACTGAGATCATGTCGAGGCGTGGCCACAAACGCGCCATCCCACCGGCAATACCAGCCCTGACTGGCTGACTGACACTTCGGGCCAGCAACCTAAACTGTCGTGTGGCGAATGATCGGGGTGTCATCGAATAGGTCCGCTTATTGCTCGGACGATTTGGCGCCAATCAATCCCATATTCAACGTGGCCAACGACAATGGCCCCGCCCGCAACTGTTGGCGACACCCTGACACTGGCTATGGTGAACGCAGCACCGTGCCACGCACCCGAGTGGGTCCCGCTCGTGTTCCGGCGCCGACATTTGATTCCCGTTGCAACGCGCTCCAGATCAAATGTCGACGCTGCAAGGAACACCATCAACTCTATGATTCTATTGTCGTTTTTTCATCTGACGTTTGGTCTTGAGACCAGCCCCGAGTGGGGACCAAACGTCAGATGCGCCACACTAGTGGCCTGTCGCGCCTAAATCGCTGTGCCAGCCGCACGCGTCGACGATTTAGG
>PERT01000099.1 GCA_002928955.1 Hyphomicrobium sp. | reverse complement strand
AAATCGCTGTGCCAGCCGCACGCGTCGACGATTTAGGCCCGACATGAAGGCCACTAGCTATATCATTGGGTTAGTGGGGCGTTCATCGCGCCTTAATTGACGCCCACGATGCCCTACCCACCAGTCAATTAAGGCGCGACGCCCCACTAGCCCGACCTTCTCACAGGCAGGCGGCTCGTCATCGCATGACCGCCAGTCAATCCGCCGGGAGGGCGCTGAAAAGCATAGCAAATGCTGCGTGTGAGGCGTCCGGCGCCGCGGTTGGGGCGATCACGCGACCCGAAGGTCTGGCCAAATTTGACGACAGGCCAGAAGAGAGGGGCGCAGCGTTGTCGACCGACGGAAGTTCGTCTCGACGCAGCCTGTCGTCAAATTTGGCTCCGTGCCGCCCGCGACCCTGTGAGAAGGTCGGGCTAGCGTTCCGGTTCGGAAATCTGCTTCCTGTCGCTGCCCCGTCCGGAGCAAATGTCGGAACCGGGAGAAACACGAGCAAGGCTATGATTCGATTGTAATTTTTGAATCTGATGTTTGGATTTTTTGGGCCAGTCGCGAGTGGGGACCAAACGCCAGATGCGCTCCACGAGCACCATCGATTCGCCTTGTTCCCGACGCTACATACGTTTGCGGAGGCTCAAGAAATGTCGCAAAATCAGACGGTTCAGCCGGTGGCGCTGTTGTTTGTGGTCCTGTCTTTAGCCCTAACCGTGCCGGTCGGTGCTCAGACTGCCAATCGCGACAGCATCGCAGATCTCTTGACGCGTACTGGGGCTGACGCCAAACCGAAGCCGGCAACAGGGTCAGCGGTGCCCGCTGCCGCACCCCAATCGCCCTCCGCCGTCGCTCCCGCTCAAATCGAGAAGGACCCGCGCGAGGGCGACGCAGCATACGAGCAAGCGCGCAAGCTCATGGCCGCCATCGACAGTGTGCTGCAGGATACCGCCCAGCAACGGTCCCAAACCAAGAAGTTGCCCGGCAGAGACGAATTCGTCATCACGCCGATTTGGACAGAAACACGCGAGGATCGTGAGAACAAGGTGCGCGCGCTGCTCGACAGCGCCCTTGGTATTGTTACCGACGTTCCCGTCGTCGAAGTGCAGAAAAAGGTCGAGAGCCTGCGAAAGAATATCCGCGATATCGAAGACCAGATCGTGAAGTTGAAGGAAAAGCAACTCGTGGCGCCGACGGACGGGATGCTGCCCGGTGTGCTGACCGACACGGTCGCGAGCCTGACCAATTCAATCGAGAACGCGCAGAAGCGCATCGAAGCCAACCGGGCCGAAATCAAGTCTGCCAAGACCGAGATCCAATCGGCATTGCAGAAGAGCGGTGTCCAGCTCGGTCCAGAGCAGGTCGACCTTTTGCTCGACAGCGTGCTGTCGGGCGACCTCGTTCGCCTCGCCGCCGTGTTCAACGCCGCCAAGGCCATCGATGGCCAGCTCGCCAAGCTGATGGCGGCCTCTGGCGACAACATGAATGCAGCACGCAAGTACTTTGCCATGCACGCGGCACTTTTCGCCATGCTCGTCCACGCGCAAGACGCGACGATCGCCAAAATTGATACCCAGTACCTGCCGCGCCTCGACGCCATCCTGAAGGACGTCGCATCGGCGAAAGCCAAAACTGCCGACCTGATGCGGGCTGAAAACCGCCCCGACCAGAAGCGCGCGCTCGACTCCAACCGTGACAGCCAGAAGATCGCCGAGGAGGCCGCCCGCGGTTATCGTCGCTATCTGCAGCAGCAGCGCGAACAAATTGCCAAGGCGCGCTCGCGGGCGACCCACGACCTGCGCATCGCCGACAACACCTTCGAGACCGTCGAAGCGAGCTTCCAGTTGCGCAATCTGATGCGTGAAGGCTCGTCCTCGTTTGAGGCTCTGCAGAAGCTCGAGGCTCCGACCTTCGACCAGATCTTCAAGAACGAAGAGTTGCGCCGCGAGTTCGAGAACCTGACCCGCAAGCTTGACGCGCCGACGAGTTGAGGAGAACCGTCCGGCCCGCGGGTCTGCGATGATACCAAGGTGCGGAGTGGTTCACCCCTCTCCCCCCGCAATCCGCCTGTTGCCGGCCGATCACTGATCCACCGGCAATTTGAGACCTTGGTCATACTGGCGTTGCTGCCTACCCCTTCCACCGTTCAGTATTCCGCCGATAAGCTGTGGCGTGCGGCGGCCAAGCTGGGTCAGGTGGAGGGTTTGGGTATGTTGCGGTTGCGTGGATCGAGTTCATTGGCCGCAAGCGGCTTGGCCCTCATCCTGACGGGCGGCGTCACTGGCTGCGGCACTGCTCCTGCCGCACCTGGCTCCGCAGGCGGCGGCGCGGTTTTCGGCGCGGCCTACACAACCGGCTTCTTCGGTGGCGTGCATGCCTTCCCCTACAGCAACCGCCTCCAGCCCGGCCGCATCTACGCCACCACCGGAAAGGCAAGCGGCCCCGTGTTCGGCATGGAGGTCGTCGAGATCTGCTGGAACGACACCGAAGCGATGCGCGAGAAGTTTCCCGACGAGATGAAAACGCGCACCTACGAGGGTGAAGCCAAGGTCGAGAAGACCGTCGGTGCCAACGGCGACTTCGCCATCGACGGCATCAAGCTGCCGTTTCTCGAGGTCGGCGCCGGCGGCAATTATCTCAACTCGGCCAAGTACACGTTCACCAAAGTATCCGAGATCGAAGTGCAGACCGGTACCGCCGAGTTCGTAAAAGCCAACATCAAGGACGGCTGCCGCGCCGTCATCGCCAACCAGCGGAAGCAGGGCCGCTACGTGTTCGTGGCGACCAAGGTCTACCAGCCGGAAACCTCGAAGGTGACGTTCGACTTCAAGGCCGGCGTCAACGGCACCTTGAAGGCCAATATCGCCAACGGCATCGCGCCGGGCATCAAGGGTTCGGGCCAGCAGAGCCGTGGCGAGGAGCGCGAAGCCACGAACAAAGTGGTCGAAGCCAAGGTCGTCGATTTCTGACACAAGCCCAGCTCGATTGGGGCGGCCGGGTGCCCATGACAGCTATAAATGGCCGAAGGGGTGGCTCGGCGGGCAGGTCTTCTGCTAGGTTCGACCCATGAACGAGATTGTTCCACAAAGGATGACCGTCGACGAGTATCTGGTCTGGGCCCGCGGCCGGCCGGGGCGATACGAACTGGTCAACGGAAGGCCGGTGCAGATGTCGCCTGAAACGACGGGTCATATCAGCGTCAAGGTGCTGGTCGTCATCGCGTTTATGGACGCGATCGAGGATCAGGGCCTCGAACTCCACGCGCTCGGCGACGGCGCCACCGTCCGCATCTCCGACCGCACCGCCTTCGAGCCCGACGCCGTGGTCTACGGCGGGCCGGAACTCGGGCGCAAGGAGATGATCGTGCCCGCGCCGGTGATCGTGGTCGAGGTGGTCTCGCCGTCTTCAGGCGGCCGCGATTCCAGCGTCAAGCTCGCCGGCTATTTCGCCGTGCCGAGCGTGACGCACTACCTCGTGGTCGATGGCGACGAGCAGACCGTCGTCCATCACCGCCGCACGGCTGGCAAGGAGATCGCGACCCGACTGCTCGGCAGCTCGGACACGCTCGACCTCGCCCCCACGGGATTGAGCGTCGCCGTCCGCCGGTTCTTCGCACGGCGCTGAGCCATGGCCCGGCCGATCCCCACTTGGCTTTCCGCAAGCGCTGCAATCGTGCTCGCAGCCAGCACGTGGCTGTGGTCCGTGCAGACCGTCGCCGCAGCCGAACTCTCCGCCCGCGATATCGCTGTATTGCTGGTCGGAGCCTCGCCCGCTTCGCCCGCGGACCTCGCCGGGCGCGACCTCACCCGGCTCGACCTCTCCGGCCTCGACTTCAAGGCCGCCCGCCTCGAAGGAGCGGATTTATTCGGCGCCGACCTGTCCGGCGCCAACCTTGCGGAAGTAAACTTGAGCGGCGCGCGCCTCGACCGCATTACCATGGTCAAAACACGCTTTGATCGCGCCAACCTCACGGGCGCCAGCCTGCTTCGGCCGGCCGGATTCTCGACCCTGGCCTCGCTCGCCGCGGAAGCCTCGACCTTTGCGGGAGCGAACTTGACGCGCGCCAAGATTTTCGGACGCTTCCACCGCGCCGACCTGACGCGCGCCAACCTCACGGACGCGACACTCGCCCCGTTCGGCAAGACCGGTTTCATCGAACACATCTGGCGCACGGAATTCCTCGGGGCCACGTTCGACGGCGCTAACCTCATCCGCGCCGATCTCGGCCATGTGCTGTTCGCCTACGCCTCGATGAAGGGCGCGAACCTCTCCGGCGCCCGCCTCGCCCACGCTGACCTGACCGGCGCCGATCTCACCGGCGCGGATTTGACCGGCGCCGACTTCACCGACGCTGACGTCGACGGGGCGAACTTCCTGGGTGCCAAGGGCTTGGAGACGATCGTGGGCTGGGCCACGACCCGCAACACCTCCCGCGCGATCCGCTGACGAGTTGTCGCTTTCATTTGCCCGGGAACCATACCCGCCAGAACGCGCGGAATTTCTGACCCGTGGACAGGCTGTCGTCGGCCAGGGCGTCGAGCCATTCCGACAACCGCCGCGACTTGGCGACGGTCAGGATCGTCAGCACGATGGTCGGCACGAACACCGCGAGAAACGCCGCCGTTCGCCACCACGTCGTTTGATCAGACCACGCAAAGAGGTTCATGCCGAGGAAGCCCGTGGTGATGGTGCCGATCAGCCCGAGAATGGTCACGACCGTCAGCCGCACCACGGTCTCGTTCTGCCGGCGCATGGCCTCGACTTCGAGGAAGTTGCCCATGTCCTGCAGCTCTTCCCGCACCTCATCATAAAGGCTGTCGAGCTCTAGTTGGCCGCGCGTCATCGCGAACAGCTCGCGCGCCTGGGCGTGGTTCGAGATCTCATGGAACCAGTAGCGGTGCTCGAAGCGCAGGAAGTTCTCGAGCGTATGACGGATCGCCCGGCGGAAGACGCGATTGGCCTTCGGGTTCTGGACGTCGAGGCGGCTGACGATCGCCACCAACCGGTCGGAGAACATCCTGAGCCCCGCCTTCTGGAAGTGCGCGATCATGAACAGCAGGAAATGCTGATGTCGGAACCGGCTCAGTACGCCGCTTTCTGCATCCGCAAAGAAGCCGTCCTTGGCGTCGCCGAGCACGACCAGCGTATGCCCCGTACTCATGAACCGCGAACCGTAGCGTGCGCCGGGGTTGAGATCGCAATAGCGGTCATAGCAGTGGCGCCTCTCAAAATCCTGCAGGTATTGCTGCGAGTACGGCAGTTCGCCCGAATCTCCCGGTGCGCTGCCGATCGCCAGCCTGACAAGGTCAGGTCGCGTCAATGCTGTCGCATCTTCCATGGCGAGATAGACCATGTAGGGCATTCGATAGTATTCCAGCTGCCGGTAGCGGATCGGCCCGGTCCGGTCGCTGTGATGCAACACCATCGGCGAGAGCAGAAATTCCCAATGCGACGCCACCGCCGGCGCGCGGTGCTGGCAGACGAAGCTCAGGTACTTTTCTTTCTTCTCGTAGTCGGAGGTGGCCATCACGGCACCGTCCTTGGCCAGCCATTCGACCTTGTGCGGGCAATGCCCACCACGCCCGTCAGCCTCCCAATAGGCGGGGTAGGCGCGGCCGAAACGGAACAATACCTCCTGCGATACCTCGAATGGCAGGTCGTTGGCCGACACCTCGAAGGCCAGCAAAGCCACATCTATATCAAAGAAGAAGTATAGATCGATGTGCGCCACTTCGAGCAGCACTGGCGCCGAGCCGGAATCGAGCGTCACCCGCACCTTGGCGATATCGGTGCGCCGCATCACCGTGATCGGGCTCTCGCCGTAGGTGCTGAACACGGCGCGACCGAGACCCTGGCCATAGAGGAACCGCTGCACCGGCGGCAGGAACGTCACGAACTCGTTGTAGTGGCGCGCCTGAAATTCTTTCGGGTCGCCGAACTCGTCGTCGATCTCACGCCATGGATTGTCGGGAGATGTCTTCTTGAGATGCTCCCAGTGGTTCTCCATCGGGCCGTCGTCGTCGAGCGGAAGCAAATAGATCGGCCACAGCAGGACCTGCCGCATGTGCTTGACGTGCTTCGGCTGAGCCGTCGAGGTGGGCATGGCGCGGTCCTGGGGCTTGAAGCTTGAAGCTTGAAGCGTGACGCTGGCAGGCGACTGTCCGTGACCCTATATCCAACGGCCGAGAACAGGTTGCAACCGCACTCCCCGGAATTGTCCCACGGAGTCGGGTTGGTCTCCTGTTGCCGGGGCGTACTTACCTGGAGGACCCCCATGTTTCCACAACGACACGTCTACAACAGCTCGCGCAACTCTTGGATGCTGTCCCGCGGCGAATAGCACGCGGTCTGATACCTTGTTTGCTCAGTCGCCTAGTGTTCCGGCGCCGACATTTGATTCCCGTTGCAACGCGCTCCAGATCAAATGTCGGCGCCTAAGGAACACTAGCAAACCTATGATTC
>PERT01000098.1 GCA_002928955.1 Hyphomicrobium sp. | reverse complement strand
AGACTGCTTATCGGCCACACCCTGCCCGACCGGCGCGGCGGTAAGACCGCCGAGGCATTCGGCATCATCAATCAGGTCTTCATCGGGCCGCAGCTGCCGATCGAACATGGCCCAGTAATCGGGCTTGGCCTCGCGCCGGTGGAATTCCAGAAGATCCGCCAGAACCGCAGCCGACGGATCTGACGACCTGTGCAGCCTCTCACTCAATTCGGCAGTACGCTGTTCCGCCGCCTCCCGCTTGTCGGTCTTGCTCTTGTCCTCACCGGACGCCGAGCGCACGAACCAAACCGCCGTTGCCGGCCTGATGCCGAGGAGCCAATCGCGCAGCATGACGGTCGAGACGCAGTCGATCCGATTGTACTCGGCAATCTCGGCGATGAGCGCCACATCCTGCAACTCGCGCCACCGCTCGTACATAACTACGCTCTCGCCGGCCGTCTTCACCTCGCCGGCACGCTTTTCCATATAGAACACTTCCATGTTCTTGATGGAGTAGCGTGGCTCGGAGACGCGCACGCCCTCCGCCACGACCCGGTAGAGGTCCACCAGCTTGCCACACCTCAGCAGGTCGTCGATCTCGGCTTCGCGGGTCCCGTGCAGGGTCGATAGCCGCTTGAGCGCCGAGGCTTCATAGGCCGCGTAATGATAGACATGTGCGTCCGGATGCGCCTCGAGCCGTTCCACGATGAAATCAACGGCCTCCTCGAACGCACGCTTCTCTTCAGCCCGATCATGCGCCCAGAACGCCGTGAACAGCGCCTTATCTGCCGTGCCAGTCACAAATCCGAACAGATACTCCAGCCCTCCCGGATAGAGGGGATCGCCTTCCATGTCGAAGAACATGTCGCCCGGATCCGGCCTCGGCATCCGGCAGAACCCGCGTCCCGCTTCTATCGGCAGAATCTCGAAGCGGTCCTGTCCATCGGTGCGCTTTCCCATCTGCAGGCGCGCCTGGTGCGTCAGACGCTCGACGATCGCTGGCGCGAGGCCCTTGACGGCACTTCCCTTGAGTGACGCCAGCTGCGCCATCGTCGAGATACCCGCCTCGCGGAGGTACCGCGCCTGCGTCGAGCGCATGTTTGCAACGCCGCTCAGATGATCGGTCTCGAACCATCGCGCTTCGCACACGCTCGCCCAATGGCAATACTGGCACTGGGCGCAAGGCTCGGACTCGGAAGCCGCCGGCGGTACGGCAACGAACTGCTCGAAGCGCTGCATCGCGGCGCCGATGTAATCGCTGCAATCACTGGTCCGCAGCAATGCTTCCGTACCATCGCCGAGCTTGACGTGCAGCGTCCCGGGCAACAGAGCCTGCTCCGACTTCAGGAGCTTCGCATAGACGCCAAGCTGCACTGCATGGCTCGCTTTCGCCGAGCGCGCCAGCTTGGTGTCGATCACGACATAGCTCCACCCGCCAAAGAGCGAGGGAACCTCGACCCTGCGCAGGAAGTCCGAATATCCGTGCCAGGGGCGGTCGATCAGCGCTCCCTGATAGATGATATCCGCGCCCCGCTTCATCGCCTCACGCGTAGCAGCTGCGCGCTCGTCAACAGTACCTTCGGCCGCGATTGTTTCGATCGCAAGGCCCGCCTCGCCGAGCTCACGGAGATAGGCGCGCTCGTGCTCTAGGCCCCGCTGCTGCAGAAGCGCGGTCTGCGCATCCACGATCTCGGGAGGCCGCGGTCCGCCTCTCGCGGCCGTGGCGTCGAGCCACGTCGCATGGCGGCACCCCATGAAGGTCACCAAATCACTAGCCGAAAACAGCAGCCCGCCTGCCGTGCTCCTCATGTGCCCCTCCCCGCCTGTCTTACCTTATTCATCAAGCCGCCACCCTGGCCTCTGTCGTGATCAGGGTTGCCGGATCAAAGGTCTGCTCGGTCTGGTCGGAGTAGTCGTAGATGCCGCTGATGCGCGAACCGTCCCATACGAAGCAGTAGTGCTTGGCCTGGGTAGCCCGGGTCATCGCGGTCGGCCGGAACAGCACCGCCGTCGATTCCCCCACGCGGAACGGGCTCGCCAGCAGCACGCCGTACGAGCCCTGTTCGCGCAGTTTCTGACAAATGCGTCGCGTCTCCGTGCTGTCCCCGACACGCTGCCAGCCGGTAATATCGTGCAGCGTCGCCGAGACCGGCGTTACCAGCTGCCGCATGTCGAGTCTCGTCGGCGGCATGGCGGTTGCGCGCATGAACGCCTCGCGACGCTGCACCGCCGCCGCGAGCGCGCCCTTTTCCGTCTCCGCCACGATGCAAACGCCGTAGCTTCCATCGGAGTACAGCGTCGGCTCTGGATCCAGATAGGCGAATGGCGCGACCAACCATGGCTGCGTCACGTGCCGATCATCGGGTCGCAGGAAGTCGCCTGCGCCGCCGTCTGGCGACAGCCGCGGGTTGGTCAGCGTCTCAAGTGCCTTGAGTGCCTCTCGATCCTTCTGGTCGGCGACAGGCTCGTACAGCTCCACCGGCGGAAACCGCGACGGTATCAGCCGGCAGGCTCCCCCCCATGAAACATGCTTGCTGGGGAAATCATCATCCATCTCACCCGCCTCGCTGAGCATCCAGATACGCACGCACCTTGTAGATCTCGACGATCGAACCGGTCGCCATCATGAACTCGAGCGCACTCTTGCCCCCGAATATCGGGGCCGTGTTCTTCCTCCTGATCCAGTCGTGCGCGAGCGCGTCATCGGGAATCAGAAGTCTTAGGCACCGGTAGATCGAGGCGACGTGAGAGATTCGCTCACGCGTATCCTGGGAGAGCGCGCCGCCGTCCCTCTTCCACTTGAAGAAGGTCGATCGGGGCGGCGCTCCGAGCAGGCTGATCTGCTGATCGGTCGATAGCCCCCACTTCTCTGCGATCCCGAAAAAACCCCGCAACTCCGCACTGTTGTCGGTGTCGGCCTGCTTTGCCGCTGCTTTGGTCATCACACCCATGGCTCCTCCTGATAGTCCCAATTTAGACTTTTATATTGACGAAGTCCAGACATGGCTTTAAGTCCAATTTGAGACGCAACAGCGCGTTTGGTCCAGATCTATAGGAGATAGCCAATGTCGCAAGTGCCTGTATTCGTTCATGTTCACGGCGAAAACGCCCTGCATGAAGCCAACCTGAAGGTGCCCCTCGACGGCCACACTCTGCTCGAATCGCTGCGGGCAGCCGGCATGGCCATCGGACCGGACTCCCTTGTTTTCCTCGACGAGGACGACCAGCCGGCCGAACCCTCGCGGCGCTTCCAGGAGCTCAAGCCCGGCACCCGGATTCACGTCAGCAAGTGCCGGCATATCGAGGTCACCCTGAACTATCTCGATCAGGTGCTGCGCCACCCGTTCCCGCCGGGCACGCTGCTCAAGCGCGTCAAGGCGTGGGCGGCCAAGCAGCTCCACATGGCGCCGACGGATGCCGCGGAGCACGTCCTGCAGGCGTGCGGCGGACACGATCGACCGGCCTCTGACACGCCGCTGAGCGAGCTCGTCGGGCACTGTGCCTGCGGCGTCTGCTTCGAGTTCGTTCCCGACAAGCGCGTTGAGGGCTGATCATGTCGCTCCCGCCCGACCGCGCCATGCTCGAACGTGATCTCGCCGGGGCTGCATTCCGCCTCGGAGAGATGTCCGGCCGATGGCATCTGGTTAAGCAGGCATGGCCGCATGTCTGCATCGCCGTCACCGCGTCGGGGCGCGCAAGCGCTCCGGCCGCCTTCACCTTCCGCTTCGAATGCAGCGGCTATCCGGCACGGCCTCCGTCGGCCCAGCTTTGGGACTGCGACCTCGACGTGCCGCTTCCCGCTTCACGCTGGCCCGGCGGCCGGAGCCTGGTCGCCGACGTCTTCAGGCCGGACTGGGAGCAGGGCCGCGCTCTTTATCACCCTTGCGACCGCATCACGATCGATACGCACCCCGATTGGCGGAACCAGCATCCGGCCCGCCTCTGGCGGCCCGATCGCGGCATAACCTTCTACCTCGAGCAGATCCATGATCTCTTGCATTCACCGCATTATTCAGGCCTTCGCGCCGCCTGATCACCGCCTCGACTGCCCGCCGCGTCTTTGGCGGACCCTTGTTGCCGAGCTCGAGCGTCGCGGCGGAAGCCGGCACGAAGCAGGCGCGTTCCTTCTCGGCACCATCACCGGCGAGCGGCGCCGCGCGAGCGACATCGTCTATTACGACGACCTCGATGCACGCGCCTACGCGAGCGGTATCTGTGTGCTGGACGGCAATGCATTCGCCCGGCTCTGGGCGATCTGCCGCGAGCGTGGCCAAACGGTAGTGGCCGACGTCCATACGCACCCCGGCGCCGCCTGGCAAAGCCATTCCGACCGCACGAACCCGATGATCGCGCGCGCAGGGCACGTCGCGGTGATCCTGCCCGACTACGCACGAGCTCCGGTCGATCTCTCCCGTATCGGCGTCTTCGAATACCGCGGCGCGCATAGCTGGGACGACCGCAGCCCGGTGCGCGGACACCGATTCCTCAACCTCTCCCGATGGAGCTGGCCATGAACCTCCTTGCCGATCCCACCACGCTTCACCGCACCGCCAAATACTTCATGGACACCGGGCGCGCATCGAGCCCCGAGTCCGCGCTCGACATCCTGCATGGCTTCGGCCTATCGATCAGCATCGCCCCGGACGTGGCCGCAACCCGCAACGGTCAGATTGCGTTGCTCACACTCGTCAATATCGCCCGCCGCACATTCTTAAGCGGCGTCGAGGTAGCCGGCGTTCCCGCGATATCCTGTGCCCTCCCGCTGACCCGCGCGAAGGATTTGCGCGCTGCCGTAGCCGAGCTAGGCGGCAGGTGCGTGAACCAGTTGAATGGCAACTGGCCTCTGGCAGTCATCGGCGATGTCGCATCCCCGGTGGCTAGTCCCCTATTCAGGCTCGTCTGGACCGGCTGGCGCGGCGGTGTCATGACCAGAGTCACGGGTACGGTGCCGACCGACTCCGATGCACTGCCGTTGACGCCGTGCATCGCAGCCGCGATCTGCGCGGCTGAAGCCTTCGCCTATCACGCCAAGGACCACCCGCTCGCGGGGCGGCGCAGCACCGGCCTGTCCCTCTGGAAGCCGGGCGTGGACTGGCTTGCCGGCGATTTTTCGGAGCCGGCCCTCGCATTCCTGCCTTCTCAGCTCTGGCTGATCGGGTTGGGCAATCTCGGGCAGGCCTACTCCTGGCTGCTCGCCTGCCTTCCCTACCGCAAGCCGTCGGACCTCGTGCTGACGCTGCAGGATTTCGACCGCATCGAGCTCTCGAACGACAGCACCTCCATGCTCTCGACGCCGGAGGCGGCAGGTTCGAACAAGACCCGTCATGTCGCCGGCTGGCTTGATGGGCAGGGCTTCACCACGCACATCATCGAGCAGTACTTCTCGGCACACACACGTCGTCACGACAGCGACCCGCGCGTCGCCGTCTGCGGCGTCGACAATGCCTTTGCGCGCGCGTCCCTCGAAGATGCAGGCTTTGATCTAGTCATCGAAGCCGGCCTCGGCGCAGGGCCGTCAGGCTTCCGAAGCCTCTCCATCCATACGTTCCCGTCGACCCTCAACGCGCGCCGTCTCTGGGGCGATGCTGCTCGGGCCCATCTTCCCGACGTCTCCGCCATGCCCGCCTATCAGGCGCTCAAGGATTCAGGGATCGACGCGTGCGGATTGACGAGGCTCGCCTCCAGGACCATCGGCGTGCCATTCGTAGGCTTGAGCGCGGGTCTCCTTGTGATTTCCGAGATTCTGCGGCGCTTGCACTCAGGGCCTGCCCATGAAGTTATCGCTGGTTCCCTGTTGAACCCGGACGACCTCGAGGCGATCACCATGTCAACTGGACCATATGCTTTCGGCCACGTCTGCCTCTGACAGGCGGAAGTGCTGCTCACGCGCAAAACACCTTGTGGCTGTCGATTTCTCCACTCGACGCTAAAGCGGTCAAAGGCTTGCTCAACAGAGGAGCAAGAATTCGCACATTTGCTGCGCTAACAGCCCTCGACTTCTGCCGCAAAGGACGCATTGGTGGTGGGACAGGCGCCGGTTGGTCGGCCGCCGACTTCACTGGGCTCGCCTCGCGACTTGCGGGGCTCTGGGTGGTGGGAGCGCCGATGTGGCGCAACCGATAATCCAAGGAGCCCACCATGACGACGATTGAAGCCCGCCACACGACCCCGGCCAAGCGGACCAAGCCCGCGACGACGGGCGAGAAGCCGAAGGCTGCCGGAAAGCCCGCGTCGGCGCACGCCGCCCCGCGCAAGACGGGTGCCAGCGACGACGTCCACGCCGCTCGCATCACGAAGCACGATCGCATCCTGACGCTGCTGACCCGGCGAGATGGCGCCACCATCCCAGAGATGATGGAGGCCTCCGGATGGCAACAGCACAGCGTGCGTGGCTTCCTGGCCGGCACCGTCAAGAAGAAGCTCGGCTTCCCGCTCACCTCGTCGAAGTCCGAGGGCGAGCTGCGTCGATATCGCATCGATACCAAGCGCGGTCGCTGACATGACGCGCAGACCGATCGACATTGCGGCCGAGTTGGCGCG
>PERT01000097.1 GCA_002928955.1 Hyphomicrobium sp. | reverse complement strand
ATCAAATGTCGGCGCCGGAACACTAGTGGCCTGTCTCGCCTAGATCGCTGTACTGGCGGCAACCGCTAACGATTTAGGCGAGACATAAAGGCCACTAGCAAAAACAATGGTCTAGTGTGGCTTTCAACGCGCCTTGATTGACGACCAGCTTGCCGCTCGCACAGGTCAATTAAGGCGCGACACCACACTAGTCGTCCGGCCGTTGCGACAATACACAATGCAACAAGGAGTATTGCACCTTGACCGTTCAGACAGGCGCGGCGATGTCTGTCAGTTTGCCTTCGAGGCTTGCGCGGTCGAAGGGCTTCAACAAGTAGTCGTCCGCGCCGGCCGCGAGGGCGCGACTGATGTCCATCGGATCGTGTTCGGTCGTGCAGTAGATGACCGTCGTGCGCTTCGCATCCGGCAAGTTACGGAATGCCGCGAGAAATTCAAACGGGCTCATCGATGGCATGTGCCAATCAAGCAGGATCACGTCCGGAATCTGCTCGCGGCAAAGTTGCAGCGCCTGCTGTCCGTCTTCTGCTTCCGAGACCTCGTAACGCTGACCCTCGATGATGTGCCGCGCCACCTTGCGGATCACGCTGGCGTCGTCGGCGACCAAACAGCGCCTCATCGGCAATCCCCTCAATTCGAGAACCACAGCGCCCAGCGCCTCGACGCGGAGTCTGCCGCGCATTGGTTAAACAGAGGTTGTTTTTCCCGTGCCCGGGCCGATTTCCATCCGACCACAATCCGTGCCGGCCGACATCAAGCGGGCTTGGCCGAAAGCAGAATATCGGCACCATCCTTCAAGATCTCGATCCGCATGCCCGCGGTGTCTGCGAGGCGCCACGTGTAGTATGCCTGGATCGTCATCGCGTCGAGCTGCGGTTGTGTGGCGCCGGTCACAAAGTCCGTGAGGTACTGCGGCGGCCGGGCACCGGTTCCGCGGCACCGGATCAGGAAGCTCGGATTTTCCAAGGTTCCGCCCATGGCAACGTCGATTTCGCCGCCGCGTGGCAAGGCCGTGATGGCACTGGCGACCAAGTTCAAGAGCAACTTGACCTTGTCTTTCCCCATATAGCCAGGGATTCCGCGCCAGGCGAGCTTGTGCTTGCCCTGGCCGATGAACCCGCGCGAAATCTGCTCGGCAGTGCTGAGGTCGATCATTGCGCCAGCCGATCCGGCAGCACCAAAGGCGAAGCGGGCGAACTGCAACCGTGCCGAAGCCTGCTCTGTCACATTGCGGATGACATCGAGCGCGTAATTCTTGGCATCCTGGTCGTCATCCTCGTCGAGGATTTCCAGACCATTGTAGATTGCGCCCACCGGACCGATCACGTCGTGACAGATCTTGCTCGAGATCAATGCCGCGAGCTCAAGATCGGACGGATGCATGCTATGGCTCATTGGGTGCCCCTCATTATCGACACGGACATTGCGCCACGTGTCGAGGATGTCTCGTTTGGTCGGAGTGGGCGGCGGCTCTGGTGCACGAGGCACCGACGCGAGCCGAACAGGGGCCGCAACAAATCAATTAACAACTGATACACGGGCCCCATTGCGGTTGCAAAGCCCGATAACAAAAGTCTGGCGTCGGCGCAATTTTGCTTGCCCCTTGCGCCATTGCGGCCACGTCGTCTACCCGTCGCGCAAGTCCTTGGGCGACGAATCGATACACTGGGCGCTGTTGCAGGGACGCGGGCGCTCGACCGGCCGCAGGAGCGAGGTGAGCCATGGACGAGATCGACCACCACGCTCTGGCCGAGGCGCTACTGCCCTCCGTCCTCGATGCCGGACGCATCGAGCTCGGCTACTTGAAGTCCGGTGTCGTCGTTGAACGCAAGGCCGATGCATCACCCGTCACCGCGGCCGACCGGGAGGCTGAGGCCGTGCTCGTGGCTGCGCTCGGCCGCATTGCTCCCGGCATTCCCGTCATCGCTGAGGAGTCGAACGCCGAGTCGGAGGCGGGAACTGCGGCCGAAGCCGAACTCACCCTGCCACCCGCCGCCCGTTTTTTCCTCGTCGATCCGCTGGATGGGACGCGGGACTACATCGCCGGCCTTCGCGACTTCACGATCAATGTCGCGCTCATCGTGGACACGCAACCTGTGTTCGGGCTCATCTACGCCCCGGCCCGCGACGAACTTTACGTGACACTCGGCGGAGGGTACGGAGCGTTCGCCCGTGTGCTGTGCGCCGAACCGGCGCCCCGGCTCTCCGATGTTGCGTTCGAGCGGCTGGCCACGCGGCCCCCGCCCGCTGATGGACTCGTCGCACTCCTGAGCCCGTGGCGGCCGCGAGAGCCAGTGGATCGCTGCCTTGTGCCATTCAAAGTGCAGGAGTATCGCACCGCCGGATCGTCCTACAAATTCTGTTTGCTGGCGCGCGGCGAGGGGGATGTCTATCCCCAACCAGGAGCGACCAGCGAGTGGGATACGGCCGCGGGCCAGGCACTCGTCGAATCGGCCGGAGGAACCGTGGCCACACTCGACGGGCGCCCGCTTGTCTATGGTAAGCGCGATGTCGGCTACAGAAACCCCCCCTTCCTGGCCTGGGGACTGAACCGGGGGCTGACCTTGCACCCTCGATAGCGCGCGGGCGTCCCGGATAGCGACAGAACACATTGAAAGCGCGAGGCGATTTACTTCGGGTAAAAAAACGGTGCCGGCTGCGGCCACCTTCATTCGGGCCGCGCCTTAGCCACACTTTCGCAACACTTTTTGAGGAATGGTTGAGTAGGGATTTACCTTCCACGGGCCGATTCCTGGCCCGGGCTCAACATTGAGAATGGATCGCCGCCCATGCCGGGACGCTTCAAAGTCGCCGTTTCGATGATGCGAAAGGCCCGCTTCGGATTGCCCGGCGCCGCACTTCTTGCGTCGACTGCGGCCGCCGCCGCCTTCATGCACACCCTTCCGGCGGTGGCGCAAGAGCCGCTGCCGTGGCGATCGCCGCAAGTCGCCAACGACAGCTATCGCCCGCGCGATTCCTACGGTGGCAACAGCGTCTACCGCCCGGTCCAGTCCGGTCCGTCGGAGGCCGACGGTTCCGCGGGAGGCGCCAACCCAGGCTCGGACGGCGTCTATCGCCCGCGAGGGGGTAACGACGCCTACAGTCCGCCACCAGCCGCGGGTGGCGATACCTACAGCGGACGCAGCTATGACAACAACAACGCGCCACGCCGGTCGGACCAATACGGCGAACCTTATGCGCCGCCGCGCGCGGGAACGTCAGACAGGTACGACGATGGCGAACGCGACCGGTTTGCCACTCGTGGCCCAGGCGACAACACTTTCTCCCAAAGTGAAATCGTCCGCACTGGCCACAGCTTTTTTGGCTCGGTGAGCCAGGGTATGGCCAGTGCCGTCGAGTATGTGTTTCAGAAGGCCGGCCGGCCGAACGGCTACATCCTCGGTGAAGACGCAGGCGGCGCGTTCGTCGCTGGACTGCGGTACGGCGAGGGGCGTCTTTACACGAAGGATGCCGGTGATTATCCCGTCTATTGGCAGGGGCCGTCGGTCGGTTATGACTTCGGCGGCGAAGGCTCGAAAACGATGGTGCTGGTATACAACCTGCGCGACCCGTCGGACATCTATCATCGGTTTGGCGGCATCCAGGGCTCGGCGTATCTCGTCGGTGGCGTCAGTGTGCAGTTCCAGAAGTACGGCGACGTCGTCCTGGCACCCATCCGGTCTGGCGTCGGATTGCGCCTCGGGGCTAATGTGGGCTACTTGAAATACACGCGCAAGCCGACGTGGAATCCGTTCTGAACGCGCGACGGTCTTTTCGGCCGGATCGGACAGGACATTGCGAGGGCGGCGCCGACAACCGTCATGGGGGCCAATTGCGCGCGGGACATCAGACCAGGGGCGGCATGCTTGAAACCGCAACCGCCGGCGGCTATGGCTATGGCCCGCGAGCGTTGTTTGGCTTCCGTTCTGAACGCCCGCTCGCTCAGCCCCACGGCTGGATACTCGCAGGTCCGCGCTCGTGATCAACATTCTGTCCATCATGTTGGTCACGTTGGGGTTCCTGGTGGCGACTCTCCTCGCCCTGCTGCTGGCACCCGCCTACCGTCGCCGCGCCGTACGACTGACCACCGAGAGCATCAAGCGGTCGATGCCGCTGACCGAAGCCGAGATCCGGGCCGACAAGGACCGCCTTCGCGCTGAATACGCTATCAAGCTGCACGAGTTCGAACGCAATCTTGAGACGGCATCGCTCGACGCCGCCCGGCAGTCGGTCGAGATCAATAGGCGGGACGCACTGATCAGCGGGCTCGAAGGCGAGATCGGCAATCTCAAAACCGCCCTCGATGAACACGAGAATGCCCGGCGCGTGCTGGAACACACGGTCATGGATCGCCTGCCGAAGGTCGAGCACCGGCTGGCAGAGGCCAAGAAGCTGCTGTTCCAACGCGACCGCGAGATATCGATGTTGACGCAATCGGCGGAAAAGCAATCGCGCGCGCTCGACGAAGCAACCCAGATCAATACCCAGCAGCGCGACGATATCCACAGGCTGAATGCGGCGATCACGACACGGGCGGCGCGCAACCGCGAAGGACTGGGCGACCCGAAATTCGACGGCGAGGTTGCATTGCGGTCGGAGATCGAGGCGCTGCGCGCCAAGACCCGCGACCAGGCGCAGCTCGTCACACGCATGCAGACGCTACTCGTCAGGGCCGGAATCGCCGCTGACGGTGCGGGCTTGAAATCAGCCAACGGCCATAGCCATGAAGTCGGATCAGATCCCGTCGAACTCGGACGCTTGCGCAGCGACCTTGCCGACGCAGAAGCGGCGTTGCGCGCGGTCCAGTCGCAGGGCGCGCTGGCGGCGATGCCTCAGCCATCGGCGCTCGAAACCGAGATCCGAGCACTGAAGGATTCGAACCGCGATCAGGCGCAGGAACTGGCGCGCATCAGAGCCGCGCTTCAGACCTACGAGGCCAGCGCGGCCGATGAGGGCGGGCTCACCAAGGACAGTAGGATTGCGAGCAAAGCGCGGGTGTCGGCATTGCAGGGGGAGAACGAGGCGCAGTCCGCCACCATCCAAAGTCTCCGCGCCGAGATTGCGGGAGCCAACGAGCGGTTGGCCCGGCAAGCCGCGCACTTCAGAGACGAGATGCGGCGGCTCGGTGCTGGAACATTGCCCGCTTCTAGCGACGCACGGCGTGGCAACTACGCACCCCAACAGCGGCGATCGCTGACCGACCGAATCAACGAGCCCCGTGCGCGTTCCAACGAAGCAGCGGAACCGGATACGACGACCGATCCCATCGAACCGCTGAAGCCCGCGGCGCGTGTCAGTGCATTCATCGCCCCCGCCCCTGTCGATAGCGGCGAGGCGGCGGCCGCCAAGCCTGCCAACAGGCCAGCGGAGACAATCATTAGCGCCGATGCCGCGGATGCAGACTTCGCCAAGCACAAGCCGGGGCGCCGGTCGCGGCTACTCGAACGGCTGTCCGGAACCGACAAGCAAAACGTCTGACACGGTCTGGCGCGCCGCCGCCGGGCTTATCGAGCCTTCAGGGCATCTCGAAACTGCCGCGCGCCCGGGTCATGACGGCACCATCTCGTACTAATTCGGCCACCCCAGTGTAAAGGCCACTCGCGAACGCAGTTCCGCGCCGCTTCCGGCCTGCGGCAAAGACCGCGATGGCCTTCGGACGCTCGAGCGGCGCACTCGCCCCCTCGGCCACGAACCCGCCCGGCCCGGAAACAACCACACGAATGTGGTCGCCGGCGCGGCCATTCATCAGCCGCGCGTAGAACACCAGCCCATCGCCCATGGGATTGGCTGCCGCGATCCTGTTGCCGCCATGTTCGAGATCGAGCGTCGACGGTATCGCCGCAGCGAACCCCGTCTCGATGAATTCGCCGGCCACGTAGGTGAGCACTTTTGCCGCCGCCTCATCCCACAGTCCAACCGCGGTTGCCGGGTCACGAAGGCAGGCCATTCCCGCCCCGGCCTGCGAAAACGGCTCGACGGGCTTGCCGTCGCGCCGCACCTCGAAGTGCAGATGGGCGAAATCAGCAAATCCCGAATAGCCAACATCACCGAGCCTTGCTCCACGGGCGACCGGTTGGCCTCTTGCGACGGAAATGCTGCCGCGGCGCAAGTGGCAATACTGCGTCTCCCATCCGCCACCGTGATCCAGTACGACCCCATTGCCGCATTCGCGTCCCACCAGGGCGCCGGGCCCGGTTTCGCGCATGAGCGCGTCCTCGACCCCGTCGCGAATACCCTTCACAACTCCCGGTGCCGCAGCCAAAACGGCCACCCCTGATTGCGCTGCAGCCACCGAACCCAGTCGAAAATCCACACCTTTGTGGCCATCATAGCTGGCCGCCGCGCAGGCATAGTCGCGCACTCCGGAGCCGGGATCGATGTCGACATGGTTTTGCACGAAGCACGTCCGGCCGGGCACACAAGCGACGGGCAGCGACAAGCTGGGCGCATCGGCAGCAGGCAATTGTGGCTCACTCCAAAGGAGGCTGGGGCCGAACAGGACACCCAATCCGACACCAACGAGCCGCACCTTGAAAGCATGAACCATCCCCAATTGGGTGCCAAATAGGGTCCGCACTGTCAATTAATCACGACGTTGGGCCCGTACTAGTGTAGCGCATCTGACGTTTGGTCCCCACTCGGGGCTAGACTCGAAACCAAACGCCAGATGCAAAAGCTACACTAGAATCATAGGTTT
>PERT01000096.1 GCA_002928955.1 Hyphomicrobium sp. | reverse complement strand
CCCACTAGTGGCCTGTCGCGCCTAAATCGCTGTGCCAGCCGCACGCGTCGACGATTTAGGCCCGACATGAAGGCCACTAGCTATATCATTGGGTTAGTGGGGCGTTCATCGCGCCGTGATTGACGACCAGCTTGCCGCTCGCACAGGTCAATTAAGGCGCGACGCCCCACTAGTGGACGCGGTGATAAAGCGGGTCGCCGCCTTGATCACCTGCGGTGCGACGACGATACGCCGATGCCCGACGCCGGTCGTTTTCAAAAGTTGGCTCCGAGGCGCGGCCGCGATAATTTCCTCGGCGCGAACGAACGGCACGTCCTGATCGCCCTCGTCGTGAACGATCAATGCCGGTTTGCCAATTCTAGCCAGAAACTCGCCAACCACGAACGCGCTGGCCGGCCGCCTGGCCACGCGGAGGATTTCCGTTTCGAAGACGGCGCGTGCAGCCTCCGACAGCCCGACCCGGTCGGCAAAGCGCCTCGAAACCACGGCGATCGAGTTGGGAGATGCGATCAGAACCAGCCGCTCAACCGCCATGGCCGTCGCGAGCGGCGGCCCCCCTTCCGCCGCCAGCACCGATACCGGACCACCGAACGAATGCGCGATCACGCCCGTAATGCCGCCATAGGCCTCGGCCGCGGCCTGGACGGCGCGGGCACCGAGCGGCAGGTTCAACAGCTTTCCGCCGCTTTCGCCGTGGCCCGGCAGATCGAGCGCCACCACGTCGAACCCTTGCTTCAGAAGTGGTTCGGCGAACGCCGTCATCACCAGCGCGCGCCCGCTCCAGCCGTGAACCAGCAACACCCGGCCGCGCCCTGGGCGTTCGGCCTCCGTCGTCCAGCCGTAGGTCGCGACCGTCCCGCCGTCGAACGGGATGTTGCGGCGATCGGCGCGGGCCAACAGCGGGGCCATCCGCTCGGCAATCCGCGCTTCGCCTGACGAAAGGGTACGCCGTCCGGGCGGTGTGCAGAACAACCGGAACGCCAACTTTCCTGCGTGGCGGGGCGCCACCGCGCTACCGATTCTAAACCCGGCCCGAATGAGCTGTTCCCGGCGGTTCGGACCTTTGCCCATGGGTCGCTTCTCCGATCGACGAGCCGTTGCATCGGCAGTCATGGTTGGAAGTTCGGCACGTCGCGGCTCCAAAAACAGGGGACGGCCCGTTTGCGCCGGCTGACGTTAATTGAATGGTTACGACAGGGGCACGACAACGTGAAGCCGCCAAGGTCAGGATGCCACCGACATCAGCTCAGTCCTTGGCGGAAGCCTTGGCCAACAGCGCTCCAGGTCAAGCGGGGGCCGTCCGCGTCCGATCCTTGTCGATCTGGGCGAACAGGTTGACGATCAACTCCTTTGGTATATTGACCACGACATCCGGTCCGTTTCGGGCGAACGCCTTGATGTGGTAGCCCGTCGAGGCCGCCGCCCGCAACTCGGCTTCCGGAACGACGACCAGGAACAATTCGTCATAGATGCACCCCTTGCGCGGCTGACACTTGGCATTCCGCGGCACCTTGGTGAATTGCAGCGCCTCGGCACGGGCGTTGCGGGCGTGCTCGTAGTGCCGCTTGTTGTCGCTCTCATAGACGATCTCGAATTGCACGATCGTGGTGAGCGCGCCAGTGCTGCGATCGACGCGGCCGACCAGCTGCTTGGCGCCGACGCCCAGCACGTTTCCACTCTTGATGGTGCCGGTCGAGTACTCCTTGAAAGGTCGGAATTTGTCATCAAAGGTACGGATCTGGCTGGCCACCGCGATCTGCTGCTCTGGCGTCGCGCATCCTGAAGTCAGGAGTGCCATTCCCGCCACAAACCCCAGAACCACACCCCTCGCCAGTCGCTCCATCTGACCCTCGCACGCACGACGCAACCGACACGCACCCGCGTTCAGGTTATCATCACTCCAATCCGCTCGGTAGTCGTTTGGCGAGGCCCTCACTCGCGACCGAGGTTGGAACCTTCGCCGCCGCCCCCATATGCTGGTCAAGACAGCAAAACACAGAGGGCTGATCATGAGCAGAATTCAAACACAGGGCGTCCATCACATCACGTTCATGGGCGCGGACCGCCAGACGTCGATCGAATTCTGGCAGGGCCTGCTCGGCATGCCGTTGGTTTTCGAGCAGCCGAACCTCGACGACGAGCGCATGAACCACCTTTATTTCGATCCCGGCGACGGTCGCCTGATAACAATCTTCACGAGCGAAGATTGGCGGCCCGATCCGCGCCCCAACCCGACCGGCGTCGGCAGGCTGCACCACCTCGCGTTTTCGGTGTCGCGCGCGACCTACACCCAGGCCAAGTCACGACTGGAGAGCCATGGCTTCCCGAGTTCCGGTGAGGTCGACCGCGGCTTCATGGACAGCTTGTATTTCCGCGATCCCCTTGGGCAACTCCTGGAGTTCGCATGCTACAAATTCGATCCGCCGACGGGCCACACCCATGCCGACGTGCTGCGTGTGGCCCACGACATCCGGGTGGCCGCCGGCGCCCGCAACATCGCTGACGAGCATATCGCGGACGCTATCGCAGCCCTTTCGGTCAAGCCCTCGCCGGTCCCAGGAACACGAACAACACTCTGATTTTGGTTGGCTTTTTCATCAGAATCTTGGCGGCGGGAGCAGACGTGACGAGGCGAGGGGCAAACGCCAGGTACGCACCACGAGGCACCGGCGGCCGGGTAGCAACGGCCATGGATTGTTGTAGGATACTCTCCGGCGCTGCCAGAGTTCTTTGCCGCTTGCTGCCAAGGGAGACATGCCGATGTTGACCAACCTACTGCTATTCGCGGTGGCAATCGTTATTGGGTTCGCCACCTACATCGCAATGCAGCCGCGAGCCGGCACGGTGATGCGCACAGGCCTCATCGCGGCGACGCCCGCAGCCGTGTTTCCCCACATCAACGACCTCCATCGCTGGCAGGCGTGGTCGCCGTGGGCCAGGCTCGATCCCCATGCCATAAACACGTTCGAGGGACCGCCGGAGGGCATCGGATCGGCGTTCAGCTGGGCCGGCAACAAGGATGTTGGTGAAGGCAAAATGACCGTCGTCGAGAGCCGCCCCCCCGACTTGGTCCGCATCCGCCTCGACTTCCGGAAGCCGTTCGCCAACACGTCCATGGCCACGTTCACTTTGAAGACGGAGGGCACCGGGACCCGTGTGGCGTGGAGCATGACCGGCGAGCGGCCGTTCATCGCCCGCCTCATGTGCACACTCTTCAATGCCGACAAGATGGTCGGCACTCAGTTCGAAAAAGGCTTGGCCAATCTCGCCGAGGTGGTGCGTGACGGCGGCATTGCGGCCAGCGCCTAGCAAGCCGCTGAAAGGGCCCAAAAGCCACAGTCGCAGAGACGCCCGAAACGACGTCTCCGGTCGAGCTGACGGAAAACAATCGTGGTCGACCGCGCTCAGATCGATCGGAAAACACGAGGTCGTGGCACCGGAAAACCATCTTCAGCGGTCTGCTCGTGTGGATCAAGTCGCGAGGTTCGCCGCTGAGTACTCAAGTGGATCAATCGAACGTTACGATCAGGACGCGAGACCCGGTTTCTGCAATGCCCAATCACCTCATGTCGTCATCCCCGCTCGCGCACTCGGGGATGATGGGGTGAGTTCATCCGGAAACGGAAAACGCACCGACGCCGCGGTTGGCACACGCTCATGCGATGACGAGCCGCGAGCCTGTGGGAGGGCCGGGTTAGTTCCTTCTGGGCAGTCCGGGCAGCGCCTTTCGAACGGCCTCGCCGACGAGTTGCGGCAAGTCGTCTCGGAGGCCCCACACCTGCGAATTCATGGAATCGAGGCGCTTCATGAACCGCTCAAGCGTGACGTCGATGGCGTCGAAGTTTTTTACCGCAAGATCGTTCAGCTTGACCAAATCTGGGTGAAGGCAGCTCATTTGACCGTTGAGCAAGTCAACAGCGCCCTCCAGATCCCCAATGCGTCGTCGCAATTGCCTGATTTCGTCTTCGACATCCATCGAACACCCGCCAAATAACCTTGGATCCATACGGAACAATAGCAGAACGATTTTGTGTTGCAATACGATATGCGTCAGTACAGAGGATGCGTGCAACGCAAGGTCGAGGTGGCTTGTGCTTGTGGGCACATCGCAGTACGCCGATGCGATAACCTGGAACGCGAGGTGCACGCCATGACCGACGACGCAACAATCAAGTTGATTGCAGACCTGAAGCGCGAAAACGCAGAGCTGGCAGGGCTCGCGCTCGCCACCGGCGTCATCCTCACGCAGCTATTGCAGACGAACTGCCGACGAGAATTGAACCCGCAGGCCGCTGCCGGCCGCATCATGACGAACGCGCGCGACGCCATTGAAGGCTTCACCGCGCAACATCCGACCGACCCTGTGATGAGACAGCGCGCGTTCGACGCCGTGAAGCAGTACGAGGACCAGATCCGGTCCGTGCTGGCGGTGTGACCGGTCTACACTTCCAGCCAGCAGCGCTCGGCTCGGCTTTTTGAGCAGGCGGGGAACGGGGCGGCTGCGGGCCGCCCGAAGGATAGACGAAGGCGCCCGTGGACCGCGCCTCGCACAGGATTTCCGGCCTACCCGCAGCGCTCGTCCGTGATCGGCGCCAGTGGGTTTCACCCTCGGTGACGGCGGCGAGCCTTGATGCGACCCGGCGCGTTGCCGACGCGGACCGACCTCTACCCGCAGCTACCGAACTGAACGCCTTCCGGACCGTGCCTCGAAAAGGTGCGGGATGGTGACGTGCAGGCACGTGTCGAGGCGGCAGGGATAAGGCGGGCGGCGAGTCGGCCGATGCCACGTGCTCCATGCACGCAACCGTGCAACACCAGCGCGGGCCTCACCCAGCACCCTCAGCCGACCCTCGACGGCAGGCGAGGCCTGGACGCTGATAACCCAGGCCTCGCACCCTTAGACTTTGCCACGCTCCGAAGCCGTGCCGGCGGTTTGCGAGGTCACACTGGCGTCCAGTTCGTACGTCACGTTTTCGGCACCAACACTTGATCGATGATGTGGATGACGCCGTTCGACGCAACCACGTCGGTATTCGTGATACGGACTCCATTCACAGTCTTTACCTCACCCGATCCATCGATCGTCAAATCCTGGCCGAGGAGCGAAGGAAGCGTCATCGACTGACCGGCGAACGAACGCGCAAGTACTTGTCCTGGCAACAGATGATTTTTCAGCAACCGGCCAAGCTCGTTGCGATTCTCCGGTCGCATCAAGAACTCGACCGTGCCCTGCGGCAGTCGAGAAAATGCCTCATCCGAAGGAGCCAGGATGGTGATCCTCTGACCGGGCTCTTTAAGCTCCTCGATCAGTCCCGTCGCCGCCGCCGCATTCCAAAGCACCGTAAAAGTACCGGCGTCCTGCAGCGTTTGGGCTATGTTCGAGCGCGGTCGCTGGTCGGTTTGCGCCATAGCCTGGGTTGCAGGCAGAACCAGCAGGCCCATCAGCGTCAGTGCCAAAAGTTGTCTCACGATATGTGTCTCCGGTTGTTTCATTTATACTGTTCTCACCTGCAGCAGCCTCGGTTCTGGCTCATCGCCGACCTCGCGGCTGGCTTGCTGCGATGCTCGAGGAGATGGCGCCAAGTTCCATCGGTTCAAGCTCGGGAAGCGTTGGAACTTGCCCCGCTTTTGATCGAAAATCCCGACCCCGAACGAGACGGGCAGACCACCGCCCAAACCCGGGCGCCCAAACCCAGGCGCCCAAACCCACGCGGTGGCATGACGACAAGCCGGTGCTACAATTGCTTTGAGAGTCAGGAGCAAACCAATGACCAGATCACTGGTGCAGAACCAGTTCGGTGCCAATGCAGCGGCCTATGCTACGTCGGACGTGCATGCCAGGGGCGAGAGCCTCGCGATGCTGGTGGCCATGTCCGCGCCGCGGCCCGAATGGGTCGGCCTCGATGTGGCAACGGGCGCGGGACACATGGCGCTGGCCTTCTCACCGCACGTGGCCCATATCATCGCCAGCGACATTACCGAGGAAATGCTGGCCGAGGCCCGGGCGCTGGCCCACAAGGGCGGCCACTCGAACATCGAGACGTCGTTGGCGCGGGCCGAGCGGCTTCCCTTTCCCGATCAGACCTTCGACTTCGTCTGCTGCCGGCTCGCCGCGCATCACTTTCTTGACGTCGCCGCCTTCGTATCCGAAGCCGTCCGCGTGCTAAAGCCCGGCGGCACGTTCGCGCTGGTCGACAACGTCAGCCCCGACGCCACCACATCGCCCGGGCTCGACAGGGATGCGCTCCGCACCGCCGGCATCGTCTACAATCAATTCGAGAAGCTACGCGACCCGAGTCACGGCCGGGCGCTCACGATGGCAGAATGGGTCGAGCTGGTGGCAGACGCCGGGCTCGAAATCACGGGACGGGAGTTCGTCGTGAAGGAGATGGCTTTCGGACCGTGGGTTCAGCGCATGGCTTGCGATGCGGCCACAGTCGCCCGGCTCACGGCCATGCTCGATCGCTCGCCCGACAACGGGCGCGGCGGTCTGGTCGCGTTTTTGATGCCTCGCGATCATGCGGGCGATGTCTGGTTCTCGTTGCGTGAAATGCTGCTCGTCGCCCGGAAGTCCAACTGACCGCTTCGTGCGTCGCTGCGGCGGGAATCAGATACCCGAACCATAACAACTCGTGTCCTCTCGGCCGCAAGCAAGCCATTGGTTCTAGTGGCCTGTCTCGCCTAAATCGCTGTACTGGCGGCAACCGCTGACGATTTAGGCGAGACATAAAGGCCACTAACAAAAACAATGGTTTAGTGTGGCGTTCAACGCGCCTTAATTGACGCGCACGACGCCCCACCCACCAGTCAATTAAGGCGCGACGCCCCACTAGTGTAGCGCATCTGACGTTTGGTCCCCACTCGGGGATAGACTCGAAACCAAACGTCAAATGCAAAAGCTACACTAGAATCATAGGTTTGCTAGTGTTCCTTAGGCGCCGACATTTGATCTGGAGCGCG
>PERT01000095.1 GCA_002928955.1 Hyphomicrobium sp. | reverse complement strand
AGTCTCGCTCAAATTCACCGCGGCTGGGCCATGTCTCAGACATGTGTCCACCATGTTCCAGCGAAATCGCGGTGAGAATAGCGCCCGGTCAGTTCACCGACGCCGCGATCAGCCGCTTGGCGTCGGCGGAATCCCACTCGGCGGGGCCAACCAGCCGTCCGATTTCGCGGCCATCCTTGCCGATCAGGATTGTTGTCGGCATGCCTACGGCCCTTAGCGTTGTGGCCGAGCGTGCGCTTGCGTCGACATAGAGCTTCAGGTGCTCGACCTTGATGCCGTCGAGGAACTTCTTCGACCCGTCCGCGCCGGAGCGATCGACAGAAAGCGCCAGTACCTCGAAGGAGTCCGAGCCCAGTTCCTTCTGCAGCCGGTCAAGCGCAGGCATTTCCTTGCGGCACGGGGCGCACCACGTCGCCCAGAGGTTCAGCAGCACGGTCTTGCCCTTGAAGTCGCCGAGTGTCAGCGCTTTGCCGGCCGCATTGGCAAACGTAATCTCGGGCAGGTCTTCCGGTGATTTCTTGAACACGAATGCGGTCATCTCGCCAGTCGCCAGCGAATTGCCTTTACTCGCGGCACCCGTCCCTGGAAGTGCCGGTTTGGTCTCCGCAATCGCCGCAGGCGCGGCGGATGGCAACTGCGTCTCGACCTTGTCTTTGCCGCCGAAGGTGCCATAAACCGCTGCGAACCCGGCCATTGCCGCGAAAATCGCGACTCCGGCCAGCCTCGCTGTCCCGGTCGCAGCCCAGTTTGTGGCAGTGTTTCGGTTCGGCGTCATGACGTCCAACCCTCTTTCCTTGTGCAGTGCGCGCACCCTGGAGTCAGAACCCGTGTCACATTCCGACGACGACAAGTCTGCCAACAAAATGTGGGGCGGACGGTTCTCGGCTCCGCCCGCCGAGATCATGGAGGAGATAAACGCCTCCATCGGCTTCGACAAGGTGTTGGCACCGCAGGATATCCGCGGCTCCAAGGCCCACGCCGCAATGTTGGCCGAACAAGGAATCATCACGAAGTCCGACGCACGTGAGATCATTAAGGGACTGAACCAAGTATCGGCCGAGATCGAGGCCGGATCGTTCACGTTTTCGCGCGCGCTCGAAGACGTGCACATGAACGTCGAGAACCGCTTGAAAGAGATCGTCGGCCCCGCCGCCGGACGGCTGCACACCGCGCGCTCGCGCAACGACCAGGTGGCGCTCGATTTTCGCCTCTTTGTCCGCGACCGGCTCGACGAATTCGATCGGGCGCTGATCGTTCTGAAACTCGCGCTCGCCGCCAAGGCCGAAATCCATGCAGGCACCGCCATGCCGGGTTTCACGCACCTGCAACCCGCCCAGCCGGTTACATTCGGTCATCACCTCATGGCCTATGTCGAAATGTTCGCCCGCGACCGTTCGCGCTTCAGCGATGCGCGTTCACGCCTCAACGAGTGCCCGCTCGGGGCCGCGGCACTCGCTGGCACGTCGTTTCCCATCGACCGTCACATGACCGCGAAGGCGCTGGGCTTCGACCGTCCGACCGCCAACTCGCTCGACTCCGTGTCCGACCGCGATTTCGTGCTTGAAGCGCTGGCCGCCGCCACCATCTGCGGCGTTCATCTCTCGCGTTTCGCCGAGGAGATCGTGCTGTGGATGACGCCGCAGTTCGGTTTCATCCGTCTTTCGGACGGGCTCACCACCGGATCCTCGATCATGCCCCAGAAGCGTAATCCGGACGCAGCCGAACTCGCGCGTGCCAAGGTAGGCCGCATCGCCGGTGCGTTCCAGAGCATCGTTATCGTCATGAAGGGTCTGCCGCTGGCTTATTCCAAGGATATGCAAGAGGACAAAGAAGTCACCCTTGATGCGTTATCGAGCCTCGCACTTGCGATTACGGCGATGACGCGCATGGTTGAGGACATGGAGCCGAACAAGGATGCCATGCGGGCTGCTTCCGGCCGCGGTTACTCGACCGCCACAGATCTCGCCGACTGGCTGGTGCGCGAACTCAAATTGCCGTTCCGCGAAGCCCATCATGTTACCGGATCGATCGTCAAGGAGGCTGAGAAGCGAAAACTCGACCTTGAAAAGCTGCCGTTAGAGGCCATGCAATCGATCGAACCGCGCATATCGAACGCCGTTTACTCTGTTCTGTCTGTTGAGAATTCGCTGGCCAGCCGGACAAGTTATGGGGGAACTTCGCCACAGAACGTCCGCAAAATGGCGCGAGGATGGTTGAAGCGGTTGGAAAAGGAGTTGACGAGCGGGTAACAAGGGCATGGAGATGAGTGCTACCGTCGGTGTCTTTCTTGGGCGGCGCGGGTCATGGCACGGCATAGATCGGAAAATTATATGCGTCTTGGACTTGGCACTCGAATCCTTGTCGTTTCCACAGTGGCCCTTTCGATGGCTGGCTGCGGCGTGCGCGGCTCGCTCGAGGCCCCTGCTGAAGCCAAGGCAGCTGGTAAGGCTACCTCTGCCGAATCCGCCGATGCTGGTGCAAACTCCGCCGCAGCTCCCAAACCGCACCGCGGCTTCATCCTCGACGGTCTGCTGCGCTAGTGTAGCGCATCTGACCTTTGGTCCCCACTCGGGGCTGCCTCGAAACCAAACGCCAGATGCAAAAGCTACACTAGAATCATAGGTTTGCTAGTGTTCCTCAGGCGCCGACATTTGATCTGGAGCGCGTTGCAACGGGAATCAAATGTCGGCGCCGGAACACGAGTGAACTGGCACTAAGCCTTCCGTCCCGGCGGCCGACGAGAAGTTCATCCGATGCATCATTTTGCCTACAAGGACGGCGTCCTCCACGCCGAGGACGTCAGCCTCGCCGCGATCGCGGCCGAAGTCGGCACGCCGTTCTATTGTTATTCGACAGCCACGATCGAGCGTCACTATCAGGTGCTGGCCGAAGCCTTCCGAGGCCTCGATGCGCTCATTTGCTTCGCCGTCAAATCCAACTCCAATCAGGCCGTCCTCGCCACAATGGCAGGGCTCGGCGCCGGCATGGATGTGGTCTCCGAGGGCGAACTACGCCGCGCACGAGCCGTCGGTGTGCCGGCCAACCGCATAATCTTCGCCGGCGTCGGCAAGACCCGCGCCGAGATGGCTTACGCACTCTCAGAGGGCATCCTCGGCTTCAACGTCGAAAGCGAGCCGGAACTCGATCTTCTGAGCGCGGTCGCGGTATCCTGCGGTCGAACCGCGCACATTGCTATCCGCGTCAACCCTGACGTCGACGCCAGGACACACGCCAAGATCTCGACTGGCAAGAGCGAGAACAAGTTCGGCATTCCGTTCCGCGACGCGCGCAGACTTTTCGCCAGCGCCAAACGTCTGGCGGGGATCCGGGTCTCGGGTATTCACATGCATATCGGCAGCCAGATCACTGATCTCGCGCCGTTTCGAGACGCCTTCCAGCTGATGCGCGAACTTGTGCTCGATCTCCGCGCCGACGGCCACGAAATCGCCCATCTGGACATCGGTGGCGGACTAGGCGTTCCCTATCGCCTATCGAACGAGGTGCCGCCGCATCCCAGCGAGTACGCAGCCGTCGTGCGTGAGAAACTCGGCGATCTCGGGCTGAAGTTGGTGCTCGAGCCCGGCCGTATGATCGTCGGCAACGCCGGCGTGCTCGTCACACAGGTGATCTACACCAAGGAAGGCGCCGACAAGACCTTCACCATCGTCGACGCCGCCATGAACGACTTGATGCGCCCGACGCTTTACGAGGCCCATCACGAGATCTGGCCGGTCGCCACCGCCTTGGATGACCGCGCCCCCGTCATTCAGGACATCGTGGGTCCAGTGTGCGAGACAGGTGATTACCTTGCCCTCAACCGGCCGCTGCCGGCTTTTTCGCCCGGTGATCTTCTGGCCGTCATGACCGCCGGCGCCTATGGCGCGGTCATGTCGTCGACCTACAACACGCGGCCGTTGATCCCCGAAGTTCTGGTGCGGGGCACACAATTCGCCGTCGTCCGCCCCCGTCCGAGCCTCGACGATCTCATCGCGCTCGACCGTATTCCGGCTTTTCTCACAACGAGTTGATAGGGCACGTGATCTTCGAGTCAGTCATCCTTTCAACAAGTTAACGTGTCGGATCCTTGCGCCATAGGCTACGCTCGGGAGCGGAGCATGATAAGGTGCAACCCATGACCAATGAGACCACGTCGCGTGCTGGCCGCGATCTCGCCTTTGAACGCAAGGCACAGCTCAGTGCCTGGGCTCTTGCCTTCGAGCGGCTGTGGCCCCGGCTGTGGCTGTTGATCGGCGTCGCCGGCGCGTTCCTGCTGGTATCGCTCGCGGGTCTCTGGCCGCTGCTCGGCGATCTCCCGCACACGCTGCTGCTCGGCATTTTCGCCCTTGCCATTCTGGCCGCCTTGGCCCACGCTATCCGTCTCCCCTGGCCGAGCCGCGACGAAGCCATCCGCCGCATCGAGCGTATGTCCGGCGTCGCCCATCGCCCCGCTTCATCTTACGAGGACACGCTATCTGGCGGCCGCGGCAATCCCGAAACAATGGCCATCTGGGAGGCGCACCGCAAACGCCTGTCCGATCTTCTATTTCGGCTCCGCGTCGGACCGCCGCAGCCCCGTACAGATCGGCATGACCCGCTCGCTCTGCGTGCGCTCTTGATGCTTGGCGTCGTCACGTTGTTCGCCTTCGCTGGCGACAGCGCGTTAGACCGTCTCGGCTCCGCCTTCCGTTTCGGCGGTCCTGCCGGCCTTGCCCACGCGCGCCTCGACGCCTGGATCGCGCCGCCGGGCTACACCCAGAAGCCGCCGGTCATGCTGGCCGATGGCTCGAAGTCTGGGCCAAGGACGCTGGCGGCAAATGCGGTGGGCGTGATCGAAGTGCCCGCCCGGAGCGTTCTGATCGTGCGGTCGAGCGGCGCGCAGTCGCTTCGCCTTGGCCTTGAAATAGCGCGCGACGGTTTGAAGCTCCCCGAGGTTGTCGACGGAAGGGCCAGCGGCGAGGGCACTCCAGGGTCGGCCAGCACCGCGTCGTCCGTGTCTGAAATCCGCTACGAGATCACGTCTTCAGCCAGGCTGCGCGTACTCGGTTCGGGCTCGGAGCTTGCCGCCTGGACGATCGCCGTCATCCCCGACGCGCCGCCGCAGATCGGCTTGACCAAGGATCTCGAGCGCACGCCACGTGGCTCCATGAAGGTTTATTTCAAGGCGTCCGACGACTACGGAGTGGCGTCCGCGGCCGCCAAGTTCGAGAAGGCCAAGCCGTCTCCGCAAAACCCGGCCAAGGCTTGGGCGCGCCCCGCCGTTCTCAAAGGCCCACGCCCGCCACTCGAGCGCCCGCCCGTTTTGGCGCTCCGTCTTCTGAAGTCGAACGCCAAGGAGATCGAGGGGGACAGCTACCTCGAGCTCGGCCAGCATCCGTGGGCCGGGCTTCGCGTCACCATGCGGCTCGAAGCCAAGGACGTCGCCGGGCAGACCGGTATGAGCTCGCCCATCGACATCGTGATGCCGGAGCGCCGCTTCGAGAAGCCGCTCGCGCGCGCCATCATCGAGCAGCGGCGGAAGCTCCAGGACGACCCGCGCTACCGCGGCGAGGTACTGAAAGCGCTGGCCGCGCTCTCACTCGGTCCCGACGAGTTCAACGTCGATCCCAAGATCTACCTGCTCATGAAGTCGGCAGAGCATCGCCTGAAGCGCGACACAACCCGTGCCGGCCGCAAGAGCGTTCAGGATCAACTTTGGCACTTGGCGCTTAAGATCGAGGACGGCGATCTGTCGGATGCTGAGAAGCGACTGAAGGATGCCCAGGACAAGCTGTCGAAGGCGTTGGAAAGCGGGGCGTCGGAAGAAGAGATCAAGCAGCTGATGCAGGAAATGCGTCAGGCCATGAACGACTACATGCGCGAGCTGCAGAAGCAGGCCGAGGCCAACCGCTCCGACCAGCAGCAGTCCGACGGCTCCGACCAGCAGAACCAGCAGCTGTCGCAGCAGGACATCGACCGCATGATGAAGAACATCGAGGAGATGGCCAAGAACGGCGCGCGCGAGCAAGCGCAGCAGATGTTGTCGGAACTGCGCGACCTCATGGAGCGGCTGCAGTCCGGCCGGCAGGCGCAGGAGCAACAGAAGCAGAACCGCGAGGCCATGCAGAAGATGGACGAGCTCGGCAACATGGTCGGCGAGCAGCAGAAGCTGATGGACGACACCTTCGGCGAGCAGCGCGAGCAGGACCAGAAAGGCCAGCGCGGCCAGCAGGGCCAGCCTAAGCCAGGACAGCAGAAGCAGGGCCAGAAGGGCCAAGGCCAGCAGCAGGGTCAGAAGGGCGAGAAGGGCCAGAAGAGCCAGAAGAGCCAGGGCCAGCAGGGCGAAGGCGGGCAGGGCCAGCCCGGCGAAGAAGGCAAGCTCGGCCAGCGCCAGGGCGCCTTGAAGGACAAGCTCGCCAAGCTGCAGCGCGACCTGCGCGATCTCGGGCTCGGCGACAGCGACAAGCTCGATAGCGCGCGCGAAGCCATGGAGAACGCCGAGCGCGCTTTGCAGGAGGGCGATCTCGCCGAGGCCACCGAAGAGCAGTCGCAGGCGCTCGACGACATGCGCCAGGGCGCGCAATCGATGGCTCAGGAGATGATGAAGAACATGCCGCAGCGCTTCGGCCAGAATGGCGATACGCCCCGCGATCCGCTCGGCCGCCCGCAGCGCGCCGAAGGCCCCGACCAGGGCAACTCGGTCAAGGTGCCAGGCGAGATCGACATGCAGCGCGCCCGCGAGATCTTGGAAGAACTCCGCCGCCGCTCCGGCGAAGCCACGAGGCCTCCCGTCGAACTCGACTACCTCGAACGGCTCCTGAAGCGGTTTTAAACCTCAGGCGGATTCTATCCCAAGCGCTCCTGTTCCCTGGCGTTTCTGCTGGTTCCCCGCCGCTTCTGGCCGACGCGCTCGTTCTGGCGCCGGGCTCAACCGAGCCTGGCGAACCAGACCGTCACGCCAAAACTGATATGCGCCGTCGTGCTGGCGCAGGGTTCGCCCGGGTCCGGTGCAATTGATCATCTCGCGGCTTCGGAGTTGCGTGCTCGGCTCGCATCCCCCTTTTCCCGTCCTTCACGGGGAGCTCACGCCGGAGACGCGCTTCCCACACGAGCGCGTTGAAGTAGCGCGCCTTGCGCCATGTCGGCCCAGCGACGTAGGAGACAGCATTCCGGTCAGTCGCTAGACTGGAGCGAATGGCTTTCCCTGAATCAGGGGAAGTCCAGGGCTGAGTTTGCCCCGAACTGGCCCCGAGCGGCTCGTGCGCCTCCCCGCCTTGTCCCAGGGAGAGGGCCGGGCCTGTAATGGCGCGGGCCGGTGGTGAATGGCTTTCGCTTGCTCCGGTGCACCTTTCGATGTCGGCTCACCCGTCGCTCTCGTCGCCGGTCAGCCCATCGGGACAAGGTCGAGAAGGGCCGGGTGCTGACATCATGTGCGCCGGTTTTGAGCGCCACGGCTAGTGTGGCGTCGCGCCTTAATTGACGGGTGGGTGGGGCATCGTGCGCGTCAATTAAGGCGCGATGAACGCCCCACTAACCCAATGATATAGCGAGTGGCCTTCATGTCGGGCCTAAAT
>PERT01000094.1 GCA_002928955.1 Hyphomicrobium sp. | reverse complement strand
GCCGCACGCGTCGACGATTTAGGCCCGACATGAAGGCCACTAGCTATATCATTGGGTTAGTGGGGCGTTCATCGCGCCTTAATTGACGCCCACGATGCCCCACTAGCCGGATTGAGCGTGTCCGATTGGCGCATTCACCGCTCAGCCACGGGAGGAATTGCGCCAACCTCTGTCGGCGCGGCTCGGCTCCGCTCGGTCAGCCACCCGCGGCGCGGGCCAAGTTCGAGATTTCGGCCGCCGCCACCGTCAGCCTGGATACACTCGTCTCGCCGCTCGACGCCAGCGCCACAAGCCGGTCACGAGAGCGCTCGACGGCGTCGGCTCGGTTTGCCACCCAGGCCCTGATGTCAGGTTCGCTTCGGCTGGTCGTTGCAAGCAGATCGACAGCTAGATCGCGATGCCCGGCACTGATGGTCGCGAGTGCGCGTGCCGTTGCCATCTGATCGTAGGGGTCGCTAAAGTTCAGGCTGCGCGCCTTCGATTTGATCTTGGACAACTCAAAATGGTCGCCAATCGCGAACACCGCCCGCGCAGCCGCGGTCACGTCGGCAGTCGCGGCGGCATCGCCCACAAGCGCGATATCGGACGCCTCGGCCAGCGCAGCATGCGCGGCAAGATTTTCGGCCAGCTGGCCTGGAACACCGGCACTCATGTAGCTGGCGACGGCCGTGTCGTGTTCTGTCCGACGGCGCGGAGACAGTATTCCGGGCAGCCGTGCCAGCAGGGTCCGAAAAACCTGGGCGTGCATGTCGACCGTTGCATCGAAATGCCTGGGGTCGAGACCCTGGAGTGCGAACCACGTGCCGCGTTCGACCAGGATGCGCTGCGCGTCGGCGTAGAGCGTGAGCTGCCGGCTCCCTGCGATTGATCCGTCGAGGGCATCGACCGAGTCCCACAGTGCAGAAATGCTGAATGCGCGCTCGGCGGCCAGAAAAGCCAGCACAGCGTCCGGCGCCATGCGGCCGGTCTCGCGCACGAGTTGATCAATCGCGGCGATGCCAGCCTGATTGACGATCCTATTGGTGAGCACCGTCGCTATGATTTCACGCCTGAGGCGATGGCTCACCAAATCGCGCGGGTAGTCGGCGGCGAGGCGTTGCGGGAAATAGCCGAGCAGCAGCGGTTCGAGGGATGGGTGGTCGGGCACCGGGCTCGCCAGCAGATCCTCAGTCAGCGCAATCTTCGCATAGCTCATCAACACGGCGAGTTCGGGACGCGTGAGCCCCTTGCCCTGCGCCATCCTTTGAGCGATCGCGACATTGGACGGCAGTACCTCAAGCTTGCGATCGATCAATCCACGCACTTCAAGACTGGCCATGAGCTGGACCAGCGCGCGCTGACCGCCCGGTTCCGAGTTCTGCGCGACGCTCAAGGCCAGCGACTGCTCGTAATTGTTGCGTAGGCACGACGTCGCGACGTCGTCGGTCATGCTGGCGAGCAACACTTTTCGGGCATCCGGATCGAGAGCGCCGCTCTGCGTGGCGGCGGCCAGCGCAATCTTGATGTTCACTTCCTGATCGGACGAGTTGACGCCGGCCGAGTTGTCGATGAAGTCGGTATTGAGCCTCCCTCCGCGGCCTGCAAACTCGATGCGAGCGAACTGCGTCAATGCCAGATTGGCACCCTCGCCGATCACTTTGGCCCTCAACTCGGAAGCCGTGACGCGCAGCACGTCGTTGCCCCGGTCGCCGACATCCGCATCGGACTCCTGGCTCGCGCGGACATAAGTGCCGATGCCGCCGAACCACAAGAGATCGACAGAGCTCGCGAGAATCGCGCGCATGAGTTCGGCCGGGGTCGCGGTAACCGCATCGATCGATAGTGCGCGACAGATTTCTGGCGTCAGTGGAATGGACTTCGCGTTGCGCGAGAACACGCCGCCGCCGCCCGATATCCGCGACCGGTCGTAGTCCTGCCAGCTCGAGCGCGGCAGCTCGAACATGCGTCGCCGCTCGGCGTAGCTCGAAACCGCGTCGGGGTTCGGATCGAGAAAGATGTCGCGATGATCGAAGGCCGCGACAAGCCGGATGGCCGGCGACAGCAGCATGCCGTTCCCGAACACGTCGCCCGACATGTCTCCGACACCGGCGACTGTAAACGCCTGGGTCTGGATATCGACATCGGTCTCGCGGAAATGCCGCTTCACGCACTCCCACGCGCCGCGGGCGGTAATCCCCATCTTCTTGTGGTCGTAGCCGGCCGAGCCGCCCGAGGCGAAGGCGTCACCGAGCCAGAAATCGTGCCGCGCAGAGATGGTGTTCGCAGTATCGGAGAACGTGGCCGTGCCCTTGTCGGCGGCAACCACCAGATAAGGATCGTCACCGTCGTGGCGAACCAGATCCGGCGGCGAAACCGTTCGGCCGTCGACGATGTTGTCGGTCAGCTCCAGCAACGACGAAACGAACAAAGAGTATGCTGCTACGCCTTCCTTCTGGATGTCGTCGCGCGATCCGCCACGCGGAAGCTGCTTGGGCACGAACCCGCCTTTCGCACCTTGCGGCACGATCACGGTATTCTTGACCTGCTGGGCGCGAGCGAGGCCCAGAACCTCGGTGCGGAAATCCTGCGCGCGGTCGGACCACCTGAGCCCGCCGCGGGCAATCGGCGCAAAGCGAAGGTGAATGCCTTCGACGCGTGGCGCGCAGACCCAGATCTCGCGGAACGGACGCGGCTCCGGCGCTCCCGCGACGTCCTTGCTGAGAAACTTGAAAGCCATTGCTTCCGGGTGGCGCCCCTCGCCGGCCGTCTTGAAGGCATTGGTCCGGATCGTCGCGCATATCACATTCAGCATCTGCCGGAGGATGCGATCCTCGTCGAGGCTCTGGACATCGGACAGGGCGGCCTCGAAACGCTCGCGAAGTGCATTCTGAGGGGCGGACCGCTCGTCGGGATTGAGGCCAAGCGTGTGGTCGAACCGCACACGGAACAGGTCGAGGAGATCGCGCGTCCGGTTTGGATGTCGGTCGAGCGTGTCGGCAATGTAGCGCGGTCCAAATGGTGACCGAATCTGCCGCAGATAGGCCGCGTAGCTGCGCAGCACGGCCGCTTCGCGCCAATCTGCCCCAGCCGACATGACAAGCCGGTTGAAGCTGTCGTTCTCTGCCTTCCCTCGGGCTACGGCCAGGAAGCAGGCCTCGAACCGTTTATCGTCTCGGGAGAGGTTCAACGGCTTGCCGTCGAACGTCAAGAGGCGCATCTCGTGCAGCGCCACCTCGCGGCGACCGCCTGTACCTTCGGCCGCGATGCTGAACGTGCGCTCGTCGATAACCCGGAAACCAAGGTTCTCGAACACGGGGACGCGCTCTGAAAGCGGCATCGGCCCGTCCAGGCGATAGATCGCTGCGCGGGCTTCGCTGACCCCGGAATCGACATCGCGATAGATCTCGATCGCGAGTGGCTGTTCGACCGACAACCGTTCGATGCGCGCAATATCTCCGAGGGCGCGTGCAGAACCGAAGCTCTCCATGTATCCGGCGGAAAACGCGTGTGCGTATCGCGCGGCCAATGCGGCGCCACCCGGCCCGGATCGGAGTGCCGACGTCAGTTCGTCGTCCCAGGTTCGGATGGCTGCGGAGACCCGCGCTTCGAGCTCCTCATCCGAGATCGCAGGGGCGACGCCTCCGCCGGGCCGTCCGATGATGAAATGGACGCGCACCAACGGTCCCTGCGTGAACGACGGCTGATAGGCGGAGACGCGGCCCTCGAATACTTCGCAGAAAATGGTGCCGATGCGCTCTCGAATTGCGGTCGAGAACTTGTCGCGCGGGATGTATGCGAGGATGGAGACGAAACGGTCGAAGCGGTCGCGGCGCACAAACACGCGGGTTCGCGGCCGGAGTTCAAGGTCGAGGATTGCCGCGGCCCACTTCGACAGTTGCCGCGAGCCGATTTGAAACAACTCATCGCGCGGGAAAGTCTCCAGGATATGCTGCAAGGCGTGTCCGTCGTGGCTCCGCGGCGGGTAGCCGGCCTCGGCAAGCACGCGCCTGACCTTCAGCCGGAGAAATGGTATTCCGAGCGGCGATGCCGTATAGGCATCGGACGTGAACAGCCCGACAATGCGAAGCTCGCCCTTCAACGCCCCGGCGTCATCGTAAGTCTTGAGCCCCACGTAATCCATGTGGACGTTGCGATGAACGCGGGATCTGGCGCTTGCTTTGGTGATGATGATCGACTGCGGCGCAAAAAAAAAACGGCGAACTTCCGGCGTCATGGCGGCGAACTCGGAACCGCGCCGGAGAACCTGAACCGCTGGATCAGCGAGAATACCGAGCCCGGAGCCTGTGACCCCGACCAATTCGCCGGTGTCGGGCGTTCCATCGAGGCGATACTCGCGCATGCCGAGAAACGTGAACTGGCCCTCTCGCAACCATTTGCAGAAGGCGACGGTCTCCGACGACAGATCCCTGGCCGTGCTGGCTGGGACCGCCTCCAGCGCAACAATGGCCGCATCGAGTCGCGCCAGCATCGGCTTCCAGTCTCTGACCGCCACCCTTACATCACGCAGCACAGCGAACAGGTCTGCGATCACGGCATCGACCGTGGCTTCCTCCTGAACCTCGTCGATTAGAATGACAATCAGGCTTTCGCTGAGCGCCCCGCCCGTAGCTGTCGAGCCGGTTTCGGCCAGAGCGACAAGGCGGCCGGCGCCGTCGCGTTCGACGACCAGAATCGGATGCAGCACATGCGATACCGCAAGCCCGCGCCCTTGGACGGCCGCGATCACCGACGTCACCAGGAACGGCATATCGTCGTTGAGGATCTCGATGACGACCGTGCCATTGCCATCGCCGTTCAGGCGCCGGTGCCGGAGTTTGGGTCCTGGATCTGGCCGTTCACAGATGAACCCAAACGCCTCGACCGCCAGCGCGCCCTGCACCGCGGCCGGCAGCTCCAGGACAGCGCCGTGGCGGGACTGCAGCAGACGTTGCGCGAACGGCATCAGCGCACTGTGACCTCGTTGGGTGCCGGTCCGTTCGGCCGCGGTCTCGATTGCAGCCTCGATCTCGGGTGTAAGAGACATGGTTTGCGTCGCCGTTGCGTCATGCATGTCAGCCAGCCTTGTGCGCAGTTGCGGGCAGTCCGTCGCCCCCCATCGAGCACGAAACGAATGCGGGCGTCCAGAAGCCTTCGATCGTCGGAGCGTTCTACTGCGGTCCCGAAATCCAACTGTTCGTAAGGAATTGAGAACCATACTGCCTTATGGTCTGTGAAGTTTGGCCTCGTCCCCGGTGGCCGTGTGGGGAAGGCACACGTCTTGCCAGATTATGAAGGGCGTCAAGTCGATGCATGTCGAGTTTGTCGAGTTTGTCGGTGCGGGCATCGCGCTCTGGACTTCTGGCGTCGATGACGAAGCGCCCGCAGAAGCCTATATCCAGGGCACCAACCTCGTGCGCCGGCTCGCCATGGTCGCGGGTGCGGAGCCTGTGGAACGGCTGGTCGACCGTCTCGTGCGCGACCTGTGGCAGGAATGGAAGCAGTCCAAGCGCTCGCGTGCGGTTCTGTCCACGCATCTGGCGGCACTGCCGGGCATCATGAATACCTACCGCTTACCGGCTGGCCAGTTCATGTCCGGCCTGATTGCAGCGCGCAAAGCCATGCGATCCGGCGGCAACAGCGACTTGATTGCTCACCGGCTCGCCTCCGACATTATTCTGAAGGCGCGCTCGGTCGGCGCCATTGAAAATGCCGGGCTCGACGAATCGCTCTGTTTCTTTCTACTCGCGCGCATGATCGGCTCGTTGCTTGCCCAGAGTGACGCTCTTTCGGAACTTCGTCCCGCGCTCGAAGTCTGCTGCGGCCGCAATCCACGAACCAGCACAACGGAACCTTCTAACGACAAGAGTTCAGATCTCACGGCCTCGGCTGGTGAAACGAACGCAGAGCAACAGGCTCCGATCCGCCCCGCTCCGCGCGCGGACGTCGTTCGTGTCGCCAATGCCTGGATGATTCCGGTTGCAGCCTTGGATGCGGCCGTGACGGCGGACCCCGCATGCCGGGCTAATGCAACTCCGGACCTTTTCACCCTCGAAAGCAAGGCCGCCCTTGTCGCCGAACTTCAATCCCTGCTCCAAGTGGCTGCATCCACCTACACCAAGGAACCGATTGCCGCCGCGATAGCACTTACACGGGAGCAACTCGAACGCGGCCAGCTTTCGGCAAGCGAGAGCGCCATCGGCGATGCCGCATCTGCTATTTCGCCCGACGCGGACAATGCGTTCTTAACCGCCGCGCGTGTCATTCGTTCGAAACTCGCCGAGCTTGTGGGCGACCTCAATTCAGCGGCACGTCATCTGGCCGGAGCTGCGGCCCGCGTCGCGACCAGTGATCGCTTGCAAAGGTGCCAGCTGCTTCTGATGCAGGCGGCACTGCTGGTCGAGGAGGGTTCGCGTTCCGGGCGCGAACAGCCGCTGATCGCTGCGACCCAGATCTATGCCGAGGCTGGCGGCGCGTTGTCTGAGGAAGCAAACCCGATTGAATGGGCCGCAACAAATGTCGCCCTCGGCAACCTGCTCTTGCTGCTCGGCAACCGCGAGCATAGGCCTGAGCGATTTCTCGCTGCAGCGCTTCACTTCAAACCCGCGGTCGACGTCTATTCTCGCCTGCAGTCGATTTCAGAATGGGCGCGCGCGCAGTATGGTCTCGCCCGCGCCCTGAAGGGCACCGGCGAGTTCCAGGGCGATGTCCTGACACTTGAAGATGCGGCATTCCGCTTCCGAGCCGCGCTCGGCGTGATGACCAGGGATCGCGCGCCCGACGAGTGGGCGGATGCGCAGCTCGGTCTTGGCGAGACCCTGGTGCGAATCGCGGAGGAAACGGGTGACGGCCAGCCGTTGCGCGAAGCCGTGCTCGCACTCAAATCCGCGCTAGCTTACGCTGATGCCGTGACCTCGAAACTCGACGTGACGACTGGCAAGGGGGCGCTCGGAAGGGCCTATGTCGCTATGGCGGCACACGAGCAGGACGAGACCTTGCTTCAGGATGCCATTGCGCTTCTGGAAATCGTGCTGTCGACCAGCTCACGCGCACTCTCTGCAGCGGAAGCAGCCGGGCTCGAGCAGGTGCGCGGCACCGCGCTTTGGGCTCTGGGTGAGCGCCGCTCCAGTGTGCGTCTGCTTGAGGATGCCGCACGCGCCAAGCTCAATGCGCTTGATCACTTCGTCGAGGCCAAGAACGTGATCGCAGCAAGCCGGTTGCGAGAAGACCTCGAGGACCTCGCCGAGGCCATCGATCAGCTCACTGCACCGTTTCCCCGGGCTACGTTCACCCGAGACGCCGCAAACGCGTCATGAGTCCACGGCCTAGTGTTCCGGCGCCGACATTTGGTTCCCTTTGCAACGCGCTCCAGATCAAATGCCGGCGCCATAAGGAACACTATCAAATCCATGATTCTATTGTATTTTTTGCATCTGACGTTTGGTTTTGAGTCCAGCCCCGAGTGGAGATCAAACGTCAGATGGCGCCGGAACGCTAGTGTTCCGGCGCCGACATTTGATTCCCGTTGCAACGCGCTCCAGATCAAATGTCGGCGCCTAAGGAACACTAGCAAACCTATGATTC
>PERT01000093.1 GCA_002928955.1 Hyphomicrobium sp. | reverse complement strand
TAGAATCATAGGTTTGCTAGTGTTCCTTAGGCGCCGACATTTGATCTGGAGCGCGTTGCAACGGGAATCAAATGTCGGAACCGGTACACTAGACCCGCTTCGCCGGGATCGCCATGACCTCGCCGCCGCTCAACGTCAAGGCCAGCTCGCCACGCTTTAGCCGCTGTGCGTCCTCGCCGAACAGTTGCCGGCGCCAACCCCGCATCGCTGGCACATCGGGCTCAGTCTCCGACGCGAGCCGTTCGAGCTCGGACGTGTCGGCGATCATCCGCGGGGCTACGCGATGGCGCGCGGCCGCCGACTTCAACAGCACTTTCAACAGCTCGACCGTTGCGTTGGCTTCGGCCGTCATTTGGTTGCCATGATTGATCGGCGGCACCGTTTTCGGGTCGCGCTCCAGCCCCCGCTTCACCGCTTCCACGATCTCGCGCGCCCGCGCCGATCGCGCGAAGCCCTCGCTCAACGTGCGCAGCTCGCCCAGTTGCTCCGTGCTTGACGGCATCTGATTGGAGAGATCGTAGAGCGCCTCGTCCCGAAGAATGCGCCCGCGCGGCACGTTCTGCGCCTGCGCCAGCCGCTCCCGCCAAGCGGCCAGCTCCATCAGGACCGCCAGCGATCTGCGGTTCTTTGCCCTCAATTTCAGGCGCTGCCAGGCATCGTCGGGATGGGTCTCATAGGTGTTGGGATCCGTCAGCTCGGCCATGTCCTCGTCGAGCCAGGTGGCACGGCCGGATTTTTCGAGCTCCGCCTTCAGGAACTCATAGATTTTGCGCAAGTGGGTTACGTCACCCAAAGCATAGACGAGTTGTTTTTCGCTCAACGGCCGTCGGCTCCAATCGGTGAAGCGCGACGACTTGTCCAGGTCTTCACCCGTTACTTTTTTGACCAGGTTGACGTAGCTCACGCTCTCGCCGAAGCCGCAAACCATGGCCGCGACCTGCGTGTCGAATACCGGCGCCGGCATAATGCCGGCTTCCGTGTAGACGATCTCGATATCCTGGCGGGCGGCGTGGAACACCTTCACCGTGCGCTTGTCGCCCATCAGCGCCCAGAACGGCGCGAGGTCGATGCCCTTGGCCATCGGGTCGACGATGGCCTCGGCGGTCGGTCCGGCCAATTGCACCAGGCACAGCTGCGGCCAGAATGTCTGCTCACGCATGAACTCGGTGTCGACAGCCACGTAAGGCTGGGCCGCGAACTCGCGGCAGGCCGTTTCGAGATCTTGTGTCGAAGTTATGACGCGCATAAACCTGGGGGTATAACGAATAGGCTCAGACTTGCAACTCGCCAATTGATTTGGCTGTGGCTCAGTCGAAAAAATCGGGATTTCGATCAGTTCGCGCGCCTTAGCCGCGGTTGGCCGCGATCATGCGATGACGAGCCGCGACCCTGTGATAAGGCCGGGCGCGGCGCATAACGGAGGTCGACATGATCGCTCTCGCGCCGTCCGGTTGGTCGGCCGAACCCCGTGCCGCCCCGTCGTTGTTCCGGCCCGCCCCGATGCCTTGACATTCCCGGGGCCACATGCGTTTTTCCGCCTTCATTCCAAAAGTTCTGGACGAGGATCGGTCATGGCCGCGGCGACATTGCATCGATACCGCTCGCACACCTGCGGGGCACTGCGAAAAAACCATGCCGGAGAGACGGTTCGCCTCTCGGGCTGGGTGCACCGCGTGCGCGATCTAGGTGGCGTGCTGTTCATCGATTTGCGCGACCACTATGGAATCACTCAGATCGTGGCCAATCCGGCATCGCCCGCCTTCAAGACCGCCGAGCGTTTGCGATCGGAATGGGTGGTGCGCGTCGATGGGGTCGTGGCAAAGCGGCCGCTCAGCACCAACAAGGACAAGCAGGGCGAAACGACGGACAATTTGAGCCTCGCCACTGGCGAGATCGAATTGACCGTGTCCGGGATCGAGGTTCTGTCGGAAGCGAAAGAGCTGCCGATCCCCGTCTTCGGCGAGCCCGATTACCCCGAGGACCTGCGGCTCACCTACCGCTTCCTCGATCTGCGCCGCGAGACGCTGCACCGGAACATCATGACCCGTCTCGCGGTCATCGCGTCCATGCGCAAGCGCATGAGCGACGCGGGCTTCTTCGAGTTCTCGACGCCCATTCTCACCGCGTCGTCGCCCGAGGGCGCGCGCGACTTCCTGGTGCCGTCGCGCATCCACCCCGGCAAGTTCTACGCACTCCCTCAAGCGCCGCAGCAGTACAAGCAGTTGCTGATGGTGTCGGGCTTCGACCGCTATTTCCAGATCGCGCCGTGCTTCCGCGACGAGGACCCGCGCGCCGACCGCCTGCCGGGCGAGTTCTATCAGCTCGACCTCGAGATGAGCTTCGTCGAGCAGGAGGACATCTTCCAGGCCATGGAGCCGGTCATCACCGGCATCTTCGAGGAGTTTGCGAGTTCTGCCGGAGGCGGCCAACAGGGTGAGCCAAAGCGCGTCACCAAGAAGTGGCCGCGCATCCCCTATGACGAGGCCATCGCGAAGTACGGCTCCGACAAGCCGGACCTGCGCAACCCGATTCAGATGCAGGACGTGACCGAGCACTTTGCCGGTTCCGGCTTCAAGGTGTTCGCCGGCATGATCGCCAAGGACCCGAAAGTGCGCGTGTGGGCGATTCCCGCGCCGACAGGTGGCAGCCGCGCCTTCTGCGACCGCATGAATTCATGGGCGCAGGGCGAGGGCCAGCCGGGCTTGGGCTACGTCTTCTGGCGCTCTACTAAAGGCAGCGTGACGCCAGAAGTCATTGGTAAACTCGGTGCAGCAATTCAAGAAGCCAATGATACTGGCAACACGGAAAAGCTGAAGGACGTTCGCAAAGCCGAAGGTTTTGACGAGTTCGAAGCTTCAGGACCAATCGCTAAAAACCTGGGTGATGAACGCACAGAGGCCATTCGTAAACAGCTGAGACTTCGAGCCGGCGACGCCTGCTTCTTTACTGCGGGCGACCCGGCGAAATTCTACAAGTTCGCCGGCCTTGCGCGCGACCGCGTCGGCCAGGAGTTGAAACTCATCGACGAGAACCAGTTCGCGCTCGCGTGGATCGTCGATTTCCCGTTCTACGAGTGGAACGAGGACGACAAGAAGATCGACTTCTCGCACAACCCGTTCTCGATGCCGAAGGGCGGCCGCGAGGCCCTCGAAGCCGCCGAGACGGAGGGCCGCGATGCGCTCTTATCTTTGAAAGCCAACCAGTACGACATCGTCTGCAACGGCTTCGAGATCGCCTCGGGCTCGGTGCGCAACCACCACCCCGAGACCATGGTGAAGGCGTTCGAGATCACCGGCCTCACCCAGGCCGACGTGGAGGCGCGCTTCGGCGGCATGTATCGCGCGTTTCAGTACGGCGCGCCGCCGCACGGCGGCATGGCGGCCGGCGTCGATCGCGTGGTGATGCTGATCGTGGGTGCGAAGAACCTGCGCGAGATCTCACTGTTCCCCATGAACCAGCAGGCCAACGACCTGCTGATGGGCGCACCCTCCGAGGTCGGTGTGAAGCAACTGCGCGAGCTCTCCGTCCGCGTCCTGCCGGAGGCGGGCAAGAAATAGTCCTGCCGGAGGCGGGCAAGAAATAGTCCTGCCGGAGGCGGGCAAAAACCCGTCCTGCCGGAGGCGGGCGAAAACTAGGGCGCCCTGGGAGGAAGGTCTCATCCCTCTGGCCGTGCGGCGCTGTACGACCAGCGCCGTGCCGTGCCCGATGGTCAGAAGGACATCTTGTAGGTCAACGTGCCGGTATAGCCCTGCTGGCCCTGCAAGCCGAACACGCCCGAACCGGAGACGATGAACGCAGCGTCTCCCGGCAGCGGCTTGATCAACTGGCCCGATAGAAAGCCGAATGTGCTGTCCGGCCGCGGTGCGGTGACGAAGCCGAGATTGTTCGCCGTCGGGCCCAACTGTATCGTCAGGTTGGTGTCCTCAAGGTCGTGCTCGACCGATACGCGCAGCGATCCACGCAAAGCCAGGGGGTCGTCAGGCACATAGGTTGTGGTGACGCTGCCCGAGACGCGTGTCACGAAGAATTCCTGGTCGCCGAAGGCGAGGCTGGCCGCGCCGATGCTTTCCGTGAAGCCGTTGATCTTGACGCGCTCGTGGGTGATGGACGCGGCCGGATTGACGACCCAATTCCCGAACCGGCCCAGAATGCCCGTGCCGACGCGCGCCGACACGTAATAGCCGTCTGAGCTTGCCGAGTAGGACTCCCGCGCGGGCCCGAGAGCAAAAGAGCGCTCGACGTCGTAGAGGTCGATGTAGCCGGCTGCGCCCGATGCGTTGATGTAGAAACCGGGCGTCAAGGCGAGCATGCCGTAGACCGCGCCGATGTACAGACGGCTGTCAAAGCCGCCGCGATCGCCCGCGAACTCGAGCTGTCCATGGTCGAGGCTGACGCCTGCACCGACAAGTGCGTTAGGGGCGACAATGATGTCGGAGCCGGCCTTGATGACCTCGGTGAAGGCCGTAATGCCGGGTCGCACCTGCTCTGCGCTGGCCTCGTAATAGCCACCTTCGATGGAGCCGAACTTCTCGACGTGACCGACAGGCCGCCGACCGCTCTTGCCATCCTCGTCGGTGCGGCCGAATGCGGTCGGGTTCAACCGGCTCTCCAGCCCGATCGCCTGCTGGCGCACGGCGGACAGCGTGGCCACGGCAATGGTGCCCGTCTGCGCACCGGCCTGCAAACCGGCAAAGCCAGCCTGTCCGAAAATCGCGTGCGCGGCCGCGGTCGGATGCACGCCGTCGGCGAACACGCGCAGTTCGCTGTCAGGCGAGGCGTTGATGCCCTGGACGCAGAACAGGCTGCCCGGCGGGTCGGCGCAGGCGGGAACGGTCGCGGCGTTGGTGGCGGTAAAGCCGAAGCGCGCCGGATTGGCCTGGACGGCGGACAAGAGCCTGCCCGAGTCCACGATCACTGCGGAACGGCCTCTAAGACCGGCCAGCAATTCCGCATTGAAGGTATTGGTGAGCGCCGTCAGCGTTGCGCCGCCGTCGGCTTGGCTGCGGCCGAACGGCGTGGTGCCGATGTCGGGCACCGTGACAACGATGATGTTCTGGGCGCCGGCCGCACTCAGGCGATCGATCTGAGCGACGAGCTGGTTGGCCGCCGTCTGGAGGTTCGCCGTGGCGACCGCGGGGGGCAGGCCAACGCCAAGCCCGCCCAGCTGTACAAAGATGTCGTTAGCGCCCAGCCAAACGGCGATCAGGTCGCTGCCGCTGAACCTCGGGCTGTCGGCGAGCAGCCTATCGATCTGTGTCGTGCCGGGCAGCGTCGTGAACCCGAGTGCCGGTGACAGCCCACCGATGACGCCGGGCTGATCGTTCACGCGCGCTCCCCCCTCGGCGTAGTTCCCGCCGTTGACGTTGACCGTCGGGAGGCCTGCCGCCGGCACACCTTGCAGCACGTCCGGACCCTGCGGCGGCAGACCGAGTGCGGCGGCCAAGTGCTGCGACCAGACCAGCGACGAGCCATCCAGCGCATTCGTCGTGAACCTGTAGGGGATACCGCTCGGCAAGCCGCTGACCACCGGCACGCCCTGGCTGTAGGCGCCAGCGTCGCTCAAACTGTCGCCGATGACGAAAAAGCGATTGATGCGGAATTCTTCGGCGCGAACCAAGCCGCCCGACAATGCCAGCGCACATGCCGCCAGCGTGAACGACTTCCTCATTAACGTTTCCCCCCGGACTCGAAACTTTGTTCGATTATCGCAATAACTGTCATGCATCGGTCATCTTGGCGTCAAGGCCATTTGCTCGCGCAACTGCTCGAAAATAGCGCAATCGTTGCAACTGTAACTCGTGCGCCACGTTCATTCCGGCAATAATCATTGATCGGGTTGCCGGGCGAGGCGGAACGGCGCAAGCGACCGCAGGGCGTGGCTCCGCTCGCGTTATTTTTCGCCGCGGCGCTTGTCCAGAAAATTGCGGAGATTGGACAGGATCGGCAGCACCGCGGTCAGCGGCCCCCGTCCGACCGCCTCTTCTATCGCGGCGAGATCTTGCGCGATGGCTTCGATCGACTGATCGCGCGCCTCGCGCCCTGCCGCCGTGATGGCGATCCGCTTCGACCGTCCGTCGTCGGGGTCCGGCTTGGACGAAATGAATCCTTTGGATTCAAGTCGATGCAATGTGCTGGTCATCGTCGCCTTCGTCACCTGAATGGCATCGGCGAGTTCGACCGGGGTACGCTCGCCGCCGAGCCTTACGAAGTGATTGAGCACGATGAATTGCGGCAGCGTCAGATCATGCGGCATCGCCCGTTCGAACAGCGTGGTGCCGAGTTGATCGATGATCCCGATCTCGTTCATGATGCGGAAGGCGATCGGGTCTGACATCAGGCTCCCATGATCTTGCTCCGTAACGGCCACCGCGGCGTCCGGGCGGCAAGACTACCATATCCGAGTCGCGCCAGCATCTGGACCCGTTGCCCCGGTTGCGCGCCAAGTGCTCCGGTGATCTTGCGATAGGCGGGCTCCATCTCCTTGAATTCCTGCAGAGCCTGGCTGATCGGGTGGAATCCTAGTCCCTTCCGCGCCGCCTCGAGGTTCATGCGGACAAAGGTCTGTCCCACCGCCAGTTGGTCGGTGCGGGCATTCCCCTCCGTCATGATCCAGGCATAAGCCATCCCCGTCGCCATGATCGGGCGATAGCGCGAGATGGAACCGTTGTGCGCCGCCGTTCCCGGCCGGGCACTCTGTTCGCGTGAGAACTGGCCGGTCAGCGCCATTGCCTCGAGAAACGGGCCGCCGATCGAAACACCGTCCGGGTTCGCTTCGATTTCGGACCGGCCGATGCGCATCAGGTCGACGGTCTCTTGCCAAGTGCGCGCCGTGGTCAATTCGATCATCCAGGCGTCCCAGGTCAACGTGCGCAGTGTCTCGACCAGAGCGGCATCGGCGGTCGTCGCAATCCGTGCCGTGGTGGAACTGAGCGAGACCAGCGATGCCAGGGTGCGATCCTCGACTGGCCGCGTCGTGTCGAACGGTTGCTTGCTCGATCGCCGCACCGGAATGTAGCGGAACAGCGGATCGGCCGTCGTCGTTGGATTGGCGACGAACCGCAGCTTTGCGATCGGCCGGCGATCCAGCCGTTCAGCCGGCAGGCCGTCCGGAAAAGCGGATATGTCCATCTTGAAACCGCGCTCGGCCGCCGCGATACGGGCGAGTTCGAGGAAGCAGCCGAAGCCGATCAGGATCTGTCGGTCGAACGGGTCCGTCTCGGGCAGGCGCCGCTCAAGGTCGCAGAAAATCAAGGCCTCGTCCGCGCTCACGAGCTTGATCAGCCACGGCTGCCGGTTATGCGGGTTGGGCGCCAGAATCGCATGGCGAAAAGCATCGAGCCGGATATCGGCCGGTGGCGTGTCCTCGATGGCCGCCCACGGTGCCAGTGCCCGTTCCGGCGTCCGCGTAACGGCAAAAAGCCCGCCAGCGCCGACGAGTGCCAACCCAGTTCCGCCAATGGCGCGAATGACCGTGCGTCGCGAAAGACCCATGATGACCTCCATGTGATACGCTATCTAACTAAATAGTTTGATAGCGTACTTGTCAACTGGGATCGTGCGTGTCCGGTCGCGAAGATCCGCTTTTTTTCGAATGCACCAACGAGCGTCCGGTGCCGATCCCGAAGCTCTTCACCTTCGCGAAGCCTCGGGCCGCGGTTTTCCGGCCCAAATAGATTTCGAAGCTATCGACCTAGTGTTCCGGCGCCGACATTTGATTCCCGTTGCAACGCGCTCCAGATCAAATGTCGGCGCCTAAGGAACACTAGCAAACCTATGAT
>PERT01000092.1 GCA_002928955.1 Hyphomicrobium sp. | reverse complement strand
CAATCAAGGCGCGTTGAACGCCACACTAAACCATTGTTTTTGCTAGTGGCCTTCATGTCTCGCCTAAATCGTCAGCGGTTGCCGCCAGTACAGCGATTTAGGCGCGACAGGCCACTAGGTCGAGCGGGTGCTGCGCGGGGGACCAGGTGTCGGAGACGGAACACCAGGCCACTTATCCCCGGTCGCAAATTCTGTGATCCGGCAGGCTGGGCATGATCAGCGACCGGCGCCGCTGGCCCTGCGAAGGGCGCCGCCCACTTGCGCATCACCCGACACGTGGCGCGAGGTTCATGTCGCCCGTTCCACATCTTCATGTCGACGGTGAAACGAAATGTGCAACAACCGGGGCGTGCGTTAATACCCCCGAGCGACCCAGGGCCATCGCATGCGCTCCTTATCCCCACCCTCTGCACTTCCGTGAAGATAGGGATTGAGCCAATGCGATAACCTGCCAGGCGGCCGGCGCCCTGCCGGGGTGTCGCGAGGCGCGCAAAAAAAACCGGGAGCCGCGAGGGCTCCCGGGTCGTTCGGACCAAACAGTCGGCATGACATTTGGGCGGTCGAACCACACTGACGACTGAGCACCCTTTGCGTCATGCGTCGGCTATCGCACGCCCGGATCCAACCGCCACACCCGCCCGGCTCCTTCGAGCCCAGGCGAATGCGGCAAACCAACTGCGCCGAGCGGTCCGGAGACCGTCCAGGCGCGAATTCGAAATCAAGCGGCGACGGTCGAGGTGTCGCCCGGATCGCGCAGCACGTAGCCGCGGCCCCAGACGGTCTCGATGTAGTGCTGGCCACCGGTCGCGACCTGCAGCTTTTTCCTGAGTTTGCAGATGAACACGTCGATGATCTTGAGCTCAGGCTCGTCCATGCCGCCGTAGAGATGATTGAGGAACATCTCCTTGGTCAGCGTGGTGCCCTTCCGCAAAGAGAGCAACTCGAGCATCTGGTATTCCTTGCCCGTCAGATGCACACGCTGGCCGTTGACCTCGACCGTTTTGGCGTCGAGATTGACGCGCAGTTCGCCGGTCTCGATGACCGACTGGGCGTGACCTTTCGAGCGGCGCACGATGGCTTGGATCCGAGCGACGAGCTCGTCCTTGTGGAAGGGTTTCGTCATGTAGTCGTCGGCGCCGAAGCCGAGGCCCCGAACCTTGTCCTCGATCTGGGCGAGGCCAGAGAGGATCAGGATCGGCGTCTGCACCTTTGAGACGCGCAACGTCTTCAGAACCTCGTACCCGCTCATGTCTGGCAGATTGAGATCCAGAAGAATGATATCGTAGTCGTAGAGCTTGCCGAGGTCGACCCCCTCCTCGCCAAGATCGGTCGTGTAGACATTAAAGCCCTCCGACTGCAGCATCAGCTCGATGCTTTGCGCGGTGGCACTGTCGTCTTCGATAAGTAGGACGCGCATCCCAGTTCCTCTCTCTTCCCTGCCCCGATTTTGAAGAGAACGCTCGACGGACCTCAGCTAAATCATTCTTAGGAATTTACGGTTCAGAAGTTAACAAAGCCTAATTTTGTCTTGCGCCTCGAAAGAAAGTCGCAGCGCGATACGAACCCTCGTCAACCTTGCCGGCGCCGCCAGCCAAAGCTGCCGCGACATAAAGCTCCGCCCGGACCCGGAACAGACCCGGATTCGCACTATCTCTGGTTGTTGCTGAAATCTCCCCACCACCGGATCCAGACATAATTCTGCTCCCCCGCCGGCGCCCCATCCGCAGGCAGACGTTCAGCCTCACGCTTCTGTTTCCGTTACGAATCAAGAGCTAACAGAATTCGCGATCGGACCCTAGGGGCTCTTGGCCAAATTTTGGCCACATATGTCCAGGATCAGCACAGCACACGTTTTGCGTTGCTTTACCGCAACTTAATGGGGTCGTGCGACACTGCCAGTGAATGTTGCAAGATGGTCTGTTTACCTTGACCATCCCCTTTCGCCAGCACAGGTTAGAAGGGTTGGTGAGCACGAAACATGACTTGTGGCGGAGACACGAAGCTCTGGCACGAAAATTGGGTAACTCGCCAAGATATGTTCGAACGTGTAAAGGGTATCGAACCATGAAATCGCGTGACACCGCACTTCGCCTGCGGCGCTTCGAAGCCGACGACAAGGCGCGCAAGGTTTCCGACCTTGAGCACATGATTCGAGACTTCGAGACGATGGCTACCGACCTCGACCGCCAGATCCAGGCCGAGGAGGAGCGCACGGGCGTCCGTGACACCACGCACTTTGCCTATTCGACCTTCGCCAAGTCCGCGGCCCAGCGGCGCGACAACCTCAAGTCGTCGGCCGCCGAGCTTATGCAGAAGCTTGAAGCCGCCCAGCGCGAACGCGACGACGCGATGGAGCAGCTTTCACGCGCAACGCCGTCTGCCAACCCGCGCGATGAACAGAGCGCGAGACGCCGTCCGGATCGGTCAAGCAACAGGTCGACCGGCGCCGCCTTGCGCTGAACATTGTCAAAACCGCCGCAGCAACCCTCCACGATAAAAGCCATAAATGTTGGCGTTTTTCCTCCGGCTCATCTCGCCGGGCGGCCGCATTGCCATAACCGTCCGGGTGTGCCAATCAGAGGAAGGCAGTGCTTGTTCCGCATCCTGCGTCCCACTTTCGGCCGATTGGCCATCGAAAGCGGGGTTGTACGGTAACCGGTTGAGATCATGGCAACAGTGCGCGCCTTCGTGAATTTCTCGTTGGCCACGATGTTGGCCTTGGTGTCGCTAGGCTGCGCCGGATCTGGCGGCGAAACCGGCGGTCTGGGCCTTCCGGATCTAAGTAAAGTTGCCTTGCCAGCCGTCGAGCTCCCCAAGGTGGAGCTGCCAAAAGTCGAACTGCCGCAAGCCAGCAGGCCGGTGGTCGGAAGCCCGACCGAGGTCTACACGCGGGTCGCACAAGGAGCTTTGAGTTGCTGGTTCGGCGCCAGCGGACCATTGAAGGCCAGCTACATCTACAACGCCGAGGCCGAAAGTCCGTCGCGCGGCGGCAAAGCTGAGATCGTCGTCCACGAGCGCAAGCCACCGGCGCCCGGTCTCGATATCCGCGGTCCGCGCGCTCTCAAAGTCGACATCCAGCCCGAAGGCGAAACGGCCAAAGTCGTTTTCGAGAACTACAAGTTTTCGGCCGAAGTGGCTCAGAGCTTCCACAGTGACGTCGATCGTTGGGCATCCGGCGAAACTGGATGCAGTTCGCCAGGTACAGCAGTGGCAGCTCCCGCGCAGACAACAGCGCCGCCACCGCAAAACCAATCCAAACAGTCTGCCAAAAGCAGTAAGCAGACCCCGCGCGCCGCGAGCACGAAATAGGCTTCACCGGTGACGCCAACAGGCCTGCTGATCCGTCACGTGCAATGCCGCTCGGCTTGGGACGGGGGGCGTCGGCGTTGGTTGCGGGTACTGTCGAACGGACAACGTCCAGAAGGGGTCGGATCAGCCGCGATAGTCTTGAACCCGGGTGGCGCGCAGACCAGGCAGCCCATGGCGGTCGATCGACCGCTGCCAGGACAAGAATTCGTCGACCGTCAATGTGTAGCGCTCGCAGGCTTCCTCGATGCTGAGCAAACCGCCACGAACGGCTGCTACGACCTCGGCCTTGCGGCGAATAACCCAGCGCTTGGTGTCGCGGGACGGCAAATCGGCGACTGTCAGCGGACTCCCGTCGGGTCCGATGACGTAACGCACACGCGGCTTCATCTGATGTTCTGTCATGGGACTCGTTACAAGCTTGCTCACCATCACATCAAGGTAACTCAACTCGATTAAGCTCAGCCTAAGTTTGCGAGTGAAGTTATCATGAATAATTGGCCGGAATAACTCAAATAATTCGAATTTACTTTCCAGGTGTGCCACGGTGGGCACACAGGCCACACCGACCGCGGTCACGCCCTTGCAGCTGCAGGCTGAAGGCCCCGTGCCGGCCCTCCGCCCGGCGCACCAACCACATTAGAATCGTTGGTTATGCCCCGGATACTCGGGTGGATCGAACGCGGAACTTTCGGCGCCGTGACTGAAGACTGAGACGGCTATGCTGGTTTCGTGCCAGTTCGGGTGGCCGAAAGACCCGCGTCCGACTTGCAAACGCCTCTGCCGCACGCTCTCATCGGCCGTTCGGAAACAAGGGGATACGAGCAAACTCATGGGGTTAGTGTGGTGCTCGTCTCGCAATTGCCGACCGAGAGCCTCGCCGATTTTTTGGTCGGCAATTGCGAGACGAGCACGCGAGAGACCCGGAAGATCTTGGCATCGCAGCCCACGGGTCTTATGATAATGACGCTGGCGTGATGAAGCCCGATGAGATGCCTCGGTTTCGCCGCGGCCGCCCGAGACGCTCGAGCCGTCGGGCGATCCGGCGCAGAACCAGTCCCGGAACTGCCCTGCTCCTTTGGCCCGACAATCGCTTACTTTGACCGCAAATGGCCTCCACAATAGATGCCGAACCCGTAAACTCTCGGCTCCACCTGAAAACAAAGAACCGGCGTTAAAAAACGTGACACGCGAGCTGCCAACGGATGATGAACTGGTCTCGCGTGCCGTGGCCGCAGCGGCAGGGCCAAGGCAGACGCGCGTCGTCGTTGCCATGTCCGGAGGCGTCGACAGCTCTGTCGTGGCTGCACTCTTGAAGCGCGCAGGGCACGATGTGGTCGGCATCACGCTCCAGCTTTACGACCACGGAGAAGCCACGGGCCGCAAAGGCAGCTGCTGCGCCGGACAGGATATTCATGATGCGCGCCGTGTGGCCGAGACGATCGGCATACCCCACTACGTACTCGACTATGAACAGCGCTTCGCCTCGGCCGTGATCGACGGCTTTGCCGCCAGTTACGTCGCTGGCGAGACGCCGATTCCCTGCGTGACTTGCAACAGCCAGATCAAGTTCAAGGACCTCCTCGACACAACGCGCGAGCTCGGCGCGGCTGCCCTCGCCACCGGACACTATATCGCCCGGCGCGACGGTCCGGCTGGGCCCGGGCTGTTCCGTGCCGCCGACGCCGACCGCGACCAGAGTTATTTCCTGTTCGCCACGACCCGCGCCCAGCTCGAGAGCCTTTGGTTCCCGCTCGGTGGCCTCCGGAAGTCAGAGGTGCGGGAACTGGCGCGGATCTTCGGCTTGGCCATCGCCGAAAAGTCCGACAGCCAGGACATCTGCTTCGTGCCCAAGGGCCGCTACGCCGAGGTGATCGAAAAACTGAAACCCGGCGCCCTCCGTCCTGGCGACATTTGCCACGTGGACGGGCGCACCCTGGGCCGACACGACGGCATCATCAATTTCACGATCGGCCAGCGTAAAGGGCTCAAGATCGTCGGCTGCGAGCCGCTGTTCGTGATCCGCCTCGACGCCGACCGAAATGTCGTCATTGTGGGACCGCGTGACTTCTTGCGCACCACCGGACTGGTGATTAGGAATTTCAACTGGCTGGGCCATGGCGGCCCGCCGCCGACCGGCACGGGAATGGAACTCTACACCCGCATACGATCGTCACAGCCACCGAGACCAGCCGTTCTTCATGTCGAGGAAAATGGCCGCGCCCGGGTCGAGATGACCGGTGGCGAAGATGGCGTGGCGACCGGTCAGGCCTGTGTTTTCTATTCGGACGACAGCGCGACAGCACAGATCCTGGGGGGGGGCTATATCGCCGAAACCATCCGGGCCAAAGTCGCGATGGAGCAAGGACTTGAGACCCGCGTCTGAGACAAACGGCGAAAACGCCGGGCTCGGTCGCGGGAGAGTGGGCAGACAGAGGAGTAGGCAAACCATGACAACAAGCCCCAACCGGGCCCAAGGCACGCACACCCCAGAACTCGAACGGGAAGATGGCCGGATTGTTGGTATCGGGCGCATCGACGAGGATGCGGTGAAGGTCGCCTACCGCCGATGGGCGCCGGTCTACGACCACACCTTCGGCCGCATCGCCGCCGAGGGCCGTAAGCATTCGGTTGAAATCGTCAACAAGCAACAGGGCCGCGTGCTCGAGGTCGGGGTAGGTACGGGCTTGTCGCTGCCGAGCTATGGCAAGCACCTGGAGATCGTCGGCATCGACCTTTCGCCAGAAATGCTTGAAAAAGCGCGCGAACGGGTTGCCGAGGAGAACCTAACCAACGTCACGGGGCTCCACGAGATGGACGCTGGCGAACTGACGTTTGATTCAGGATCATTCGACAGTGTCGTGGCCATGTATGTGATGACGGTGGTGCCGGAGCCCGAGAAGGTCTTGGCAGAACTCGCGCGCGTGTGCCGGCCCGGTGGCGAGGTAATCCTGGTCAATCATTTCAGCCAGGACGATGGCATGCGCGGCTGGGTCGAGCGGCGGATGGCGCCGTTCGCCGAACAACTTGGCTGGCGGCCCGTGTTCGATGTCGGCCGGGTGATGGGTTGCGACGACCTGAAGCTCGTCGAACAGCGGGCACTGCGGCCATGGGGCCTGTTCACCATGATGCGATTTCAGAAAAGAGCGGACTCACAGCTTATGGCGGCCGAATAATCCGAGCGGCGCAGCGGCAGGCATGGAGCAGTTCTGGTCCTGCGGGCACCAGCTTGCGGCGTGCCATGTTGACAGCGCGTCGGCTTGGCTTCATTAGACAGCGTGACGTGCCAGTCGAAGATGAGCTGCGCCCAACTACGGGCGCTATTGCAGAGTGGCGGGATAGCTCAGTTGGTTAGAGCGGCGGAATCATAATCCGTAGGTCGCCAGTTCAAGTCTGGCTCTCGCTACCATTATTACAACTTCACTGAGCTGGTCACCTCGGCAGGTTTGGCGGCACGGCGTCCGCAATGACGGGTGCTTGGCCCAGCGTGACGCCCAGCCGCTCGACCCAGGTGAGGCCGGCCTCGGTGCCGGCGCACGGCTTGTATTCGCATCCAACGAACCCGTCGAAGCCGCTCGCGTCGATCAACTTGAAGACCGCCGCGTAGTCGACATCACCCTGGTCGGGCTCGCCGCGATCGGGCGGACCGGCGATCTGGTAGTGTCCGACCAGCGGCCCGAACGCGGCGACGGCGCCCGCGGCGTCACCTTCCATGCGATGGCGGTGATAAAGGTCGAGTTGCAGCTTCAGGTTTTCTGCGCCAACCTCGGCCAAGACAGATGCCGCGTCGGCCGTGCGGCTCAACAGATAGCCCGGCATATCGAAGGTGTTGATCGGCTCGATCAGAATGCTGACAGCCTCTTCTGCCGCCCAATTCGCGGCGAGCCTTAGGTTCGCGACATAGGTTTCGCGGTTGGCACCATGGGTTGTGAGGCCGGCCATGGCGTGCAGTTGTCGGCAGCCGAGCGCTTCGGCGTAACGCAGTGCGAGATCGACGGCGTGGGCGAAATCGTCCTCGCGCCCGGGCACGCCGGTATAGCCGCGCTCACCCTTGTCCCAGTGTCCGGGCGGCAGGTTGAACAGGGCGAGTTCAAGTTCATGAGCATCCAGCAGCTCGCGGATTTGCGCGGGCTCGTAGGCGTAGGGGAACAGGAACTCCACCGCTTTGAAGCCCGCCTGTGCCGCAGCCTGGAAGCGGTCCAGGAACTCGAACTCCGTAAACAAGAAGCTCAGGTTGGCTGAGAAGCGCGGCATGGAGCGGGACCTCGTTTCAGAGAACAAAAGTCAAACAAAGGCCTCGGGCGCAGGGGTCAATCGCCGTCGGAACGGGCCTTGCGCATTTTCTTGGTGGTCGAACGCACCTTCTTGCCTTCAAGGCGTCGCTCCTTGGAAGCACGCGTCGGCTTGGTTTTGAGACGCGGTTTGGGCACGTGCGTCGCTTCCCGGACAAGTTCCGCCAGCCGCTCGCGCGCATCCTCGCGGTTGCGCTCCTGGGTGCGATGGCGGTCGGCGCGGATCACGATAACGCCGTCGTCCGTGAGCCGTCGGCCGGCCAGCTTCTGCAGCCGAATGGAGACGCCGGTTGGCAGCGAAGGCGAGCGGCGGGCGTCGAACCTCAACTCGACCGCCGTCGACACCTTGTTGACGTTCTGGCCGCCCGGCCCTGACGCGCGCACGAAGCGCTCGTCGAGTTCGCCCTCATCGAGCGTGATCTGATCGTTTATGCGCATGATTGGTATCTACCGGGTTCCAATGTCCCAATAGTCTCCGCGGAAGTATAATAGCGGCGCGGCCTCACTGCGGAATTTCCCGTCCAGCACGCGCCCGATGAAGATCGAGTGGGTGGTAAACTCGTGCCGGTCGATCAGTTCGCAATCAAGGCTGGCCAAGGCACGCGACAGTACCGGCGCACCCGATTGTAGCGTGATCCATTCGAGCCCGTCGAAGCGGTCGCTGCCCATCGTCCCGCTGCGGCCTGCAAAGCGCTCGGCGATGTCCTGCTGGTCGCCTGCCAGTACATTGACGCTGAACGACTTGACGCTACTGATGAGATCATGCGCACCGGCCTTGCGTTGGATGCAGGCGAGGATCGTCGGCGGGTTATCCGAAAGGGACGCGACGGCGGTGGCTGTGAGCCCGGCGCGCGTGTCTGCCGTGCCGCAGGCGATGACGGTCACGGCGCCAGCTTGATGCCGCATCAGCGCGCGATAGCTGTGGGCATCCATGCCATGGCGGGCGGCTGTCGTTTTCGGCACCATGGTCAAAGAAATAGTCCTCCAGCTTTGAATGCACTCGCCCAACGAGGTCAACGCAGCGCGCCGCAGACAAGATCACGCAATGGCGTGAAGGGTCAACCCAACGGGCCGCGATGCAGCGCTTGGCTCGTGTGTTGATTTCGAAGTACGCGTCATTCTCGCGGCTCCCACACGAGCGGTCTTCGAAATCTGAATCACACTAGTGTTCCGGCGCCGACATTTGATTCCCTGTGCAACGCGCTCCAGATCAAATGTCGGCGCCTAAGGAACACTAGCAAACCTATGATTC
>PERT01000091.1 GCA_002928955.1 Hyphomicrobium sp. | reverse complement strand
TTTGATTCCCGTTGCAACGCGCTCCAGATCAAATGTCGGCGCCTAAGGAACACTAGCAAACCTATGATTCTAGTGTAGCTTTTGCATCTGGCGTTTGGTTTCGAGTCTGGCCCCGAGTGGGGACCAAACGTCAGATGCGCTACACTAGCTGGCACCTTTAGAACAGTTCTAGAGAAATAAGCGCGCCATCCGAGAAAGTCGAGTGCCGTCGTCCGAAATTTCCTCAACTGATCAGGTAATCATCGGACGAACGATGCTGGCGGGTCACGCCAGGGCTTTGATGTCCTCAAGCGACAGATCACCGGGCACGATGGTGATGGGAATTGGGAACGTGCCGGCAACCTTGCCTGTCGCTAGCGACGTGACCAGCGGGCCGGGGCCCTTGACGTCGGTCGCGGCCCCGAGAACGAGGATCGCGATATCCTCGTCGGCGTCGATCTGCGCGACGATCTGCTCCGCCGGATCACCCTCGCGGATCACCTCTTCGGCAACCAGCCCCTCGAAACCGGCCAGAACGAGTTTGCGGCGAAACAAGCGGAACAAGGCTTTGGCCTTGGTGGTCTGCTCTTCCAGATGCACCTGCTTGACGCCCATCCAGTGCTGGAATTCCTGCGGCTCGATCACATAAAGCATGGTCAGCGCGCCAGACGAGTGCTGGATACGGCTCGCGGCGTAAAACAGAGCCGACTCCACCTCCGCGCTGTCGTCGACGACGAGCAGGAACTTGCGGAAATGGCCGGTTTCGAACGAACGACGTTTCTTGGGTTTCGGCATTTGAACACCGTGCCACGCGAGAACGACACTCACAACACTGTTCGTCCGGTGCAGGCTGGACTATTTTTTTATGATGCAGCGCAGCAGCGCCGTGAGTCCTTTTGGCGAAGACTTGATCGAACCTCGCGCGGGGAACCGGGAGCATTCCACGACTGAAAGTGGTTTCCTGTTCAAAGCTTCGCCGACCCAGCCCGCCACCCTACGACCGGATCAGCCCGACGATATCCTTGACCTTTTCCATCACAGGCCGCGCAATGGCGCGAGCCCGCTCAGCCCCATCGGCCAACACACGATCGATCTCGGCGGGATCCGCCATCAGCCGCTCACTCTCGGCCGCGATCGGTCCAAGTTTTGCAACCGCGACCTCGACCAGCGACCTTTTGAATTGCGAGAACTGCTGCCCGCCATGATCGCGCAGCACCTGCTGCTTTCCGATGTGGGCCAGCGCCGCATAGATCCCGACAAGATTGTCGGCCTCCGGCCGGCCTTCGAGACCGGCCGTCTCCGATGGCAACGGCTCGGTGTCGGTTTTGGCCTTCTGGACCTTCCTGGCGACGGTATCGGCGTCGTCGGAGAGATTGATGCGCGAGAGGTCAGATGGGTCCGACTTCGACATTTTCTTGGTCCCGTCGCGCAGTGACATCACGCGGGTCGCCGGCCCCGTGATCACCGGCTCGGGCTGCGGGAAGAAGACGCCGTCCGCGATACCTTGGGCGACAATCGACCCTTTGAAGTCGTTGTTGAATTTTTGCGCGATATCACGTGCGAGCTCCAGGTGCTGTTTTTGGTCCTCGCCCACCGGCACGTGCGTCGCACGATAGGCGAGAATGTCAGCGGCCATCAGATTCGGATAGGCGTAGAGTCCAACGGAGGCCTGCTCGCGGTCCTTTCCGGCCTTCTCCTTGAACTGGGTCATGCGGTTGAGCCAACCCAGGCGGGCCACGCAATTGAAGATCCAGCCGAGTTCGGCGTGGGCCGATACTTGGCTCTGGTTGAACAGCACGTTTTTTCGGGGATCGAGGCCCGCCGCGATGTAGGCAGCCGTCACCTGCCGGATCGACCGGCGCAACTCGTCGGGATCCTGCCACACGGTGATGGCGTGCAGATCGACGACGCAATAGATGCAGGCGTGCGTCTTCTGCAGTTCGATCCAGTTGACCATCGCGCCGAGGTAGTTGCCGAGATGCAGGCTGCCGGTCGGCTGCATCCCGGAGAAGACGCGCGGTGTGATTTGCATGGGGACCCTCGAAGATTTGCGGCGCGGGTTATGAACTGAGCGCTGGATGCACGCAAGCGATGGTTGCGGGCCAGATCGTCAGGAGGTCGCCGGCCGCCTCCTAAAGAAACGCGCAAGCTGAGCCTTGTCCAGCACGCCTGTTGCAAAGATGAGGCCCGCATAGACCGCGAAGCAGACACCAAGCAACAGACCCAAAGCCAGGATCTGAACGACGAAGCCTTGCCGCGGCTCGACGAAGCCGGACGCCAAGGGCGAAAGCAGGAGTAGCGCCGCGCCCATGGCCAAGCTCGCGAGTACAATCCGGATGATGTTTCGCGACAGCCGCGCATCGAACGCGAACTGGCCTTTGGCGGTCAGCACTCGCCACAACATCAGTGCGTTGACCCACCCTGCGATCGATGTCGAGAGCGCGATGCCGACGTGCGGCCACATCCCTATTTTCTTGAATGCGAAGAATAGAACCAGCGACCCCGCCACGTTGATCAGCATGTTCTGGACCGCGAACCGCATCGGCGTCTTGGTGTCTTCGCGCGCAAAGAACGCGGGCTGAAACACCTTGATCAGCACGAACGCCGGCAGGCCGAGCGCGAAAGCAGCCAGGGCCCACGCCGTGGCGGGCGTATCTTGCGCGCTGAACGCACCGCGCTCGAACAGGACGCGGATGATCGGCTCTGCGGCAACGGCGAGACCAACCGCCGCCGGAAGCGTCAGCATCGTCGCGAACTCGAAAGATCGGTTTTGGCTATCGAGCGCGGCCGCGTGGTCGCCGCTGCGCAGCTTGCGCGCGAGATCCGGGAGCAGCACGACGCCGACGGCCACACCAACGATACCGAGCGGCAGCTGATAGAGCCGGTCGGCGTAGTAGAGGTAGGATACCGCGCCCGCTTGCAAGGACGCTATGATGGTGCCGACGACGATGTTGATCTGCGTCACGCCGCCCGAGACGAGCCCTGGAACACCGAGTTCCACCAACCGCTTCATGCCGGGCGAATACCGCGGCCGCACGAGCCCGATCCGCATGCCGGCCCAGCGCGTGGCAACAACCAGCATGAGAAGCTGGGCGAAACCGGCGATCGTGACGCCCACCGCCAGGATGAAACCTGCCTCCGGTTGCCGGCTGAAGCCAAGCCAAATTGCAAACGAGACCGCGGCGATCAGGACGATGTTGAGCAGAATGGGGGCGGCGGCGGCGGCCCAGAACCTGTGCATCGAATTAAGGACGCCCGACAACAGCGCGACCAGCGACATACACAACAAGTATGGGAACGCGATCTGGGTGAACAGTACGGCGATTTCGTACTTCGTCGGGTTCTGGATGAAGCCGGGCGCCAGCAGCATCATCAACCAAGGCATCGCGGCAATTGCCGCCACGGAAAGTATCAGCAGCAGCCAGAAGAGACCGGAAAGCGCCTCTTGGGCAAATCCCTTGGCCGCGACCGGGCCATCACTCTCGAGCTTCTTCGCAAATAGTGGCACGAATGCCGCGTTGAATGCACCCTCGCCGAACAGGCGGCGGAACAGATTGGGGAACCGGAAGGCGACGAAGAATGCGTCGGCCACCGCCCCAGATCCCAGTGCCGCGGCAATCAGAATGTCACGTGCGAACCCCAGGATGCGGCTGACCATGGTCAGGCCGCCGACGGTCGCGAATGCGCGATAGAGGTTCATCAGGCGGTATCCGAATGAGTGATTGGCCAATCGCGGGAGCGGGACCAGACGAGCCGGACGACCGGCCGACGAGGCCGGCGCAATCTAGTCCTTCCAGCGGCGATGACAACCGCGCATACCGCTACTTGAAGCAGCGCGGCGGCGCCACGCAACAGGTGGTCAGCGGCCGACCGGATCAATCAGCTTCCAATAAAAACTGTCGAACCGGCCGGAATACGGCACCTCCAGGAACGTGTGCAGGAGACGACCTTTGACGGCTTCGGCGCGCCGCCTCGGATTTCGCGCCGTCGCGTCCTTCAAAATCGACTGGATGTCGCGCAACACGGACGGGTTCTCGACGAAGTAGTTGTGGTTGAACTCCGTGAGTCTCTTGGGCGACAGCTTGGGCAAGGGCTTGCCGGTTACATCTATGACATGGACGCCCCTGGCCTCGACCGGTTCTTTGGCCGTACCGAGGTATCCGGCGCGCGGGCTGAAGCGCAGCAACTCGGACAGCCACAGTGCTCGATCGACGGCAGACGTGTAGACCGTGACGCGGCGCGCATAGGGGGCGAGCATGGCCAGCTGCCGCTCGAAGATCGGTCGCGAGACGTCGGGCGCCGCGAAAATCACCTGCCCGAGCCGCAATCGGACCTGGGAAGGCTTTGCCGCATCTGCCCCGGTCCCGGCCTCAATGCCCCACGCGCGCTGATCGAATACGGCGCGCAAGCCATCGACGGACCGCAGCAGGCTCTGCGAGCCCATGCTATGGGCGATGACATCGAGCTGCCGCACGTTGGCGTCCCGCAGGATCAGCTTCATGAAATACTGCAACGACTGCTCCGCCCGCTCGGCGTTATCGAGATCGTCGACGTAAGAGAAATAGCGCTCGCGCGATGGCCAGCTGAACATATAGACACGGAGGTTCTCGTCGACGGCTGCGGCGATCTGGGCAACGCGGAGCAGGGCTTCGCCAAACGATGTGTTGTAGCCGTGGATGAACAGCAACGCCCGTTCGAATGCGCCTTCCTTGCCCTCGTCGACCAGAATGAACTCTTCGCCGCGGCCAAGGCGCGCGCTTGAGCCAAGGTCGACGACGCTATCGATACCGAAATGCTTCTGGGCGTCGAAAGGCTCGAACTGTCCGCGTCCGTTGGGCTTGGGCCTCAGCACCTTGGCCGCGATCGCCGGATCGGGTGGCACGCTCACGATCGCGCAGCCGACGTGAAGGCGGTCGTCAGGTGCTGCCGCAAACAATTGATCGACGTCGGGCTTGGCGTTCGCGGCAGCCGGCACCGTCGGCTCCGCCTTTTTCCGATCGGTGGCGAATACGACCCGCACGATCTTGGGCCCATCCTGGCCGCCGCGGCCGGTGGTCAGCCGGCGTTTTTTGCACTCGGCACTCGAAATTTTCCGCCAGCCGTTGCTGACCTCGAAATCCGAGCTGATGCGGTTCGTCAGGGCCTTGACGACGTGCCGCCAGTTGCCTTCGCGCTCGGTGACCTGCTCCGGGCGGCCGCTCGATCGGCCGTTGCGATAGACTGTTGTCTTGAGGTTGGTGGGGACCACCAGGTCAGGCACCTGCAGCGCCGGGCTGTAGTCGACGTCGAACACGGCCTGGAAACCGATAATGTAGCCATCCGTCTCCCAGCCACGCATGGCGATAAGATAGCTCTTGCCACTGCTGAAGTCGGCGGTCGCATCGACCGCGAACTCGTTGCCGGCAATATCGAGGCGTTCGAAATTGATGTTCTGCCGCCGCTCGACCAGCCGCGACAACAGCGAGACCGGCGTTTCCGCGAACAGACGGTAGCGGAAGACATGGATCTGCATGCCGCCATAGCTCGAGACAAAGGTGGTCCAATTGGGATCCGGCGAGGACTTCGGGCGGGGAATAGGGCTGAAAAGATTGCGCGGCAGCGTAACCGTAATTCCGGTATCGGGATCGCGAACCCGCGTGTAATCGGCGAACGCCAGGAATGCATCCGCCGCGTCCTGCAGCTTCTGCAATTCCAATTCGGTAAACGGACCTTTTTCGCCAGACCCAATCCCGTTCCTGAAGTCCAGGGCAGCGGCCTGCAGCTCCGGCTGGCTGACGTGACCGGCCTCGACGTCTAAGTTACCGCTGCCGATCAGTAATTCTTGTATTGCGACGACCCTGAGTTGGTCATCGAGAGACCCGCCGCGAACATTCTGAGCCCAGGCCCGGCTCATTTGAGCCGCAAGGATCGCAATGACAATAAGGAAAACGCGGAACAACATTGTCGAGCCTCGCCGGCCACCCCAGGAAAACAAATTCCGACGGGCGTACAATGAAAGTCGGGGCCGGGCAATCAGCCCGCTTCCACTTAGTCGATTCTGCGCGCCCGCCGTTGCCGGCTTGCCCATATGCAACAGCCCGAGTCGAACCACCCGCCACCGCCCCCTATGCGGGCTCTGCCTCCGCGGCACCCCCGCTGAGTATGACCTCGAGCCGCTCGCGAATGGCCTTCTCGCGTGTTTCGCTGTTGAGCTTCTTGCCTGTCAGGTCGGTGACATAAAACACGTCGACAGCCTTCTCTCCAAACGTCGTGATGTGCGCGGATGTGATGTCGAGGTTCAGGTCGGAAATGGCCGCGGTCAGATCGTAAAGCAATCCAGGGCGATCGCGGCCGGCCACCTCGACAACCGTATAGTGCTCAGATAGCGCATTGTTGATGACGATTTCCGGCGCCACCGCGAATGCTTCGATGCGCCGCTCCGCCATCCGACGCTTCAAGAGCAGCGTGCGCAGCCTGACCTCGCCCTTCAGGATGCGGTCGATGGTGTCGCCGATGCGCTTGCCGCGCCGAAGTTCGTCTTCATCGGTGGAGAACTCGCGGGCGAGCAGGAATGTGTCGAGCGCAAAGCCGTCGCGGGTGGTCGTGATGTGTGCGCCGACGATATTGGCTCCGGCGGCGGCGCAAGCGCCTGCGAACAGCGACAACAACCGTGGATGGTTCGGCGCGAAGATCGTAAGTTCGGTGATGGCAGCGAACGCATTTGTCGATACGTCATTTGCGAGCGACACATTAGCCTGTTCGGCGCGCGAGATGAGGCGCGCGTGGTCAGACTGCTTTTTGGTGTCGGTGCGCAGCCAATAGTCCGGAAACTGCCGCGCGACGAAGCGGTCGACCTCAGTTGCAGTCATCTCGGGCAATGCCGCCCGCAACGCCGTCTGTGCCTCGGACACCCGATGGCCGCGCTCCTGCAACGTGTGGCCGCCAGCCACCAGCGGCTCTGTCTCATGGTAGAGCGTGCGCAGCAACTGACCTTTCCAGCCGTTCCACACGCCTGGTCCGACGGCGCGGATGTCGGCGGCCGTGAGCAGCAGCAGCAGTTTAAGTCGTTCCGGGCTCTGGACGACATTGGCGAAGTCGCGAATCGTCATGGGATCGGAGATGTCGCGGCTCTGGGCGATGTTGGACATCCTGAGATGCTCGTTGATCAGCCACGCCGTCAATTCGGTCTCAGCCGGGGTCAAACCAAGCTGCGGACAGACCTGGCGCGCGATGCGTGCGCCAACCACTGAGTGATCTTCGACGCGGCCTTTGCCGACATCGTGCAGAAAGGCAGCGACAAACAGCACGCGGCGATTCTGAAGTGTCTTTATAAGCTTGGTCGACAACGGCAACTCGGCTGCGGCCCCGCCATTCTCGATATCGGTCAACATGCCGACGGTGCGGATCAGATGCTCGTCCACGGTGAAGTGGTGGTACATGTTGAATTGCGTCATGCCCACGACGCGGCCGAAATCCGGAATAAACCTTCCAAGCACTCCGGTCTCGTTCATCCGCCGCAGCGTGGCGGCCGGATCGGTATGGCCCGTGAGCAGTTCGAGAAAGATCCGGTTGGCTTCGACATTCGCCCTCAGCGAATGATCGATCAGCCGCAGCGACCGCCGGATCAGCCGGATCGCATCCGGATGCAGGAATGTAGCGGTTTGCTCGGCTTGCGCAAAAAAGCGAATTAGATTGACCGGATCACGCTTGAACACGTCGGGGTCGGCCACGTTGATCCGCGAGTTCTCGATGCGAAAATCCGTGCGCTGGCGTACCTGCCGACGTGTTCGCCAGTCGAGCTTCTCGATGAACCGCTTCAATCCCGGCGCAGTCTTCAATTGCTGCATTTCTAGCGCCGAGCACAATATTGTGGTGAGATCACCGACGTCCTTGGCGACCAGAAAATAGTGCTTCATGAACCGCTCGACCGCGCGCAGTCCGGAGTTGTTGCGATAACCGAACCGCTCAGCCAACGCCGGCTGCACGTCGAAAGTCAGGCGCTCTTCGGCGCGACCCACTAAAAAATGAAGGTGGCAGCGCACACTCCACAGGAAGTCCTCACAGCGGCGGAACGTCTGCACCTCGTCCACCGTGAAAATGCCGGCGTCGACCGACGCCTGGCCGACGTCCTGGCCGTTGAGATATTTCGATAGCCAATGCAGTGTGTGGAGATCGCGGAGCCCACCCTTGCCATCCTTGACGTTGGGTTCGACCTTATAGCGGCTCTCACCGGTCCTCCGGTGGCGCTCATCGCGTTCGGCCATCTTGGCGTCGATGAATGCGCGGGCCGTGTTCGCAAAGACTTCGTTGCGCAGCCGATTTTCGAGGTCGTCGAACAGCCGGCGATCACCCCAGATAAACCAGATGTCGAGAAGCGACGTGCGAATGGTGAGGTCCTGCAAGCCGAGCTTTAAACTCTGATCGATGGTGCGTGTCGCATGGCCGACCTTGAAGCCGAGATCCCATAAAATGTAGAGCATGTATTCAGCGACGCTCTCGCCCCAAGGCGTCTGCTTGTAGGGCAGCAGAAACAAGAGATCGATGTCGGAGCCTGGTGCGAGCAGGCCGCGGCCGTAGCCACCGGTCGCGATGATCGCCATACTCTCGGCATCCGATGGATTGGTGGCCCGGTAGACGTGCGTTGTGGTGTAATCGTAGATCAGCCCGATCAACTCGTCCTGGAACCGCGCCAAGCCTTCCGCACAGCGCCGCCCGCGGCCATCGGCTTCGAGCCCCGCCCGCGCGTCGGCTCGCGCCGATTTGACCAGCGCTTTCAGCCGTTCGACGACGCGCGGACGCGCATCTGCCGGAGAACCTGCGGCAGCAAAGGCGGCCGTCAACTCCGTGCGCAACCCCTGCACGTCAAAATAGGGCGCGTTGGCGATGACCTTGGTATCCATGGGCGTATCCATGCGACAGAACTAGTGTTCCGGCGCCGACATTTGATTCCCGTTGCAACGCGCTCCAGATCAAATGTCGGCGCCTAAGGAACACTAGCAAACCTATGATTCT
>PERT01000090.1 GCA_002928955.1 Hyphomicrobium sp. | reverse complement strand
AGGCCCGACATGAAGGCCACTAGCTATATCATTGGGTTAGTGGGGCGTTCATCGCGCCTTAATTGACGCGCACGATGCCCCACCCACCAGTCAATTAAGGCGCGACGCCCCACGAGCGTGACGCCGCGTGCCTAGGTCAATCTAAAGTGCTGAAACGATTGGTACCGCCTCTCCGGATCGAACGGAGGACCTCTGGTTCCACAAACCAGCGCTCTAACCAGCTGAGCTAAGGCGGCCCACGGCAGGCGATGCCAAACGGCTCGCGATCGCCAAGTGGCAAGATCTAAAGCGCCCGGCAGCCATGTCCGTCAAGTCAAAATAGCAATCGATCCGTTGGGCAAGACCGCTGTCGGCCAACGCCGGTGACGTTCTGATCGTCACGCGACCCTGACGTTTGGCGACCACCCGCGACTGTTCTCGAGACCAAACATCAGATGCACGGGCTAAACGACGATCATGGTCTTGCTCGTGTTCTTCCCGGCTCCGACATTTGACTGGGAGCGCACTACGAGGGGAGGCAGATATCCGAACGGACCGTTTAAGGCGACGGATCGCGCGTCGGCGCTGCAACACGTCGACCGGAATCGACACATTTTTTAAGCTGACGCCGATTTTACTTGGCATCGGGGTCTTTTGGAACGTTGTCTTCCCGAAGATGTGGCGAATCGCTGCGAGGGGGGAACTGGCATGGCTTCGATGTTCATCTGGATGCTCAGCATCGCGCTTGGCGTCGCGATCATGATCGTCTCCGCAGCTTCTGCTCAACCGCTGATCCACATGGGCACCGCAGCAATCATTAGCATCCTGATCGCTATTCTAGCCATCATTGACAATCGGCAATTGCACGCGGCGGGCACTTCGAGCCAGACCATTGCAGCTTCGACAGCGCGCTACATGGGGATGGTGTGGGTTTGGGGAGCGCTATCGCTGTTCGTCACCTACTACTTCATTCTGAAATGGAATGAATGGCTTGGATTCTTCCTGGCGTTCGCTGTCGCAGGCGGGCTTTGCCTGTTCGTCTCGAACACGCTTGCTCGCGATGCTGAATCGGGACGCGAAGACGAAACCATGATGAAGATCGCTCGATACCTGACGATGGCCCAGCTCGTGGGCATGGTCATCACTGTGATCGGCCTTCTGGTCGATGGCAAGATGACCCGCTACCTGACACCCCGTTTCACCGACTGGGCCGCAAACAACATCTTCTTCTTCGGCGCGGTAGCGCTGACCGCGATCAGTCTCAATGCGCTCTTGACCAGCCGGTCGAAGACAGTCGCCAGCTGAGCGGCGGAGGGTCTGTCAACATGTCGCCTCGCGCGCCGGAACGGCACCCGCTGCAAAGGCAAATGCCCTGGCTGATGACCGCGCTGGCCGCCAGTGCCGCTGCGATGAGCTTGGCGGCCAGCTTTGATGCCCGCTTTCTGGCGCTGCTGGCGGCCTTTGCCTTCTCAGCGGCCGTCCTGGCGGTGTCGGTGCCGATGAACGCCGATGCCGTGCGCGAGCCGGATCGCGACGGACGGGCCGCGTTCCACACTCTTCGCCGCAACACCCGGTTGATCGCACTGGTGTATGCGTGGGGCGCGGCGGCCCTGTTCGCCATTTATCTCTTGACCGAAGTGAAATGGCGCCACGGCTGGCAGTATGGCACGGCGATGGCCGTGGTCGCCGCACTGCTGCTGGGCTATGTCCATGCCATGGGGCAGCCCGGCAGCCGTTGGGCGACAGACCGCGCAATCCGCATGGCCGGAGCATTGGCGCGGCTGCACGGGCTTGCGGCGGGATGCGGACTGGCCTTCCTGGTTGGCATGGGCAAGCTCGCCACCCTCAAGGGCGACTGGGCCGCCAACCACGTCTTTCTGGTTGGCGGGTTGACCATCGTCGTCTTGGCGTTCATGGCAGCCAACACCCACCGGCGGTTGCTCGGTCTGCCGGACCGGGACTGACCCTCCCGTCGTCCGTCGTCAGCGATGCTTGAAGACGGGCTTCCGCTTCTCGGCGAAGGCGGCCATGCCTTCCTTCTGGTCGTCGGTCGCGAACATTGCATGGAATACGCGGCGCTCGAAGCGGATGCCCTCGGTCAAAGTCGTCTCGTAGGCGCGGTTCACGGTTTCCTTGGTCATCATCACGGCGGGCATTGATTTGGCGGCGATGCTGTCGGCGGCCTTCATCGCCTCGGTCATGAGGTCCGCAGCGGGCACGACGCGCGAGACGAGACCCGCGCGCTCGGCCTCGGCCGCGTCCATCATGCGGCCGGTCAGGCACATCTCCATGGCCTTCGACTTGCCGACGAAGCGGGTCAACCGTTGCGTGCCGCCCGCGCCCGGCATGATGCCGAGGTTGATCTCAGGCTGGCCGAACTTGGCGGTGTCGGCGGCGATGATGAAATCGCACATCATGGCGAGTTCGCAGCCGCCCCCGAGCGCGAAGCCCGAGACGGCTGCGATGACCGGCTTCCGCGCGCGGGTAATCTTCTCCCACGTCGAGATGAAATCTTCCGAGTAAGCCTGCTGGTAGGTCTTTGACTGCATTTCCTTGATGTCGGCGCCCGCCGCGAAGGCCTTCTCCGAGCCGGTGATGACCACGCAGCCGATGTTGAGGTCGGCCTCGAAGGCCTCGATAGCCTGATTGAGCTCAGCGACGAGCGCGTTGTTCAAGGCGTTAAGCGCCTGCGGGCGATTGAGCGTAACGACGCCGACGCGGCCCTTGGTCTCGACGATGATGTTTTCGAAGGTCATGTGATGTCCTTTGCGGGAGAATCAGCGCTGGCAGCTCGTGCAGTGGAAGGTCGAGCGCCCAGCCTGGATTGTGCGGCGCACCATGCCCCCGCAGCCCGCCCTCTGGCAAGGCTCGCCATCGCGGTCATAGACCAAAAACTGATGCTGGAAGTCCCCGAGCGCGCCGTCGGCATGTCGGTAGTCGCGCAAGCTCGATCCGCCAGCCTCGATGGCCGCGATGAGCACATCGCGGATGGCAGGGATCAAACGTTCGCAGCGGCCGGTCGGACGGCCCTCGGATTTCGCCAGGCACCCGGCGGCGCGGTGGGGCGAAATTCCGGCGCGATGGAGGGCTTCTGAGACGTAGATATTACCGAGCCCCGCGACGATGCGCTGGTCGAGCAGGAATGCCTTGAGGTCGGCTTTGCGGCCGTGAGCGCGCATGGCCAAGTACACGGCGTTAAGTCCGTTGCCGAGCGGTTCGATGCCGAGCCCGCGCATGAGGGGGTGGGTGTCGAGCTCCGTTCCGGGCACCAGGAGCATGAACCCGAAACGGCGCGGGTCGTTGTAGGTGACGGTCGCCCCGTCCTCGGTGTGGAAGACGACGTGGTCGTGCGCTGCTGTAGCGCCAGTGACGTACATGAACTGGCCGAGTGCCTGGCCTTCGGGTATCCCATCCGACGTGGGCCCGGGTACACGTCCCTGGCGGGGCGTGCGAGGGGCAACGCTCCTCGAGCCTGCAGCATGCGGCGTGATCGTGAACCGCCCGCTCATGCCGAGATGGACGATCAGCGTCTCGCCGCTGTCGAGGTGCCAGAGCATGTATTTCGCCCGGCGATCGAGCGCGGTGACGACGCGGCAGGCGAGCCGCTCGGCGAACCGCTCGGGTAACGGAAAGCGCAGGTCTGGACGCCGCTGCTCGACGCGCACGAGGCGCCGACCCGCCAAAACGGGCTCGAGGCCGCGCTTGACCGTCTCGACCTCGGGGAGTTCAGGCATCGGGGTTGGCTCGGCGATGGTACATGGGCAGGCGGTTTAGCAGGGTTGTTGAGCAAGACCAACCGAAGGGCACGAACGTCGAAACGGTGGGCGCTGCGCGAATAGCTGGCGTTGCGTGGCCGAAGGGAAGGGGTGGTGGCGCCAACCTGTTCGACTGAGTTGACGCCTGACCCTTTCCACCTGTGGTGTTTGAAAGCCGCTATTGAACGTGATCGGAAGAAAATGGGGCGGCTGTCGTGTGAACCGACACTGGTCCACAATCCCAGTCCCACCATGGAGGACATCGACAATCGGAGCCGGCAGAGGATACGAGTGAAGATAAAGTTGGCGCGTTCGTTGAGACCGCCTTGACCCGGCTTGGCGCGGCACCCAGTCTCCTCCGCGCTGACGCACGATTCTGCCGCCTGCAACTATCTGATTTATCGCGAGGAGGAGGCTCGATGCCGGGATCGACATTCCAGACCAATCCGGTCGACCTTCACCGCCTGCTCGACGAGTGCCATCGCGGAATCATTCAGCTTCCCGACTTCCAGCGCAGCTGGGTATGGGACGAGGATCGCATCAAGAGCCTGATCGCCTCGATCTCGCGGGCATTTCCGGTCGGTGCGCTCATGTCGCTTGATACGGGCGGGCCTGTGAGTTTCAAGCCGCGTCCGATCGAGGGGGCGCCGCAGGTTGCCAAGTCTGCGGCCCCGCGCTCTCTGCTTCTCGACGGTCAGCAGCGGATGACATCGCTGTATCAGGTCACGCTGCGGGGCAAGGTCGTCGAGACCGTGACGCCAAAGAAGAAAATGGTTCGGCGCTGGTTCTACATCGACATCGGCAAGGCGCTCGACGAAGCGGTGAACCGTGAAGACGCGGTGATCGGCGTCCCAGAGGACAAAGTGGAGCGTACCAACTTCGGTCGGGAGGTGGTGCGCGACCTTTCGACTCCCGAGAAGGAGTATGCCGCCCTGATGTATCCAGTTTGCCAGGTGTTCGACTGGGACAAATGGCAGGACGGCTTCGATCAGCACTGGGCGGGCGACCAGCACCGGGCGGTGCGCGACGACTTCCGGACCTTCAAGAGGCAGGTGCTGGAGAACTTCAAATACTACCGAGTTCCGGTCATCGCTCTCGACCGATCGACGACCAAGGAAGCCGTGTGCGTCGTCTTCGAAAAGGTCAATACCGGTGGCAAGCCGCTCGACGCCTTCGAACTCGTCACCGCGATGTATGCGGCGTCGGGGCACGAGCTGCGCAAGGATTGGTTTGGGGACGAGGCGAGCAAGGGCCGGCAAGCGCGGCTATCGGACACGCTACGGTTTGCCGATTCTGATGCAGGCATCCTGGCCAGCGTCAGCAACACGGATTTCCTGCAAGCCGTCTCCCTGTTCTACACGCGCGAGCGACGACGCGATGCCGAGAAGGACGGGAAGCAAGGGAAGGAACTGCCGACGATCACCGGCAACCGGCAGGCGCTCCTCGATCTGCCGCTCGACGCCTATGAGCGCTTTGAAAAGCAGGTAGAAGCGGGCTTCGTACGCGCTGCGAAATTCCTGCACCGCCTGCACATCTACAGGAACTTCGACCTGCCCTATCAGTCGCAGGTCGTCGCTCTGGCCGCGATCCTGGCTGATATCGGCGACGACGAGGAGCACGAGGGCATCCGGTCCAAACTCGTTCGCTGGTATTGGAACGGCGTGTTCGGCGAGCTCTACGGATCGGCGATCGAATCACGCATAGCCCGCGATTTTGTCGAGGTTCCTGCTTGGCTTGCCGGGGGCGCCGAGCCATCGACTGTGAGCGAGACCATCTTTCGCGCGGACCGCCTCAAGACCATGCGCATGAGGCTGTCGGCGGCGTACAAAGGCGTCAATGCCCTGCTGATGAAGGAGGACGCACTAGATTTCCGGTCGGGGCAGAAATTCGACCACACGGTCTTCTTCGGCGAGAACGTCGACATTCACCACATCTTCCCGCAGGACTGGTGCAAGAAGGCGGGCATCAAGCCGCAGGTTTACGACTCGATCATCAACAAGACACCTCTGTCCTACCGGACAAACCGGATCATCGGCGGAGACGCTCCGTCGAGCTACATTGCGCGGCTCGAGCAAGGCAACGCCAGCACACCTGCGATTCCGTCCGAGCGCCTCGACACCTTCTTGCGATCGCATTTGATCGACCCTGCCTTGCTGCGCGCTGACCGGTTCGACCAATTCATGGAGAGCCGCCAGAGGCAGCTTCTACGGCTCATCGAGCAAGCGATGGGAAAATCTGCCTACGCGGGGCCATTCGCCGAGGAAGGCGAGGACGTCGAGGACGAGGCCGCGGCGTCAGCATGATGCCGGGTTCGCGCCCCGGCCGCGACGTTCGCTTTATTCTGCAGCGGGCATTGAGCGAAGGTCGCGGGCGGGAGGACACGAGCAAACCATTGAGACTCTTGTGCTGCAGATCGCGAAGTCCGTCTCCGAACGCGCCGCAAGAATGAAACGGACTTCGCGATCATCAGACTGGTGTAGCGCAACCGAAGTTTGGTCCCCACTGGGGGATGGACTCGAAACCTAAAGTCAGATTCAAAATATACAATAGAATCATAATGTTGCCATTGTTCCCATGGCGCCGGCATTTGATCTAGAGCGGGTTGGGGGACTTCGGTCTAAATCTTCGGCTTCGACGTTCTGTTTACTGTTACCCGACCTGACAGCTCTCCGGGCTGCGATCATCCGGCAATTCGACGTTCGGGCTTTTTCGCATTCGTTTTCATGTCGCGGCGGCACACGCAGCCCGATCTCAACGAACGTTTCCAGCGACGGTTCCTTCACAAGCACGGCCCGCGGGAGTTCAGCGCACGGCCCCTCGTTGCCCGCGCGCGACCGAATGTGTTAAGGCACTCAGGGTCGGTTTGACCGGGAGATTTCATGAGTCAGTCCAGGATGTTGGCCGCCCTCATCATGACACCGCTGGTGTTGGCGGGAGTCCTGTCGGCCGCCCGGTCAGCCGAGGCCGGTCCCGCGCTGCTGTTCGATGCGGGTAACGGCAATGTTCTCTACGCCGAAGACCTCGACAACCAATGGCATCCAGCGTCGCTGACAAAGATCATGACGGCCTATGTCGTGTTCAAGGCGCTCAAGGCCGGTAAGATCACTCTCGAAACCAAAATCACGTGCAGTGAAGCGGCCAATCTGCAGCCGCCCAGCAAAGTGGGACTGCCGGTCGGAGCCGAGATGACCGTGGATCTGGCACTTCAGTCGTTGATCGTCAAATCGGCAAACGACGTGGCCGTCATGCTGGCAGAAGCCGTGGGCGGCAGCGAGGCGGGTTTCATCACCGAGATGAACGACACGGCACGGCGCATCGGCATGTCGCGAACGAACTTCGTCAACGCGAACGGCCTGCCGGCGCCAGATCAGGTGACGACCGCGCGCGATCTGGGCAAGCTGGCGCGCGCCATCTCCCGCGATTTCCCCGAATACAGTCATTATTGGATGGCGGGCGATGTCCGTATCGGTAAGATCCGTCTCCGAAGCCACAATTCTCTGCTCAAGACGTTCGACGGCGCCGATGGCATGAAGACCGGCTTCATCTGCGATTCCGGATTCAATGTCGTGGCGAGTGCAACCCGCGACGGCCGACGACTGATGGCCGTCGTTCTCGGGGAGCCAACAGGTCATGAGCGTTCGCTGAGAGCCGCCAGTCTTCTTGAGCACGGCTTCCAGAACTACGATTGGAAAACGCTGTTCAATGCATCCACACTTGAAACCATGCCGCTCGCCGCCGATGCCAAAAGCGTCATAACGGTGCGTGAGACGGTTCTGGCCTGGGAGTGCGGTGCGCGCCGCCGGGGCCGCGCGGTAGCCAACGCAAAGCGGATCAAAGCCAAGGCTGCCGAAATTCGCGCCAAGGCAAAAGCAGCAAAATCCGGCGCGAACGGCGAGCGGGCGGCGAAAGAAGCAACGTCGGCTCCCGCCACGGCAACGTCAGGTGGTGTTTCGGCGGGCGCGGCGGCAAAACCCGCGGCTGCTTCAGTGGCCAAATAGTCGCGCGCCCAGCCGCTTGGCGAAGTGCGAAACCTCAGACGATCAGTTCGAGCTTCCTCGGATCGCGCAAGGGGCAACCCTCGTTGAACGGGGGCTCACGTTCCGCGCCGCCGCGACTGGGCGGAACCTTGCTGGGAATATCAACGCCTGCGTCTCCGCCGGGCCCGGTGGCCGGTGGAGGGGTGCGCTCGGATGGGGCCAAATGTGGGCCCGACCGGCCGCGTTCCTGCCCTGGTCTGGACTTGCCGTCGTCCCCCGCTGATGTTGCATCAGCAGCACCAGAAACCAGAATGGCAACGAGAGCGCCAAGACGGGCACGTTTCAGTTGAGGCCAAGCAACACGTGTCATGGAACAACTCCGGCGGGGACTGACGGTGGTAACGGCATAAACTAGTATTCCGGCTCCGACATTTGATTCCCGTTGCAACGCGCTCTAGATCAAATATCGGCGCCGTAAGGAACACTAGCAACTCCATGATTCTAGTGTAACTTTTTCATCTGACGTTTGGTTTCGAGTCCAGCCCCGAGTGGGGACCAAACGTCAGATGCGCTAGACTAGCATGATCGAGGCAAGGCGACGGCAGCCGAAGCTCGCTGGGAAGACAATAGAAAATGATCGGTTCAGCATGGCCGGTCCGCGCCCCGGCTCCTCACCAAAAAATACCGTGGCTAATCTGGCTTCAAACTTGCTTATCTGAGTTTCCAACGGAGGGCGGGCAGCGACCGGTTCTGCCCGCGACGACCATTGTGAACGAAAGCACGCGAGACGAGACCATGAACATCGGCTGGCACCCCGACGAAGATGCAACACCGACGCCGCGCGAGGTGGAGAACATGGCGGCGGTTCTCGAGGGCCGGCATGGGCGGCATGCGGCAGAAGTTGCTGACTTTTTCTCAATCCATCATGGACAGAGTGGTGACGCAGGCCGCTCTTGGGCCTGGGCCGGAGTTGCCGAGCTCGTGCGCCAACGCGAGCGGCAAAGGATCGAACGGGTGTGAATTGGGTAGCGACAGGGCGCTTGAGATTCAGATTGGGCGCATCGTTTTCGATGCAGTGTCTCAACTGCAGATAACGCCCCAGACAGTGTCTCATTTACCGGTTCTGAGATTTGCTTCCCTCAGCTGCAAGGTTCAGAGCAAATGTTGGAACCAAGAGGAACAACAGCATCGCCGAAACCCTCGCGCCCCGACCGCGAAGTTCGGTTCATTCTGCGAAGCGCACGGTGCGAACTTCGCGGTCGAAAGCACACGAACAAACTTATGATTCTAGTGTTCCGGCGCCGACATTTGATTCCCTGTGCAACGCGCTCCAGATCAAATGTCGGCGCCTAAGGAACACTAGCAAACCTATGATTCTA
>PERT01000089.1 GCA_002928955.1 Hyphomicrobium sp. | reverse complement strand
GATTAATATTTCGTTGTTCGCCGGGGCCCCCGCTTCAAATACTGCAGGCAGCTGCGCGGCTCGCGCAGACCTGGAATGACCTCGCGGCCAAACGGAGCGATCGCACCTCCGTACTCTGCACGATCTGCTTGATTTCAAAGCCACAGAACCAGCGAGCAAAACGTGCGGAACCGCAATCCTATCGACTGTCGGGCCTCTACCGCCGCGAGCTTCGAACCAGGCACTTCGCCGGTTTTGGCTGTTTGCCTCGAATCCACCCGCTCGTTTGCAGTTCCTTCATCATTTGCTGACCTAATCTGGCGTGAAAAGTTTTGGCAGAAGGATGCTGCACCATGTTTTCCCACGCCTCGCACTCGAGCTCGAGCGCAGCAATGCTGAAGGCAGCCTTGCTCGCGGCGACCACGCTGACGGCTGCGATAACCCTCGAGGCCACTCACGCACGCGCCAACGACCTGATCGTGCGCTATGACCAGTCCCAGCTATTGCGGCTACCGCGTCCGGTCGCGGAAGTCATCATCGGCAACCCTTCGATTGCCGATGTCGCCATCCAGGGCGGCAATCTTCTGGTCGTGACCGGAAAGACTTTCGGCGTCACCAACATTATTGCGCTCGATGGCGAGCGGAATGTCATCCAGGACCAGCGCGTGGTCGTCCAGCGCGATGAGGTGCGCTTGGTGAACCTGCACCGTGGCAGTTCCCGCTTTTCATTCAGCTGCACACCCGCCTGCTCGCCGACACTCACGATCGGCGACGACAAGGACTATTTCGAGACCATCTCGAAGCACGGCGAGAAGAAGACCAAGTTCTCAGAGCAGTCCTCGGAAGGCGGCGGCCAAGCTGCTGCCCAGTAACCGGAGGGATACACTCTCTCCTGCTGCCCTGCACGACATTGAGCCGCTCCATCGAGGGCGGCTCGATTTTTCGTTCAAGGCATAGCCCACTGACGATCGAGAGTCGAAACGTCCGCGTCACAGCGCGTTGGTAAACACTTTGTTGCCAAACATTAAATGGCGTTTACTCTGACATTGCATTTTCAGAGCAATAAATCTTTCCTTCATCAATAGATTATTAGAATTCGATCAACTGGCATCGGGGCGTACCTGTATGTCTGTCGAGTACTGAGTGGGGTCGAGAGTTATGAGTATGAGTAGGTCGCTGCAAGTTTGTCAGACGACAGTCCAGCCGGCCAAACCGTCGCTCATGGACGTGTTGAGCCGCTGGCGGAAAGACCGGCGCGGCACGACTGCGATTGAGTTTGGGATGGTGGCAGGCCCGTTCCTGATCTTCGCTTTAAGCATCACCGGCCTTGGCCTTTATTGGCTTGCCACAAGTCAGCTCAATCACGCAGTGAGCACGGCCTCGCGCCAGATCCGGACCGGCTCTGCGCAGCGGACTAACATTACGGTCGATCAGTTCAAACAGCTCATCTGTGATGAGATCACTACCTTCATTGCATGCAACGGAAGGCTGCAGGTTCACGTTCAGAGTTTTGAGAATTGGGCCGACGTTACCCCAATCAATTGCATTGCCAATTCCGGCACCGGTCTCCGGCAGACCGGCGGCAGCGGAACCGATTCGCTGACGTTGACGGCCGGCGAGGCGAGCGACGTCGTGCTGGTCACCGTGTGTCACGAATGGGAATTGGCTGAAAGCATGCCATGGCTGCTGCTTGCCTCAAAGAACAAGACCACCAATGTCCAAGACCTCGGCGGCGCGGCGCTCATTCAGGCCTCGACGATCTTCCGAACTGAACCCTATCAGTGATCTGAAGAACGCTGGCCCTTGCGACCGGATTGCAAGATCGATCCCGAACTCGAGAACGAAGACTGATCCAGAGGACTGCCATGATCTCAAAATGTGTCGCCAAAACCTGCCGCCGCCTGAGTGTGTTCACCAAGCGGATCGCAACCGACTCCAGCGGTGTCGCCGCCGTCGAATTCGCGTTCGTATTGCCCATACTCGCGATTATGCTTCTCGGCACGGTCGAAGTGGCCCGCGCCGTCGACGCCGACCGCCGCTTCGGTAACGCTACTGCAATGACCACCGACCTCATCGCGCGCGAACAGGAAATCGACAACGCTGACCTCGACGGCATGATGCAGGCCATCACGCACTTGATGCGACCTTATGATGCCACAACGTTGTCGCTGGGCGTCATCGCCGTGCGGGCGCCCATCACCGTCGGCCAGCAGCCGCAGGTCGAGTGGTCCTACTCGCACAATGGCAAGACGGTTCCTGCGAAATGCGCCACCTACGCGCTGCCCAACAATCTGGTCAGCCCCGGCGGCCGCGTGATCGTCGTTGAAACGACCTATCAGTTTGCGCCGCTGTTCGTGAACTGGGACGAGAACCCGCTGTCCGACAGTCTTTCGAACGGCACCATCACCTGGAACGACCAAGCATTGCTGACGCCGCGCTCCGACTGCGTGCACAATTCCTCGCAGCAGACCAGCGCCAGCCGCTGCGACTTCTCCTGTCCCTGAATCGAGCTTGCCCCGGCTTTTCGAAATCATGGGCTCGCAGGAACGCGGGCCCATTTGCCCATTGTCCGCGGCGCTGATTGATCTGCCGAAGTGATCAACGGCGGCATCGTCGTTTACCCCAAAGCGCCATTCTTGCTCCCTATCGGAACACTGTTTTCCTGAAGAGAGGGGGGCTGACGGCTTGCGCAAACAGCGTGGCCGTCTATTGTGGCTGAGGCCGTGTGACACACCTGCTGGAGCGCTCGTGTTCCAGTTGAGACAATTGCTTCCAGGCGCAGCGCCGTTGGGAGCAGATGTCGGCACCACAAGGAGCACGCGTCGGGCCCTCAATCGAGTATAGCTTTCACCTCTGATGCTTGGTTTTTGGACCAGCCGCGAATGGGGACCAAAGGTCAGATGCGCTATGCGAGCTTGGCGATCTCGACGTTCGCTTCATCCTCGTGGCATGTCCAACGGCGGACTTTGGAAGCATGAGCCAAACAAGAGCTCTGGATATAAGCGTGTCCTCGTCGGTCGCAAAGCTCGCCAGGTGCCGTTATCGAATGAACCTCACTTTGTGATCAGGAAACTAGAGTTCGTTGATTTTTCGGATCTGGCAGCATGGGTCGGCGATCTATCCACACGGCCGATGAGCTCAAGGAGCTCATTTTGGTGGCAGCGACCGAGCTCATTGAGCGCGACGGTCTCGCTGGGTTGTCCGCGCGTGAAATTGCTCGCCGGATCGGCTACTCGCCGGGCACGCTCTATAACGTCTTTGAAAACCTCGACGCTCTGGTGCTGACCATCGAGGCCCGGCTGCTCGACCGTCTGGCGACGAGGCTTGCCGAACTGCCCCAGCAGGACACACCCGAGGCCCGTGTGCTCGCGCTCGCCCGCGCCTATCTTTCATTTACTCACGAGAACCCAAAACTCTGGAACTTGCTGTTCGAACATCACATGCCAGCCGGTAAAGCCGTACCCAGCTGGTATCAAACCAAGCTCGACGGACTGATGACGCGCATCGAAGAAGCCGTCGCGCCGCTGGTCGACACAAGAGACCCCATCGCGCCAAAACGCGCGGCCCGTGTGCTCTGGTCAGGTGTACATGGCATCACGTCACTGTCGACAGCCGACAAACTGTCGAACATCACGGCGGAGTCGGCGGCTCCGCTGGTCGAGGATCTCGTCTCTACGTATCTTGCCGGATTGAAACACCAGCACCAAGCCTGAACTCGAGCGCTGTATCGCTGCGCCGCTACTGTTCCGACGCCGGCCGTTCCGGGACAGACCCCGTCGTGATCCCCGCGTCCGAATCTCTATCTCGGCCCGCAGTGGCCGTCCCGCCATTTGGATCAGGCAGCGCTTCGGCCGTCTTCCTGCCCGGACGATACACACCGAACCACGTATTGTCGGGCGGCAGCATCCGGTTCTGAAGGCCCGCCCACAGGCTCTTTGACGAAATCCCCTCGACGAAGGTGGCCGTTGGCGGGCTGGCGATGAACGTCAGCACCAAAAGACCGGCCATCACCGCCGTATGGCCCGGATTCTTGTAGTCGATCAGCTTCATCGCCGTTCCGAACGACGCCTTGATGCGGGTGTCCATCACGTCGACGGAGTACATCTCGTCGAGTACGAGGTGCGTGATGAAGCCGATGAACATGAAACCCGCGCCGAGCCACGCCACGCCCTCGTGGCGGCCCAGCACATGATAGAATATCACTGCTGTCCCGACGGCACTGAAGACCGCTGCAAGAAGCGAATGCCAGATACCACGGTGGATCGAGATGCGGTGGAACAAGGCATGCAGACCATATCGCACGCCCACAAGTGTTCCGAGCCACAAAATCATCATTTCGACGATCGAATACTTGGCTGCGAAGTTAAACAGCACCGCGAACGAGAAAAAAATACCGAGACCCGAGAACATCGCCTTACTCGGACGCGAGTCCTTCAAGTCGATGTCCGGCAAGACCGACCCGAGCACGCCGGCCATTGTGACAGCGAGCAGATTCTCAGGCGCGACCACATCCGCCGCCAGCGTCATGACTGCAAGCGCGCCGGACACTACAGTGCCGACTGCGATGTGTGTTGTGAAATTGGCCATTCGACCCCCTCTGGTCTCGGCTGCCACCGTTCAGGTGCCAAACGAACCTTTTTTAGGATCCATCAGATTCGTCGTGCCGGCGCGAGGCGCCTATGAGGAAAGCCTGTGGAGGAGTTCTGGTGGTGCAAGACATCAGCTTGTGGCACCTAGCATTTGAGGGCTGACACCATCATGGAGTTGCATGTCAGGCGCTGGTACCACCGCCGAGAGCCTCATCCGCCATACTGCCGTGGCGAGTATTGCCGTGGCCGCGATCGTCATGGCGATCAAGTATCTCGCCTTCCACATTACCGGCAGCGTCGCGCTCTACTCCGACGCCCTGGAAAGCGTCGCCAACATACTGACCGCCATCGCTGCCTTGATCGCCATCCGTGTCAGCGTTAAGCCGGCCGACCACGAGCACCCGTTCGGCCACCACAAGGCTGAGTACTTTGCTGCCGTGTTCGAGGGCGTGTTGATCGTTGTCGCCGCCCTCCTGGTGTTCGATGCCGCCTATCACGCCGTTCTGAACCCTCGAAAGTTCGAGCAGGCCGGCCTCGGGCTCGCCATCAATCTGGCCGCCGCCGCCATCAACGGGGCTTGGGCCTGGTTCTTGATCTCCCGTGGGGGCGCCTGGCGCTCGCCAGCACTGGTGGCCGACGGCTGGCACCTCGTCAGCGACGTGGGCACTTCGTTCGGGGTCGTCATCGGCCTGGCGCTCGCGACTGTCACGGGTTGGACGATCTTGGACCCGCTGTTGGCAGCCGTCGTTGCGATCAACATCCTGTTCAGCGGCTTCAAGATCATGCAGCAATCGCTGTCGAGCCTGCTCGACGAAGCTGCCTCCCCGGAGATCGAGGCTCGAATCCGCAATGCCATAGCGGAAAACGGCGGCGGCGCGCTCGAAGCCCACGACATTCGCACCCGTCACGCCGGCCGCGCCACCTTCATCGAGTTTCACCTTGTGGTGCCAGGCAACATGACCGTAAGCGAGGCCCACAACATCTGCGACCGCCTCGAAGCCGCCATCGAAGCAGCCGTCGAGGGTTCCAACGCCGTCATCCATGTCGAACCGGAGAACAAAGCCAAACGTCACCGCCTGGAGACGGACGCGATCGCGTTGTAGATCCAGCCGAGTACTGCCCCGATTTCCCTCAGCCCACCCGCTCCCCCCAGAGATCCGTCTCGTCCGCATGCAGGATCTTGGCACGCACGATATCGCCCGCCTTCAGGTTGCCGTCGCCGTTCAAGAACACGCTGCCGTCGATCTCGGGCGCGTCCCACTTCGACCGGCACAGCGCGCCGTCCGCATCCACCTCGTCGACAATACAATCGATCTCGCGCCCGACCTTTTCAGCCAGCAGCGCTTCCGACACCGCCTGCTGCGCCGCCATGAACCGGTGCCAGCGCTCCTCCTTGACCTCCTCGGGCAATGCCCCCGGCAGCTCATTCGCCTTGGCACCTTCGACCGGCTCGTACTTGAAGCAGCCGACGCGATTGAGCCGCGTCTCCTTTATCCAATCCAACAATATCGCAAAGTCAGCTTCCGTTTCGCCGGGGAAGCCAACGATGAACGTCGAGCGCACGGCGAGATCAGGGCAGACTTTGCGCCAGCCAGCGATTCGCTCTGCCGACTTTTCCTGATGCGCTGGCCGCCGCATGGCCTTCAGAACCGCCGGGCTTGCGTGCTGGAACGGGATATCGAGATAGGGCAGGATCTTCCCTTCCGCCATCAGCGGAATCACGGCATCGACGTGGGGATAAGGATAGACATAGTGGAGCCGTACCCACGCACCGAGATCACCGAGCGCGTCGCAGAGATCCAGGAAACGCGCGGCCAGCGGCTGGCCCTTCCACGGGCTCGTCGCGTACTTGATATCGAGACCGTAGGCACTCGTATCCTGGCTGATGACGAGCAATTCCTTGACCCCCGCCCTCACGAGTTTTTCCGCCTCCGTCATCACGTGGTTCGATGGACGGCTCGTCAGATCACCGCGTAATGCCGGGATGATGCAGAACGAGCAGCGATTGTTGCAGCCTTCGGAAATCTTGAGGTAGGCGTAATGCCGCGGCGTGAGGCGGAACCCCTCCGGCGGCACCAGATCGACGAACGGGTCGTGCAGCGGCGGCACTGCGTCGTGCACGGCTTCCATCACGCGCTCGTACTGGTGCGGGCCGGTCACCGCCAGCACGCCGGGGTGAGCCGCCCGGATGCGCGCTTCTTCGACGCCGAAGCAGCCGGTCACGATCACGCGCCCGTTCGACGCAATCGCTTCCCCGATCGCGTCAAGACTCTCGGCCTTTGCACTGTCGAGGAAGCCGCAGGTGTTCACAACAACAACGTCAGCACCGTCGTAATCGGCAGCTATTTGGTAACCTTCAGACCGAAGCCGCGTGATGATGCGCTCGCTGTCGACCAGCGCTTTCGGGCAGCCGAGCGACACGAAGCCGACCTTCGGGATCTTGGATTTCGCGCGGCGCGTTTTTGCCGATGCCGGCGCGGACACTAGCGATGAGCGGTGGTTTGCCATGCGCGCTTGTAGCCACAGTGCGACGCTCGCGCAACGCGAGCCCGTCACCCAATCGCACCAACTCCTGCGTCCATTGATCGCTTGTTCCGAAAAATCAAACTTTTTGGAGCGGACGCCTTGAACTGGCCATCTCGGCACCCAACGTCCGAACGGGTCCAGATCCCGTGCCCGAACCTACGGGCGTCGTCCGCAAACCGGAGATGATCAGATGAGCCGTTTCGCCCCCGTCGTAGCCGCAGCCGGCCTGCTGCTTGCGGCAGCCCCCGCGATCGCCGACCCCCTGGCTGACATGCCGGCAGGCGTCTACAAGGTCGACCCGACACACAACAGCGTGACCTGGAGGGTCAGCCACCTCGGGCTCTCGAACTACACCGCCCGCTTTACATCCGTCGAAGCCGCCATAGAGTTCGACCCTGCCAAGACAGAGACCTCCAAGCTGACTGTTTCCATCGACCCGACCTCGTTGAAAACCGACTACCCATATTCCGACAAGAAGAATTTCGACAAGGTGCTGGCAGAGGACAAGATCTGGTTTAACGCCAACGTGCACAAGTCGATCACATTCAAGTCGTCAAAGGTTGAGATGACGGGACCGAAGACAGCCAAGGTCACGGGTGATCTAACGTTGCTCGGCGTCACCAAACCGGTCACTCTCGATGCCACGTTGAACGGCGCCATGAAGGAACAGCCTTTTGCGAAGAAGCCCGCTCTCGGCTTTTCGGCTTCAGGCCAGATCAAGCGTTCGGAATTCGGCATGAGCACCTACGTGCCGTTAGTCGGCGACGACGTGACGCTGCTGATCGAAGCCGAGTTTCTGAAGGATTGAGCCCGGTTCCCAAGCGCACTCCGTTTTAGGATCGGCAGCCATGATCGAGCCGCGCGGACACCGCTACACAGCCATCGCCATCACGCTGCATTGGCTGATCGCCGTGGCCATCCTTACTCTGCTGACGGCGGGGCTTTGGATGACGACGGCGATCAAGGAACCGCATACGCGCGCATTCGCGTTTCAGGTCTACCAATGGCACAAGGCGCTCGGACTGACCGTACTCGTGCTCAGCATCGCACGCCTTTTGTGGCGGCTCACGCATGCGGCGCCGCCGTTGCCGGACGGCATGACTGCATTCGAACGATTCGGCGCCCATGCGACCCACTGGGGCTTCTACCTGCTGATGCTCGGCATGCCTTTGATCGGTTGGGCGATGGTGTCCGCGAGCCCGCTCGGCCTGCCCACCATTGTGTTCGGCCTGTTCGAGTGGCCTCACATTCCTTGGCTCGCCGCCCTTGACGACAAAAAGCCCTTGGAAGACGCGTTCAAGTTCGCCCATCGCACAGGCGCCTACTTGATGCTGGGCCTCGTTGCCCTCCACGTCGGAGCCGCCCTCAAACATCACTTCATTGATCGCGACGACGTACTGACCCGCATCCTGCCGGGCGCCGGACGTCGCGCGGCCAACCCCACGGATCTTATCTGATGCCAATGCGCCGCTTATTTCTCGCCGCGACCCTCCTCGCTGCCGCATCGACGTCGGGCGTCAACCATGCCTCGGCCAACAGCTGGGTCGTTGTGCCCGCCGACAGCAAAATCGCGTTCTCCGGCACCCACGCCGGCGCGGCCTTCAAGGGCACGTTCCAGAAGTGGGAAGCAACCATCGTCTTTGATCCAGCCAACCTTGCCGCCGCAAAGGCGGTGGTGACAGTGGCGCTTGCGTCCGCGAAGACGGGCGACGCCACCTACGACAAGACGCTCCCCACCGCCGACTGGTTCGATCTGGCCAAGGGAGGCGCCAACGGTACGTTCGAAACCGGCCAGTTCCGTGCGCTAGGCGGGAGCAAGTTCGAAGTCGACGGCACGCTCGCCATCCGAGGACTGAAAATGCCGGTGACGCTGGTCTTTGATTTCGTGGTCCAAGGCGACACCGCCAAGCTCATCGGCAAGACCCAAGTCAAACGCCTCGACTTCGCAATCGGCAAGGGCTCGGACGCGTCCGGTGCCTGGGTTTCCCTCGACATCCCGGTCGAAGTAGCGGTGAGCCTCAAGAAGGATTGACTTCCAGCTCTGCCCCTGCAAGGGCTAGTGTAGCGCATCTGACGTTTGGTCCCCACTCGGGGCTAGACTCGAAACCAAACGCCAGATGCAAAAGCTACACTAGAATCATAGGTT
>PERT01000088.1 GCA_002928955.1 Hyphomicrobium sp. | reverse complement strand
CCGGCCGCCTGTCAAGGCTGGCGGCAAAGTTTAGCCGCATTGGCGGCGCATCCATGAGTGTGCTGGTTAGGGCGTGGCCGGACGGTGTGAGGCTTTTGGGCAATGGTGTGGTGGCCACATTCGGTTCGCGAGTTCCTTCCGCGGGACGCGCGGCTGTTGGTTGCGGTATGGTTGATCTGTGCCGTCGCGCATTGCGGTGGCATATCCGTTGGGCTCGTTGATCGTGCGCGCGCGGCCGATCGCGACGCGGCGGGCACCAGTGGGGCTGGCGGCGGAGGAAGTGCTCCCGGCGTCGAGACCTTGATCGGAACGTTCCGAACCAAGCCGTCCGTGCTGGCATTGCCTCCTCGCTCAAACAGCGCCCTGGCCGCATCGCGTTCCATGGAGGACAGCTTCCTGCGGGAGGTGGGCGATCGTGTCTTCTTCGGATCGGGAAGTGCGGAGATCGGCGCGAGGGCCCGAGCGGTCCTGGCGGCGCAAGCCGAATGGCTGAAGCGTCAGCCGCAATTGCGCCTGACAGTCGAAGGGCATGCCGACGACGGAGGCAGCACGGAGCAGAATGTGAAACTTTCGGCGGAGCGGGCGACGGTCGTGCGCGACCGGCTCGTCGCCGAGGGAGTTGAGGCCCGGCGCATCGCCACGTCTGCGCGCGGCCGAGAAGACCGCACGGCGGTGTGCGTTGAGCCTGCGTGCACGGCGCAGAACCGCCGTGTGGTGACCATTATCTATCCGGTCAACTGGGGTCCGCGCCTTGGCGCTGATATGCCGGCGCGCGATCGGACTGCGGTAGACCAAGGCACGAGTTCGGTCGAAGCATCTCGCAAGAGCCGGGTGTCGCGTTGACAATCTCGCGAGACGGCCTGATTCCTTAGTGTATATGGCGCAGGACGCCCCGTCGACGCTTTGGTGTCCCTGCGGGTTTGGCCGACGGCAGTTGAACGGGCAGAGAGCGGAACTCCGATGACATCACACGCATATCGATGGACCGTGCTTGGAGCGGCGGCCTTGGGCTTGGCACTCGGTGCGCTTCATGGTCTGCTCGACGAGGCGCGCGCCCAGGCGACCCCGCCAGTCGCCGCACAACCGAAGGCGCCGCTCCCGCCAGGCGCTGGTCCCGCAGCAGGCGCCGCCAAGAAGAGCGGTACACCCAAGGCTGACGCAACGTCGGCAGCGGCCGGAACCGGTTCGGAAAGTGGGCTCAAGCAGCGGGTCGAAACCCTTGAGGAGCAGTTGGTTGATTTGCAGGTCGTGATAGGCACGCTCGAGTCACTCGCCAAGACCGGTGCTGGCGGAGCCGGAGCGGCGGCCTCGTCGGCGGCACCAGCCTGGCGCGGCGGCGGTGCGGCCTCCGCGAGTGACAGCGCGCGCATCGATGGGATCGAAACACAGATTCGCGCGCTAACCGCGCAAATAGAGCAGCTTTCGGCACAGGTACGCCAGGGCCAGTCCGGCGGGCAGGGTGTTGGTGGAACGGTGGCAATCGGCGGCAAGCGTCCTGACGTGACTGGATCCCGCGCGCCTGAACCGGCCGTGGCTGGTGGTTTCGGCTCGACCACGGTGACGCCCGGCAGTGCGACTGGACAAAGTGACCCAATCGGAGGACTTATCGGGGGCCAAAGCGCCGGTGGTCCAGGTGGTACTCCAGAGCAGGTCCGCCAGTCTGCGGCCGCGGGAACCCTGCCGCCTGCATTCGCAACGGTCAGCGATGCCGGCGCCAAACAGCTCTATGAGACGGCCTATGGTCATCTGCTGCAACAAGACTACGGAGCGGCCGAGGTGGCCTTCGACGATTTTCTCAAACGGTATCCAAGTGACGCGTTAGCCGGAAACGCGCAGTACTGGCTGGGCGAGTCGCATTACGTGCGCGGCCAATACAAGGCGGCAGCCGGCGCGTTTCTCAAGGGATACCAGACGTTTGGCAAAAGCTCTAAGGCGCCCGACAGTCTGTTGAAGCTCGCGATGTCGCTTGACCGGCTCGGCCAGAAGGACGCCGCGTGCTCGTCCTATGGCGAGTTGACGGTCAAATATCCAAACGCGCCAGCGCATGTGAAGAGCCGGGCCCAGAGTGAGCGCCAGCGAATCGGCTGCACGTGAGCGAGGCTGGCGAGGGGCCGCTGACAGAGGACGAACTGGCGGCTTTCGCACAGCGGCTGCTTGGTTCTGGCGGCGATCGCCACCTGCTCGTTGCGGTCTCAGGCGGCGTTGACAGCATGGCGTTGATGCATCTCGCGGCTGAAGCCGTTCGAAAAACGGGTCGCGGGCGGGTGATGGCGGCGACCGTCGATCACGGTTTGAGGCCAGAATCCGCTGACGAAGCACGCTTCGTCGCCGAACAGGCTCAGCGTATCGGTTTGGCGCACAGGACACTCGTCTGGCACGGCGCCAAGCCGTCGACGGGCATACAGGCGGCGGCGCGGGCGGCGCGATACCACCTTCTTGCCCAAGTTTGTCATTCCGAGCTTTGCGGGCGAAGAACGCTGCTCACCGCCCACACCATGGACGATCAGGCCGAAACACTTGTCATGCGCCTCGCACGCGGCAGCGGTGTCGAGGGCTTGTCGGGAATTCGCGAGTTCGAGAGCTTTCAATTCGATATCGATGAACGCGACCAGTCGCCGGTACTTTCAGGCACCCGACGCATCACGCCGCCGGTGGCCGTCGCGCGCCCGTTTCTTGGTTTGCCAAAGTCGCGTCTGATTGCGACGATGCGCGCGCGCGGGCTCGCGTGGATCGAGGACCCTAGCAACGAGAACGCCGCCTTCGAGCGGGTCCGGATCCGCCGGGCGATGCCGGTGCTGCAGGAACTGGGGTTGACGAGCGAAGCACTTGCCCGCTCGGCGCGCCGGTTGCGATCGGTTCGAGTGGCGCTAGATCAGTTGACCCTACAGGCGCTGAACGATCAGTCATTGGTTCGAATCGATCCCCTAGGTTTCGCCGATATCGACCGGGCCTTTTGGGCCGATCAGGACCGCACGTTGCCGATTGCCATCCAGTTGCGTGCGCTGGCGGCACTTATCCGCGCGGTCGGCGGCGCCGGGCCACACATTTCACTTCAATCACTCGAAGTTGTTATGGGCGAACTCGGCCGGGATTGGGCGTTGCCGCAACCACCGTCATGCGCGACCACGCTCGGGCGTGCCAAGATCATGCGCAGTGTCAAAGGCGTGCGCATTGTGCGAGAGGCCGGCCGTGGGCTGCCGCCACCAGTCCAGGTCACGCCATCGCTCGCGATGATCTGGGACGGCCGGTTCGATGTTCGCGTCGGGGAGGACGCACCAGCAGGGCTCGAACTGCGCGCGCTCGGACCGGCAGGGCGGGCAATCCTAAAGTCAGAGAATGCTTGTCCGCCCGGCGTCCTGGCCGATGTGATCGACACGCTGCCGGCCTTTTGGCAAGGCGATAAGCTCGTCGCAGTGCCGGTGCTGGCGGATGCGTGGCATCAGATCAATCCTGCGTTTTCCCGCGGAATGGCCGACCGGCTTGGGAGGTTTGCTCGAACCACCTTCCGCGATGGCAGAGACCAATATGATGGTCTGCCGGATCTGGAGTAGGCATCGAGCTAAGCGCAAGCCAACCCCTGCCGGCCGCAAATTTTTCTCAACTGCACCGTGCAGATACACATCTGATATCAAACGCTGGCCGGAGGCAGTCGAGATGATCGGCGCAAAACATGGTCGTAGTGCCCCGTTCAGTCGTTGGTGACGAACTGGCGGGTATATGGGACAGCACAACTTGGCAAAGCGGCTCCGTGGCCCTATCTTGATCCCAACGTCGAGGAGCTGGCGAACCGCAGGCTCCCATTTTGCGCCAGCAGGCGGGCCAAGGCTCGAATGCTTCGCGCTCAGCAGGACATGTGATGAACTCAAATCTTCAGAAGTTGATGATCTGGGGCGGGATACTGGTGCTCCTGGTTCTTCTTTTCAATGTTGTGAATAACCCGGCGCAGACCCGGCGTGGGACAGAGATCAGCTACTCGGAGTTTCTGAACAACGTTGAGTCTGGTGCCATCAGCGAAGCGACGCTGGCTGGCAACCGCATCCACGGCACTATGCGCGACGGCGGCGGTACGTTCACGACCTACGCGCCGGAGGATCCGGGGCTGGTGGAGAGGCTCAGAAAGAAGGATATCAAGTTCAAGGCTCGGCCGTCGGACGAGGATGTCCCGTCGATCATGAGCGTGCTGCTGAACTGGTTTCCCATGTTGCTGCTCATCGGCGTGTGGGTGTTCTTCATGCGACAGATGCAGTCGGGTTCGGGTCGAGCCATGGGCTTTGGCAAAAGCCGGGCAAAGCTCTTAACTGAGCGGCACGGGCGCGTCACGTTCGAGGACGTGGCCGGTGTCGACGAGGCAAAGGGTGATCTGCAGGAGATCGTCGAGTTCCTGCGTGATCCACAAAAATTCCAAAGGCTCGGTGGGCGCATTCCGCGTGGCGCGCTGCTTGTCGGTCCACCGGGCACCGGTAAGACGCTGATCGCGCGGGCGGTGGCGGGAGAAGCCAACGTTCCGTTCTTCACGATCTCGGGCTCTGATTTCGTCGAAATGTTCGTCGGCGTGGGCGCGTCGCGCGTCCGCGATATGTTCGAGCAGGCAAAGAAGAACGCACCCTGCATCATCTTCATCGACGAGATCGACGCTGTGGGCCGTCATCGCGGCGCGGGCCTCGGCGGCGGCAACGACGAACGCGAGCAGACGCTGAACCAGTTGCTCGTCGAGATGGATGGCTTCGAGGCCAATGAGGGCATCATAATCATCGCCGCGACCAACCGCCCCGATGTTCTCGACCCCGCATTGCTGCGTCCGGGCCGCTTCGATCGTCAAATCATGGTGCCGAACCCAGATGTGGGCGGACGGGAAAAGATCCTGCGCGTACACATGCGGAAGGTACCGGTTGCGCCCGACGTCGATCCGCGGGTGATCGCCCGCGGCACGCCCGGGTTCTCCGGCGCTGATTTGGCAAACCTGGTCAACGAGGCGGCTCTGTTGGCCGCGCGCCGCAACAAGCGGCTGGTCACTCAGAACGAATTCGAGGACTCCAAGGACAAAGTGATGATGGGTGCCGAGCGTCGCTCGATGGCCATGACCGAGGAGGAGAAGCTCGCCACCGCCTATCACGAAGCGGGCCACGCCATCGTCAACGTGGTGGTGCCAGGTAACGATCCCCTGCACAAGGTGACGATCATCCCGCGCGGCCGTGCGCTGGGCGTGACCATGAGCCTTCCTGAGCGCGACAAGCTCAGCTACTCGAAGCAGTGGTGCGAGGCCAAGATCGCCATGGCATTCGGCGGCCGCGTGGCCGAGCAGATCATTTATGGCAAGGAATCGCTCAATACGGGCGCGTCGAGCGACATCAACCAGGCGACCAACATCGCCAAGCGCATGGTGACGGAGTGGGGCATGAGCGACAAGCTCGGGCCGCTGCTCTACAGCGAGAATCAGCAGGAAGTGTTCCTCGGCCACTCGATCACCCAGCGGCAGATGATGAGTGAGGACACCGCTCGTCTCATCGACGAGGAGGTGCGCCGTATCGTGACAACGGGACAGGCGAAGGCCTGGGAAGTGTTGCTTGCCCACCGCGCGCAGCTCGAAAGCATCACGCAGGCGCTCATGGAGTACGAGACCATCTCTGGCGAGGACGTCATGGGGTTGATGCGTGGAGAGAAGGTTGTGCGCCGTTCAGACGACGACGGATCGCGCGGGCCGCTCGGCTCGGCTGTTCCGGTCGCTGGTCGACCGACCAAGCCGCGCGAGGAGCCGGGTGCGGGTGGCATGGAGCCAGCGCCGCAGGCTTAGAGTGAACCGGACGCGGATGTGCGGACCGTGACTTACCGGCGCTACCGCTCGGCGCGCACCGATCGATGCGATAGACCGACGGCCGCGGCTCCTTCCGCGGCCGTTTCTTATAGGGTGCCGACGCCATGCAACGCTCCATCTACGTACGGCCTGTGGGCATGTTCCCGGCCAAGGGCGGCGACGGTCCGCTGCCGGATCAGGCCGAGACGTGGGGCGGGCTGCCGCTCGCCGGCACGCGGTTCGACTTCGCGGCGTTCGAGGTCATCGCGCGGGAAGGGACCGGCGTGGTCCGGCGCACAGTGTCGCTGAGCGAAGCCTTCGAGCGGGATTGGGGACGGCACACGCTGGCCGCCGCGGACCTGATCGACGCCATGCACGCGCCACGCCCACGTCTGGCCGGGTTATCTCTCGACCGGCCGCGCATCATGGGCATCGTCAACGTCACGCCGGACAGCTTCTCGGACGGCGGCCGGCTCGGCTCGGTCGAGGCGGCCATCGCGCACGCGCTCGCGCTGGCCGACCAGGGCGCCGACATCCTCGACATCGGTGGCGAGAGCACGCGGCCGGGCTCGGATGCCGTCGCGCTCGACGAGGAATTGCGCCGGGTGATCCCGGTGATCGAGGGGTTGCGCGGCAAGACGGACCAGCTGATCTCCATCGACACGCGCAAAGCCGAAGTGATGAAACGTGCGGCGGCCGCAGGCGCGGACATCCTGAACGATGTCTCGGCGCTGACCCATGACCCGAAGGCGCTCGACGTGGCGGCCGAGAGTGGGCTGCCGGTGATGCTCATGCACGCCCAGGGCGATCCGAAGACCATGAACGACAACCCGCAGTATTCGGACGTGGTGCTCGATGTGTTCGACTTCCTCGAGCGGCGCATCCAGGCGTGCGAAGCGGCCGGCATTCCGAAGGCGCGGATCGTCGCCGATCCGGGCATCGGCTTCGGCAAGCACCTTCATCACAACGTCGCGGTGATGGCCGGCTTGTCGCTCTATCACGGTCTCGGCGTGCCATTGCTGCTCGGCGCGTCGCGGAAGAAGATGATCGGGCAACTCTGCGACGTGGCTGATCCGAAGGACCGCGTGCCGGGCTCACTCGCCACCGTGCTGGCGGGCGCCGGGCAGGGCGTGCAGATCTTCCGCGTCCACGACGTCGCCGAAACGCGCCAGGCGCTGATGGTGTGGCTCGCCAGCGTGTTCGGGACGGAGAAGGGGCTCGGGTGAGGTGCACGGTGACGGTCGCTCGCGGTTCCGTTCGCAGAAAGCGAGGGCATGTGCCACATGTCCGAGTCGTCTTGGCACAATAAGAAAATCTTGCTTTACCTTCATCCGTCTTCAGGGAAATTGAAAGGTTAATTCAAGTGAACGTTTAGACATATCGGGTGTTCTGGAGCGGTATCGTTTCGGAGCGAGCTAATGGCTACAATATCCGTCGGGCGATTGCTTTTCGCGTCTACTGCGATGTGTCTGTCGTTTCTGCTGGCGGGTGTTATTCCTGCAAATTCGCAAGTCGACTACGAGCCGACATTCGTCGAGCGTGATATAACGCCGCTCTGGTTTGCCGATGATTTCGTCGCTCTCGAGAAGTTTGCTGCACCTCTCCGCTCCTCGGGCGTGCGGACTCCCTCGGGCGGGTGGGTCCTTGCTGAGTTCTACCGAACCTTTCACAAGAACTTTTTGCTTGAGTCCGAGGTGATCGATTACCCGGACGGGTTCCAATGGAAGAAGCTCGATGCCTGGGCGGCAGCGTTCCCTGACAGCCCCACCCCGCACATCCTGAGGGCCATGGCGATGGCCAACTTGGCGCGGCTGTCGAGCCGAAGCCACATCACCACGTCACTTCCAGAGTCGGGTTGGCAGCCACACGCCGCATACGCTCGCGATGCGCTGGAGACATTGGCTGCGCGGCCTTCGCTGGGCGAACAAGACCCGCATTATTACGTTCCCCTGATCCGCCTGATGAGTTTCACAGGCGTCGAGGTGCATGATCTCCTCATCACACATGCGGAAGCCTCGTCCCGCTGGCCGCAATACGACGAGCTTCATGTCGAAGCAATGGAGCACCTCGAGTATCTGACATTGCACAACGCTCGCACAATGCGGGGCCTAGCCAACACCGTTCATGCCGGGTCGATGGGACTGGACGGTGAACAGACCTACGCGCGCCTCATAGATGGAATGGCGCAGCGCAAGCATGGACACGAGATCTTTTCAACCTTCCCAGTGCAGTGGGAGCGCTTGCGGTCGGGTCTCGGCCAGATTGCAGCGGCCTATCCGACAGATGAAAACACGCAGCGCCTCGCGCTCTATGCCTGTCTTGCCGGAGATAAGCCGACGGCAAAGGTGGCCTTCCAATCGACGGCAGAGAAGGCGGTCCGAACCGTCTGGCTCAAGCCGCAGACGTATCGCTCATGCCGCAGCTGGTCCAACGAGTGAGGTGTTCAATGCTCTTCCAGTATCGCGCACGTCCAAGGTTCAAGTCGTGGCTGCCAATACTAGTTGCGGCGCTTGTGCTGGGGTCCGGCGCACCGGCGCTGTCTAGCCAGAAGCAGCAGGCATTGGACGATTGGCTTCACAACATGATCCAGAACGCGGTCATGGGGCACGATTTCGCGTGGCTCGAAACGACGAGTGAGCAGTACCGCGCCAAGAAGGTGCGTATGCCAAGCGGGCGGTGGGCTCTCAATAAATTCTACGTCACACTGGAGGAGCACTGCGGCATGGATTCGGGCGAGCAGGTCTCGCCGCTGATGACCGAGTTCTACGCCAAGTGGCAGGCCGAGTATCCCCAGTCGCCAGCGCCGTCGATCATCCTGGCGTCGTGCCACCTCGCGGCGGCGATGAACCTGCGGGGCCAGGGATTTGCCCAGGACGTCTGGGACGATGCTTGGGCGCCGATGTTCAAGAAACTCGAGGAGGCGATCGCCATTCTGGAGAAGAACAAGGCCCGCGCCGGCCATGATCCGCACTGGCATTCGATCAAAGCGCGCGCGCTGTTGTATCTCAATGTACCAGAGGAGGTTTTCTCGGCGAACATCGAAGAGGCGATCCGCGTCGAGCCGCTCTATCAATCCAACTACATCACCGCCTTCTACCATTACTTGCCACGCTGGGGTGGCAGCTATGAGCGGGCCCAGCGGTGGGCGCGGCGGGCGACGGCACGGACGTCGGAGTCCTTGGGTGATGCGATGTATGCCTGGATGGCGCTATCGCTGCGGGGCATGCACAGCGATGAAGAGATCATGCGCGATTACAAATTCGATTGGGCAAAGCTAAAGAAGGGCATGATCGACCTTTTCGAGATCCAACAGACGCCCGACTTCAACAACGCCATGGATTTCGTTGCAATGAGCTGCGCTATGCGTGACGTCAAGCATGCGGAGAAAGTCTGGAATGTCTGGAAGGCGGCAACGCCGGATTGGCCGGAGTTCAAGGCCGAGGTCCAGTGCGCGCCGAAAAAGGTCGCCAGCCGCAAGATTTGAAAGATTGCTTGCCCTCAATGTCGGCCAGTAACGACGTCGCCGAGACGCGGCAGGC
>PERT01000087.1 GCA_002928955.1 Hyphomicrobium sp. | reverse complement strand
AATGTCGGCGCCTAAGGAACACTAGCAAACCTATGATTCTAGTGTAGCTTTTGCATCTGGCGTTTGGTTTCGAGTCTAGCCCCGAGTGGGGACCAAACGTCAGATGCGCTACACTAGGGCGCCGCTGAGGGCAGCCGGGGGACGCCGAGTGGCCAATGGGGCGGAACATGATGCAGGCGCGGATCACCTCAATCGGATTCCCGGCGGTCCCCGCTACCGCCACCGATCCCACCCATGCCCGTGCCGTGGCGGATGGCTGCGATCAGCAGCAGGTAGAGCGTCAGCGCGTTCAGAAGGTGCCAAAGTGCGTGCGTGCCGCGCACCTTGCCCAAGAGGCTGGTCATGGCGCAAACCTCGAAGTCGACGGTGCGGAACGCGAACGAGACCGTGAACACGAGGCCCGCGCCCAAAACGTATGCGCCGGCCGGGCGCCCCCGCACGATCAGAATGGCGCCAATGCCGAGCACGGCGGCCAGCGCAGGCAGATAGCCGAGTGAACCATTGAAGCACGGGTGGCCGCCAGCCCGCGTGACCGGCAATAGCCCGGGCACACAGGGCACATCCCCCGCATAGCGCAGCGAAAGGATGAAGCCGCCCGTGAGGAGCGCGGTTGCGAGCCAACCGAACCCGAGGAAGCGGCGCATGGCATAGGCGAAATAGGCCAGCATGAAGATCCCGATCGGTGCGGTGTCGGCGACCGAGGCCCAGCGTGTCGCATAAGTGTGGAACAGGAAGCTGCCGACCCCGATGGCGAACACGATGGCAACCAGGGCGCATTCAAGCCGGGCAGGGCGGGCGGCAAGATCGTTGGGGCGGCGAGCAAGGCTCAGCCCCGCCGTGAGTGCGGCGACCATGAACCCGGCGTTCGAAAGCGCATTGAGCGGTTCGGCCCAGAACGACGGGTCGAGTCCGCGCTCGCAATATCGGAAGATCTGGTCGGTCCAGTTCATGGGACGAACGTGCTCCTCGCAGACGGAATGGCAATTGACGCTTGGCCCCATGATCGCAGGCGTTCAATGCCTCCGATACGCCGCAGGCGGCGCTGCGACAGTAAGGCGGAGGCGGACGATCGAGTGCCGCAACATTGCCTCGACCGTGGGTTTCTGCCGTCCGGGTGCCACACCGGTACTCATTTGTATTCGGCCAACCCCTGTCGCGCCAACTCATCGGCGCGCTCGTTCTCAGGGTGGCCGGCGTGGCCCTTGACCCAGTGCCAGTTGACTTTATGGCGGGCGACGACGGCATCGAGGCGTTGCCACAGCTCCACGTTCTTCACGGGCTTCTTGTCGGCGGTTTTCCAGCCGTTGCGTTTCCAGCCGTGGATCCATTTGGTGATGCCGTCGCGCACGTAGACGCTGTCGGTGGTGAGTTCGACTGTACTCGGGCCTTTCAGCGCCTCAAGCGAAGCGATCGCCGCCATCAGCTCCATGCGGTTGTTGGTGGAATTGGCCTCGCCGCCGCTGAGTTCCTTGCGGTGGCTTCCCGACATCAGGATCGCACCCCAGCCACCAGGACCCGGGTTCCCGCTGCAGGCCCCGTCGGTGAAGATGGTGACGGCAGGACGGCTGCCGGTTTTGGTGGGTCCCGTCACGGGGTCACCTCGTGGCCATAGTCGCGAACGCCACGCGCGGACTGGTGAAAGCGCAGCCGTCGCAGGTAGGCTACGGGATCATGCGGTTTGACGAGTGCGTCTTTCGGCGTGTTCAGCCAATCATAAGCGCGTGTCAGCAGAAAGCGCAGGGCGGCACCACGCGCCAGCAATGGCATCGCGGCGAGTTCTGCCGGTTGTAGCGGTCTGATCTCGGTGTAGCCCTTGAGCAGTGCCCGGCTTTTGGTGACGTTGAACGAATAATCGGCCTCAAAGCACCAGGCGTTCAGACAGATGGCGACGTCGTAGGCGAGGCTGTCGTTACATGCGAAATAGAAGTCGATCAGGCCGGACAGCCGCGTACCGAGAAAGAAGACGTTGTCCGGGAAAAGGTCGGCGTGGATCACCCCTTGCGGCAGGTCCGTGGGCCATTGCGGTTCCAGTACCGACAACTCGCTCTCAACTATGGCTGCAAGTCCAGGGACGATCTCGCTGGCCTCGCTCTTGAATTTCTCAAACAGCGGCCGCCAGCCGTGAAGGCCGAGCGCATTTCGACGCTTGAGTTCGAAACCGGTGCCGGCGATGTGCAGGCGGGCAAGTGCGCGGCCGACCTCGAAACAGTGTTCGGCGGTCGGCCGCCGCACCCAAAACCCTTCGATGAAGGTAATCAGGGCGCAGGCGCGGCCGCTGATCTCGCCCAGGATTTTGCCGTTCTGATCGCGCACCGGCAAAGGACACCGGACGCTGGCCGCAACGAGATGTTCCATCAGCCCAAGAAAGAACGGCAGGTCGCCGTGCGCGACACGCTTTTCGTAGAGCGTGAGGATAAAGGGTCCCTCGGTCGTGTGGATCAAGTAATTGGTGTTCTCGACCCCCTCGGCGATGCCCTTGTAGGACAAAAGCTCGCCGACGCCGTAGCCGGCAATAAAGCGCTGCAGCTCGTCGTCATTGACTTCCGTATAGACCGCCATGACGTGCTGACCCTCAGCGGCCGGGTTGCGATTGTCGAGGGGCCGGTGCAAAGTCGCGCAATTCGCGCGGGATATTGAACGCCACGCGTTCCTCTGCGTTGGTCACTGTCTCGATAGTCAGAGCGTAGCGCGCGCGAAAGGCCTCGACCACCTCTTCAACGAGAACCTCCGGTGCCGACGCACCGGCCGTGATGCCGAGTGTGGCGATCTGGCCGAGCTGATCCCACGGAATGTCGGTCGCGCGCTGCACGAGGAAGGCGCGCGTGCAGCCGCCGCGTTCGGCGACCTCGACCAGCCGCACCGAATTCGAGCTATTCGGCGCTCCAACAACGATCAGCGCATCAATGCGGGACGCGATCGACTTGACGGCGGCCTGCCGGTTCGTCGTGGCGTAGCAGATGTCTTCTTTGACGGGGCCGGCGATAGCTGGGAAGCGGTCCTTCAAAATCGCGACGATGGCCGAGGTATCGTCGACCGACAACGTCGTCTGGGTAATGAAGGCGAGCTTGGCCGGGTCGCGCGGGGTATAGGCCCGGGCTTCGGTTTCGGTCTCGATGAGGTTAACGGCGCCGTCCGGCAACTGGCCCATGGTGCCGACGACCTCGGGGTGCCCGGCGTGGCCGACGAGCACGATTTCCAGACCGTCCTCGTTGTGCCGTTTGGCCTCGTTGTGGACTTTGACCACCAGCGGGCAGGTGGCGTCCAGCGCGATCAGATTACGGGCCTTGGCCGCTTCGGGCACCGACTTGGCGACCCCGTGTGCCGAAAAGATCACGGGTTGTGACGTTTCTGGGATGTCGGACAGCTCTTCCACAAAAACGGCACCTTTGGCGCGCAGTGATTCAACGACATAACGGTTATGGACAATCTCGTGCCGGACGTAGACTGGCGCGCCGTACTTGATGAGCGCCAATTCCACGATCTGGATGGCGCGGTCAACACCAGCGCAGAAGCCACGCGGAGCGGCCAGCAATATCCGGAGCGGAGGAAGTTCGGTTGAGGACGTGGGATGAGGGGCAGGGCCGATCATGACGGCGCGGCTCTTTCTTTCACTGATGGGGAACAAGACCTTGTTAGTTGGCCGAGTCCCGTCTGGGATGCTAACGTTCGAGTCGCGACATTAACGGAAGCCTCGCTCTGGGGCCTCAACAATTTCATCGCTGGCCGCTCGAAAGACTTTGAATTCGAATGAGCCAACGGACGATGTGGACCAGGGCAGGATGACGAAATTGGTAAGGACCACGATGCCGACTAACGTTGGACGGCGCTACAAGTCGATGGCATTGATCGCGTTGGGGGCTCTGCTGCCTCTCTCAGGCTGCGGGGTATCGTCCCTGACATCGGGTTTGGGTGGCGGCGTGTTCGGGAACTCGAAGCCCGCTTCGCCTGTCGACCGCGTCACCGAAGAGCAGATGCTGAGCGCCGCAAAGGCCGATGAGACTTCGACCGGAAGCACGGCCGTGGGGGAGGTTGCGCATGGCTGTCCCAAATTCGTGCCGTGGCCGCGTGAGAACCACATTACGATCTTCGAGCAGGGCCGTGTCGGCGACGCGCTTGCCGTGACGCATCGTGGCGAGATCACCAAAACTGCGCGGGAATGCCTGATCGAGCCAGGCAAGGTCACCGTGAAGTACGGCTTTTCCGGCCGTGTACTGCTCGGCCCCAAGGGCAAGAGCGGCAATCTGGTGCTGCCAGTCAACGTGACGGTGACCGACTCGAAGCGCGCCAAGATCGCATCCGATGCCTTGAAAGTCGATGTCGCCGTGGCGATCGACAAGCCGATCGGATACTTCTCGGCCGTGCGCAGTGTCACCTTCACAGTGCCGGAAGGCGGGCGCCCGGGCGATTTCGAGGTGTTCGTCGGCTTTGACCGCAATACGCCTGGCGCAGGTTGATCCCGATCCGTTCATCGTCGCGGCGACGGCGGGTGCGGCATTCGAGCCAAGCGATTTGGCCGAGATAGTCTCAAATTTGATCGTATATTGAGCCGTCCGTTTCAGTTGCGCTTAAAGCGCGTCGATTATGCTCCGTTTGTTTTGGAAATTCGGGCATTAAGCGCGAGGCGTGGGCAGCAATGCTGAAACAGGATCGACCCTATGATCGGCGCGAGTTTGGCCGCCGCCGGGCTGATGTGACGGCCTGGATCAATGTCCGGGGCCAGCCGCCGTTGCGGTCGACCGTTGTCAATATCTCGGAAGGCGGTGCGCTGATCGATACGCGCCAGACCGATCCGCTGCCTGCGCGTTTCAACTTGACGCTCGAATGCGGTATGAAGCTCGAATGCGTCGTCCGTCATCGGCGGGGATCGACGGTCGGCGTCGAGTTCGCGATCAGCGAGTGTCCGCAAGGCGTCGATGCCAAAGTGAACAACGAGTTCCTTGTGAGAGGTGCGACGCCGCGGTTCCGCCCGATCGCCGGGTGAAATAGTGTCGCGCCGGCTTCCAACTCGGCGTCGGACGGCGTGACCATCGGCCAACGGCACCCTATAGTGTCGGCCTATGAGCAATACCGAGCCCAGTTCCCCCACTGCCGACCTTGAAAAATCGAACCGTGGCTGCACCGTGCCCGACGGCGAGCCAGTGCCCGTCATCAAGGGCAGCCACGTCTATCTGATCGACGGCTCCGGATATATCTTCCGCGCTTTCCATGCGCTGCCGCCGCTGACGCGCCCCTCGGACGGCCTGCCGGTCGGCGCCGTTCATGGGTTCTGCGCCATGCTTTGGAAGCTGCTCACCGAGAGCAAGGCGAGCGAGGCACCGACCCACCTGGCCGTGATTTTCGATGCCGGCCGCGTGACCTTCCGTAACGCCATCTACGACAAGTACAAGGCCAACCGGCCGCCACCACCTGAGGAACTCATTCCGCAGTTTCCGCTGATCCGCGACGCCGTGAAGGCATTCAACGTGGCGTGCATCGAGCAGGACGGCTACGAGGCCGACGATCTCATCGCCACCTACGCGCGCGACGTCGTGGCCGCCGGCGGTGACGTGACGATCGTGTCCTCCGACAAAGACCTGATGCAGCTCGTCCAGCCGGGTGTCGTCATGCTCGATGGCATGAAGGCCAAGAAGATTGGCCGCGACGAGGTGTTCGAAAAGTTCGGCGTATGGCCCGACAAGGTCGTCGACGTGCAGTCGCTGGCCGGCGATTCCGTTGATAATGTGCCGGGGGTACCCGGTATCGGCATCAAGACCGCGGCCGAACTGATCACCGAGTACGGCGATCTCGACGCACTGCTGGCCCGCGCGGGCGAGATCAAGCAGCCCAAGCGGCGTGAGAAACTGATCGCGTTCGCCGATCAGGCGCGCATCTCGCGCGACCTCGTGCGGCTCAAGGCCGACGTCCCGGCCGAGGTGCCCGTCGACCGTCTCGGTGTGCACGATCCCGACCAGGCGACGCTGTTGGCGTTTCTGCGCGAGATGGAATTCAACACCCTCACCCGGCGAATCGCCGAGAAGCTCGGCGTCGATGCGCCCGCGCCGTTGGACGCCTCGGTGGGGCAGTCGGTCTCGTCGCGCAGTTCTTCCGCCCTCCCCCCGACGGGGAGGGGCCGGGGGTGGGGTGAAGCCGCAGCCAAAACCAATTCTAGTACCCCCACCTCTAATCTCTCCCCGCATCGCGGCGAAGCCGCGCCTTCGGCACGAGGGGGGGCGACAGCGGCAGAGGCAGAGGGAGGGGAGCGACGCGTATCGAGTAACGGGGCGGGGGGAGTCGGTACGCCGTCGGCGGCTGTTGCACGGGGACGGGTGGATGCCCGCAAGGCGCCGTTCGATCGCGCAGCCTATGAAACTGTCACCACGCTCGCGCGTCTCCAGGCCTGGGTGAGTGACGCGCGCGAATTGGGCCGCGTCGCCTTCGACACCGAGACCACCGGGCTCGACGCAATGGCAGCCGACCTGGTCGGTTTCTCGCTCGCCACTGCACCGGGCCGCGCTTGCTATGTACCCCTCGGTCATCGCGATGGCGCATCGGACCTGTTCGGCGGTGGCGGGCTTGCACCCGGCCAGATCGGCATCGCCGACGCTCTCGCCGCACTGCAGCCGCTGCTCGAAGACCGCGCCACGTTGAAGATCGGCCAGAATCTCAAGTTCGACATGCTTGTGATGGCCCGCCACGGCATCCGCATCGCGCCCGTCGACGACACCATGCTGTTGTCCTACACGCTCGACGGCGGCCGCGGCGGCCACGGCATGGACGACCTCTCGGAGCGCCACCTCGCCCACACCTGCATTCCTTTTTCGGCGGTGATCGAGCACGCGCCGGGTGCCAAGAAGGCGGAGAAAACCTTCGCCGGCGTGCCGATCCCCAAGGCCACCGAGTACGCCGCCGAAGACACAGACGTGACCCTCAGGCTTTGGATGTGCCTCAAACCCCGATTGGCTGCCGAGCGCATGACCACGGTCTATGAGACGCTCGAGCGGCCGCTGGTGCCGGTCATCGTCGAGATGGAGCGGTCCGGCATCAAGGTCGATCGCGCCATTCTTTCGCGTCTGTCCAGCACGTTCGCCCAAGGCATCGCGCGTCTGGAGGAAGAGGTCCACGCGCTCGTCGGCCACAAGTTCAATCTTGGCTCACCGAAGCAGCTCGGCGAATTGCTGTTCGACCGGCTGCAGTTGCCGGGCGGCAAGCGCACCAAGTCCGGTCAGTGGGAGACACGCGCGGGCCTGCTCGACGATCTCGCGGCCAACGAGGATCTACCGCCCGACGCCCGCCGGTTGATCAACACGATGCTGGAATGGCGGCAGCTCTCGAAGTTGCGGTCGACCTACACCGACGCTCTGCCAGAATTCATCCAGCCGAATACGGGCCGCATCCACACGAGCTACGCACTGGCTTCCACCACCACCGGGCGGCTGGCGTCGTCGGACCCGAACCTGCAGAATATACCCGTTCGCACCAAGGAGGGCCGCGAGATACGGACGGCCTTCATCGCTGATAAAGGCATGAAGCTCGTCTCGGCGGACTACTCGCAGATCGAGTTGCGCGTTCTGGCCCATATCGCGGATATTCCTCAATTGAAAAAGGCGTTCGCCGAAGGTCTCGACATCCACGCCATGACCGCGTCGGAGATGTTCGGCGTGCCAGTGGCCGACATGCCGTCGGACGTGCGCCGCCGTGCCAAAGCGATCAACTTCGGCATCATCTATGGCATTTCAGCATTCGGCCTCGCCAATCAGCTGGGCATCAGCCGCGACGAGGCTGGCCAGTACATCAAGACCTATTTCCAGCGCTTTCCCGGCATCCGCGACTACATGGAGGCGACCAAGAAGACCGTGCACGACAAGGGCTATGTCGAGACCGTGTTCGGCCGCCGGATCCACTATCCCGAGATCAACACCAAGAATCCGTCCATGCGCGGCTTCCTGGAGCGCGCGGCGATCAACGCGCCGATCCAGGGCTCGGCTGCCGACATCATCCGCCGCGCCATGATCCGCCTGCCGGGCGCGCTGGCCGATGCCAAGCTCGACAGCGCGAGGATGCTGCTGCAGGTCCACGATGAGTTGGTGATCGAGGCGAAAGTGGCCGAGATCGACAGCACCATCACCGTCACTCGCCGCGTGATGGAGCGCGCAGCCGAGCCGGCCGTGAAGCTTTCCGTGCCGATCCATGTCGACGCCAAGGCTGCGGACAACTGGGAAGCGGCGCATTGAGCAGACCAAGCGCCGCGGTCGATCGGCCGATATCCGAACAGCCCTACAGCAGCCCGCGTATCTGCGCCAAGTGGCCGAGCCGCACCTCGGGGCGGGCACCAAATTGGGTGATGGTCTCGCTCGCGGCAAAGCTCGCAAGCCGACCGGCCATTTCAAAGCTGAAGCCGCGCGCAAGACCAAACAAGAGGCCTGACGCGTAGAGATCGCCGGCACCCGTGGCGTCCACAACCTTCGAAACGTGTTGAGGCGCAATCGGCAAATTTTTGCCCCGGTTGACGATGATCGATCCCTTGTCGCTGCGGGTGACGACGGCAAGCGGTGTATCGTGTCCAATCTTTCGCAGCGCTTCGGGAAAGGCGTTGGTCTGATAGAGCGACTTCAGTTCGCATTCATTCGCAAACACGATGACGGATCCGGAACGGATAAGCTTGAGAAGCTCGATTCGATGGCGATCGACACAAAATGAATCCGAAAGCGAGAGTGCGACCCGGCGCCTGTTGGCTTTGGCGATTTCGACCGCACGGCGAAATGCGGCCTTGGCGTCGGGCCGGTCGAAAAGATATCCTTCGAGGTAGACAAATTGAGCCTTCCGAACCAAGTCGGCATCGATCAGCGCTCCGTCGAGCTCGGTACTGCAGCCGAGATACGTGTTCATGGTTCGATGCCCGTCTGGGGTGACGAGTACCAGCGAGCGTGACGTTTCCTTGCCCGGTATGATTGTGGAAATCGATTTGAATACGACACCCGTGCCCGTGATATCATGCCGGAAAATCCGGCCGTACTGGTCGTCCGCCACTTTGCCGATAAAGGCAGCCTTGCCGCCAAACGAGGCTATGCCAACAGCCGTGTTGGCAGCTGACCCGCCCGCCACATCGAGACCCGAAGGAAGCCGTTTGCACTGGTCGGCCAGCTCAGCCGACGAATTGACGAGGTTCATGTGGCCCTTGTGGGCACCAACCGCGACGAGGAAGCTATCGTCGCACCGGCGAATGATATCGACGATTGCGTTGCCAATGGCGACGACGTCGTATTCTTGTTCAGACATATAGCGCCCGTCGCTCCTGCAGCCAGGATGCTCTTGCACCGGAAAATGCTCGTGATGATGGCGGGGCGAGCTTACGCCGCGTCACTTGTGCGAGGCTGATAGACTAGTGTGGCGTCGCGCCTTAATTGACCTGTAATTGACCTGTGCGAGCGGCAAGCTGGTCGTCAATCAAGGCGCGTTGAACGCCACACTAAACCATTGTTTTTGCTAGTGGCCTTCATGTCT
>PERT01000086.1 GCA_002928955.1 Hyphomicrobium sp. | reverse complement strand
TTTGCTAGTGGCCTTTATGTCTCGCCTAAATCGTCGACGCGTGCGGCTGGCACAGCGATTTAGGCGCGACAGGCCACTAGTGTGGCGCATCTGACGTTTGGTCCCCACTCGGGGCTAGACTCGAAACCAAACGCCAGATGCAAAAGCTACACTAGAATCATAGGTTTGCTAGTGTTCCTTATGGCGCCGGCATTTGATCTGGAGCGCGTTGCAAGGGGAAACACCTGTCGGCGCCGGAACACCTGTCGGCGCCGGAACACCTGTCGGCGCCGGAACACCTGTCGGCGCCGGAACACTGGCCCGAATGTCCGTCCTCGCCTGGGAGCGGGGTTGCGAGGGCCATTGTGACTGCAGCAATTGCGTTGCTGCTGGACCACGGCTATAACGCGGTCATCTCATGCATCACCGCGCGAGATGCCGCCCGGCACCCTTGGAGGCCGTTTGCGGCTATTGGGCCTTTGGACAGGCCCTTTTTACGTTGGAGAATCAGAGCCATGGCAAGCAACATGATTACGCTTGAAGCCACGGCGCGCGGACGTGCAGGCAAGGGGGCCGCACGCCAAGCTCGTCGTGAGAACAAGATTCCGGGCGTTATTTACGGCGACAATCAGGCGCCGACGACGATTGCCCTCGACTACGCCACCTTGTGGAAGCAGGTGTTGAAAGGCAAGTTCCTGGCAACGGTGTTTGAACTCGATGTCGATGGCCAGAAGAGCCGGGTGATCCCGCGCGACGTCCAGCTCGATCCGGTCAGGGATACGCCGCTGCACGTGGACTTCCTGCGTATCGGCGAGGATGGGATCATCCGCGTCGCGGTGCCGGTTCGCTTCACCAATGAAAGCCTTTCGCCGGGCCTCAAGCGTGGCGGCGCATTGAACGTTGTACGGCACGTCGTTGAAGTGTTCTGCCATTACGACAAAATACCGACTCACTTCGAGGCAAGCCTGGAAGGTCTCGAAATCGGCCGCTCGATCCACATTTCGGCGTTCAAACTGCCAGACGACGTCACGCCGGTCATCCGTAACCGCGACTTCACGGTGGCGACCATCGCGGGCGCCGTGAAGCAGGAGGAGGAAGCACCAGCTCCCGGCGCAGCAGCGCCCGCAGCAGGTGCCGCACCGGCCGCCGGCGGCGACGCCAAGGCCGCGGCCGCGGCGGGGGCCAAACCCGCTGCTGGCAAGGGTGCCGCGGCTCCGGCCGCAGGTGCCAAGGCCGCCGCTCCGGCCGCTGGCGCCAAGGCCCCGGCCAAGCCCGCCGCCAAGAAATAGCACCCGTGCGGCGGCGCGGGTGTCGCTCCGCGCCGCCAAACTGCTCGTGTAGCGCATCTGACGTTTGGTCCCCACTCGGGGCTGGACTCAAAACCAAACGTCAGATGAAAAACTTACACTAGTGGCCTGTCGCGCCTTAATTGACGCGCACGATGCCCCACCCACCAGTCAATTAAGGCGCGACGCCCCACTAGATCGATCACATGAAACTCATTGTCGGCCTCGGCAATCCCGGCGATCGCTATGCCAAGAACCGTCATAACGTCGGGTTCATGGCTCTGGACGCGATTGCCAGCCGCCATCGCTTCGGACCTTGGAAGAGGAAGTTCGCAGGCCTCGTCGCCGAAGGCGAGATTGCCAGTGAGCGGGTCCTTTTGTTGAAGCCCGACACCTATATGAACGAGAGCGGCCGCGCCGTCGGAGAGGCTTGCCGGTTTCTCAAGATCGGCGCTAGCGACGTCATCGCGTTCCACGACGAACTTGATCTCGGCCCCGGCACGCTCAAGGTGAAATGCGGCGGCGGCAATGCCGGTCACAACGGGCTCCGCTCCATGACCGCGCACATCACCAATGACTACTGGCGCGTGCGGCTTGGAATCGGCCATCCGGGGTCGAAGGACGCGGTGTCGCAATTCGTGTTGTCGGATTTCGCCAAGGCTGACCAGACTTGGCTCGCGCCGCTGCTCGATGCCATCGCCGAAGAAGCCACGCATCTGACCACAGGCATGACGGCGGGCCAGGACCCTCGCTTCGTGACCAACGTCCTCCGGCGTGTTCGAACTGAAACCGGCGACAAGCCGGAGGGCATCTCGTCGCCGAACGCCCAGCGTGACACGCCCATGTCCGCACAACCAGCGGTCAGTCCCGCGAGACGCCCGCAGTCTGCGCTCCATCCGGCTGGCGAACGCGCGTCCAAGAAGCAATCGGCGATCGCCGACAATTTGCGTAAGTGGCTCGCCGCGCGCAACAAGCCCGATACGTGAAGGTCGCCGTTCTGCAAAGGGCCTTCGGCATAGCGCGCCATCCCGTATCCACTCGCAGACGCTGTTCCATGATTTTGTCACGCGGGGCACTTATCAGACGCCCGAGCGCTTGCCGTCGCATTGAACCGGAGCCTGCCTATGACCATCATCGACCGGGACCAGACTGCCGAACGCAACGGCCGCACGCGCCGGCGCATCTGGAGCATCTACTCGTGGGGAAGTCGCGCTCATTGGATCTCGACACTGTTTGCAAGTCGCGCCGACGTAGCCGTCACCTTGGGTGCGCTCGGGCTGATCGGCGGCGTTGCGGCAACAACAGTGACCGAGGCGGTCACACGCCCGGGCAAGCTCACCGCACGCACCGCTGTCCCTGCCCAGCGCCTGAACGATAACGCAACCCTCTACGGCATCGAGGGACGTGACGAGGCTGGCCGGCGCGCCGCGTTCGATCTGGTGGTCTTGAACAAGAATTTCGACTGGGTTCGTGGCAGCACGACCGAACTCGTCAAGGACGGCAAGATCCTTTCGCCGGTCGATGTCGCCCGCGAAGTCCTGAGCACAGAAGTTCGACAGAGCCTGCTGAACTCCAAGAAGGTGATTACCATCGGCACGGCCTCGCAGGAAGGCGACATTACGGCGGAAACCCACCGCGCGGGCCTGCGCGCCAGGCAAGCGGCCGAGTGGGTCGGAGCCGTATTGCCGGCATCGGTTACAATCTACATGCTTAACCTCGGCCAGTATCGGGAGCCTTGCACCGAATGCGAAACCGGCAGCACCAGCTGGCAACGCCCCTTCATTGTCGTCGCTGTCCGCGACTACGACCAGGGTGCCGATATCGGTCAAGCGCTGGCATCCGCGATGGGTGGGAAAACCAATCTCCCGAGCCTGTCGGCCTACACCACATTCGGGCTGACGAAGCACCGCTGAACGATTGCGCGCGATCATCTTCTTTACGGCTGATGACGTGCGCTTCGAAGACCGGGCTTCACAATTGCTGGGAAGCATCTTAGGCATGCCGTGACGGCACTTCTCCAGCTCGCGTGCGTCTCTGCCGCGTGCCTTTCCCGACAGGAACTCGACTCATGGGCTTCAAATGCGGCATCGTCGGCTTGCCGAACGTTGGCAAGTCAACGCTATTCAATGCGTTGACCCAGACTGCGGCTGCCGAGGCGGCCAACTACCCGTTCTGTACCATCGAGCCGAACGTGGGCGAGGTCGGCGTTCCCGACCCGCGGCTGGACACCCTGGCCAAGATCATGAACTCGAAAGAGATCATTCCGACGCGGCTCACCTTCGTCGATATTGCGGGCCTCGTGCGCGGTGCATCCAAGGGCGAAGGCCTCGGCAACAAGTTCCTCTCCCACATCCGCGAGGTCGACGCGGTCGCCTATGTGCTGCGCTGCTTCGAGGACGACGACATCACCCATGTCGAAAACCGTATCGACCCGCTGGCCGACGCCGACACGGTCGAAACCGAGCTGATGCTCGCCGATCTCGAGAGCCTCGAGAAGCGCGCGTCAGCCGCCGAGAAAAAGGCCAAAACCGGCGATAAGGACGCCAAGGTCCAGGTCGCCGTCATGGAGAAGATCTTGGTGCCGTTGCGCGAAGGCAAGCCTGCCCGGACCACGCCGCTTTCGGCCGAGGACATGCCGATCTTCCGCGCGCTGCAGCTGCTCACGTCGAAGCCCGTGGTCTACGTCTGCAACGTCGACGAGGCGTCGGCGGCGAACGGCAACGCGTTCTCAGCCAAGGTCCAAGAGCGCGCCAAAGCCGAGGGCGCGGCGGCCGTCATCATTTCCGCCAAGATCGAAGCGGAGTTCGCCGGCCTGGCCGCCGAGGATCGCGACGAATTCCTGAAGGAGATGGGGCTCGAAGAGCCCGGCCTCAACCGCCTCATCCGGGCCGGATACTCGTTGCTCGACCTCGTGACCTACTTCACGGTCGGACCCAAGGAAGCCCGCGCCTGGACGATAACGCGCGGCACCAAGGCGCCAGGAGCCGCGGGTGTCATTCACACCGATTTCGAGAAGGGCTTCATCCGCGCCGAAACCATCGCCTATGACGACTATGCGAGCCTGGGCGGCGAAGTCGCGTGCAAGGAAGCCGGCAAGATGCGGCTGGAAGGCAAGGAGTACGTGGTCAAGGACGGCGACGTGATGCATTTTCGATTTGCGACCTGAGAGAGACGAGGCAGCCCATGACAGACACGCTCCCGGACCGGCTTTCGACGAACCCCCAAAATCCCCACTACGACGCCGAAATTCTGGCGCGCGTGGTCGGCATCCGCTTCAACGGTGTCGAGAAGACCAACGTCGAAGAATACTGCGTCAGTGAAGGATGGATCCGCGTTGCGGCAGGCAACAGCAAAGACCGCAATGGCAACCCGATGACCATCAAGCTCAAGGGCCGGGTCGAACCGTTCTTCAAGGGCGGTGGAGGCTGATCAACGCCGTTCCCGCCAAGTCCTCCTCGCATCGAAGCGCGGCCCGCTTCGGCGTGCCGACCCGCACAGGCGAATGTCCACGGATCTTGACCGAGTGTCCCGATTCCGAAGCACGCAACCACAATGAGCCGAACGCGAGAACGACCTTCGGTACAAATGGGGCACGAGAATCATTGAATTGCGCATGTGGTGATCGCGAAATTCGTTCACCAGCTGCCGCAGAACCCGACGAATTTCGCGATCACAAAACGCGCGCCTAACCCTGCGCCTTCTGGCCATAGGCTTTGAACTTTTCGAGCATCAGTGCCATCTCGCTGTCCGGCAGGATCACGGGAATGCCGAGCGTAAGCACCTTGTAGTACTGCTCGGCCAACACCTCGACCTCGGCGGCGAGTTCGAGTGCCGATTGCAACGTCGGGCCGATGGCGATCTGGCCGTGGTTGGACATGAGGCAGGCGTTGCGATGGGCGAGCCCTCTCGCGACATGCCGCGACAACTCCTCGGTTCCGAAGGTGGCATAGGGCACGAGCGGGATGTCGTTCCCACCTGCGGCCGCCACCATGTAGTGGAAAGCCGGGATCGCTTTGTGCGCGCAGGCCAAAACCGTTGCATGGAGCGAGTGCGTGTGAACAATGGCGCCCATGTCCGGCCGCATGTCGTACGCTGCAAGATGGAAGCGCCACTCGCTCGACGGCTTTTTTTGTCCCGGCGGAAACGCGCCGTCACCATCCACGAACACGATGTCCTTGGGCTCAAGTGCACCATAGGCCATGCCCGATGGCGTCACCAGCATGCCGGTTTTCCACCGTCGCGAGACATTTCCCGAGCGCCCAGGCGACAGCCCCATCCGGCTCATCTCGCGCGCGGTCGTGATGACCTCGCGTCTTGCGGACAGCTCGCCCACGGCCGCGGCCGCCGACCGCTTCGGCCCCGTGCTCGTCCGCTTTGTCTTGACTACAGTCACGCCTCCCCCTCACGCCCTCTCCGGATAAAGCTTCTCGAGGCCGGCCTTGGTCGACGGGGCGACACCACGTTCGGTGATAAGGCCGGTGACGAGGCGTGCCGGGGTCACGTCGAAGGCTGGATTGCCGGCCGGCGAGCCGGGAGCCGCGATCTCGACCGTGACAACGCTGCCGTCGGGAAGCCGGCCTGGCATTTTCAAGACTTCGTCCTGCCCGCGCTCCTCGATCTCGATCGCCATGCCGTCGTCCATGGTCCAGTCGATCGTGGTATGCGGTAGCGCGACGTAGAAGGGCACGTTGTTGTCTTTTGCGGCCAGCGCCTTCAAATAGGTTCCGATTTTGTTGGCCACGTCGCCGTTCGAAGTGACGCGGTCGGTCCCGACGATGCAGAGATCGACCTTGCCGTGCTGCATCAGATGGCCGCCGGCGTTGTCGACGATAATGGTATGCGGCACGCCGTGGCTGCCGAGCTCATAGGCGGTCAAAGCGGCACCCTGGTTGCGCGGCCGTGTCTCGTCGACCCAGACATGCACGGGAATGCCCGCATCGTGGGCCATATAGATGGGCGCGGTGGCCGTGCCCCAGTCGACGCAGGCGATCCAACCGGCGTTGCAGTGGGTCAGTACGTTGACGCGTTCGCCGGGCCGCTTCCTCGCCGCGATGTCTTTGATGATGGCCAGCCCGTGCTCACCGATGCGACGACAGACTTCGACGTCGTCGTCGGCCATGCGCGCGGCCCGGGCATACGCGGCGCTGACCCGCCCTTCATAGGGCAGATTCTGCACGGCTTTCCGCATTTCATCCAGCGCCCAACGCAGGTTGACCGCAGTCGGGCGCTGCTCTGCAAGAAAGCGAATTTCGCTCTCCAGCGAGATGTCGGAGGGATCGGCCCTCAGCGCCATGCACAATCCATAGGCCGCTGTGACGCCGATCAGCGGCGCGCCACGCACCTGCATCGTCTTGATCGCGCGGGCCGCATCTTCCACCGACTTGAGGTTCGCCGTTTCGAACCGATGCGGAAGCTTGGTCTGATCGATGACTTCGACAGACCACCCGTCCGCCGCCAGCCAGATGGTGCGGAAATGCTTACCCTTAATATTCATGACGTCAGTTTCCGCTATTCATCTGTGGACAGAGAGGAATGCTGATTGCGTCGTCTATGCCGCAATGACCGCAGCTCACGGCATACCACTCGGCATAGGGCCGGGCCGAACGGTCGACAATCTTGAACTCCGGAGCATCACAGATCGGGCAAAAGATCGGCAACGATGGAGCCCGCCGCCAGATCTGGACCTTTGCCAGGGCTTCACGAATCTCGTGGATGTTCGCCAGCTTCTTGTCGCGCCTGAACACGATTGCTCCTCAATGCCCGTCGAATGCCATGAGCGCATGACAATCGATCCCGAGCGCTTTCAGCTTCTTGGCGCCACCCAGCTCCGGCAAATCTACGATGAATGCAGCGCCGATTACATGACCGCCGGTCCGCGTCACCAGTTTCACCGCTGCCTCGGCCGTGCCGCCGGTGGCGATGAGGTCGTCTATGATGAGAATCCGCTCGCCCTTCTTGATCGCATCCTCATGGATCTCTATCACATCGACACCGTACTCGAGTGAATACTCTTCGCCGATCGTCTTCCAGGGCAACTTGCCTTTCTTCCGGATGGGGATAAAGCCGCATCCCAGCCGGTCAGCTACCGCACCGCCGAGGATAAAGCCGCGCGCTTCGATACCGGCCACCGCGTCGATGGGCTTGGTCCGATAGGGTTCAGTCATCTGGGCGATGGTCGCCTTGAAGCCCTGGGGATCGCCCAGCAACGTCGTGACGTCGCGAAACATGATCCCCGGCTTCGGGTAATCGGGGATTGTGCGAACCAGTCGTTTCAGATCGTTCAAGGGCCACCTCAAGGTCAAAATCGCGGCGCAAAATAGCAATATCTCAGGGATCAGGGTAGAACGTTTCGCAAACAACGAATGTGCTGGTTTTTTGAACTAGCGAAGTGCCGGGCCGGGTTCAAGCACGTTATCCGGGAACGTTCGAAAAAGCAGGAGTGTGAAGGCCATGACCGATACAAACTACCCGATGACGGCCGATGGCGGACCCGACGACCTACCGCGTACCCTGCGCCGCGAACGTGACGCGCGAGAGCGGGAAGCCCGCGAGCGGATGGCCAAAGAGCAGCGCGAGAGTTTCGCGCCCCACACCGGACCAGGGATCGCCGATCCGTTCGCAGGGACCGACGCAGGCTATGCGAACGTGCCGGGCGAACCGCTGCCGGCGGTTGTGCGGAGCTTCGATGTGCCGTTCTTGCAGCTTGTCGGCTTCTTTATGAAGGCGGTTTTCGCCATGGTTCCGGCGTTGATCCTGCTCGGTGTCATTCTGTGGGGCCTCGGGCAACTCTTGCAGAACTTTTTCCCGCAACTCGTCAAGATGCAGATCCTGATCTGGTTCCCGAACTGAGCCGGCGCCGTCATGACCTCGCGATCCGACAGCTTGACCCGGCGCAAACTGTTACAAGCCGCCGCCGCGGTAACCGCCACGGGCGCGCTCCCTCTTTATGCGGCCGGCACCCGACCCGACACGAGCGCCGAGCTCGAGACCGAGCTGAAACGTCAAGGCGTGGTGGGTACTTTCGCTCATCTCGACTTGAAGACCGACCGTTTAACGATGGCCCATGCCGCACGCGCCGGTGAGCGGATGATCCCGGCGTCGACCTTCAAAATCGCCAACAGCCTGATCGCGATCGAGACGGGAGTGGTAGCCGACGAGCGTGAAGTCTTCCGCTGGAATGGCCAGCCACGCTCCTTTAAGGCTTGGGAGCAGGACATGACGTTGCGGCAGGCGATCCCGGCGTCCAACGTGCCGGTATTCCAGCAGATCGCGCGCCGCGTCGGCCTCAATCAGTATCGTGAATGGCTGGACAAGCTCGAATACGGCAACGGCCTTGTTGGCGACGCCGTCGAGACCTTCTGGCTGGATGGACCGCTGAAGATCAGCGCCGTCGAGCAGACGAGTTTTCTGGCGGCCCTTGCGCTTGGCCAGCTGCCGATTTCGAAGCGCTCGCAGGATCTGGTGAAGGACATGCTGAGGGTCGAAACGCGAACGGGGCGTACCCTCTACGCGAAATCCGGCTGGTGCTTCTCGACCCAACCGCAGATCGGCTGGTGGGTCGGCTGGGTCGAAGCGCCGGATCGCGTCGACACGTTCGCGCTCAACATGGACATGACGAGGGCCGAGGATGCTCCCCGGCGAATAACGGCTGCAAAATCGATGCTGGCGGCGCTCAACGTCTACTGACCCCCGCGCAGCCGAACTGAGATTACGTTCTGAGCGACAATTCCTTCTCCAGCGCCGTCCGCTCGTAGGTTTCGGCGATACTCTTGATCCGATACTGGAACTGACCGTTCTCGGGCGGCATCAACCGCAGCACTTTGTACTCGCGCGACGAGGCGGGCATGCTTTGTCGGCTTGGCGCGAACGCGACCAGTTGTCCAATCCTGTACTTGTGTACGGCCATTGAAGCCTCGCATGGTTGCGGGTGGGGATATTCCGACCAGAAATTCGCGTTCGCACCCCCTTGCCACCGGCAAAGCCCGGCACGGCGGCCTCACTCCAGCGTCTCATTCGTATTGAGCGGCGACCGTCGTCAACGGCGGCCGAAGTCACGCTTCTGAGGGCGCTTCGTGTTGTCGACAACCGACCCTGCGGAAAGATCCGATCGGAGCGCGCGCTTCTTGTCCCGGACACTGGCCCTGGTGCGTTCGATTGCCGCGAGCGCAGAACGTGATGACACGACATAATAAAGGCCAGCGCACGTGAGCGCACCAAGACCGCCCCACACCATATACATGAATACAACCTCCACCAAGCCAATTGAACGCGCCGGATGGCGCGCGCGGCTGGGGAAGGCCGGGACTTGCGATGCCGGAACCGTGACCAGACTGAGGCGCAGCTCCGGCTGGAACCAGGGCGTCGGCTGAGCCTGGGCTTCAATTGTTAACAACCCGGCCTTGGCAACTCGGCCGAATTCACGAGGGTGGCGGGAGCAGACGTCCGCGCTGGTCCCTAGTGGGGCGTCGCGCCTTAATTGACTGGTGGGTGGGGCATCGTGGGCGTCAATTAAGGCGCGATGAACGCCCCACTAACCCAATGATAT
>PERT01000085.1 GCA_002928955.1 Hyphomicrobium sp. | reverse complement strand
GATTCCCGTTGCAACGCGCTCCAGATCAAATGTCGGCGCCTAAGGAACACTAGCAAACCAATGATTCTAGTGTAGCTTTTGCATCTGGCGTTTGGTTTCGAGTCTAGCCCCGAGTGGGGACCAAACGTCAGATGCGCTACACTAGTGTTCCAACGTCACGCGGAACGTTGTCGACAATATGATTCTAATAGAACTTTCGAATCTGACGTTTGCAGTTTTGGGCCAGACCCCGGTGGGGGGCAAGCGTCAGATGCGCGACACTATGTTGAACCCGAGGAACGTTCGCACTTGAACCTTTTCCCGCTCCCTCCGGCCGTTGGCGTGCTCGTGGCGATGTTGATTGCCGGGTGTGCGGGAGACACCGCGTTGCCACTGGGTGCGATCACGTCCGAAGTAAAGTCTGAGGCGGCGGGAGCCGGCGCGGCTTACGCCGATGCCGCGACAGGCGCAGCCAAGAGCGACAGCCCGCGCAGCCCGTTCAGTGAACACCTGGAAACCGCGACCGGCGGCCGAGAAGTGCTCGAAAAGCCTTCTGTCGCGGATGTCATGCTGATCGGCAGCTTGCCGGACATGAGTTGGGGCCGCGACGACGCCCCGGTGACCATCGTGAAGTATGCGTCGCTCACCTGCCCGCATTGCCGCAAATTCCATTCGGATGTGTTCCCCGAACTCAAGCGGACTTATATCGACACCGGCAAAGTGCGCTTCATCTTGCGCGAGTTTCCGATCGGCAGGACCAGCGGCACGGCCACCATCGCGCTCCGGTGCGCGCCACCGGCGAGGTATCTCGATCTTTACGGCAAGTATTTGAACCAGCAGGCGAGTTGGGTATCACAGGAGGTCCGCCTCGACCCGATCTTCGCGGTTGCCGCCCAAGTGGGGATGAAGCGGGCCGAGTTTGACGCCTGCCTTCAGAATCAGGGCATGATCAGCGGACTGCAATGGGTCAAGGACCGCGGGCGCAAGCTCGGCGTCATCGGCACGCCCAACTTCTTCATCCAGGGGAAGCTCATCAAGAGCACACTTGGCTGGAAGGAAGTGCGGGAGCTGGTTGAAGCCAACCTCGCATCGCCGGTGGCAGCTAGCGCTGCGGCCGTAGCGCGCTGATACCGATCGGGCCGCCCGTATCACTCGTCCGCGCGATCGACGCCGGCCGGGAGGGAGTGCTGCGATGAAGATCAGCCGGTTGAGGCTTCTGGGTTTCAAATCGTTCGTCGAGCCGACCGAACTCGTGATCGAGCGCGGGTTGACCGGCGTGGTCGGGCCCAACGGCTGCGGCAAGTCCAACCTGCTTGAAGCGCTTCGCTGGGTTATGGGCGAGACCTCGCACAAATCGATGCGGGCAGCAGCCATGGACGACGTCATCTTCTCGGGTACCAACAATCGCCCTGGTCGAAACTCGGCAGAGGTGACGATCTTCATCGACAACAGTGAGCGCAAGGCGCCGGCCGAGTTCAACAGCGAGGACGTGATCGAAATCACCCGGCGCATCGAGCGCGACGCGGGCTCTGCCTATCGCATCAACGGTTCGGAAGCACGCGCTCGCGATGTCAAGATACTGTTCGAGGATGCGGCCACCGGCGCCCGCTCGCCCGCGCTCGTCCGGCAGGGTCAGATCGGCGAGATCGTCAATTCAAAGCCCGAGGCTCGCCGCCGCATTCTCGAGGATGCGGCCGGCGTCGCAGGTCTCCACAGCCGCCGCCACGAGGCCGAATTGAGATTGAAGGCGGCCGAAGCCAATCTCGTCAGACTGTCGGACGTGATGGGTGGACTGACCTCGCAGCTGGAAAGCCTGAAGCGCCAGGCGCGCGCAGCCCGCCGCTACAAAGAGCTGTCGGGCGAAATCCGCAAACAGGAGGCGCTGCTGTTCCACCTGTCGTGGACGGATGCGCAGTCCGAGGTCGACAGTCAGGAGCGGCTGCTAGGCGACGTGCTGGCGAAGGTCGGGCTGGCACTAGAAGCCGAAGCGCAGGCCATCGTCGGCGAAGCCTCGCTTTCCGACACGCTGCAGCCGTTGCGCGAGATCGAGGCGAAGCGTGGCGCGGCGCTTAATCGGCTCAGGATCGAGCGCGAGAATTTCGAGAAAGAAGCGCAGCGTGCCGCCGAACGGGAGCGGGAATTGAAGCACCGCGAGGGGCAGCTTATGCGCGACATCGGTCGCGAGCAACAGCTGATCGCCGAAGCGCGCGAGTTGATCCAGCGGCTCGAGGGCGAGATCGCGGCGCTGGCGGAATTGGAGGCACAGTCCGACATCGCCGAAGAGACGGCACGCGGCCGGCTCGATGACGCCGACGACAAGCTTAAGGCCGCCGAAATGCGGCTGACTGAAATTACTACGCGCGCCGCTGAACGGCGGGCCAAGCGCCAAAGCCTAGATCAGACCCATGTCGAGCGACGCGAGCAGGTGGCGAAGATCGAACGGCAGATAACGGGGCTCGCCGGTCAGATCCGCGACATCGCCGCCCGCGCGCCGGACGCCGTCAAGCTCACCGGCACTGCCGAGCGTGGCAAGGCCCTGTCGGCAGCCCTTGATGCGATCGAGGTCGAAGCGGCCGAGGCCGAGGAGCGGATCACCGCGCTCGCCTTATTCGCCCGCGCCCGCCGCGAGATCAGCGAGAAGGCGCGGCTTGCCGCCCACGCTCTCCGCACCGAACGCGAGACACTGGTCAAGTTGTTGACGCCTGCGCGCGATGCCGGCTTCCCGGCTATCGTCGAGAAGATCCGAGTGGCGGCCGGGTACGAGGCCGCCCTCGCGGCAGCCCTTGGCGACGACCTCGAAGGTGCGCTCGATCCGTCGGCGCCGATCCACTGGCGGGCTCTCGAAGCGGCAAGCGGCGATGGCCAGCTCCCGGCCGACGTGGAGCCGTTGATTCTGCACGTCAGCGGGCCGCCGGAGCTGGCACGCCGCCTGAAGCAGATCGGCGTCGTCGATCGGGCATCGGGGAGCAACCTTCAGCGCAATTTGCGTCCCGGACAGCGCCTCGTCAGTCGCGAGGGCGACCTGTGGCGGTGGGATGGCTTCGTTGCCGCCGCCGACGGCGTGACGGCAGCGGCACAGCGTTTGGCCGAGCTCAATCGACTGTCGCTGATGGCAGGCCAGGTGGGCGAAGCCGAAGCGATACTCAGGGCGGCCGAGACAGAGGAGCAGCACGCAAGCCAGGCGCTGACCGAGGCCGAGGCCGACGTGCGCCGGTTGCGGCAGAGCGCGCGCGACACCCAGAACGAGCTGCAAGGCGTACGCGAGGCGTTGACCGCGATCGAGCGGCAGGCACGCGAGACCGAAGCCCGGATGCTTTCGGTCAGCGACGCCAAGGCGCGCGCCGAAGATGCGCTCATCGAAGCGCATGAGCGGTTGACCGAGATCGTCACCACGATCGAGTTGTTCGACGACGGCGAGGATCTGGCACCTGCAGTCGCCGCCGCGCAGTCCGATGCCACCGACTGCCGCCGCGCCTCCGCGGAGTCACGCACGATGCTGGCCAATCTCGAACGCGAGCGCCAGTTGCGCGGCGAGCGCAGCCGGATCGCCGACAACGAGCGCACACGCTGGACCACGCGCTCGGCTGGCGCGGAGCAGCAGATCGCGACGCTCAAGGAGCGCCTCGCCGAGACCTCGGTCGAGCACGAGACCTACGCCGAGTTGCCTGCGCTGATCGACGAGCGGCGGCAGAAGCTGCTGGATGAGCTCGCGGCGGCCGAGCAGGCGCGGCAGGTGGCGGCAGACGAACTGGCCACGGCCGAGACCGCGATGCGGGCCGCCCAGGCGGCATTGCGGGCCGCACAAGCAGCCGCCACCGAATCGCGGGAAGCCAAGGCGCGCATCGAAGCCCGCCTCGAGGGCGCACGCACGCGCCGACAGGACGAGGCCCGCAAAATCCGCGAAACCTTGGGTGTCGTGCCCGAAGGCTGCTTGCCGCTGACCGGGATGGCGGCACAGGATCCGATGCCGCCCTTGGCCGAGGTCGATCGTCAGCTGACGCGGTTGAAGGCTGACCGCGAGCGGTTGGGGGGCGTCAATCTGCAGGCCGACGAGGAGCTCGAAGCGGTTAGCTCACAGGTCTCGACGATGGAGACGGAGAAGGCCGACGTCGAACAGGCGATCGCCAAGCTGCGCGGTGCCATCGGGCAGCTCAATCGTGAAGCGAGGGTGCGGCTGAAGGAGGCGTTCGACACTGTCAACGGACACTTCCAGTCGCTGTTCTCGGTGCTGTTCCAGGGCGGCGAAGCCCGCCTCGAGATGGTCGAGAGCGAGGAGGATCCGCTGGAGGGCGGGCTCGAGATCATCGCGCGGCCGCCGGGCAAGAAGCCAGCCACGCTATCGCTTTTGTCTGGCGGCGAGCAGACACTGACAGCGCTGTCGTTGATCTTCGCCGTGTTCCTGACCAATCCGTCACCGATCTGCGTGCTGGACGAGGTCGATGCGCCGCTCGACGACGCCAACGTCGACCGCTTCTGTACCTTGATGGAGAAGATGGCGGCCGACACCGAGACACGGTTCCTGGTCATCACCCACCATCCGATGACGATGACGCGGATGAACCGGCTGTTCGGCGTCACGATGGCCGAGAAGGGCATCTCGCAGCTCGTCTCGGTCGACCTCGAAACGGCACAAAGCTTCCGCGAGGCGGTTTAGGTCGGCGCGGATGCTGGTCGGCATCCGAAGCGCGGACAAAAAACATTCAAAGCTGGATGGCCGTGTCGAGCACGGCCATGACGGGATGTGTTGCTCGGATGCGTTTTGTTTGCTCGCCTTCGGCAAGTGTCGGCATCCGAAGGTGCCCGCGCCGGATGCGTTTTGTTTGCTCGCCTTCGGCAAGCCTCGGCATCCGAAGGCGCCCGCGCCGGATGCGTATCGGCATCCGAAGGCGCGAAAGAAAGAGAGAGTATCCGGCGCTCTATTCCTTATAGCGCACAACACGGAAACCGACGCCCTGGTCGGCATCGAGGATACCTATCTGAGCCCGGGCAGGGAATTGCAGGTGTGGGCCGGTATTGTACCAGGCGCCACCCTTGATCATCCGAAGCGAGCACTCCCCAACCGAGGCGGCGACAGCATTTTCAGACTCGTTCCAGCAGTTCTTCACGAACTCGGCGGCGTTGCCGTGCACGTCGTGGAGGCCGAAATTGTTGGCCGAGAAACCGCCGACCGCCACGGTTGATCTTCGCGGATCGCCGACGGTGCGGAACTGTGCCTGCGCTCCGTGAATCTGCTTGCCGGTCTGGTAAAGCTCGAACGAGCCCGCACGAGCGGCGTGCTCCCATTCGATCTCGCTCGGCAAAGCATAGCGCCTGCCGGTTGTCTCGGTCAGCCAATTGGAGTAGGCGGATGCATCATGCCAGCTTATGCAGACGACGGGATGATCTTCTGCCTGCTCGATGCCCGGCTCTTTGTAGGTGGCGCCCTGGAGCATCTGCTGGCCGGCCCTGCAGACGTTGGCGGGCTTGTAGCCTTTGGCCTTCACGAAGGCGTCGAACTGGGCGACCGTGATTTCGTAGCGGCTGATTGCGAAGGCCTTAAGACTTGTTTCCTGCAACGGTCCGAGTTTCGGACCAGCAGCGCCAGCAGCGTGGAACAGTGTGCCGACGACGGTTTTGCCGCCGTTCAAAGCCACCATCGGCGGGCAAACATCGCAGTCCCGCCCCCCGGACGATGCGAATTCGGATTTTTTCTGTGGGTCGCTGCTTTTACCGTTACCTTTGCCGCTGCCGTTGCCGCCGCCATCGTCTCCGCCGGAGCCGCCGGCCTTTTTCGTGACTTCTGCCTCGGCTACTCCTTGTCCATCATCCCCATCAGTCACTTCGCCGTGCTGTTTAGATTTCTTGCCGCTCTTTTTACCAGTGGTCTCCCATTGGCCGTAGATGAAGGCGGACTTGTCCTCAACCAAAAGGAACACAACGCCGATCAGGCCAAACAAGCCGAAAAGGGCGTACACCATGGACTGCTTGTGCTTATCGGAAACACCACTGTCGATGACCATGGCCAAGGCGCCGATGCCGACCAGCGCGACGACAAGCAAAGCAACAAGCAGCCAATTCATCATGGTGCGGTACTCGAAAGCAGATTCATCTGACGATCGAGACGCTACCAGTTAACCGTCATCAAATACTGAACGAGCAGGGGTTCGCCTGAATTGGAATCGTATCTGCAATTCGATAAGAGTGCTGGCAGCCTTTGCGGCGGGGTTCGGTCGAAGCCATGGCAGGCATTGCGGTGTCCCTGCGCGGTTTCGCCATACCCCGACCACCACCTTCGGGTCGGGTGGTTTTCTTGACACCCCCAGATGCCGTCACTATGGTCCGCGGCGTTAATTACCCCTACCGTCTGCGAACTCTTGCTCGCGGTGTACCTTCCATGTCGACACAAAAACAGGGCAACGGCGGAAGCCGCGGCGAACTGAGACATGACGACAAGGAAGCCTTCGAGCGACGTCTCGCGGGGCTCGGCAAGCGCCTCGGAGATGTGAAGTCGCGGGAAGCCGCCGAGTCCATGGCGAGCAGGGGGCGGAGTTCGCAGAATCGCGGCATGGCCTATGGGTTGCGGATGGCTTCCGAACTCGTGGCGGCGGTTCTAGTGGGCGGGTTGATCGGCTATGCGCTGGACCATTTCCTGGGCACCAAGCCGTGGTTGTTTCTGGTCATGTTCATTCTCGGCTTCGCCGCTGGGGTAACCAACGTGATGCGGAGTTACGACAGGGTGCAAAGGGACGTCGCGAAGACTACCGGTGGCAACATCGGTCACGCCGTGCCGGACGACAACGACGACTGACAGCCGGCATGAGACCGGCAGTGGCATATGGGGGTTGGACGTGGCAGCTGCGACTAGCGGTGGTGGTACCGGGATGCCGGATCCCATCCATCAGTTCGATCTCGAACGCCTTTTTCACTTGAACCTTTTCGGCTACGACGCCTCGTTCACCAACTCGTCGCTTTACATGGTGGTGGTGGTTGTCGCGATCGTCGGTTTCCTGCTTTATGCCATACAGACGCGCTCCCTTGTGCCCACGCGGCTACAGTCCCTGGCCGAGATGGCCTATGAATTCGTAGCTGGCATGATCCGCGACAGCATGGGTGAGGAGGGGATGAAGTTCTTCCCGCTCATCTTCACGCTGTTCATGTTTATTTTCGCCGCCAACATGATCGGGTTGATTCCCGGCGCGTTCACGGTGACGAGCCATGTCATCGTCACCGCGGCCCTCGCTCTGCTCGTGTTTCTGACGGTGATCATCGCAGGCTTCGCAAAGAACGGTCTCGGGTTCCTGAAGCTGTTCGTGCCGGATGGCGTACCGATCTACGTGCTGCCTCTGGTGTCGGCGATTGAGGTCATCTCGTTTTTCTCGCGACCGATCAGCCATTCGCTGCGATTGTTCGCGAACATGCTCGCGGGCCACATCACGCTCAAGGTGTTCGCAGGCTTCATCGTGATGCTCCTGGGTAGCGCAGGAGCCGCCAAGTTTCTGATGCCATTGCCGCTTATCGCGGTCGTTGGCATTACTGCTCTCGAATTCCTCGTCGCTTTCCTGCAGGCCTATGTCTTCACGATGTTGACCTGCATGTATCTGAACGACGCCTTGCACCCGAGCCACTAGACGGCAGCGGGTGGAACAAGCGTTTCCCTCACCAAAGAACTGAACAGATTTCGATCAACCACAAGGAGAATTCTCATGGATGCAGCGGCAGCAAAACTCATCGGCGCCGGCATTGCCGCTCTCGGTATCGGCGTTTCGGCCATCGGCGTCGGCAACCTGTTCGGCCAGTTCTTGCAGGGCGCACTGCGCAACCCGTCGGCAGCTGACGGCCAGTTCGGCCGTCTTATCTTCGGTTTCGCAGTGACCGAGGCGCTCGGCATTTTCGCGCTCGTCATCGCCTTCCTCCTGCTCTTCTCGTGATCGAATAGGCTCCCGTGCCTGCCGGACTTCGCCGCCCGCTCGTCAAGGCGCGTAGTCCGGTGGCTGGGAGCGGATTGCTTTCGTCTTGCGACGCACAAGTGCCCGCGGCGTGTTTGATGCGCAGGCTTTGCAAACGCCGCATTGATTGATCGGCTTCCCGAGGCTCAAGGCTCCGCAGCAAGGCCCGGCCCCAGAGACTGGACGGAATCATGGCCCAGAAGGTCAACGCCGGAACCGAAGTTCCGCAAGGTGCTGGACACAAGAAGGTGTTCCCACCGCTCGACCAGCAATTCTATGCGTCCCAGCTCATCTGGCTGGCGATGACGTTCGTCGCCCTCTACATGCTGCTATCGCGGCTGGTTCTGCCGCGCATCAGCGAAGTGATCGACGAACGCGGTGCGCGGATCCGGCGCGATCTCGACGAGGCCGAGCGGCTGAAGTCGGAGACCGAGAAGGCGCTCAAGTCTTACGAGCGGGCGCTCGCGGATGCGCGTGCACAGGCCGGGGCGACCGTCAAAGAAACGCGCGCCCAACTCGCGGCTGAGAACGAGCGAGCCAAGTCGTCGGCGGAGGCCCAGCTTGCCGCCAAGGTCGCCGAAGCGGAAGCACGTATCGCTGCGACCAAGTCGAAGGCCATGGCCAACGTGACCGGCATCGCCGCCGAAACGGCTAGCGCGGTGGTCCAAAAGCTGCTCGGCACGATGCCGTCCGTCGACGAGGTCAAGAAGGCGTTGGCGTCCTGACGCCCAGACCTTTTGACGGGGCGTCTTGTTGCCCAGACGCCCGAGTTAATTGCGATTTCAGAAGGCGAACGAGGACGACATGTTCAATCCGGCTAACGCTGAATTCTGGGTGCTTGTGGGCTTCGTGGCGTTTATGGCCATTCTGGCTTACGTGAAGGCTCCGGCCATGGTCAACAAGGCGCTCGACGATCGCGCCGACGCGATTCGCAAGGAGCTCGACGAGGCACGTCGCCTGCGCGAGGAGGCGCAGGAGCTGCTCGCGGACTATCAGCGCAAGTCTCGCGAGGCCGCCGATGAGGCCAAGGGCATCGTGGATCAGGCCAAGCGCGAGGCGGAGTCTCTGGCACAGGAGACCAAGCGAACGCTGGCTGAGCAACTCGAGCGTCGAACGAAGCTCGCCGAGGACAAGATCATGCGGGCCGAAGCACAGGCACTGAGCGAGGTCCGGTCGACCGCGGTCGACGCAGCGATTGCCGCCGCGGAGAAGCTGATCAGGAGTAAAGTCGCTGGCGCCACCGGCGACCTGCTCGTCGACGAGAGCATTCGCGATCTCAAGGGCAGACTGAATTGAACGCGTCGGGCGCTTGATGTGCCCGCTGGCTGTCGACAGTCATGCGATCTCGACGACCAAGGGCCACGCCGCCTGCGGGAGTAAGCAGAGCCAGGGGGCAACCCTGGCTTTTTTTGTCCGCGCCGCCTGTGCTCGACGGCATGCGGAGAGCCACAAATGACCTCGCGAGCAGCCTCTAAGTCCGCTGCCGGAGATACGCATTTCAGGCATTCCGCGGCGGATCGTCGCCATCTTGCGTTTACTCGTGAGCCGGGTCATATTTGTCGCATCGAACGCCTTGGTTGCACGACGGCAGGGCTGGATGCGGCTTACCTGTGTCTCCATTGCGCGTTGAGATCGATCCACTCGGCAAGTCCGCCTGAGTAGATCGGGCATTGTTATGGAGAGACGTGATGCCGAACGGCACTGTAAAGTGGTTCAACGGTCAAAAGGGTTACGGCTTCATTCAGCCTGACGACGGCGGCAACGACGTGTTCGTGCACATCTCGGCCGTCGAGCGCGCTGGGCTGCAAGCCCTGCGCGAAGGGCAGAAGCTTGCGTTCGAAATGGAACGGGGCCGCAACGGCAAGTTTGCGGCGGTCGAACTGCGCCCGCTCTGACGACGCCTTACCGCA
>PERT01000084.1 GCA_002928955.1 Hyphomicrobium sp. | reverse complement strand
TTCTATCGCTTCCGGCGCCAACAAATCGCTTCTTCCACTCAATTCAAAATGCTTGCCGCAAGAGCAGGAGAATTCCCGGAATTCCGATAAAGACTCCGGGTATTACCGTGACAAGCACCAACAGCGGCCACATCGAGAATACGATGATGCTCACACAGCATCTTATCCAACGCTCGCCTCGATAAGGGCTGTCCATGCCGGTTTCCCAAAAGTGCATGCCCAACGGCAACAACAGCAGCGGGCCGGCCAGCAGGGCCACCGCAAGGAGAGCGGCGAAGATCCACATTGGCAAACTCCGTCTGCCGCAACTTCTTATCCAGCGACGAACGGCTCGAGGCCGGAGAGGCGCATCTTGGGGGCGATGGCCGGTATGGCGCGCGGCTTGAACTTGGCCACGTGCCCGGCGATGTGCTGGATATGGTCGGGCGTCGAGCCGCAGCAGCCGCCGACGATGTTGACGATGCCCTCCTCCGCCCACGGCTCGATCTTGCAGGCCATCTCGTGGCCGGTCTCGTCGTATTCGCCCATGGCGTTGGGCAGGCCGGCGTTCGGATAGGCCGAGATGCGGACGTCGGCGATGTGGGCGAGATCGACGATGTAGGGGCGCATCAGTTCAGCACCAAGCGCGCAGTTGAGCCCGATCGAGAACGGCTTCAGGTGCCGCATCGAATACCAGAACGCTTCCGCCGTCTGGCCGGATAGCGTGCGGCCAGAGCGATCTGTGATGGTGCCCGAAATCATGATCGGCAGCTCGACGCCCTTTTCCTCGAACACTTCGAGCACGGCGAAGCCCGCCGCTTTGGCGTTCAGCGTGTCGAAAATGGTCTCGATCAGGATGATGTCGGACCCGCCCTCCATCAGCCCGCGCACCTGCTCCTTGTAGGCGAGCCGCAACTCGTCGAAATCGACATTCCGAAAACCGGGATCGTTGACCTGCGGGGAGATCGACGCCGTGCGGTTGGTTGGGCCGACGGCGCCAGCCACGAAACGCGGCTTGGCCGGCGTCTTTTTCGTCCAGGCGTCCGCCGCCTTCCTGGCGAGCCGAGCGCTCTCGACATTCATTTCATAGGACAGCGCCTGCATGCCGTAGTCGGCCTGCGAGATGACCTGCGCACCGAAGGTGTTGGTCTCGGCGATGTCGGCGCCGGCGGCGAAATATTGGTCGTGGATCTCGTGGATGATGTCGGGCTGGGTCAGAGACAGCAGCTCGTTGTTGCCCTTGACGTCCTGCTTCCAGTCCTTGAAGCGGGTGCCGCGATAGGTCTCCTCGGTTGGCTTGTGCCGCTGGATCATCGTGCCCATGGCGCCGTCGATGATCAGAATGCGCTCCGCCGCGGCCTTTTCCAGCGCCGCCCAACTCGCAAGTCTCTTCATGTCGAACTCGATCTTTCCTCGGTGGGTTACGCGGCGTTCGCGCGGGCGGCTGACTTGACGGGCCGGAGCCCGAGAAGATGGCAGACAGCGTAGACGAGATCGGCGCGGTTCAACGTATAGAAGTGGAACTTCTTGATCCCCTCGTCGACGAGATCCATGACTTGATCGTGAGCCACCGCGACGGCAACCATCTGCGTTGTGGCGTGATCGTCTTCGAGGCCATCGAAGCGGCGCGCGAGCCAGGCTGGCATGGTGGCACCGGTCTTGGCGGCGAAGCCGGCGACCTGCTTGAAGTTGTGGATGGGCACGATGCCGGGCATCACCGGCACCCAGATACCGGCGGCGCGTACCCGCTCCAGATAGCGCAGATAGTGTGCCGTATCGAACACGAACTGCGTAATGACACGGTCGGCACCGGCGTCGATCTTGGCCTTGAGGTTATCGATATCGGCTTCGACCGAGGGGCTCTCGGGATGCTTCTCCGGGTAACCGGCCACAGATATTTCGAAGTTGCCGATTTTCTTGAGACCCGTAACCAACTCGGCCGCGTTGGCATAGCCGCCCGGATACGGCTCGTAACGCGCGCCGACGCCAGCCGACGGGTCGCCGCGGAGCGCCACGATGTGCCGGACGCCGGCATCCCAATAGGCCCGCGCGACCGCGTCCACCTCATCCCTGGTGGCGTTGACACAGGTAAGATGCGCCGCCGGTTTCATGGCAGTGGTCTTGACGATGCGGGCGACGGTGGCGTGGGTGCGCTCGCGCGTCGATCCGCCCGCGCCGTAGGTGACGGAAACGAACTCGGGCCTCAACGGCGCGAGACGTTCCACGCAGGCCCAAAGCGCCTCCTCCATCTTCTCGGACTTGGGCGGGAAGAACTCGAACGTGACGTCGATTTCGCCCGCGCCGAGCAACCGGCTTTTGCGCTCTTTCACATTGGCCATCAACGGATCTCCTCGAGGGTTCGGGTCGCGGTGGTTGACAGTGAGCCGGCACCCTTAGGCCGCTCCGCCTGCCACAGGGAAACCGTCAACATGTTGCCGCTCGCGCTTTCAGGCGGCGGCAGATCGCGGGACGGCAGCGATTGAAGACCAGCGTCCGTCAGCCATTGCTCGACCTGCGCGGTTGAAAACCCAAGCCGCTCGTGTGCATGGGTGTCGCGCAGAAATTCAAGGTCATGCGGAGCGAAATCGACGATCAGCAAACGGCCGCCAGGGGCCAGGACGCGGGCGGCCTCACGGATCGCCGTCGCCGGCTCCGACAGGAAGTGCAGCACCTGATGCATGACGATGGCATCGGCCGCGCCGTCGGCCAGCGGTAAATTGTACAGATCGCCATGCCGGAGCTGCGCCTTGTTGAGCCCGAGCCGGGTGAGATTTGCGCGGGCAAGTCCGAGCATTGCGTGGCTGGCATCGAGCCCCAGACCGCGTTCGAACCGATCGGACAGCAATTCGAGGATGCGGCCTGTGCCGGTTCCCAGATCGAGCAGCAGCCGGAACGGACCGGTGCCGAGTGCCGCGCGGATCGCCGCCTCGACGTCGCCCTCCGACACATACAAAGCACGGATGCGATCCCAGTCGGCGGCATGGGCATCGAAGTAAGCCTGGGCTGCGGCTTCCCGCTCTCGCCGCAAACCGTCGGCGCGCTCCCGGTCTCGCCGCACGACGGGATCGGCCCCATCGACCTCGGCCACAAGGCGAAGCGCCAGCCGGCCAGCCTGGGTGCGGTCGGAAACGAAGAAGTAGACCCAGCTGCCCTCGCGCACGCGCTCGATGAGCCCTGCTTCGACCAGCAGCTTGAGGTGGCGACTGATGCGGGGCTGGCTTTGGCCAAGGATCTGGGTGAGATCCTTCACATTGAGTTCGCTCGACGCCAGTAGCATCAGAATCCTGAGCCGCGTGGTCTCGGCGACGGCCTTGAGACCGATCACAAGTTCAGGTGAACCCAATTTCAGTTCGGACGCGCTTGGCATGGTCGGGAGCTTAATCATCGTGATACAATATAAACATATCTTTATGTGTCAAGCTATAGTTCGTATTTCCCCAAAATTGGCGGCCTGTTCGACAAAATGCGATCATGACCGAAGCAGCCGGGCGCAAATTGCCTTCAAACGCGACACGAGTTAACCGACCGGAAAGCGTCTCGACCTAACTTGAGCAAATCCACTCCGTTCGAGGATACTGCCGATGGGTTTGCTGAGTTTCGAGACCGTTCTGCCACACGCACCGATGACCGCACTTCCCGTCCGCCTCGAACAGTCGTCTCCGCGCATGGTCGCTGCTCTGCATTTGAGCATGTTGGTCCCCGTGGCGCTGGCGCTGATCACACCGTTCTTTATTCTGGCCCTACATCTGGTCGAAGATCAGGCCTCGCGCAGCCTGATGGCGGAAAGACCGGGCACCATGCTGCAACTTGGCCTCGCGCTGGTGGTCTGGTCGGTTTTGCTCGGCTGGCCGGTCAAGCGGGTCATTACTCGGCTGTCACTGAAACGGCGCGTCGATATCGACACAACAGCTGTGACCGTCACCGATCGCGGGCTCTTCGCTGACAAGACCTGGACCGCACCGCTGCAAACCTTCACCGGCCTCGCCCATCACATCAGGGCCTCGATGTCGGGGGTTCGCCACGAGTTGATCCTGGTCCATCCTGACGCCATGCGCTCGGTACTGATCGCGGTCGCGCCGCGCTTTTCGCAGACCGACGTCGATGCCGTCTGCGCTTTGCTGGACCGCCCGGAAGTGCCCTCCAAGGTGCTATACCGCCTGCGCGCGGACCGTCGGCTGCCGACCGCCGCGATCGCTTTGTCCTCACGCGGCGCATAACACCATGGCCGGATCATCACCGAACGGGCGTCCGACAAAGACCTTTGACGCACTGCCGACGCTGGTGTTTGTTAGACGCTTGAACCACAAATTCGGCGGCTTTCGCCCGCTGAATGGCGACTTGAACTCGCACTCAACTCCGGAGTACCCCTGTCCATGCTGAGCACGTTCGTCGTCGGCCGCCGCCGACCGCTGTCGAAGGGGCCGCAGGGCCGGCTTGCCTGCACCGTTCAGCGGTTTGGCCAACGCTTCGGCATGGCGGTTCTTTTCGGAATGATCTTCGCGGCCTCGCCAGCCCGAGCCGAGGCGCCGGCCACGTATTTCCAGCGCGTCGCCAACGAACTGGTCGCAGCTTCGCGCACCAATTCGCCGCAGGCCTTCGCCTCCGTGATCCGCCGTCATGCCGACGTGCCCTACATCGGCATCGCGTCGCTTGGCACCTATGCGCGCGGGCTCGCCTCCACCGATCGGCAGAGCTATTTTTCGGGCATGGTCAACTTCATCAGCCGCTATGCCGCCCAGCAGTCGCCGAAGTATCCGGTGGCCAGCGCAGTGGCTGTATCGCAGACCACCGAAGACAAGAACGGTGTCTATGTCGACAGCCGCATCACACTGAAAAGTGGCGACACCTACGACGTGCGCTGGTGGCTTGTGCGCAATGGCGCGAACTTCCGGGTGCGTGACGCGCAGGTTGCCGGCTTCTGGATGTCGCCGTTCCTCAAAACGCTGTTTGAGAACTACATCGAGGAGAACGGCGGCAATCCCAAAGCGCTCGTCGTCGCGCTGAACAGGTAACGCCTATCGTACGCGCGGTTCGCGGACGCGCATTCCGGATCAGGGGGCGATGGATCGGGAAAGCGATCCCGGCATGAGAGTTGGACCTATCAAAGCGGGCGGACCACCCGGAAGCCCAGCCCGGGCGCGGCCACCTCGACCGGTAGCGGACGGCGCGCCGAGGCCCGCTGCCAACGCGGCCCGCCGGCCGCCGCGCCATCCTTGATCATCCGAGTTGCACAAGCCGCCTGAGCCCCGAATGCCTCGCCGGTCGGGGAAGCATTGGACAGGTCCGATTGCCAGCAGTCGGCCACGATCTCCGCCACGCCGCCGCCAAGCCCCGTGAAGCCCCAAGGATGGGAGGGCTGCTCTGCCCTGGCGGCCACAGCTTGATTCCCTGCTTGGGCTGAAGCGGCCACAGAGGCTTCATCGGCGGCGCGAGCGACGTATTCCCACTCTGCCGCCGAAGGCAGCCGGTAGTTGTTGCCGGTCATGCGGCGGAGCCAATAGGCATAGGCGCGGGCATCGGCATAGGTGACGCACGTGGCAGCCGCGACGCCGCTTTCGCTGGCGCCCAACTGGCATGGACTCGGGGCGCGGTTGGTGGCGCGGGCGAAGATCGCATATTCGGCGGCCGTCACCTCGGCCGTGCCCATCAGGAAGCCAGGCCAGATCCTGACCTGACGCGCCGGACGCTCCGCGGCAGTGGCCTCCGGGTCAACGTCGGACGCGCCAAGTTGAGACGATCCGGCGGGCACCACGACCATTTCGGGGCATTCTGGGCAATCGCGGAGTCGATCGCCAGCACCGGGGCCGGACTTCTGTGGCACCTTGAAGGCAGACACCATGAGGCGATCGAGCTTCTCGGCGGTTGTATCGCCCGTGACGCCGGCGCCCGAGCGCCGTTCCTCGACATAGCGGGTCTCGCCCTCTTCGTCGGCGTCATCATCGCCGGTGCGGACATAGGCGGTACGCTGTGCCTTCCTCGCCGGCTTTCCGGTCAATTCCCAGGTCATCGTCTGCCATTCGCCACCCTTCGGCGGATCGCTCGCGAGGCAGAAGATGGCGGCCATGACGCTGGCGATGGAAGCGAGCGCACTCGCGCGCTTCAAGCGCAGGTACGGGCTGAATTCGGCAACGAGAATGAGCGCGATCGTGGTGCCGAACAGAATAAACATCATCAGCTGGACATTGGACAGCATGCGGAGGCCCCTCGCGCGAAACTTACGCGGCCGCTCGGCACGGCTTTCGCCGCGGGCAACCGCTCGCCTCCACACCGCAAAGGCCGTGCCACACCCTGCCGTACAGTTCGTACCAGGGTGCGTTGGGCGGCCGGACCGAGCCGTCAGGCCAAGTTCAGTTCGTCTTCTGCGGCGCTTTGGCCGTCGAGGCCGAGCGCCAGTCGTGGCTGTAGAGGGGGATGGTACCGTTCTGGAACGCGCGCGCATCGTAGAATTTGAGCTCGCGCACGAACGCCAGAACGCCGGGGTTCGACTTGAACAGGCGGTCGAGCGCCCCGAAGTCGTCGCCCTCGGCCAATTCGAACGACAGCGCGAAGGTGTAGGAGCCGAGCTCCTGGATCAGCTGATTGGGCTTTTCGGCATCACCGCGGGTATAGAACAGCACGCTCTCGGTGCGGCTGGTGCGGCCGGCCAGCGACAACGGGGCGAACGGCTGGTAGGCGCCCGACCGCGTCCGCTCCATCGACCAGCGGCCGAAATCAGCGGCGTAAAATCGCTTGGTCTGGCTGGTGCGCGGGTCGGTGACCGCCAACTCCATCGACAGCACGGTGCCGGTGCGCGCGCCGTTGTTGGTGAAGGTGACGGGGATCGCGATCATCTCGAAGTTGGACGTGGTGTTGTTGTAGGGGGCCGCGTACTGGATGACGGGTGGAACAAAGAGCGCCACGTCCGCCTGCTTGAGCGACGTATCCCATAGGCTGTAGGCGGAAAACGTCAAAGCGATCGCCGAGACGATGGCTGCGATGCGGTTGCCGTCGATGCCCGCCGCCGTCTGCTGTGCGACCTCGTTTGGATCGTTCGTGTCCCCAATGCGGAACTTGCGGCCCAACAACGGCATAGGCTTCTCCTGATGACAACAGCGCTGCCGCCTCCGATGGGGCGATGGGAATGGGGCCGCGCTGAGGCAAAGGGATGCGCAGTCGCCCGCTGAGGGGACGCCCGCTTGCGGGGCGTTTCAGCCTCGCGCCGTCACGATGGCCGGACCGTCATCAGGTTATCGCTGAAATAGCTCAACTTGAACAACGACAACGTCGGCAAATCAGGGCAACATAAGCGAGTTCGTCCGAGCAAGCTGTCTGGCATTCCGGCGCAACACCTCCGCCTTGAGACCTCATAGGAGTTCGCGATGCCCCACACGATCGTCTCCCTGCCGCGGTCCGCGCTGCTCCACTGTTCACAGGCGGGGCTGCTTGTGGTTGCCGCCATCGCGCTCGCGGCCACCGCCAGTGCCCAGGGCGTGAGCAGTTCCGTGCGCAGCGCCTGCACCTCGGACTACTTCGCGCACTGCTCGAAACACGCGGTCGGCAGCGCGTCGCTCCGGAGTTGCATGAGCGCAAACGGCCCGAAGCTGTCGTCACGTTGCCTGAACGCGCTGATTGCCGCTGGCGAGGTGACGCCGAAGACGGTGGCCAAGCGGAAGGCTCTCGCCGGGGCGAATTGAGGGGGAAGCCATGCCGGTGGCCGACATGCGGCGGCCAACGAACACTTGCCGGGCGCGAGGCGCGGCTCCAGTATCTTGGGGCCCGTATCATGACTCATTGAATTGCCCCCTACCGCTCGAACCGCTTGAACTTGATGCGGTGGGGCTCGACGGCCTGGTCCCCGAGGCGGCGCTTCTTGTCTTGCTCGTAGTCGGCGAAGTTGCCCTCGAACCACTCGACGTGGCTGTCGCCCTCGAAGGCGAGGATATGGGTCGCGAGCCGGTCGAGGAAGAAGCGGTCATGCGAGATGACCACCGCGCAGCCGGGGAAATCCTCAAGCGCGCTTTCGAGCGCCGACAGCGTTTCGGTGTCGAGGTCGTTGGTCGGCTCGTCGAGCAGCAGGAGGTTGCCGCCCTCCTTGAGCAGTTTGGCCAAGTGAACGCGGTTGCGCTCGCCACCTGAAAGCAGGCCGACCTTCTTCTGCTGGTCGGCGCCCTTGAAGTTGAACCACCCGCAATAGGCGCGACTGGGGACTTCCTTCTTGCCGCCGAGCAGCATCTGGTCGAGGCCGCCCGAGATCTCCTCCCACACTGTTTTTTTGTCATCCAAATGCGCGCGGCTCTGATCGACGTAGGCGATCTTGACCGTATCTCCGAGCCGGATCGAGCCCTTGTCGGGCTTCTCGGCGCCGGTCAGCATCTTGAACAGCGTCGTCTTGCCGGCCCCGTTGGGACCGATCACGCCGACGATGCCGCCGGGCGGCAGCTTGAACGACAGCCCGTCGATCAGCAGCCGGTCGCCGAACGCTTTTGACAGGCCGTCGCATTCGATGACGACGCCGCCGAGGCGCGGGCCGGTCGCGATCTGGATCGAGGCCCTGCCGGTCTGTTCGCGGCCGGCCTCGTCAGCCAGTTTTTCGTAGGCCGTGATGCGCGCCTTCGACTTGGCCTGACGCGCCTTGGGCGAGGAGCGGATCCATTCGAGCTCACGCGACAGGGCGCGCTGCTTGTTCTCGTCGGCGGCCTTCTCGGCCATTTCGCGCTTGGCGCGTTGTTCGAGCCACGAGGAATAGTTGCCCTTCCACGGCACGCCCTGGCCGCGATCCAATTCGAGCGTCCAATCGGTGATGTTGTCGAGGAAGTAGCGGTCGTGGGTGACGAGGATCACGCAGCCCGTGTATTCCTTGAGGTAGCGCTCGAGCCAGGCGACACTTTCGGCATCCAGATGATTGGTCGGCTCGTCGAGCAGCAGGATGTCGGGTTTGGACAGGAGCAGCTTGGTCAGCGCCACGCGGCGCTTTTCGCCGCCCGAGAGCTTGGCGACGGACGACTCGCCCGGCGGGCAACGCAAGGCATCGAGCGCCTGCTCGACCTGGGCGTCGAGGTCCCACAGGTTCTGGGCGTCGATCTGATCCTGGAGCGCGGTCATCTCGTCGGCGGTCTCGTCGGTGTAGTTGGCGGCGATCTCGTTGTAGCGGTCGAGGATCGCCTTTTTCCCGGCCACGCCCTCCATGGCGTTGCCGAGCACGTCCTTCGCGGGATCGAGCTCGGGCTCCTGCGGCAGGTAGCCGACCTTGATGCCTTCGGCCGGACGCGCCTCCCCGATGAAGTCGTCGACCACGCCTGCCATGATTTTCAAGAGCGTCGACTTGCCCGCGCCGTTGAGGCCGACGACGCCGATCTTGGCGCCGGGAAAGAACGACAGATTGATCTCTTTGAGTACCTGCTTGCCGCCGGGGTAGGCCTTCGACAACTTGTGCATGTGATAGACATACTGGGGGTTCGCCATGGGGCGGGCCTCCTCGCGGGTTCGGGATGGAATGGAGCTGAGCGGGTTCTATCCCATTGCAGCGAGCGGCTCAATGCGCTGTAACGGACGCCGCGCTTTGGCGCACCTTACAGGCTGAACCGCCACCCCGTCGCGATGCCGGTGAAGAAGAAGCCGCCGAGGCCGACGGTGAAGATCAGCCAGCCCCACAGCGTATGCTCGATCCAAACCGCCCAGAACGAGCGCGTCTCGGCGTAGCGCCAGGACAGGAATATGCCGCCGATCGTGGTGGCTGCGACGGCGACCCAGTTCTGGAAGATGATGTGGCCGAAGCCGAACAGCAGCCCGCTCACCAGCACGAGACCTAAGCGCCAGCGGCCGAACAGCGGCCCGTAACGGTGGAAGAACAGCGTCCGGTAGACGAACTCCTGCACCAGCACGGACAGAAACGGATAGTTGGTCAGTACCTTGCGCCAAACGCCGGGGCGCTCGCGCGGCAGCGACAGGAACTTGTCCGGCATCTCTTGTGCGACATAGGCCGTGACCATGCCGCCGGCGACCAGCAGCACCACGAGGATCGACAGCAGCGTGTCCCGTGTGACGCCTAGCGACACCTCGCGTTTGAGCGAGAACGCCTTGTCCCAAAGTAGATAGGCGTTGAGCCCGACGAGCACGGGAAACAGGGCGGCCCAAACAGGCACGCGACAACCGTGGACCGCGTACATCATCAACAGCGGCGCGCAGACGAAGAGCACGACGATCTCGACGACAAGGCGAACGCGGCGCGATGTGCTCGGGTTCTCGATTTCGGTGGCGCGCGGGAGCGTGCCGGCGGCGCGAAGCGCCCCCTCACCCTGGCCCTCTCCCCCGAGGGGAGAGGGAATGGCGATGTTCACCGGCAAACGATCACGCCGCCGTGAGCTTTTTCACCGCGGCCGAGATCGAGTGGCGCACCTTGTGCCAGCCCTTAGAGCCTTCGCTCGTCATCCAGTTCATTTGAAGAGACCGGCGCTGGCCCTCGAACGGATGATGCCCGTGCCATGAGTTGTCCGATCGCTTGAACACCAGGAGCGTGCCGTTGTCGGGCGCCACCTCGGTGACGTAGTCGTCGACATCGTGGCTATTCCTCAGAATGCGGAGGCGGCCGCCCTCTTGCTTCCAGTCCTGATTGAGATAGAGCAGGACCGTGATGATCTTGTCCTTGCTGTCGGTGTGGATCTGCCCGTCCTTGGCGCGCGTGTAGCCGCGCAGCGAATACATCTTCGGCCGGCCGTCGAGTTCGATGCCGAATTTGTCGGCGATGATGCGCTCGAACTCCGGACCGTCGAGCTCGCCGATCACGTCCTTGATCGCCATGTTCTGCTCGAGGCTTTCGATCGGGTAGGAGCCGCCCTTCTCGATGTTCGGATAGGTGGCATTGATCCGCGCGATGCTTTCGGCCGACAAGAAACCTGGGACGACGAAATACCGGTAGGGCTCGCTCTCGACCTTAGCGGCCCGGAGCTTATCGAGATTGAGATGCGCCATGGCTTTCCCCGATCTGGCGTTGAAAACATCCACACGACTTTGAGGCCTAGGCGCAGCGACCGCCTCGCCTCGCGCATTCCTAGTGTTCCGGCGCCGACATTTGATTCCCGTTGCAACGCGCTCCAGATCAAATGTCGGCGCCTAAGGAACACGAGCAAACCTATGATTCTA
>PERT01000083.1 GCA_002928955.1 Hyphomicrobium sp. | reverse complement strand
TGGGCCGTGTCTCAGTCCCAGTGTGGCTGATCATCCTCTCAGACCAGCTACTGATCGTCGCCTTGGTGAGCCATTACCTCACCAACTAGCTAATCAGACGCGGGCTCATCTATTGGCGATAAATCTTTCCCCTCTCGGGCTTATACGGTATTACCCCAAGTTTCCCTGAGCTATTCCATACCAATAGGAAGATTCCCACGTGTTACTCACCCGTCTGCCACTCCCCTTGCGGAGCGTTCGACTTGCATGTGTTAGGCCTGCCGCCAGCGTTCGTTCTGAGCCAGGATCAAACTCTCATATTGAAAGATGATACTGGTTTTGGCTTGGAGGTTAATCCAAGGATTCACTGCGTTACGGGTCCCTTCACACAAAATGCCTTGCTCACGGATTTCCCCGTGACCGATGCAAATTTGGTGATGGTTATAGAAACGCAGAAATCGCCAGAGTTCTTTATGCTCGGGTGCTGTTGCCAACAACCGAGCCGCCAGGACTCCGCCGCCTGCGTTTCCCTTCCTTCAAATTCAATTGTCAAAGAGCAACCTCGACGACTTCTCGTGCCGGCCCTTTCGAGACGACACTTATGGCAACGGGTTGTTGACCGGTTTTTCCGGCGGTAACCGCGCAGCTGAGCGAGAAGAGCAATGCCCGTCAAGGGCGGCGAAGCACTGTGGCCCCGCGACAAGGACCGAATAAATAGCAAACCCCGCCCCTTGTCAACACCGTCGTTAAAAAAAGTTAGAGTAGCGGCGGACGCATTCTCAAGCCATTGGAATTGATGAAAAAATCCTAGCACCCGAAAGTGGGTGGCAGGCGGCTGGCGCACATTTCACTCGCACGGAACCTTAGCCTGCCAGCGTGAGGAAGCCGAGGATGCCCGTCGAGCTGATTTCGCGAACGGCGTCTGCGATGGCCTGCCACAGCATCTCGACGGTTCGCGCCGCGGCCTTTTTCAAGAGTGCTTTCAGCGTCGAGTACGCCATCTCGATCGGACTGAGTTCTGGCGAGTAGGGCGAGAGGTGGCGGAGCTCGGTGCCGCGGCCCTCGATGGCGGCGTGGACGCGGCGAGCTTGGGAACGGGCAGGTAGTCCATCACCACGATATCGCCCCGCCCGGCGAGGGCATTGGGGCGAGTGCCTGCGCGACCCTGGCGAGGAACGCCGGCCCGTTCATCAGGCCGTCGAGAACCATCGGTGCCGTCATACCCGACAGGCGGAGCCCGCTGACGAACGTGGTCGCCTTCCGGAGACCGGGCGTAACAGCGGCGATGCAGCGGTCTCCGCGCGGGGCACGGCCGCAGAGGCGCGTCATCTTGGTCGAACCGCTGGTCTCGTCGACACAGTTCAGCCGCGAAGGCCCGGTTCCCCAGCGCGGCTGCCGTTTGAGGCGGGCTGCTGTCCGCCTTCCACGGTGGTGGTAATAGTTCCAGTCGCTTCACGCCTCAGTCCCAATCGGGCAAGAAGCGGCTCGCCGAACATGGTCCCGATGGTATCGGCATCGACCTCGCGTGCGAAATCTCCGGCGAATTCGCGCCAACTTTCGATGTTTCGCCAGGGCACGCCGATCAGCACCGGAATCCCGCGCTCGAGGCCTCGTTCGATCAACGGGCGAAAGCCTCCACCCTCGATTTCGGTTTTGCCGAACTTGTTGACGATCACGATCGCCGTATCCTCGCTCAGCGCTGCCAGCGCTTGCTCCATGGCCGACAACAGGCCGTCCGGATCGAGTTGGCATCCGCGCGCTCCGGGCCCCCGATCCTCTGAAATTGGAATGCAATGGCCGGTCGCCAGGTCGGCGAGAGACATGTCGCATCGATGGCGTCCGGCCCTCGCGACGTTCTTCTGCACGAAGCCGGCGCATATGTGTCCGGCATCCGCCAGAGCACCTGCGGCGCGTTCCAGCAGGCGTGCGGCAGCGGTGCTGTCACGGTATACGACGGCAGTGATGGGTCTGGAATAGACAAGCGTCGGCATGGTCGGTGCTCTCATGTTGACAAAGCGGAGTGTGATACAGCGGCCGGACCGCTGTGATCTTCGCGGCGAACGTCAAGGGTGGTCGTTGGATACGCAGCACGGGGGCGAGGCCATGTCGCCGAGTGTCAGAGTTCCGAAGGCGTCGATCGCATGGCGACGCACACCACTCTCGGCCTCGCTCGGCATGCGCACCCGCTCGTCGATCGAGGGCAGCGCGTCGCGCTCCTCGGGCGATGACAGATGCGGCCCCAGATCGCGGATCAATCCGTCCGGCATGCCATAGATCCAGCCGTGCAGATAGAGCGACGCACCCCGCGACCACGCCTTCTCGACAATCGGCGTGGTCGCGATGCGGCGCACCTGCATCTCGATGTTGAGCTCGCACATGCGGTCGATCAGGGCCGTGCGCGGCGAGATCAGGTCCAGGTGGGCGCGATGCTTGCGATAGAACATGGTAATGGGCTGCAGCCAATGATCGACCATGGCGCCGCGCTCGACGGACAGCGCCCGCTCGATGCCGCCGCAACCGGTGTGGCCGCAGACGATGATGTGCTCGACCCGCAGGTGCTCGACCGCGAATTCCAAAACGGACAGTATATTGAGATCGCTGGTGTGGACGACGTTGGCGATGTTGCGGTGGACGAACACCTCGCCCGGATCGAGGCTCAGGACGTCGTTGGCCGTAACGCGGCTGTCGGAGCAGCCGATCCAGAGATATCTGGGTGCCTGCTGCTCGGCCATGCGCTGAAAGTAGCCTGGATCGCTGCGGGTCTTGCCATGTGCCCAAGCGACGTTGCGGTCAAGCAGGCAATCAAGGGTGCGCGACATCAGGGGCTCCCATTCGTCGCGCCTTCATCGCAGCGCGCATCGCAGCGAGATCTGCGAGTTTCAGACGCTTACGTGCCAGGACGAGAACAATCCCATTCTCGACCGAGAGATGGCGCTGTTCGCATGCGGCATAGATCGACATGGCTTCCGCTGCCGCAGCTCGAATCTTGATCGCGCCATGGGTGGGCTGCGTCGACAACGCGGCGATCATCTCGGTGATCAGCGGAGCGGCTTGACGATGGTCTTCGGACAGGCGAGCGAGGATCGGAGACAACCCATCTTCCGGCTTGGCGCGATCGCGTAAGGCGGGGAACAGATCCGCATCCTCGTCTAGATGATGCAGCGCTGTCTCGCGGGCCAGAAACGCGACAACCATGTCGGCACCTGCACGTGGCGCGCGGCGTGTGCGCGCGAAGCTTTGCAAGACCGCGCAAAGGCAACGCTGCCGGAAGTGATCGGCGAAGATGTAATCTAGCGGCTCGTCGAGCAAGGATATTGGCAGCGCGTCCAGTTGCGCGAGGCTCCTACGGGTTACTGCATCCCCCGTCGAGGGTATAGGGCTCATGGCGGCTCCTCCGACGCATGGCGCGAGCCGCAACCGCAGGCGGACTGCCGCCCGCCGTCGCCGTGCGAGGTGTCACGAGCGAGCGCCCACTGGAGCATTCGCGAAAGCGCGGCCTGTCCAGGGTCTTCGGCCCGCTCGATGTGGCCGATCAGGCCGACCCAATCCTCGTCGCCGGCGCTGTCGGCAAACCGCGCGATGGCTCCTGCTACGTAAGCTCCCGGCGTTTCCCCGTAGCGTGAGCCGGCCTCGGCGATGGCGGTGAACAGTACAAGGTCGCCCAACGCCTGCAACGCCATGGCTGCGTTGTCCTCGCGCTCAAGGCGAGCAATGAGGGTTCCAAGATGCATGGGCCTCTCCGTCGGCTCGGTATCCGCTCAATGGCTGGCGAGTTCGATACCTTTGATGTCGGCCTTGGCGGCCAGCATCGCGATATATTGATGGATCGATGCATGCTCGGCACGGCTGGCGAGCCACTCGGCGATCCGAGACCGCACGACGGAGAACGGCAACGTCTCCCCGTCGATGCGTTGATCAACGAACACAACGTGTACCCCGTAGCGGGTCTCGACCGGGGTGGGGCAGACGGAGCCGACGGGCGCCTTTGCCAAGGCCTGTTCGAATTCCGGCACCGTTTGGCCGCGGCTGACCTGACCGAGGATGCCGCCCATCGCGCGCGACGGGCAGGCGGACGTGGCCTCAGCGTGGGCTGAGAACGTAGCCGGATCGGTGGCGACAGCGGCGATGATCGTTTCCGCCAGCCGCCTCGCGCTGGCACGTGCATCGGCGTCGGCGGGTGGTGCTGCGATCAGGATGTGGCGGACACCGAAAAGATCGGCTGAGCGAAAGCGCTGCCGGTTCTGCTCGTACACGCGCAAGCACGTGGCGTCGTCGGCATCTGGCGTTCTCACGTCGCGCTCGACGAGTTGGCGCACAAGGGCTTCCTCGTCGGTCTCCCGCCGGCCCTCGTCGTCGGTGATCGCATCGGGTTCGATCGCTTGCTGGCGGGCCTCCTGCAGCAGCAGTTCCCGCACGACGAGTGCTCGTGCCGCCGCCATCCAGGCGTCGATCGGCTTCGAAGCCGGATGGTTCTGTGTTTCCCGCGAGATGGCATTGCGCGGGATGGTCACGCCGTTCACGGTGATCGGCTTGGGTCGCGGCAGGTTGACTGGCTTGACCGCACAACCCGTGTCGAGCGGCGCTGTCGCATCGTGGATCGAGGTCATCCCATTCACTCCCCCGCCGGAGTGTAGGTGCCAGGCTGGCCTCGACTGCCGAGCGGCCGACGCGTGCGCACCACCTGATAGCCCGGCCGGCCGAGATACCAGATCGGCGCCGACCAGATGTGGACGAGCCTGGAGAACGGGAAGATCAGGAAGATCGTCATGCCGAGCACGAGGTGGACGAGGTACGGCCAGTCGAGCCCCTGCAGGGTCTTCGCATCAACCGGCTGCACGGTGACGATACCCTGCGCCCAGTGCGATAGCGTCAGCATCACGTGCGCGTCCGTGTGCGCGAATGAGAATGGCAGAGTGACAAGGCCGACGACGAGTTGAACCCACAGGATCACCAGAACGGAAAGGTCCATGTAGGTTGAGGTCTGGCGCACGCGGGCATCGAACAGGCGGCGATGCAACAGCAGGGTCAAGCCGACGAAGCAGACGACGCCCGCAACGCCGCCGGCGATGATGGCCACGAACTGTTTCTGCTCCGGGGTAATGACCAACGTGTAGAGGGCGGTCGGTGTCAGAAGGCCGACGAAGTGGCCGAGAAACAGGAACAGGATTCCGAAGTGGAACAGGTTCGAGCCCCAGAACAGCTGCCGCTTGCGCAGCAATTGGCTCGAACTCGCCTTCCACGTGTACTGCTCGCGGTCGAAGCGGATCAGGCTGCCGAAGATGAACGCCGATATGCAGACGTATGGATACCAGACGAAGAGAATGTGGAAGATTGTGTCACGCATGGCGCGTGCTCCTCAGGTTCGGGGTGTCGCGGACGTGGTGATGATCGTGCGTGGCCCTGACATCGGCGGCGCTTCGAGACCCGGCGCCGGCCGCCGTGCCTGGCGAAGCTTGGCCGAGAGAGTATCTATTCCGCAGTCCGATGCCGCGGCTCCGGGGCCAAACGTGACTTCCTCCTCCTCCCATGCCTGGTCGAGTGCCTCGAGATCGTCCGGCTCCGGATCCGGCTCTGCCCGCAGTGCTGCGATGTGCGCGTCGTCGAGCCGCGTTCGCGTCAGGGCAAGAAGTGCGGCAAATACTGCCTCGTAAGCGGATTTCCGCTTGGCAAGCCGCTCCCTCAGGGCCGCGATGACGTGTCCGGGCTGGCCGATCAACTCGAGTGCTTCTGCCGGCGAGCGCGTTGCCGCAAACTCCAGGAACAGCGGCAGGTAGTCCGGCAATTCCGTCGCCGTCGGGGTGTAGCCGGCATCCTCATAAACCTTGAGCAGATCGACCATCGCCTGTCCGCGGTCGCGACTCTCCCCGTGAACGTGCTCGAACAGATGCAGCGACAGCGAGCGGGTGCGGTCGAAAAGCAGGACATAGCGCTCCTGGGCATCGATGAGGTCCCGGCTCGCGATGTCGTCGATCAACGCGCTGATGCTTTCGACAAAGGGTCGCGCGAGAATGTGTTCGGCTTCGAGGGCCGCCTTGAGCTCGGTCGCGGCGGCCTGCAACTCAGCCGTCGGATAGGCCAGCAGAGCGGAGAGTACCTTGAGCGTTTTCATCAGTAGGCCCCCATGCGCGGCTTGTCGTTCTTGACCTTGACGCCACCGAACAGATTCGGGCGGCTGTCGCTCGGCAGGCAGCCATCGCCGAACGAGAAGCCGCACTCGCCGCGCAGCTCATAGGCGTCCTGCGTGACCTCGCGGTGGCTGGTCGGGATGACGAACCGATCCTCGTAGTTGGCGATCGCCATGACGTGATACATATCCTCGATCTGCTGGGCGGTGAGACCGACGCGGCGCGCGATGTTCTCGTCGATCACGCCGTCGACGGTCTTGGCGCGCATGTAGGCGCGCATCGCCAGCATGCGCTCTAGGCCGGTCGCAACCGGTTTCTCGTCGCCGGCCGTCAGCATGTTGGCGAGATACTTGAGCGGAATGCGCAGCGACTTGACGTCCGGCATGCCGCCGTCGATGCCCATCTTCCCGGCTTGTGCAGCGGCCGTAATCGGCGATAGCGGCGGCACGTACCAGACCATCGGCAGCGTGCGGTATTCGGGATGCAGCGGGAACGCGACTTTCCACTCCATCGCCATCTTCCAGATCGGCGACCGCTTGGCTGCTTCCAGCCAGGAATCAGGAATGCCGTCGAGGCGTGCTCGCTCGATGACGAGGGGATTGTTCGGATCGAGGAAGATGGAGAGCTGCGCTTCATAAAGCGCCTGCTCGTCCTTCGTGCTCGCTGCTGCTGCGATCCGGTCGGCATCGTAGAGAACGACGCCGAGATAGCGGATTCGCCCGACGCACGTCTCAGAGCAAACGGTCGGCTGCCCGGCCTCGATGCGCGGGTAGCACATGATGCACTTCTCGCTCTTGCCGCTCGACCAGTTGAAGTAGATTTTCTTGTACGGGCAGCCCGATACGCACATCCGCCAGCCGCGGCACTTCTCCTGGTCGATCAGGACGATGCCATCCTCTTCGCGCTTGTAGATGGCGCCGGACGGACAGGACGCAACACAAGCCGGGTTGAGGCAGTGCTCGCACAGCCGCGGCAGGTACATCATGAAGGTGTTTTCGAACTGGCCGTAGATCTCTTTCTGGATGCCTTCGAAATTCGCATCCTTCGAACGCTTGGCAAATTCACCGCCGAGGATCTCTTCCCAGTTCGGCCCCCACTCAATCTTCTCCATCCGCTCGCCGGTGATCAGCGAGCGCGGCCGGGCAGTGGGAAAAGCCTGGACCTCGCCGGACTTCTGGAGGTGCTCATAGTCGAAGGTGAACGGCTCGTAGTAATCATCGATCTCCGGCATGTTCGGGTTGGCGAAAATATTGGCGAGAATGCGCCATTTGCCACCGATCTTCGGCTCGATCTTGCCATTCGACTTTCGCCGCCAGCCGCCCTTCCATTTGTCCTGGTTTTCCCAGTCTTTTGGATATCCGATGCCAGGCTTGGTTTCGACGTTGTTGAACCAGGCGTATTCCATGCCCTCGCGATTGGTCCACACGTTCTTGCACGTGACGGAGCAGGTGTGGCAGCCGATGCATTTGTCGAGGTTCAAGATCATCGCAATTTGCGCGCGAACTTTCATTGTCGTTCTCCTGGTCACTCGGCTGCGACGGCCTTGGCGGTGGGAAGGTTTGGTCCGTGGGCGCCGGTGAACGGTCCCTCCAGCCAGTCGACCTGGGCAAGCTTGCGTATGACGACGAACTCGTCGCGGTTGGTGCCGATGGTGCCGTAGTAGTTGAAGCCGTAGGCGTACTGCACGTAGCCGCCGATCATATGCGTGGGCTTCAGCACCACGCGCGTCACCGAGTTGTGAATGCCGCCGCGCTGGCCGGTCATCTCCGAGCCCGGCACATTCACGATCTTCTCTTGTGCGTGGTACATGAAGAGAGTGCCGTCCTTCATGCGCTGCGAGACCACCGCGCGGGCGACAAGTGCTCCGTTGGCGTTGTAGGCTTCCACCCAGTCGTTATCGACGATGCCAACTTTCTTTGCGTCGGTTTCGGACAGCCACACGATCGGCCCGCCGCGCGACAGTGTCAGCATCAGCAGGTTGTCCGTGTAGGTGGAGTGGATGCCCCACTTCTGGTGTGGCGTGATGAAGTTGAGAACGATCTCCTTGTGGCCGTTGGGCTTGATGCCCTGCACGCTGCGCGTCGCCTTCATGTCGAGCGGCGGACGGTAGACGCAGAAGCCCTCGCCGAAGGCGCGCATCCACAGGTGGTCCTGATAGAGCTGCTGGCGGCCGGTCAGTGTGCGCCACGGTATCAGTTCGTGGACGTTCGTGTAGCCGGCGTTGTAGCAGACCTTCTCGCTCTCGAGCCCCGACCAGGTCGGCGCCGAGATGATCTTGCGAGGTTGCGAGACGACGTCACGGAAGCGGATCTTTTCGTCTTCCTTGACGGCTGCGAGATGGACGTGGTCGCGGCCCGTCGATTTCGACAGTGCCGCCCAGGCCTTCACGGCAACTTCGCCGTTGGTTTCGGGCGCCATCATCAGCAGCGCTTCGGCGGCATCGATGTCGGTGTCCATCCGCGCGAGCCCCTTAGTCGCGCCCTCTTCCGTGACGACGCCGTTGAGCTGCTTCAATGCATCGATTTCGTGGTCTGTTTTCCACGCGATACCTTTGATGCCATTGCCGACCTTCGCCATCAGCGGCCCGATCGACGTGAACCGCTTGTAGAGGTTCGGGTAGTCGCGCTCGACGACGGCCACCGCCGGCATGGTTTTGCCGGGGATCGGCTCGCATTCGCCCTTCTTCCAGTCCTTGGGATCGAAGGGTTGCGCGATCTCGGCCGACGCGTCGTGCATGATCGGTGTCAGCACGACGTCCTTCTCGACGCCGAGCACTTCCGGTGCGACCTGAGAAAAGGCTTTGGCGATCGCCTTGTAGATTTCCCAGTCCGACTTGGCTTCCCAGACCGGATCAACCGCGTTGGTCAGCGGGTGAATGAAAGGGTGCATGTCGGAGGTGTTGAGGTCGTTCTTCTCGTACCAGGTCGCGGTCGGCAGCACGATGTCGGAGTAGACGCAGGTGGTCGACATGCGGAAGTCGAGCGTGACCAGCAGGTCGAGCTTTCCACGCGGCGCCTCATCGTGCCAGACGACCTCCTTGGGTTTCTCGCGGCCTTCCTGGCCAAGGTCCTTGCCGAGCACGCCGTGCGACGTGCCGAGGAGGTGCTTCAGGAAGTACTCGTGGCCCTTGCCTGATGATCCGAGCAGGTTCGAACGCCACACGAACAGGTTGCGCGGGAAGTTCTTTGGACTATCGGGATCTTCCCAGGCGAAGTTCAGCTCGCCCGACTTCAAGGCCTTGGCGACGTAGGCGGGTGGCTCCATGCCGGCCGCAGCCGCTTTACCCGCGACCTCGAGAGAATTTTCCGTCAGCGTTGGATAGGCCGGAAGCCATCCCATGCGCAGCGACCGGATATTGTAGTCGATGATCGAGCCATCCCAAGGACCGGCCGGCGCGGTCGGCGACAGGATGTCCTTGGTCTGCATCGTCTCGTAGCGCCACTGATCGGTGTGCGCGTAGAAGAACGAGGTCGAGTTCTGCTGGCGCGAAGGCCGACCCCAGTCGAGTGCGAAGGCGATCGGCGCCCAACCCGCCTGCGGTCTGAGCTTCTCCTGTCCCACGTAGTGCGACCATCCACCGCCGGATTGTCCGACGCAGCCGCACATCACCAGCATGTTGATCACGCCGCGATAGTTCATGTCGGCGTGATACCAGTGGTTCATCGCGGCCCCGATGATCACCATCGAACGGCCGTTGGTTTTCTCGGCATTCGTCGCGAACTCGCGCGCGACCTGAATGATCTTGTCACGTGAGACGCCGGTGATCTTCTCGGCCCACGCTGGAGTGTAGGGCATGTCGTCGTCGTAGCTCTGAGCCACGTTGCTGCCGCCGTAGCCCTGATCGACGCCATAGTTGGCGACGAAAAGGTCGTGCACAGTGGCCACCAGCGTGTCGCCATCGGCGAGCTTGATCCGCTTCACCGGCACCCGGCGCTCGAGCACGCTTTCGTGGTTGGAGTGTGTGAAGTGCTCGTGCTCGATGTTGCCGAAATAGGGGAAGGCGACGTCGGCGAGCTCGTCGCTGACGTCACGAAGCGAGAGGCGAAGTTGCGTGGCGGCTCCGTTCGACGCCGCCTCCTCGATGTTCCATTTGCCCTGCTCGCCCCAGCGGAAGCCGACCGAGCCTTTCGGCACGACCACCTGGCCCGACGACTCGTCGAGTGCGACCGTCTTCCACTCCGGATTGTTCGCCTCTCCCAACGTGGCGTCGAAATCGGACGCGCGCAGGAAGCGATCGGGGATCAGACGGCCATTCTGGCGGACGAGGCGCACCAGCATCGGCATATCGGTGTACTGCCGCACGTAGTCGCGAAAGTACTTGGCCTGACGGTCGACGTGGTACTCCTTGAGGATGACGTGCCCCATCGCCATGGCGAGCGCGGCGTCGGTGCCCTGCTTTACGCTGAGCCAGATGTCGCCGAATTTGGCGGCCTCCGAATAGTCCGGGCAGATGACGGCGGACTTCATGCCGCGATAGCGTGCCTCGGTATAGAAGTGCGCGTCCGGTGTGCGGGTCTGAGGGACATTCGAGCCCCACAGGATGATGAAGCCGGCGTTGTACCAGTCGGCGCTTTCAGGCACGTCGGTCTGCTCGCCCCACGTCTGCGGGCTGGCCGGTGGCAGATCGCAATACCAGTCGTAGAACGACATGCAGACCCCGCCGAGCAGCGAGAGATAGCGCGAGCCGGCAGCGTAGGAGATCATCGACATGGCCGGGATCGGCGAGAAGCCGATGACGCGATCGGGGCCGTAGGTCTTCGCGGTGTAGGCATTGGCGGCCGCGATGATCTCCGTCACCTCGTCCCACTTGGCGCGCACGAAGCCGCCGTGGCCGCGCACCTGGATATAGTCGTTGCGCTTGTCAGGATTCTCGACGATCGATTTCCACGCCGCGACCGGCGTCAGCGTCTTGCGCGCCTCGCGCCAGTGGCGCAACAGCCGCGAACGGATCAGCGGGTACTTCACGCGGTTGCCCGAGTAGAGATACCAGCTGTAGGAGGCGCCGCGCGAGCAGCCGCGCGGCTCGTGGTTGGGCAGGTCCGGCCGC
>PERT01000082.1 GCA_002928955.1 Hyphomicrobium sp. | reverse complement strand
GCTCGCCGTCGTGACCTCGGGCAGCACCTCCGTCAGCGTCGCGCCGGAGCGGTCACGCGTCACCATCACCGGGATCTGCTCGTCGGAAAGCCCGCGCTTGCTGGCCGTGCCGCCGCGCTTGCGCGCCTTGCGGTCGAGCTTGCGCCTGCCCTTCTTCGACTCCAGGAAATACGTCTCGTCGGCCTCGACGACGCCCTGCAGCTTGGCCGGCTTGGTCTTGGCAGGCATCTTGAGCAGCCGGTGGCGCCAGTCGAATGCCGTCGTGAGATCGATGCCGACCCGCTTGGCGGCCTTTCGCAGCGACAGCCCGTCGACCATCGCCTGGCCGTAGGCGGCGAGCTTGTCGCGCTTCTTGAGGAACGCCAGCGGCGTCTTGGTCAGCGCATTGAAGCTCTTCTTGCAGGCGCGGCAGCGATAGCGCCTGAGCCCGGCGGCGAAGCCCCACTTCTGCCCCTCGCCCTGGCAATGCGGACACGTCGCCTTGTCCGCAAAACGGGCCTCGATCAGCGCAGTCGTCTGGCCGGCCTCGCCTTGCCCGGCCAGTACCTGCGCCAACGCCTCACGCTGCTCGCCGGTCAACAAACCGACCTGCTCGACAAGCCTCTGGAAATCCGCGACCTTCATCCCTGCCTCCCCTCGACAACCGACGCAGGGGACAATGCCTCAACAAGAGGGCCAAACAGAGCCAAGAAAATTCCAGGACATCGCTGGCGCAGGCTGGCAAGCGTCCATCAAAAGCGGGCAAGCAGCGTCCAATCCCGAAAAAGTACATACCTCTCGTGAAGGGGCTGTTCGGAGAGGGCCATGCCTTCGTCGATATCGCGGCCCTCTTCGGCACGACATCCGATGTCATCGCTTGTATCATTTTCGGCAAACATCTTGCTCACATCCCAGCTCTCAGCCTGCCGAAGCTTCCGGTCTTGAAGCTCGCCGACATCGTGGATGTCTCCAAGCGACTCGATGCCGCGATCAAGATGCTCGACAACGGCGAAGCCGTCGCTGCGCGCGCAATGATTGTTCGGGCGGCAGAAATCGTCAACTCGCCCTCCATGTAATGATTTCTATGCCCGGCGCAGTCGCCGCGCCGGGCATCCGCCGCCTGCCCGAGACAAGAAGTGGTGCGCCAACAGAGACATGGCGTTGTGATCCTGCTTCAGTGCCCGACGGAACCAAGTTGCGTGATTGATGTCTGTGACTTCCCTATCCCAACGCCTGCACAACTCGGCAAAATGAGACTCATCATCTGTCGATCAATCGTGTGGGTCGCCGTTCCATCACCCGCATGGACGTGCGCCGCCGGTTGATCGGGCCATCGGACATGTCGTAGTCGAGCGAGACGCTGTTATACAGCCGGTGCTCACCAGCCCTCGACGTAGCGGAGACTCGGGTGGTTCCATCGCCCGTGCCGATGGCATTCGGCATGCCGGTGGTAGCGCATGCCTGCGACGGGATAGCGATGGGTGTGGCACCAGTTGAGGCTCTCGGCGATGATAATCGTCGGCACGACGAGCCAGCGCCACTTGAGGCCGGGCCGCCACGGACGGTGCGCATGCTTCACCTTGGGCGCAGAGACGTTGGGCTTGATCGCGGCCGGCGGCTTCTTGACCAGCGGGCCCGGTCCGACGGAAGGCCCCTTGGGTACGATCACGCGGGGGCCGGCGCCCTTGCCCGGACCAGCGCCGATCCCCGGTCCTCCTCCGCCACCCTTGTGCATCCCGGCCTGCGCGTGAGCCGTGCCGGCGGAGCCGATTGTCGACGATGCGAGCAGCACCGCCGCGACCGAAGCGAGCATCCAAGGCCATCTTGTCGTCATTTGTTATTCTCCTTCCGAGTGAATTCAATGCATTCGCTTGATGGAATTCAATTCCGATTTCAGCCACGACCAATTGACGCCGCGCAATCGCGATGTGGTCACGATTGGACGCCCGGGGGCGCGGTAACGGAATTCACGCGTGCTACACGGCAGCGCTCGCGACCCACTGCTCAATCGCGGCACTGTCGAATAGTCCGCTCTGACGGACCATTTCAGCGCCGTGTTGGAAGAGGACCAGCGTCGGGATGCTGCGTATCCTATGGCGCGCGGCAAGCTCCGGCAGCCTCTCCGTATCGACCTTCAAGAGGCGGACGCGCGGCTCGAGACGTGCAGCCGCGGCGCGGAAGTGCGGAGCCATCATCTTGCACGGGCCGCACCAGGGCGCCCACAAATCGACGAGCACCGGTATCGATGTCTTCGCAATCAGCCGGTCGAACTCTGCAGCGGTGCCGATGTCGTGCGGCTCGCCCGAGAACAGAGGCCGCCGGCAGCCGCCGCAGATCGGACGGGCACCCGCTTGAAGGCGGGCGCCCGGCGCACTGTTGATGGCACCGCACGACGTGCAGACGATCGTTTCGAGTGTGTCCATGTCGATGCCGTGTTCCATTCCTGTCAGGCGGGATGTCGGTTCAGCTCTTGCCCTTCCCCATGCCCTTCCCTTTGCCGCCGCCCGTCGAGTCCAGAGCCGACTTGCACGCGGCGGAGACCTTGTCCTTGTTGGATTCGAGGCACGCGCGGGCGTCGCGGTTCTGGTGGCTCTTGCCGGCGCAGTACTTGGCGAGATCGTCTTTGCAGGCGCTGGACACCGGACCGGACTGCGCCGTGGCGGCACCCGCCGACAAGGCCAAGGCAACGACCGCTGTGGTCAGTAGCTTCATCGACATCTGCTTCTCCTTTGGTTGCTGGTCGAGACGTCATCTTGGACCGGAGTGAATTCTCCGGCTCCCCAAGTCATGATTGCCGGGCGATCCGATGCGTACGTTGACTTCGCTCAACGAATGGCTTTTCCCGCTCGCGGTCAAAAGAGGTGGCGCCAGCGGCGGCCTGCTCGGAAGGACGCGGCGTCAAGAGACCATCCACTGCCTCCGAGACGGCGTCGCGCTGCCGGAGTGCCCAGACCATGATCCCCCAGGCCACCGCGCAGAGCGCGAGCGGCCAGAGCAGCGACTGAAGCGCCGTGACGTCGAATACATGTGTCATGGCTATGCTCCCACTGCTCCCGCCGCCGAGACCTTTCCCAGGTCAGCCGCTCCTGTTGGCCGTTCGCCCATGCGCCCGCACGCGAGCACGGGCTCGATCCAGTAGGCCATGTGCGGGACCGCAATCTCCCGCCGGACGATCTCCACAAGCCGCTCGGCCGTCATTCTCGGCAGCACTGCCACGATGACGGTGCGCTTCACACGACCGCGCACCCGCTCGCCGACGCTCGCGGTATCGAAGCTCAACCCGTGCCCCTCCGCTGCGAAGGTTGTGAAGCCGGCGACCGGCGGATCGAGGCCCAGCATCAGCTCGGCGATGTTGTCTCCGGCTGCGGGCGGACAGACAATTGTGAGCTTGCAAACGGATTGGTCCATGCGGGACTCCGGAGCTGCGTGTCGGTGCGCCCGGCTGTGTGGCCGAAGCGGCGGAACAGGATGGGAAGGAGGATGAGCGTCAACGCGGTCGAGGTGACGAGGCCACCGATGACGACGATGGCGAGCGGCTTCTGGATCTCCGAGCCCGGCCCGCTCGCGAACAGCAGTGGCACCAGGCCGAACGCGGCGATGGTCGCGGTCATCATCACCGGTCGCAGCCGCCGGATCGATCCTTCGAGCACCACGTCGGACAGCGGCGTGCCGGCATCGATGAGCGTATTGAAGTGGCTGACCAGCACGAGGCCGTTGAGGACCGCGATCCCAAGCAGCGCGATGAAGCCCACCGAGGCAGGGACCGACAGGTACTCGCCCGACAGCCACAGCGACAGGATGCCGCCGACGAGCGCGAAGGGGACGTTCGCCAGAATGAGCAGCGACTGCCGGATCGAGCGCAGCGTGGCGAACAGAACACCGAAGATGAGGACGAGCGCGACGGGCACGACGATAGCCAGGCGCGCCGCGGCGCGGCGCTGGTTCTCGAACTGTCCGCCCCACACCAGGCGATAGCCGGGCGGCAGCGGCACACTCTCCGCCACGGTGCGCTGCGCCTCCTCGACGAAGCCGACGAGATCGCGGCCTTTGACGTAGGCCTGCACGATGGCGAAGCGAGAAGCGTTCTCGCGCTCGATCTTGACCGGCCCCTCGATGCGGCCGATCTTCGCGACGTCGCCGACGCGCACGAGGCCGCCGTCGCCGGCCGCGAGCTGGGTCCTGGCGAACAGCTCAGGAGCCTCGCGCAACTGCGCCGCACCGCGGATCACGATCTCCGTCCGGCGGCCGGGCTCGGCGACGAGGCCGGCACGGGCCCCTTCGAGAAGCGCGCGCAGCTCGTCCTCGAGGCCGGCCACGGAAAGCCCGGTGCGGCCGGACGCGAGCCGGTCGATATCGATCTGAAGATAATCGACGCTATCGTTGGCGAGTGTCGAAACTTCGGTCGAGCCGGGGATCTTCTGCAAGGCCACCTGCAGCTTTCCGGCAAGGTCCGAGAGTGTGGCGAGATCAGGTCCGAAGATCTTGACCGCGAGATCGCCGCGCGCGCCGGTCAGCATCTCGGCGGTACGCATCTCGATCGGCTGGGTGAAGGCGAACTCCACTCCCGGCAGCTCGGCCATTGCCTGCCGCAGCTGGTCCACGAGCCACGTCTTGTCGGGCACGCGCCACTGCTCCTTGGGCTTCAGCACGAGGAAGGTGTCGGTCTCGTTGAGGCCCATCGGATCGAGGCCAAGCTCGTCGGAGCCGACACGCGCGACGATGCGCTCGACCTCCGGCACCTTGTCCTTCAAGGCACGCTGGATCTTGAGGTCGCCCTCGATGCTGGCCTGGAGATTGATCGAGGGATGCTTGGTGATTTGCATGATGACCGAGCCCTCGTCCATGGTCGGCATGAACGACTTGCCGACCGCCTGGTAGGCGATCACGACCAGGCCGAGCCCGACGGCGGCTACGAGATAGACCGGCAGCGGGAACCTGAGGCACGCGGTCAGCAATGCCCTGTAGCCGCGGGTCAGGAGGCGCATCAGCAGCGGCTCGCCGTGCTGGCCGGCCTTGAGCACGAACGACGACAGCACCGGGATCAGCGTCAGCGACAGCACCAGCGAGCTGCCGAGCGCGAAGATGATGGTGAGCGCGACCGGGCCGAACAGCTTGCCTTCGAGCCCCTGCAGCGACAACAGCGGCAGGAACACGAGGCAGATGATGAAGATGCCCGAGGCCACCGGGGCGGCGACCTCGCTGGCCGCCTTGTAGATGTGATGCAGGATCGGCACCCGGCCTTCCTCACCGTGGTGCTGAAGCCGTTCCACTGCGTTCTCGACCACCACGACGGCCGCGTCGACAATGAGGCCGATGGCGATCGCGAGGCCGCCGAGGCTCATCAGGTTGGCCGACATGCCGAAGGCCTGCATCAAGACGAAGGTCATGAGCGCAGCGAAGGGAAGCGTCACGGCAACGACCAGCGCCGCGCGCAGGTTGCCGAGGAAGGCCAGCAGCAGGATGACGACGAGGACCGTGGCCTCGAGCAGCGCCTTGCTCACCGTGCCGACAGCCCGCCCGACGAGGTCAGATCGGTCGTAGAACGCCTCGAGCTGAACGCCCTCGGGCAAGCTGGCCTTCAATTCATCGAGCCGGATGCGGACGGCCGCGACGATGGCGCTGGCATCGGCGCCGCGCAGCGACAGCACGAGCCCCTGCACCGCCTCGCCCTTGCCGTCCTTGGTGACAGCACCATAGCGGGTCATGCTGCCGATCGCGACCTTGGCGACGTCGCCGATGCGCAGCACGCGACCTTTTTCGGACTTCAGCACGATCTGCTCGATGTCCTGCGGCGAGCGGATCGCGCCCGACGCCCGCACGACGAGCGCCTTCTCGCCCTCGGCGAGACGGCCGGCGCCGTCGTTCCTGTTGCCCTCGTCGATGGCCTTCAGGAGATCCTTGACGCCGAGCCCGGCGGCAGCGAGCGCGGCGCTGTCGGGAGTAACCTCGAAGGTGCGGACCATGCCGCCGAGCGCATTGACGTCGGCGACGCCGGGGATGGTCCTCAAGGCCGGACGTATGGTCCAATCGAGCAGGCTGCGACGTTCCTCGAGCGACAAATTCCCGCCCTCGATCGTGAACATGTAGACGTCCGACAGCGGGGTCGAGATGGGCGCGAGCCCGCCGGTGATGTTGGCAGGAAGATCACCGCGCACACCCGCGAGGCGCTCCGCCACCTGCTGACGGGCCCAGTAGATGTCCGTGCCGTCCTCGAAATCGAGGGTGATGTCGGCGACGGCGTACTTGGCGGCCGAGCGCAGGATGGTCTGCCGCGGAATGCCGAGCAGCTCCATCTCCACGGGCGTGATGACGCGGGTCTCGACCTCCTCCGGCGTCATGCCGGGCGCCTTCAGGATCATCTTGACCTGCACGGGCGAGATGTTGGGGAAGGCGTCGATCGGCAATGTGCGGAACGCATAGCCGCCGAGAGCCGCGAGGCCCACGGCCATCAGCAGCACGAACACCCGTTGCGTCAGCGAAAATGCGATGAGGCGCGACAGCATGGACCTACTCGCTCCCCAGCATCTGCTCGAGTTCCGGCAGGCCGCTCGACGCCACCTGTGCGTCCGTCGGCACATCGCCGAGGATCGTCACATCCTTGAGCGAGCGCCCCGCCACCTTCACCGGCACCAGCGCGAAGCCGGTGTCGTTGCGAACGAAGACGCCGTGCTGATCTTTGATGCGAGCAACCGCTGATCCCGGGACAGACAGGCTTCCCGTCGCGGCCTCTTGCACGAGGCTGACAGTGACCATCTGCCCCGCCATGAGCCCCGATCCCGAGGGCACGGACGCCAGCATGCGGGCCGAGCGGGTCATACGGTCGAGCGTGGCGGCGATCGAGATGACCTTGCCCTCCGGACCGTCGACGACCTGGATACGATCGCCCGGTTTGATCCGCATGGCGAGATCGGAGGGGACCTGCACCTCGACCCACAGCTCGCCGCTGGTATCGATCGTGACCGCCGCGGCCATGGCGTCGACCTTGTCACCGGGCATGATGGCCGATTCGACGACGCGACCGTCCGCCGGGGCGGTGATCGCGTAGCGGCCGCCCTCGCCAACGGCGATGCCGCCGATCGTCAACGCGCGCCGATGCTGCTCCAGTACGGCCTTGAGCTTGGCGACCTGCGCCTCGGCCTCATCGGCGAGCGTCGGGCTCTGGATGGACTTGTCGGCCAGCGTTCGCTTGCGCCGCGCCGTGGCCTCCGCCATCTGAATCTCGGCCTGCGCTTGCGCCACCTGGCTCATAGTATCGAGCAGCTCGCGGCTCGATATTGTTGCGAGCGGCTTGCCCTTGGTCACGTCCTGGCCGGGAAGAACATGAACCTGGACCACCGTTCCCGCAAACGGCGCCGCGGCAACCAGCCGCGCATCGAGCGCCGGAACGACCGTACCCGGCAGAAGCGCGATGGCTTGCGTGGCGGCCGACCGCACCGGGGCGACCTTGATCTCCATGCGCGCCACCTGCTGCGCGCTGACCGCGACAGTGCGCGCCCCGTGCTCGGCCGCGCTTGCCGCAGTTGCGACCGCACACGACGCGAGAAGGATCGACAGTCTGACCGGCGACTTCAGCATTGCCCGAACTCCATCGGCACGTTCTTCAGCGACACGGAGCGAGATAGGGCGCGGACCTGAAACCAACCTGAAATGAGCCTGCGACACCCTGATCCCGCGTTTCAGGTTCGTTTCAGGTCAAGCATGCTAGGAAAATGCTGACAGACGCGAGGAGGCTGCTATCCGCATTCTGCTGGTCGAGGATGACGACGAGATCTCCGGGCGGCTGAGCGCTGGCCTGACAGGGGCCGGCTTTTCGGTCGAGCGCGCCGACAACGGCGCCGACGGCTACGTCATGGGAAACGAAGAAGGATACGACGCGGTGATCCTCGATCTCGGACTACCGCAAATGCAGGGACTGGACGTCTTGAAACGCTGGCGCGCCAACAATCGGCAGACGCCGGTGCTCGTGCTGACCGCGCGCGGCTCCTGGGCCGAGAAGGTCGACGGCCTCAATGCCGGGGCCGACGACTACATCACCAAGCCGTTCCACATTCCGGAGGTCGCGGCGCGGCTCAAGGCCCTGATCAGGCGCTCATCCGGTCTCGCAAGCCCCGTGCTCGCCCACCGCGGAATCGTGCTCGACAGCGCCAACGGCCAGGTCACGCGCGATGGCGTGCCCGTCGAGATGACGGCGCGGGACCTCAAGATGCTCAACTACTTCATGCACCGATTGGGCCGGATCGTCTCGCAGGCCGAACTCACCGAGCACCTCTATACGCTCGATGAGGCGCGCGAATCCAATACGATCGAGGTCTACGTCAGCAGGCTCCGGCGCAAGCTCGGCGCCGACGTCATCAAGACGGTCCGCGGTCTCGGCTACAGGATGGATTGAGGGGTCATGCGCGCTACCGACAGCCTCAGGGGTCGGCTCATCGCTGCCGCGACGGTGTGGATCGCATTCGGCATGGTCGCGGCGTGGCTCGTCCTATCGGCGGTGTTCGCGCGGCATGTGACCGCGCAATTCCAAGACGAGCTCTATGTTCATCTCGAGGAGCTGCAGCGTCTCGCGACGATCGACGGCGAGCGTGCTGCGCTCCGGCACAACCTCAGCGATCCGCGCTACGACGTCGCGCAATCGGGGTACTACTGGGAGATCCAGAAGGGGGGAAAGGTTCTAGCCCGCTCGGCCTCGATGCAGGGAGCGCCGCTTCGCACCCCGCCGGACCAGCGCGCGGATGTCGGCGTCCACACCCACGTGATGAACGGACCGACGGGCATGCTGGTAGTCGCCGAACGGCTCGTGTGGCGGAACCCCGCCGGGGATCCCGAGCAGTTCATCATCGGGACGGACAAGCGCCACCTCGACAATGTCATCGGGAGTTTCAATTCCACTCTCTCATGGTCGCTGCTGGGGCTGGGATTGTCGATGGTAGTGGCGGCGGGTCTTCTCATCGTCTTCGCGATGCAGCCACTCGAAGCGCTGCGCGATGCATTGTCCTCGGTGCGCTCAGGCTCGACGAAGGCACTCACCGGCCGGTTTCCCTCCGAGGTGCAGCCGCTCGTCGACGAGCTGAACGCTCTCATCGCGTCGACGACGGATCTCATCCAGCGGGCGCGCACGCAGGCCGGAAACATCGCGCATGGGCTCAAGACGCCGCTCGTGGTCCTTACCGACGAGGCGCACCGGATTGCCGAGCAGGGGCTGCCGAACAGCGCGGCAACGATTCTTGACCAGTGTCGGAAGCTGCAGACCCATATCGACTATCAGACCACGCGCGCGCGGGTCGTCGCAACGCGGCTGTCGTTCGGGGCATCGGCGGCCGTGCAAACGGCGGTCGCCGAGATCGTGACGGCGATGACGAGGCTCCATCGCGGCCGCGCCCTCACCTTCATCAACGAGGTTCCGGCCGCGCTGGCCGTGGCCTGTGACCGCCAGGATCTCCACGAGATCCTGGCCAATCTCGTCGACAACGCCAGCAAGCACGCAAAGTGCCGGGTGCGAATCCGGACCACGTTGAGCACGGACGGGAAGGCCGTCGAGATCGCGGTCGAGGACGACGGACCCGGCCTGCCGCCCGAAGCCTACGAGGTCGTGTTCGACATCGGCGAGCGGTGGGACACGCAGAAGTCCGGCTCGGGTCTGGGCCTCGCCATCGCCCGCGATCTCGCACGGCTCTATGATGGCGACATCCGCCTCGCGTCTTCCGAGCTCGGCGGCCTCGCCGCAATCGCCTCTTTGCCGGTCTCCGGTCCATAGCCAATGGCCGCCCCGCGTTGCGTTCGATGAGGACGGGTCGAAGCACGTGCCAACGCGCTTCGGTTTCTGGCCCCGTCGCAGCTCTCTCGACCTCCGCGATGGCGGCCGCCGCCTCTGTCCGGGACTGAACCGCCGTTGCTTTCTCAAGTTCGTCGGAAACCTTCCAGCGGAGAAAACTTGGGCCGCCAACTACGCAACCTCGAGGAAATCCGCCGCGATCGCCGTCCCTGTTACAGACGGCTTCAATGCAACAAGAAGTACGCGCAGCCGTCCTTGACGCTGCAGCATGAGCCATGTGGAATTCGTGATCGAGCATCCCGGGGTGCCGCGGATGCTGTTCGGAGAGTTGCAGCGAGCAGGAGCCACGCCTGCCAAGAAAATCGCGCGTACGTTGATGAGACACTACGCCGAACGGCTCGCGCAAAGGCTCGAAGAGGGTAAGGCAGCGGGAGAGGTGGACGTCGATACAGAAACACAAGCAGCAGCGATGCTGTTCATCGGCAATGTCCAAGGGCTCGTGATGCCGCATACAAGCCCGAGCGGAGAATTCGTGACATCGAGTTGATGCGCTGCGCCGAGCCGCCCGTGGGCGGCGGCGGGAGTGCCAGCTTCGTCGAGATGCGTTGAGGAGTAACCTTGAGACAACAATCGCTGATTCCCGCGGGACTAGCCCCGCACGGCACATCAAAGGCTGCCCTACAGCAGCAGTGGTGGCATGTCGCGACATCGGGCGTTCATGGCCTTGGAGAAAAAAGGCACGAGGCGCAAGTCACGTTCGCCACCCGGCAGGCGCTCGACGCGCCATCGCGCTCACCGACATTCGCGTACCGCTGTTTGCCGTTGGTACGGAGACCGACCACGTCGCGCCCTGGCGCTCCGTCGACAAGTTCCATCTTCTTGCCGATACAGACTTCACCTTCCTACTCACGACGCCACAACGGAGGTAACGTCTCCGAGCCAGGTCACAAGGGCCGCCGCTATCGAATACGGACCAAGCGCGAAAGTGATCGCTTCGTCGATCCACAAACATGGATTATGGCTCAATAAACTGTGGCTTAGGTGGCATTCGATCGGCTCTCCCAGAACCGACTGGACTTTGCCGCGGAAGCACGCATTGGTGTCGTTGATGGCGGGCACCGGTAGGGCCCGACCGGAAACACAGGGCTTGCCTCGCGGAACGCGGGGCTTTGGGTGGTGGCACCGCTGAAAGCGGGCCAGCGCGGAGCGCCGATGGCGGCGCGTCCCAAACCCACGGAGCCCCATAATGACCTCCAAGGCAATCGACAAATCCGCCAAGTCCGACCGATCGGCCGTAGCTCGACCGGCCGCAGGCAGCAAAGTCGCATCAACGCTTGCTCCCGCCGCAAACACGACCGGGCCCCACAAGCGCGAGGCGACCCCAGTCCAGCACCCCGTCAATAGCCCCGTCACCAAACATGCGCAGCTCTTGCAGCTGCTGAACCGGCCGGAAGGCGCCAGCATCGAGGACATGATGCAGGCGACGGAGTGGCAGCAGCACAGCGTCCGCGGCTTTCTGGCCGGCACGGTGAAAAAGAAGATGGGGCTCGCTCTGACGTCGTCCAAGGCCGAGGGCGATGTGCGCCGATACCGGATCGCGTCGTCCCAGAGGCGCGCTTTCAGCGCGACGCGTCGAGGCAGCTGACATGGCCAAGCCAGCCCTCGACATCGCGGCAGAGATCATTCGGCTCGAGAATCTCACGCTCGATCGTCTGCGCGAAGAATGGCGGCGTCTTCATCAGACGCCGCCGCCGAAGCGACTGAGCCGGGATATCCTGATGCGCGGGATCAGCTACAAGATGCAGGAGAACGCATTCGGCGGCTTGTCGAAAGCCGTTCTCCGCAAGTTGCAGACCTCCGCTCCCACAGAAGCGTTGTCGGCCAAGAAGCGCCGACCACGACCGTCGTTCAAGCCGGGGACGCGTCTCGTGCGCGAATGGCATGGGGTCACGCACACGGTCGTTATCCTCTCCGA
>PERT01000081.1 GCA_002928955.1 Hyphomicrobium sp. | reverse complement strand
TGTCGGCGCCTAAGGAACACTAGCAAACCTATGATTCTAGTGTAGCTTTTGCATCTGGCGTTTGGTTTCGAGTCTAGCCCCGAGTGGGGACCAAACGCCAGATGCGCTACACTAGGGCGGTAACCAATGAAGTTGCGTGTGCGGTGTGCTAGTGTTCCCAGGCCGGCATCCGGTTCCCGTCGCTGGGCCGTTCGTAGTAAATGTCGGAACCATGAGAAACACTAGGAGTTTGCACCGGGCGTTGATGTGGTGTGTCCTCGCTCGGCGCCAAGAGCTGTCGAGAGTGTCACCGAGGCCCCCCAGGACCGACCACATGCCCAAAAAACTACCAAAACGACGCAGCGCGCCAGACCAGGACAAGCTCATCGTCGATGCGCTGCGCGACGTCGGCAAGCCACTTAGCGCCTATGAGATCATTGATCATCTCAAGGAGAAGGGGTTATCGGCCCCGCCTACGGTCTACCGGGCGCTCAACCGGCTGATTGAGGATGGGCTTGCTCACCGGCTCGAAAGCTTGAACGCTTTTGTCGCATGCCGCCATCCGCACCACAAAGGGACCGCGGCGTTCGCCATTTGCGACGGCTGCGGGTTGGTCCGCGAGTTCCACGAGGCGGAGTCGGTCAGGCGGCTCGATGCCGCCGCTGTCGAAGCAGGTTTCACTGTAAAGGAAATGACCATCGAGTTGCGCGGACGCTGCAAGGATTGCGAAGTCACGGTCGCCCGATAATGTCCGGCATTGTCGGTAGCGAGCTATCCCGCCGGCAAGCATCGTTATTCCTCCGACTTGCCAGCAATCCGGTACAGACCGCCGATCGGACAATCGTATCGGTTGTAACTGTCTCGCCACACTTTCGATCGGTATCGCACCGGTGATCTTGGATGCGGTGGGCGCTGCGCTTGTCGGCGCAATTCCCGCGTGGTAGCTATCGGTATGTATAATATAACATCCGGAGCCGCCATGATCGCTTATGCCTATCGGAAAGGGTTTTGCGGGGTCGCGGTCGGATTGCAAGCCGTTTTCCTTGCAAACACGGCGCTTGCGCAGGACGTGTTGCCGCCAGTCGTGGTGACCACACCTAGCCCCGTGGCCAAGACGCCAGTGGCCGCCAAGCCTGCCCAAAAGACGAATGTCGATAGTTCGGCGACACCAAAGGCCAAGGCAAAGTCCGCAACCAAACAGACCAAGTCTCCTGCCACCTCGGCATCCACGCCGGCGCCGCAACCCGCGGCCGTCGTGCCGGATGACACTCAATCCACGGTCAGCACGACAGAAGTACTCGCGCCTCCGGGCACGCTCTTGGTCGTGGACGACGCCTTTGCACCCGTGACTGTGGCGACGGATCGTGAAATCCTTGCCCAAGGTGGTGCAACGCTCACCGATACCCTCCAATCACGCTCTGGCATCACCGGATCGACCTTTGCGCCCGGCGCCAATCGGCCGATCATCCGTGGGCTCGATAGCTACCGCGTGCGTGTGCAGGAGAACGGTATCGGGTCGCACGACGTCTCGACCATCTCCGAGGACCATGCGGTGCCGATCGCTCCGTCCGCTGCCGATCGCATTGAGGTGGTTCGCGGACCGGCGACACTGCGCTATGGCAGCGGAGCGATCGGCGGCGTGGTGGCGGCGGAGAACGGGCGCATTCCGACGGCTGTTCCGAGGAACGGCGTCTCTGGCGAAATCCAGGGTGGGTTGACATCGCTCGGCAATGGATACGACGGCACGTTCAAGGCAACGGCGGGCAGCCAGGGCGTGGCGGTGCATGCCGATGGGTTCCGCTATAGCGCCGGCGACTACAACACCCCGATTGGGACCGAGCGCAACACGTTCGCCGAAAGCGAGGGCTTCGGGCTGGGACTTTCGCGCATCTGGGCGGATGGGTTCTTCGGCATCTCTGTTTCGCGTATCGACAGCCTTTACGGAATTCCGGGCGAAGAAGCCCGGGAAGGGGTCGATCCGCGCATTGATCTCGCGCAGCAGAAAATCCAGGCGCGGGGCGAATGGCGGCCGCGGGCCATGGGCGTCGAGGCGGTGCGGTTCTGGTTCGGGGCGTCGGACTACGAACACGATGAGCTTGCTAGACACGATGGCGGCGAGTTCGAGATCGCCTCGCGCTTCAGAAACAACGAGCAGGAAGGGCGCATCGAAATCCAGCACGTTCCTATCGCGACGGGACTCGGCGAGCTGACGGGCGCGGCCGGCATCCAGGTCGTCCACCGCCGCACGCGCGGCACGAGCTTCGAGGGCGATTCGCTCTTGGAACCGGCGCGGACGGGATCGGTGGCCGCGTTCCTGTTCCAAGAACTCCAGACGAGTGCGACAACACGGCTGCAGGCGGCGCTGCGCATCGAGCAAAGCAAGATCGACGGTATTGGTTTGGCGGATGTGACCGATCCGAACGCGCCGGTGGAGTTCAACGGCGAGCGCCGGTTCGCGCCGGTGTCGGCCAGCCTTGGCGTGCTGCAGAAACTCGGGTTCGGGACGGTCGCGCGGCTGTCTGGCCAGTACGCCGAGCGCGCGCCCGACGCTGCGGAACTCTTTTCGAGTGGCATCCACGAAGCCACGGGTACCTTCGAAATCGGCAATCCGTTCCTCGAAAAGGAGAAGGCCTTCTCGATCGAAGCCGGGCTTGCCAAAGCGCAAGGCTCATTCCGCTTCGACGCGGCGGCATATTACACCAAGTACAAGGGCTTCGTGTTCCGTGAGCTGCAGGGCGTGCGCTGCCTGGAGGATCTGCCATCGTGCGGGCCAGCGGCGGATCTCGAGGACGAGAACTTCGATCTGGTGCTGTTCCAACAGCGGGACGCGACGTTCTTTGGCGCGGAGATCTCCGCCCAGTACGACGTTGCGCCCATCTGGCGGGGCGTGTGGGGCGTCGACGGGCGCTATGATTTCGTCCGTGCGAGGTTCGAGGGCAACGAGAATGTCCCACGCATCCCGCCGCACCGGCTCGGCGGCGGAGTCTACTACCGCGATAGCAACTGGCTCGCCCGCGCTGGCGTTCTGCACGCGTTCGATCAGAACCGGTTCGGTGCGGAGGAGATCGCGACGCCGGGCTATACGCTCGTATCGGCCGAACTCTCGTACAATGCGCGGCTCGATGCGACGACACAAATGTCGCTCGGCGTCCGGGGCGAGAACCTCGCCGACGACGAAGTTTTAAACCATGCCTCGTTCAAACGGCGCGAAGAGGTGCTGCAGCCGGGCGCGAGCGTTCGCGTGTTCGGTTCGCTCAAGTTCAATTGAAGCGCGTTTCCCGGCCGCGACGTTCGCTTCATTCCGAAGCGGGCGTTGAGCGAACGTCGCGGTCGAGAGGACACCAGCAAAACATTAATTCTGGTGTGGTTCAGATCTCGAAACCCGTCTCCGAAGGTGTCGCAAGAATGAAACGGACGTCACCAATTCACGGCCATTTTCAGTAGAACAGGCTCGACACGCTTTCCTCGCGTGACGTGCGCAGGATCGCCTCGCCGATCAGCGGCGCGATGGGGAGCAGACGAATGTTCTTGGCCGCGCGGACTGCTTCGGTCGGCAGGATCGAATCCGTCACCACGAGTGACTTGAGGCGCGAGTTCTGAATGCGGCTCACGGCGCCACCCGACAAGACGCCATGGGTGATGTAGGCGGAAACTTCGGTCGCGCCGTTCTTGAGCAATGCCTCGGCCGCGTTACACAGCGTGCCACCCGAATCCACGATGTCGTCTATGAGTATCGCGCGCTTGCCTTTGACGTCGCCGATGACATTCATCACCTCGCTTTCGCCGGGCCGCTCGCGGCGCTTGTCGCAAATGGCGATCGGCGCGTCGACGCGCTTGGCAAGTGCGCGGGCGCGCACCACGCCACCAACGTCGGGCGACACGACCACGAGGTTTTCAGTGCCGAGAGTTTCCTGGATGTCGCGGGTCATCACGGGTGCCGCGAACAGATTATCAGTCGGAATGTCGAAAAAGCCCTGGATCTGGCCCGCATGTAGATCCAGCGTCAGTACGCGGTCGGTGCCGGCGCGTTCAATCAGGTTGGCGACGAGCTTGGCGGATATTGGCGTGCGCGGGCCGGGTTTGCGGTCCTGCCGCGCATAGCCGAAGTAGGGAATGACCGCCGTCACGCGCCGCGCGGACGCCCGCTTCAGCGCGTCGATGAGGATCAACAGCTCCATGAGATTGTCGTTGGCAGGGAACGACGTCGATTGCAGTACAAATACGTCCTGACCGCGCACATTTTCCTGGATTTCAACGAAAATCTCCAGGTCGGCGAACCGGCGGACCTGCCCTTTTGTCAGCGGGATCTTCAGATAGTTCGAAATCGCTTCTGCAAGCGGCCGATTGCTGTTGCCAGAGACCAGCTTCATGTGGGGTGGGCTCCGACCCTCTTTGTCGCGCGCGTCGAGCGGCATTGCGGCAGCCTCCACGACATATCGATGACGCGGCTTCTAGCAAGCGGGCCCGGGTGTGTAAACCACCCGAGCCCGTCGCATGGGTCAAAAATGTTATTAACGTCCGAGCAAAAACAATTAGTTCGTTGATTTCGGAGCCGGCAGCAGCTTCAGAATCCCCTGGGCAGCTGCCGCAGCAGCAGCGTCAGCCGTCTTGCCCCAAGTCCCGTCGAGCGAGCCCTGCGGGATCTCGTTTTTCTGTGAGACCGTTCCGAGCTTCTTGCCCTTCGGGTCCTTGACGTCCCAGTCGATTGTAATCGGCTGCTTGCCTTCGCGGCTCTCGCCGACTTTCACCCGGCCTTCGACCTTGTAAGCCTTGGATGCCGATGCCTGGTCGCTCAGGGCCACGCCGCCCTTGGACAGCTCGCGCTGGATGGCGCTGGTCAACGCGGCGCTGCCGTCACCCGGTGCGCCGACGACGCTCGGCACGCTGGCCGTAATCGACTCGCCCGATGAAATGCTGCCGGTGGTTGGACCTGTCGCCACGACAGCACTACCTGCGGCAGCCTGAGACCCAGGTGCCGGCACAGGCTGAGGCGAAGCCGCCGCCGCGACTTGTGCCGTGCCAGAAGGACCACCGAGCGCGCCCGGCGCAGCCTGGTTGCTGGCGACGGGAACACTGGCGGGGTTGGCTTGTGTGGGCAGCCAAGTGGACAGCGACAGAGCAGTTTTGTCGGCGATGGCCTGCGTGATCTGCGGCGTCACCTGAGACCAAGGGTCTTTGCTCTCGGCACCAGCGATCGTCTCTTCGCCAGTGATGCGATTGACGCGGCGACCGGCGGAATCTGTGACATCCCAGATGTAGGACACCTTGGTGCCGCCCTTTTCGCGCGCACTGACCACGTAGCCGCGAAGCGTGTAGTCGAGCTTGTCCAGCGGGTTCTTGACGAACCCGAAGTTCTGCTTCTCCGCCGAACTGGTCAGCTGAGACTGCAATTGACGGGCAACCGTCTCTGGCGCGCCGATGACAGGCGCGATGGCGATCGTTGCGAGCTTCTTAGCCGCTGCCGGCGCCGCCAGAGGCTCGGCAACCGATGTCGAAGGGCTGGTTGTGTTCAATAAGTTATTGCCAGTCTCACATCCCGCGAGACCTGAAGCAACGAACATGATGAATGCTGCAAGCGCGACGGGCTTTTTCGAATGCCAGGCCGCAGCAGTGTCGACGGTCGTCACGATGACGTCCCCCCTTGAATTGACCCGCTGTTGTCCGGTGGCCGACGTACGAACTCTGCGGCCGCGACTCCTCAAAAACCGGTACCCTCTGCTCGAATCTGTAACCAGTGACGCGACTTGCGTCCAGTTGGAATCAAGCGAGAAGCCATATCGTCCCTAATAGAACACCCATCTCAAATCGTGTTAGCTGTGGATTGTGCAGTTAGGTCACAACAATGGCCGAGATTTGGCGCCCGTAATCCGGCTCACCTCGTCGCCGCGACCCGCGGTAGCTGAAAAACTTCGAGTCCTTCGCGCTCGTGCAGGCCGATTGGTACTCGACCGAGGCAATCCCGGCTCTCGTCAGCCGGCCACCGATGTACCCCGGCAGGTCGAAATGGGCACGCCCGCCGATGGTGAACGCGCGGAAGTAGACGCTATTGGTGGCATCGCGGGCAAGAAGTTCAGCCTCGAATTCCGGACCGACCTCGTAGGCCGCCTGATTGATGCACGGCCCGATTGCCGCGCTGATGCGAGATCGATGGCCGCCCACGCTCTCCATCGCCACGATTGTCGCTTCGATGATGCCGCCCACGGCCCCACGCCACCCGGCATGGGTCGCTGCGGCGACGCGCGCCTCCGGGTCGGCGAATAGGACTGGCGCACAATCAGCAGCCAGCGCACCAACGACGAGGCCAGGTATGCGCGTGACGATGGCGTCGGCCTTGGGCAGTTGCCCTGTCAATGGACCATCGATGATCACAGCGTCAGCGCTATGGCACTGGTGAACCGTGACGACGGCATCGTGCGTGCTGCCGAGATGGCGGGCAACCCGCGCGCGGTTTTCGATCACCGCGTTGCGTTCGTCGTTGGAACCGAGCCCGCAGTTGAGGCTAGCGTAGATTCCGCCCGACACGCCGCCCTCGCGGGTGAAAAAGCCGTGGCGGACGCCGGCAAGGGCTGAGAGGTTCGATGCGGTGATGGGCGTCGGCATGACAGGTAATAGGTGATAGGTGACAGGTAACGGGTGACGCGCGTGCGGCGCATCGAGCAGCACCCTCCCTGTAACCTTTAATCTGTTCCCTGTAACCTGTCCTAGTGTTTCGGCGCCGACATTTGATTCCCTGTGCAACGCGCTCCAGATCAAATGTCGGCGCCTAAGAAACACTAGCAAACCTATGATTCTAGTGTAGCTTTTGCATCTGGCGTTTGGTTTCGAGTCTAGCCCCGAGTGGGGACCAAACGTCAGATGCGCTACACTAGTGTTCCGGCGCCGACATTTGATTCCCTGTGCAACGCCGTTCGGAGCAAATGTCGGAACCGGAACAGTCGGACGTCGGCCGGGAACTTCAAGCCTTCGGCGCCGAAGCGGGCTGGGTGAGCGGAAGCGTGATGGAGATGCGGCTCGACCCCCGCGTGACATCACACCCAGGTCTGATCCGGGAGCCGCCGCCAGGGCGATCGACTTTTGCATCGCCTCCATGGCGGCGAGCGATCTGACGGACGAGCGCGAGACCAAGGCCAGAGCCCCGCGCGAGGCTGGGCCGGACCATGTCGACGGTGTTGCTTGAACGGCCCCGGCGGAACGGCTCGAACACCTGCTCCCGCTCGTCGTCGGCGATGCCCCCTCCGGAATCCTCGATCGTGAGGCGCACGGTATCGGTCGCGCCGTCCGCCTCGCGGCGCACGTCGATCGCGACGGGCGGTTTGCCGTGACGGTGGGCATTCTCGATCAAGTTGCGGACCAGCCGGCGCAGCAGCCGCAGATCGCCTTCGACAATGACGGGTTCGCCCTCGACCGTGCAATCGTCGAAGCGGGCGGCTTCCTCGGCGGCGAGCGCCAGGAGGTCCACGTGCTCCATGACCTCGAGCTGTTCAAGCGCGTCGAGGCGGCTTGCGAGCAGGATCTCGTCGATCAGCTGGTCGATCTCCGCGATGTCCTGCTCGAGGGCGGCCTTGCGCGCAGGATCGGCGTCATTCTTGATCAGCTCGATGCCGAGGCGGATTCGCGACAGCGGCGTACGCAATTCATGGCTGGCATTGGCCAAAAGCATCTTGTGCGCGCCGACAAGCGCCTCGATCCGCTCGGTCGAGTGGTTGAAGCTCGTGGCCAGCTTGGCGATCTCGTCTCGCCCCTCGACCGGAACGCGCGCCTTGAGATCGCCCTTACCAACCTTGTCCACGGCCAGCTGTAAATGTTCGAGCCGCCGCGTAAGCCCACGCACAACTGGCCATGTCGAGAGCGCGACCAGAAGCGAGATCGCACCCAGGAACGCAAGCGCGCCGAACAGCGGGTGACTGGGTCCGCGCCGGCGGCCGCGGGCGACGAGCCAGCGCCCATCTGGCAGTTCGATAGCCCAGGCCGGACCGCCGCGGCCGTAGATCCAGCCGCTATCATCGCGGTCCTGCGGCGGCGCGGGCAGCAGAGGGCCGAACGCAGCGACCGGCCGTCTGTCAGCGGAGAACAGCGAGAGATTGAGCTGCAACCGCTGTCCGAGTTTTTCGACAGCCTCCTGCTGTGCCGGTAGCGGCGCCGTGGCCGGCGCGAGGGCAACCGAGGCGAGTTCGCCGGCGACCTCGAAGGCCTGCCGCATCGGCCCCCGATCGGGTCCGCGCCGCCAGAAAGCGGCTGCTACGATCACCATGGCGAGAAGCGACAGGATGATGACGAGATAGATTTGAGTGGAAAGCCGCTTCATGGCCGTGCGGGTCCCCGTCAGTCTTGCTGCCGGGCGAAGACGTAGCCCGCGCCGCGCACCGTGATGACGCGCCGCGGCTTCTTGGCGTCGTCCTCTATGCCAGCGCGGATGCGCGAGATGTGCACGTCGATCGAACGGTCGAAGGCTTCGAGCGCCTCGCCCTTGACGAGGTCCATGAGGTGCTCGCGTGACAACACGCGGCCGGGGTGCTCGGCCAGCGCCACGAGAAGATCGAACTGGTAGCCGGTGAGATCAACGGCCGCGCCGTCGAGCCGGATTTCGCGCGCGCCGCGATCGATCTCCAGCCGGCCGAAGCCGAGCACGTCCGCCTTGGTTCCGCCCGGTCCGGACATGCCCTTGGCCCGGCGGAGGATGGCTTTGATGCGAGCGAGTAGTTCTCGCGGTTCGAACGGCTTCGGCATGTAGTCGTCGGCGCCGATTTCGAGGCCGACGACGCGATCCATGGCATCGCCGCGCGCCGTCAGCATGAGGATCGGCGTATCGGCATTGAAACGGGCGTCGCCACGCAGCTTGCGGCAGACTTCGAGGCCGTCCATGTCGGGCAGCATCAGATCGAGCACGACGGCGTCGAACGGCTCGCGCGCGAGCAACTGCAAGCCGAGTGACCCGCTCGCCGCGTGGGTGACGCGATAGCCGGCCTCGGCCAGATAGTCGCGCACCATCCCGGCCAGGCGCGGGTCGTCTTCGATGAGCAGGAGGCGGGCGGGCACGGGACTATGCGTTCCTTTATGCGGGACGGTAGATATGCGGGACGGCCGAACTTGCGCCCGGACACGCGTTGCCGCAAGTGCTGCCGATGAGCGCTACGGCGGCAGCCGATTTGTCTGCCCCGTCGCAATTCGGGAGAGGTCGGCGGGTTGATTGAGAATACCATTCCGGTGCCAGGCAACGGAATGGCCGTTTGAAGTGAGGCGGCCGCTGGGGGCAGCGGCCGCCTCGAACCCAGTCTTGGCTCTATCCTCTCTCAGCGAGAGGTGTCTCCGGAGGGAGGAGACGGCCACGGGTGTCGCGTTTCCGAGTTGCCGACCCCTTTGCCGCACGCTCTCATCGGCCATTCGGAACCAAAGGGGCACGAGCAAACTCATGGGCAAAGTGTGGTGCCCATCTCGCAGCTGCCGACTAAGAACCTCGCCGATTTTTTGGTCGGCAATTGCGAGGCAACACACTTGGGAGAATGGACTGGGTCGAACTATCGAAATCAGGGCGCCTCGATCACTGCTTCGGCGGAGCCGCTTCAGGGACCTGATCGCCGCCATTGCCCGGACCGCTGCCCCAACCCTTACCCCAGCCGCGCCGGCCTTCGCCGCGGCGCTCCATGCGCTCGGCGACCTTCTGGCGCTGCTCGGGGGTGAGCACGTCGGCGGCGTCGGCCATTGCCATGACCATGCGCTTGCTGACAGCGTCCATGTTCGAGAGCTGAGCCCCGCGGAGCGCTTCAAGTGCTGCACGGTCCACCCTTGGCTCGGCCATCAGTTTCAAGCCCTGCTTGCGGGCTTCGCGGACCTGGGACTGAAGCGGCGCGATATCCCTGGCGGCGGCCTTGGCGATCGTCACGAGTTTCGCCTGCTGCTCGCCTGTGGCATCGACGCGACGGCTGAAGCGCTCGGCCATGCGTTCGGCGCGGCGCTCGATCTTGGCTGGGTCCATGGGGCCACCCAGATACCCCATGGCACCCATCGGGCCGCCGTGGTGTCCGCCGCGGCCCCAGGCGTGGCCACCGCTGATGGCCTTGGTGGCGAATGCTCCCGCGAGGCCGCCGGTCAGCGCGATCGCGGCGACGATGAGAGCAGTGCGTCCCCGTCCGCGCCTCTGGACGGGCGCCGGGGTCGGCGATGTCTGGTTGGATGTGTCGGTCATGATCGTCTCCTTCGAAAAACACTGGGCTGTTGGTGCCCGGGGTGCAATGCCCGTTATCGCAATATGGCGGGCGGCCGTTGCAAGTGCATGTTCGGGATGTAAAGAAGTGTGTAGCCACGCTCGACCCACGTTGCATAAGGATGCTGACCAATGTTGATTGTCATCGCCGTGCTCGTGGTTGTCCTCGGACTCGCGCTGCTGCCGCAGTACTGGGTGAAAAGCGTCATCAAGCGGCATTCGGCCGACCGCAGCGACTTCGCCGGCACGGGCGGTGAGTTCGCAAGGCACATTCTCGACGAGATGAAGCTGACCAATGTCAAGGTCGAGGAGACCACGCTCGGCGACCACTACGACCCGCAGGCGAAGGTGGTGCGGCTGCTGCCCGATCATATGAACGGTCGCACGCTGTCGGCGGTGGTCGTGGCAGCCCACGAGGTCGGCCATGCCATGCAAGATGCGACGGGCTACGGGCCGCTCGCGGCCCGCACACGTCTCGCCAAGCAGGCGCAGCGGGTCGAGGTGTTCGGCTCGGTCGTGTTGCTGGCCGCACCGATCATGATGGTCCTGGTGAAGTCGCCGCACATGATGATTATTCAAGTCGCGGCTGGCGTCATGATTCTGTCGATGACCGTGCTCATGCATGCGGTGACGCTGCCGGTCGAGTTCGACGCCAGTTTCCGGCGCGCGTTGCCGGTGCTGAAAGCCGGACGCTATGTGAGCGACGACGACATGGCGGCGGCGCGCGAGATCCTGCGGGCGGCGGCGTTCACCTATGTCGCATCGGCCGCCTTGAGCCTGCTCGACGTGATGCGCTGGTTCCGCGTTCTGCGGTTCTGAGCGGCCGTCATCCAGGCTTGAACCGCGGCCCGGCGTGCGGCGTAGCGGTCTCTTTCACTCCGACGCGGATTCAACCTTGCAACTCTATTTTCCCGACACACCCGATCTGCCGCTGCCGGACGGGCACATGTTTCCCGCAACGAAATATCGGCTATTGCGCGAACGCCTGCTGGCCGAAGGAACCGCGTCGGCCAGCGACCTGACGCCGTCGCCTTTGGCGACCGACGGGGAACTCGCGGCGGCGCACTGCCCGGCCTACATCCACGCCGCAACGACCGGCACGCTGTCGCGGGAAGCTCAGCGCGGCATCGGTCTGCCTTGGAGCGAGACGCTGATCGCACGCGCGCGCGGCACCATCGGCGGGGCATTGGCTGCGTCGCGGTGCGCATTGACTGCCGGCGTGGCGGGGCAGCTTGCGGGTGGCACACATCATGCGCATCGTGATTTCGGCTCGGGGTTTTGCGTGTTCAACGATTGCGCGGTGGTCGCGCTGACCTTGCTGGCTGAGCGGGAGGTATCGCGGGTCGCGGTGCTGGATCTCGATGTGCATCAGGGCGACGGCAACGCGGCAATCCTCGGACCCGACCCGCGCGTGTTCGTCGCCAGCGTGCATGGCGCGAACAACTTCCCATTCGTGAAGCCGCCGTCCGATCTCGACATCGGGCTGCCTGATGGAACGCACGACGAGACATATCTGGCGGCCGCGGAGACCGCGCTCGATGCGGTGCTCGCGTTCCGGCCGGATCTGGTGCTCTACATCGCGGGCGTGGATCCGCTGGCGGAAGACCGGCTCGGCAAACTGGCCGTGACGATGTCGGGATTGGAGGAGCGCGACCGGCGCGTGTTGAGCCGCTTGCAGCGCGCGGGCGTGCCTGTTTCGATCGCCATCGGCGGCGGGTATGCAGAACAGATCGCACTGACGGTCGCGGCCTATGCGAATACCTTCCGAGTGGCGCGGGATGTGTTCGAGGGGTGAGGATGCAAGGCCGAACAGGCGCGGCTCGATTGGCGCCGCGCGACCCAAAAGGACGCATCA
>PERT01000080.1 GCA_002928955.1 Hyphomicrobium sp. | reverse complement strand
TGAAGGCCACTAGCTATATCATTGGGTTAGTGGGGCGTTCATCGCGCCTTTATTGACGCGCACGATGCCCCACCCACCAGTCAATTAAGGCGCGACGCCCCACTCGTGTTCCGGTTCCGACATTTGCTTCCCGTCGCAGCACCGTCGAGAGCAAATGCCGGAACCATGAGGAACACTAGCAAGCTTATGATTCTAGTGTAGCTTTTGCATCTGACGTTTGGCTTCGAGCCACACCGCGAGTGGGTACCAAACGTCAGATGCGCTACACTAGTGTTCCGTCGCGTGGCCACGCTTCCCGATCGCTCTACAATCCGGTGTGCCGGATGCGGAAACAATTTTTAAGTGGCTCAATGTGCGGATTGTTCGGCGATCATGAGCAGGAAAGGCAGGGATGGCTCGTTGGCGTCGAGGATCAAAGACCCCATCGCCGTCACGACCCGACGCTCGCGATTTTTCATGACGCTGTTCAATTCCCAGTCCGAGCTGTGCTTCAGGACGTCGTTTTCGATGTGATCGAAAAACGCCGTAACGATCTCATCGGCGGTCAACTTGAACAGGTCCTCCGTCGAATCGAATTCATAGTGGCCTTCGCCGCCAGTCTTGGCGTCCAACATTCGTGCCGTGTACCGCATCGCCCGCCCTTCCAATCTGATTGCCGAGGTTTGACCCGAGCGCATGACACTGCAATGACAGTACGTCGTAGTATAGGAGCTGGCCTGCTCTCCGTGCGAACGGGGTCATGGAATTGTGCAAGTCGATTGACAAGATGTGTCGGAGCAGCATTTGGCTGCTGCACAACCAACAATCGTGGGAGGCAACGCGTGCCGAACAATGGCGCTCATGCGATGGTTCGCAAATCTCGACGACGACTGCGGCGGGGCTGGTCTGCATTGGCGGGACAGGACGCGAATCGGGGCGCTAACGTCTGGGCCATGCGGTGGGCTTTGGAGCGGCTGTCGCGGCTCATGATTGTCATTGCGACGGTTCTGTCCTGCGGTTTGCCACTCCCGCTCGCGCAGGCAGCCAGCGATCAGGCGGCGTTTATGGAATTGCTCGAAGCGGGCCAGCGCCGGCAGTTCGAGGCCTACATGTCGGCCCGCACGTTTCACGATTTCGAGCTCGACAAGTTCTGGCGCGAGTGTTCGGACCTGCGCGCCCTGCGAAAGCGCAAAAAGGCTGCGAATGAGGAATTGACCCGCAACGACTACGTCCGTTCGTTTCCGCCCGAGTATAAGGGGCCGCAATTGTCGACCGAACTGGCCAAGGCCTGGGCCGCTTTCCAGGCCAAGGACGAGACCGCGAAGGAGCCGCCGAGGCCATTGCCCACCGTCGCCGATTTCCTCGCCGCCGCGAAAGAGCACTACGCCTTCGAGCCAGAGCGAATCCCCGAGCGTGAATTCAAGCTGCGCTATGCCCGAGAGGCGCTCGCGCTCGGATTGACCAAGGAGCAGGTGGTACGCGTCTATGCGCTGGAAACTGGGGGGCAAGGGACAGCCGACATGCAGGCGGGCATCAATCCCATCACCAAGAAGGGCTCGGCGATCTCATCGGCACTTGGGTACGCCCAGCTGTTGCATGCGAATTCCGTCAACGAAATCGCCAAGCACGGGCCCATCTTTGTCGAGCGGCTTCGGCGATTGAGCATCCAGCCCGGTCCCGATCGCGGCCGCCGCACGGCGCTTGCCAGGAAGCTCACGTCGCTCAGGGCCATGGTGCGGGCGGCCAAGTCGGTGCCACTGGCCTGGGAGAAGCACCAGGACTTTGCGAAGACGCCGCGCGGTTACGGCATTCACGCCCTCAATCTCGACGGTGACATCGGTCCGTGGCTTCAAGTCATCAAGTTGCAGGGCATCATGCAGGAGGCCCAGAAAGCCGGTCGGAGCACGCTCAGGCCGGTTGAAATGGAACTGATGAACCTTGCTGGCCCCGGTACCGGCCTCGAGATGATGCTGCCGGCAGGGCTCGGCGTGCCGACCGTGAATTTTTTCGCCCGCGGTGGCTACGAGCGGAACACGATCGTTCGCGGCAAGACCTCGGCCGAACTTCTGGCGGCGCTCGATAGCCGCATGGACGACAATGAGAAAAAACCCGGTGCGGTCGAGTTCGCCGCCGTGTTCGACGAGTTGAAGGCCAAGCAGGCCGCCGGCCGATAGTGGTCGGCACGGTGCGCTCTCGATCTTCCGAGGGCGCCGAGACTTTCCACCTGGGCGGGTTGCGCCCGGCCAGAGCCTGAGTTAACACGAAGCGTCGATGACTACACGTCGAGTAATTTTGGCGGTCGGCGACCTTCTCGTTCTCGAGGTGCCATGAATCAGCTTTTCCTGGACTACCTGCCGATCGTGGTGTTCCTGGCCGTGTGCCTCGGGCTGGGCATTGCATTGATGGCGGCACCCTTCCTGATCGCTGTGCAGAACCCTGACCCTGAGAAGGTCTCAGCCTACGAGTGCGGGTTCAACGCCTTCGACGACGCGCGCATGAAGTTCGACGTGCGATTCTATCTGGTCTCGATCCTGTTCATTATCTTCGACCTCGAAATCGCGTTCCTGTTCCCCTGGGCGGTCGCGTTCAAGGACATCGGCGCGTTCGGCTATTGGTCGATGATGATTTTTCTTGCCGTATTGACGATCGGCTTCATCTACGAATGGAAGAAGGGCGCGCTGGAATGGGATTGACGCGGCGCACACCGGTGCCTCGCCGAGGGGCTGCGGCGCCTGCCAATGTGCTGAAGGACTTGTTCATCGCCTGTGCCCATGTCTGAGCCTGCACCACGATCCCGGCTGGCCGGGAAAGTCTGATCGGCCGATCGACCCGCATCGAAACGTCTTTGCTTTGCCGCGGGGCAGACGGATCGTGGCCGGCCGACCTCTGGTCCTGGACGCCGATGCCATCCACACGCTCGCCAGCATCGATTTCGCAATACCCTGCGAACGGTTTACGCCAAGACGCATCTTTCACGGTAAGCTGCGACGAGCGCAGAGTTGCATCGTGGTCGGGCGTGCGCTACCTGCAACGGACAAAGCCAATGCGGTAATCCCGCACAGGAGCAGTCATGGGATTGATCGTTCCGCCGGAATTCCAGTTTGACCGGGCCAAGGAGGGCGCGGGCGCGACGTCGGCCACCGTCATAGGCGGTCATGGGCTCATCACGCCGTCTGACCCGTATTTCTCCGAGATCTCCAACGAACTTGCGGACAAGGGCTTCCTGGTCACCACGACGGACGACCTCATCAACTGGGCGCGCACCGGTTCGCTGATGTGGATGACGTTCGGGCTGGCATGTTGCGCGGTCGAGATGATGCAGGCGTCCATGCCGCGTTACGATCTCGAGCGGTTCGGTTTCGCCCCGCGCGCGTCACCCCGCCAATCCGACGTGATGATCGTCGCCGGCACGCTCACCAACAAGATGGCGCCCGCGCTTCGCAAAGTCTACGACCAGATGCCGGAGCCGCGCTACGTCATCTCGATGGGCAGCTGCGCCAACGGCGGCGGCTACTACCACTACTCCTATGCTGTGGTGCGCGGATGCGACCGGATCGTGCCCGTCGACATCTATGTGCCGGGCTGCCCGCCGACGGCCGAAGCGCTGCTTTACGGGGTGCTGCTTTTGCAACGCAAGATCCGCCGCACGGGCACGATCGAGCGATAGTACCAAAGTCGTTGGGTTGGCGGGCGGTGATCGCGCCTGGACATCGGGATCGGGGCCGCGCTAACCCAACCTACGAGATCCAGATTTTAATCGGCGTGGAATGGCGACCAGGGAAAACGCGATGACCTCCGTACACGTCGGCACCTTGACGGATTTGGGCAACCATTTGGCCGGCAAGCTCGGATCGTCCGTGCTGTCGCATCGGATCGCCCACGACGAGCTGACGCTCGACGTCGCCCGCGATCACATCCTCGCTGTTCTGACGCTTCTGCGCGACGATCCGAGGTGTCAGTTCATCACCCTGATCGACATCTGCGGCGTCGACTGGCCACAACGGGCCGAGCGCTTCGATGTGGTCTATCACCTGCTGTCGCCGCGCCTCAACCAGCGCATCCGCGTCAAGATCACGACCGACGAGTACACGCCGGTCGCCAGTGCATGCGACGTCTTCCAGGTCGCCAACTGGTACGAGCGTGAAGCCTACGACATGTACGGCATCCTGTTCTCGGGCCATCCCGATCTGCGCCGGCTGCTGACCGATTACGGCTTTCAGGGTCACCCGTTGAGGAAGGATTTCCCGCTCACCGGTTATGTCGAGGTGCGCTACGACGATGAGAAAAAGCGCGTCGTCTATGAGCCGGTTAAGCTTACGCAAGAATTCCGCAACTTCGATTTCGAGAGCCCTTGGGAGGGGTCGAACTACGTGCTTCCTGGCGACGAGAAGGCGAGCGGCTCGCCGCCATCCCCGCCGCCAGCCGGCAAGGCATGACGCCATGAAAGACACGCTCAAGCCTGGCGCCATGGTCCGATTTGAATATCGCGTTCCGGCCGACAAGACCGTGCCGCACCTCTACCCGGAGGCGCCAGAGTTCGCGATGATGCCCTCTGTGTTCGCCACCGGCTTCATGGTGGGTCTTCTGGAATGGACGTGCATGAAGGTGCTGGACGGCCATCTCGACGCGGGCGAAGGCTCGCTCGGCATCCATGTCAATGTTTCGCACTCAGCCGCCACTGTCCCCGACCAGACAGTCACCGTGGAAGCCGAGTGCGTCGAGATTCGCGGCCGCCGCGTCAAGTTCAAGGTTTCCGCCCACGACGGCCTGGACCTCATTTCCGACGGCACCCACGAGCGCATGATCGTGCCATGGGACAAGTTCGAAGCGAAGGTCAATCAGAAGGCCAAGGCCGCGCGCGTTGGTCCGGTTTTGCGCAGGAAGGCGTGAGTCACATGGCTGAAACAGAAATCCGCCCGTTCAACATCAATTTCGGCCCGCAGCATCCGGCAGCGCACGGCGTGTTGCGCCTCGTACTCGAACTTGACGGCGAGGTGGTGGAGCGTGTCGATCCGCACATCGGGCTTCTGCACCGCGGAACTGAGAAGCTCATCGAGCACAAGACCTACCTGCAGGCGATCGGTTATTTCGACCGCCTCGACTACGTCGCGCCGATGAACCAGGAGCACGCCTTCTGTCTCGCGGCGGAGCGGCTGCTCGGCGTCGAGCCCCCGAAGCGCGCGCAGCTGATCCGCGTGCTGTTCTCCGAGATCGGGCGGCAGTTGTCCCACCTCCTCAATGTCACCACGCAGGCGATGGATGTCGGCGCGCTCACCCCACCACTGTGGGGTTTCGAGGAGCGGGAGAAGCTGATGGTCTTCTATGAGCGCGCGTCGGGTGCGCGGATGCACGCCAAGTATTTCCGCATCGGGGGGGTGCACCAGGATCTGCCGTCAGCCCTCGTCGATGACATTCACAACTGGTGCGATCCGTTCATCAAAGTACTTGACGACATCGAGGGGCTACTGACCAACAACCGCATCTTCAAGCAGCGCAATGTCGACATCGGCGTCGTCTCGCTGAAGGAGTGCTTCGACCTCGGCTTCTCGGGGGTGATGGTGCGCGGCTCGGGCGCGGCCTGGGATTTGCGAAAGTCGCAGCCCTACGAATGCTATTCCGAACTCGATTTCGATATTCCGATCGGCAAGAATGGCGATTGCTACGACCGCTACCTGATCCGCATGGCCGAGATGCGCGAGAGTGCCAAGATCATGAAGCAGTGTTGCGTGAAGCTGAAATCGCCCGAGGGCCAGGGTCCGCACGTGGCTGACGCCAAGAAAGTCGTGCCGCCGAGGCGCGCCGAGATGAAGCGCTCGATGGAAGCGCTGATCCATCACTTCAAACTCTATACGGAAGGCTTCCACGTGCCGGCGGGCGAGGTCTACGCCTGCGTGGAAGCACCTAAAGGCGAATTCGGCGTCTATCTCGTCTCGGACGGGTCGAACAAGCCCTACCGCTGCAAGATCCGCGCACCCGGCTTCCCGCATCTCGCGGCCATGGATTTCATGAACCGCGGCCACATGCTCGCCGACGTCTCCGCCATCATCGGCTCACTCGACATCGTGTTCGGCGAGATCGACCGGTAAGGTCGCGGCGCCGGGTCGTCGTCAGCTGAGCCGCCATCAACCATCTCGAAACGATCGGCGTGTCGCGCCTCGCCAGCCTTGCCTCCTCAGCGCAACTTCCGGCCTGATCGGCGGCAGCGGCGGGCACGGCATTGACTGCAAGATCGATGGCATTGGTCCTATGCAGCGGGGGATGCAATGCGCGGCTGAATTTGTTGGAATGTCCATATGAAATAATGGGTTGCGCAGTCGGGTGGCGTCGACGCATGAGGCCGCGACGCGCAGCCGGGCTTGGTGTTGTCAGAAGCCGCGGTCGCAAAATCGAACCATCGTCATTTCATGGTCGCGAACGCTCTGATTTGTTCAAGAGTGCCTCTCCATTCCTTTTGGTTATAAGTTTACGTAGCTCAGATCATGGCGCGAAAAAAATTTGCTTGCCCTTCTCCAAAAGCGCCGCGTCAAATATAACGCACCTGTCACAGCTTCGTGTCGTAACGCGCTCGTGTCGCACCGCGATCTTAATTTCATGGCAAGTTCGATTCACTCCACCAAGGGGCCACCGAGTTTCGAAGATTGCTCTTGGGAGCAGGGTGGCCAGTGAAGTGGAAGGTTTGTCCACGGTGTAGACTACGGTGTCCGCTTAAGTGCCGGCGCCGGAACCACGGACGCAAGTGATGTAGCAGCGGGGGCTCTGCGGAGCCTCGATTTTTAGGGAGCATATCATGCAGGTCAAATCTCTCGTCGCCGGCGCTCGCGCCGTAATGATCGCCTCGGCTCTGGTTGTCGGTATGGCAGCCGCTAACGCGCAGGGCGCCTTCGACAGCAAGAAGTTCTTCGAGCGGCTCGCCGCTGAAGGCAGCAGCGTCTCGAAGGATTTCGATGCGAAGAAGTTCTTTGATAAGCTCGCCGCTGAAGGCGCTTCGGCAGAGAAGCCGCTCGACGCCAAGGCGTTCTTCGAGAAGCTCGCAGCCGAGGGCAGCGCAATGCCGAAAGACTTCGACTCGAAGAAGTTCTTCGACAAGCTGGCCGCCGAGGGCGCATCGGTGATGCCGCCGATGGTTAAGAAGTAATATCGATGGCGGCAGGGCTTGGGCCGTTCGGCCCAGGCCCTGTTTGCCTCGGTTTCTCGCTTGAACTCGCCCAGTACGTGCCCGGTGTGCGCGCGCCGCCTCCTCAAAGTACGTGTGCTCCGCATCCAATGAGGCCGTGACGTGGCACTCCGCGCCCCGATTGGGGAACGCGCGGCATCCATTGAGCGACATCCAATGAGCGACACCCCATGAGCGACACCCCATGATCAGACAGATGCATTCGTCCTTCGTGCTCGCCGCCATTTTCGCCGCCCTTGCGGTCTCTCATGTCGAGGCCAAACCGGCCGAGCAGAAGAAGGCCATGACGAAGCTCGAGGCAGCGACGTCGCTGGCGCCGATGTTGGCGCGCGTTCTGCCTGGTGTCGTCTCGGTGCTCATCGAAGGGCAGCGCAACAAACCTGTGACGATCGAAGCGGCTGGTTCCTCGGGCTCGGCACCGATCGTTCCAACGCCGGTCGTCGAACCGTTTCAGAGCGGTGGCTCCGGTGTGATCGTCGATGCGGCCAAGGGAATTATCATCACCAATCAGCATGTTATCGTCGATGCCACCAGCATCCACGTGCAGCTGAGCGATGGCCGCGTGACCGAGGCCAAGCTGGTCGGGGCGGACGTCGGCACCGACGTCGCGGTGCTGCAAATTCCGCTCAAAGGCCTTACCGCAGTTCCCTTCGGCGATTCAGACCGGCTTCGCATTGGCGACTTCATCGCGGCGGTCGGCAATCCCTTCGGTCTCGAAGGCAGTGCCTCGCAGGGCATCGTCAGCGCACTTATGCGTTCCGACATTGGTTACGAGGTCTTCGAGGACTTCATCCAGATCGATGCGGCGGTCAATCCCGGCAACTCTGGCGGGGCGCTGGTCGACATCGAGGGCCGGCTGGTCGGCATCAACACCGCCACCGGCGCGCAGAAGCTGCGGACGCAGGGCATAGCATTCGCAATACCGATTAACATGGCTCGGGCGGTCGCTGACGAATTGATCAGGAATGGGACTTTTCGGCGTGGTGTACTCGGTTTCCTCACCGAGAACCTGAATTTTGAAATGGCCCAGCAGATGAATTTGACGATCACGCGTGGCGCGGCTGTCAAATCCGTGTTTCCCAACACGCCAGCTGCCGAGGCTGGCATTAAAAAGGGCGACGTCATCGTTGCCATCGCTGGAAAACCGGTGCGCGGACACTCCGATTACGTTGCCCGCGTTTCCAGCACGCCGATCGGGCAGAGCCTCAAGGTGGAACTGGTCGGCACCGGCGGAAAGCGCGAGCTGACACTCATGGTGTCCGACGTGATGGTCTCGCCGATGGCGGAGGTTCCGCCGATGGGCGTCAAGGGGCTCGACGGGTTGTCGCTCGGCGCCATGCTTCCCGGCTTCAAGGCCTTTGGACTTGTCCAGGGCGCGCGCGTTCTGAACGTCGGCGACGGTGTCGTCGCCGCCAGCGGTTTGAAGGTCGATGACGTCATCACGAAGGTCGACATGGCGACTGTGCGCACGCCGCAGGACTTTTTCGATACCACGAACTCGAAAATGGGCCGTTATCGCCTCGAAGTGTTCCGCGACGGGCGGACGTTCTGGATCTGGCTCACAAGCGGAGCCTGATCTGGTCGTCGGGCCGGAGACAGTTCAAGACTGCGGTTCTTAGAGCCAGGCGAAGAACCAGGGCGCCGTTGACCCAATGATCCGCACGCCGCCCACGTCAGCTGTGCGGTTGCCGCAGTCGTATCGTGGAAAGCGCTGCGGGAGCACCAGGACGCTCAGGCCCGCACGGCGGCGATCGGTTGCACGGGTTGCTGAGGGCACCCAGGATTGGCGGGCGGACCTGATGATCAGCGTAGGCGTTTGATGGGCTAATTTCGGAAAGCTTGCACTCGGGCGGCGGTTTGGGCAGGTGTAGCCCGACATTTTCGAGCCGCCGGAGTTTCATGTCCCCTGACGACCGATTGACCGAACGGCCAGCCAAACACCGCCACTTGATATGGCTCGGCGTGTTTGCCGGCCTCGTGCTTGTCGTGATCGGCGGACGGTTTCTGATCGACCCCAGGGCCGCACAGCATATGTTCGGACTGGCCAAGGGAGGTCTGGCCTACGAACTTCATGCCGTCGTCGGGCTGCGGGATCTGTGGTTGGGTTTGATCGCTATCATATTGGCGTCGCTCAAGGAATGGCGCGCTATGGCGGTTTGGTTTGGGCTCGGAGCCGTGGTCTGTGCGGCCGATTCGGCCGTCGTCGCGGCCACGACGGGAAAACTGCGGGCCATCGCTTTCCATATCGGCTCGGGCGTATTCTGTGGCTGGCTGGCGCTGGCCTGCTGGCGGACCCATCGCCGCGCGGCGTTGCCATCGGACTCCGACGCAACGAAAGGTCCGCCCGTAGTTTAACCTCGTCTGGCGTCTTCATCTAGCGCTGTTGCCCAACAGCTGGCACAAATGCCGTTTAGAAATCCTCATGTTCCCTGTGTAAACGGCTGCTTCCACTCGTGGAGCGCCCCGCAGCAAACGTCTGAACCATGAGGAACGTGTGCAACATTATGTTTTCCGTGCAGCTTTTGTATCTGACGAGTAGCGACAACACGAGCGGCGAGAGGTGACCAAGCGTCAGATGCGTTACATTCGTGTTCCTGCGATTTGTCTTTTGCACCGGCGGATTGCCGCCCTCCGGACCATCCTGGGCGGCGTCGTTCTTGGTTTCGGGCGCAACCGTTCGGAGACTGATGCATGATCGACAACCTGTTCCTACTCGCGATCGCGGCCTTCGGCTGGGGCTTGTCACTGGCGACGTACCGGCTATTCGCCCGCCGCAATGCTTGGCCCATGGGCTCGCTTCAGTCGGATCTGCCGGTCATCCCCATCCTGCTCGGCCTCGCCGCGTTACTTGCCGCGATTGGATATGCCGCAGCCCGCGGTGCCGACTATGGTGGCTGGGTCATCATAGTCTGCGGCCTTTTGCTGGCCGTGTTCTGGACCGGGTTTCTGCGCGTCGGATCGCAGATTTCGTTGGTCCTCGCGCCATGGGCCGGTTTCCTTCTGCTGCTCGGTTGGCTGGCTGAGCCGCTGGGATATGCGCCGCGCCCCTGGGCCAACGAGACGTTGAGCGAAACCGTGCAAAGAAAGCGAAATCAGGCGGAGGATGTCTTGCGCGACCGTCTCCTGAAAGATGGTGATCCCACGCCGCGATCGGGCCAACGCTGACACGTCGAACCCGCAACTCGACCCTGGACATCCCGCAAACTGCTGCTTTGGACTATCGCGACGGAGCCTTGCCTTGGCGCTCTGATCAACGTAGTTGATCTCAGTCGCGGGAACGTGCGGCCGGGATACCTGTGTTGATCCTCCCGGTCGGCTCGTGCCGCCACCAGGAGCCGACCCAGGAGCCGTTTATGGCCGTTCGCCGCCTTGATCCGGAGCAGCCGCCACGATTTGACTTCACGCCCGAAAATGCGGCATGGGCTCATGCGACAATCGCCAATTATCCACCGGGCAAGCAGGCGTCGGCCGTGATTCCGCTGCTCTGGCGCGCGCAGGAGCAGAACGGCGGCTGGACGAGTGAGCCGGCTATGCGCGTCATCGCCGACATGCTGGGCATGGCCTACATCCGCGTTTACGAGATTGCGACCTTCTACACGATGTTCCAGTTGTCGCCGGTCGGCAAGGTCGCCCACGTTCAAGTGTGCGGGACCACGCCCTGCATGCTGCGCGGATCAGGCGCGCTGATTGAGGTCTGCAAACGGCGCATAGCAGAGCATCCCCACGAGCTGTCCGCTGACGGCAAGTTTTCTTGGGAAGAGGTCGAGTGCCTCGGCAGCTGCGCCAACGCGCCGATGGTCGAGATTTGGAGCGACACCTACGAGGATCTGACGGCAGACAGTTTTTCGGCCCTGCTCGACGGCTTCGCCAAAGGCGTGCCGCCGAAGCCTGGCTCGCAAACGGGACGCACCGCCTCGTGCCCAGCGGGCGGGCCGACCACGCTCACCGACCCGACCCTCTATGACGGCTCTGGCGTTGGCGCTTGGCAAAAGCGGTTTATCGAGGCCGCCGCAGCTTTGGCTCCCGCGCCCCCCGCACCCCCGTTGGCGGCGGCCGCGCCAAAGCCTCCCCAGATCAATCCTGGTGCCGCCGCCCTTATCGCCAATTCCGGTCTCGTCCCCGAACTCGAGGCCCGCGGCCGCGCTGGCGGGGCGGCCATGCCGGTCAAGGAACTCGAAGCGCTGAAGGCGCAGGCCAAGGCCGGCTTGCTGCCGGGCGCTCAAATGCCGCCCATCGCTGCTGAGTCGCAAGTGTCGGGAGACGTCGTCCCTGAGAAGCCGACACTGCTTGCCGCTCCCCGCGATGGCAAGGCCGACGAACTCGGACTGATCTGGGGCGTCGCCGACAAGCTCGAAGCCAAGATGAACGCCCTTGGCGTTTGGCATTTCGACCAGATTGCCGCCTGGACGCCGGCCCACGTCGCCTGGTTCGAAGACGCCATGGAAGGCTTCAAAGGCCGCATCGCGCGGGATAAGTGGATCGAGCAATGCAAAAAGCTCGCGGGCGGCTGGCGCCCCCAAGGCACCGTCGGCGAACGGCCCAAGGGATGAGCGACATGAGCGCGCGGCAAAGCCTCTGCGACCCACGGGGCGCTCTCCGCCGTTTTCATTTTCGTGTTGCAGTAGTCCACGTTAAACCAAAACCGGCTTTCGTGCCTCAAACGGTCGGTCGTCGGTGCGGCAGCAACCGCATTTCTCGCCTGGCAGCAGACCTCACGTTGAACGGATGACCGGGACCAAGATCCATGCTCGCTGACAAAGACCGCATTTTCCGCAACATCTACGGCTTTCACGATTCAAGCCTCAAGGGTGCGATCCGGCGCGGCGCGTGGGACGGCACCAAGCTGTTCATCGACAAGGGGCACGACTGGATCATCAACGAGGTCAAGGCCTCGGGACTTCGCGGGCGTGGCGGCGCGGGCTTCCCGACCGGCCTCAAATGGTCATTCATGCCCAAGGCCGATGCGCGGCCGTCCTACCTCGTGATCAATGCCGACGAGAGTGAGCCCGGCTCGTGCAAGGATCGCGAGATTCTGCGGCACGATGCGCACCTGCTGATCGAGGGCGCATTGATTGCGTCCTACGCGATGCGCGCGCACACCTCATACATTTACGTGCGCGGCGAATACATCCGCGAGCGCGAGGCGTTGCAGCGTGCGATCGACGAAGCCTATGCGGCAAAGCTCATCGGCAAGGGCAACGTCCACGGCTGGGATTTCGATTGCTTCGTCCATCACGGCGCTGGCGCCTATATCTGCGGCGAGGAGACAGCGCTTCTCGAAAGCCTCGAGGGCAAGAAGGGCCAGCCGCGCCTGAAGCCGCC
>PERT01000079.1 GCA_002928955.1 Hyphomicrobium sp. | reverse complement strand
CACATCCACTCCCCGAGAGAAAATAGGTAGCATTTACTATACGTGCCAATAACCTTGCCGACCGGCGAGAACATCACAATAAACGCTACCAGGAAACACATGGCCGCCAATGCTCGCCATTGCGGCGAGGCGCGCTCTTTGAACGAGTAGTAGACGTACAGCAAAGTGTCAGGTCTCAGCGTCGAAACGACCGAAGGCTCTTGGGTAAATGAAAGGTATTGCCGGATCCGCTTATGCCGCCGCTCGCTGATGAGAACATGCCTGATATATGTCAACTCTACATCGCAGGCCTCCCGGCTGTGGGCACCCGCAAATTCCCAAGCGGTGCCAAACGCCAGTATCTGACGTGGGCATGCAGCAAAGACAACCAACCCACCGAGTGAGAAAAATGCGCTAGACCAAAACAACCTCGTCAGCGGCTCCTCGAGCGAGCGCAACTCACTTGCGGACGGGAAAATGTCTGGCAGAGCGATAATTATCGACGCCAATGGCGGCAACAGATAGAGTCCTCGCGCAGCAATGCTGTTGGCTAACTTTGCAAGTGAACTCCAACGTGGGAGAAACATGATTGCGCCTACTCGCCGGACCGAAGTTCAGCATCTGCAGTGAGATAGGTCGGACTAATTGTCCGCTTGCGTACGCGATCAGCGACCTGCTTGCGCCATGAATCTAGGTTGCAAAGCTCCTGATAGAGTGGATCTGAAGTCATTTTGAGGAGGAGCGCGCCTTTTGAAGTGAGGCAGAATTGAAAATTGCGAATTGGTCTCTCGACTCGCTGAGCCGGCTTGTCCCTGGAGAAATGATCGTAGGTAACACTGTCGCGACGCTGCAATAAATGTTCAGCCTCGCACAGCTCAATAATTCGTATAATTGCATCATCGGGAACGGAGCCTCCTGGGGCGTTTTTCGAGTTTAGTCCGTCCGCAATTTCTTTGAACCTGGCAAAGAGATCGTCATTCACTGTTGCTGGTCGCTCAAAGCAGAGCAACGCAACGTACTCGTAAGGCACATCGTCATTCGGCTCAAGAGAGCGCAAAATATTCAGCAGTCGCCTGTTTGGCCCAGTGTAACTCGAAACGTTGTGTCCAGGCGATTTGGGCCCATAGAGAGCCTGTATCAAAGAGCTTCGCGTGTATCGATGCGGTGGATTTTGGCAGAATCGATCCGCCTCGTCGTAGCATGCTTGAGCGATCTGCAAGGCTTCTCTCAGATTCGAGCAGCTGATATCCTCAATAATTTTTCGAACCTGTTCGTCGGCGAGCGGGTGATCAGTGCTCGAGCCTCGTTGAACATCTTGAATACGAGAATCGATTACATCCATTGCGGGAATGGCGTCGAGATGAACGGGCGCGCCGGTTCGATGATGAGGATATGAAGACAAATGTGAAGTGGCCATTGAAGCGGCCTCGGGTCTTGCCGTGTACAGCAGGACCGGGTTAAGCGAAATATCAGCCATGTTCTTAAGAATGGACGTGATCTGCTTTTGGTCATCGGGCTTCAAATAGTCAACATCGTCGACCGCAAGAAAATACTTTGGCAGATTTTTGTTGTGTTCCTGGATCTGAACGCACAAGGGCATGAGTATGTCGCGTGTGTACTCAAGGAAGGGCAATCGGTTGCTCTTCAAGTCAAGACTGAAATCCTTGATGCTTTTTGTCGTCCGGGGCGTAATTCCGTTTTCCTCAAGTATGTGGTAGAGAAAGTGCTCGATGCGCTCGAAAACAAATAGGAATTGGTCCTCGCTCATGTCCGCAAAGCGGTTGTCGTGGACTGGACCTAATCGACTGACCAGGGAGATGACCTTCATGCTCGATTGAAAATAGTTATGCTCTAGGTGCGTCAAAAATGTCGACTTGCCCACGCCTGGCGCGCCACTGATGATAATCATGCGGCCATCATTGTGTCGACGGAGCCGAGCGACAGTGCGCTCCACAAGCTGTTCGCGAAATTTGAAAAGAACCTTTAGTTTTTCCTTTTTGAGGCGAAGATCTCCAAAAAAAGGGGCTTCAGAAATTTTCCAATGCTTTTCGAGCTGCTCCAACGTTAAGGACATGGTGATCGCCGCCGCCCCCTCATCCTGACTCAGACCCGCGTGTTCAGATCTTCGGCTAAGAGAAGCATCAATGGGATCGCAGTCAAGGGCGCGCATCGCTCAAAATGTGAACGCGCTGACTGCGTTCCCAGCCGGCAACCTGATGGTTTGATCTCAGAACCGCATTTGCGGGATCTACGACCGAACTCGTGTTCGATCATTGCGTCGGGGAGACGCGAATGGTGCTGCCGGTGAGGATTGAACTCACGGCCTCTCCCTTCATCACACTACCCGTTTCGGGCCGCCGGTAGCCTCCGTGCGCGGAGGCGGGGCGTTCGTGCGCTGGACCATCCCTTCATCGTCGGCTCGCGACCCTGTGAGGTCCCGAACCCTTAGATGCCACCCGTCTGGCCTCTACACCTTCCCTCGCGAGCACCGCTCGATCTGGGCTTGGCTCGGGATTGGCTTGGGGCTTTCGGCCCGTTAGCTTTCCCCGACTTTGGGCGGTTTGCACCCGACCGTTTCCGGCCGGGGAGGCAAGTTAGTCTACCAAGGGAGTGCTCTACCACTGAGCTACGGCAGCATATTCCTTCGTTCCGCTACCCCGGCTGCTACCCCGAAGCCTTCATTTCAAACTCAAGTCCTTGTAACCGCTACGCAAACCCAGCGTGGATCATCCTCTTACCAATGGAGTGCTCTACCACTGAGCTACGGCAGCTATTTTTGGGTACTCAGCGCGGCAAATTAGCGCGCGTGCGAGATGGCACTCGCGCAAACCGCGACGAATTCGTCGGACACTGCCACAATGCTCGCGGTCGGGCAAGTCGCCGATCGCGCATGCCACGACGGACTGGAAATTGCCGCATGCATGGACCATCCAAGCGGACCCGCTTACCCTGGGGTCCCGCTGATCCGGATCTCGTACCCAAAGCCAATAGGATAGCGCCATGACAGCTGGCGATGTGAAGATCGGAAGCGGACCAACGAGTCAACCACTGTCGAAATCGCGCGAAGCGGATCGTAAAGGGCGCCGCCAAGCCCGCCTCGAAGAAGAGTTGCGCGCCAACTTGAAGCGCCGCAAGGATCAGGTTCGACTCAGGGACGCGGTGTCACGCGCTGACGCAGGCACTCCAATCGACGAGCCGGATGACCATCCCGCGGCGACTTCCAAGCTGCAAGATTGAATTGCCGTGATAGTGGCTCGTGAGTGGCGATTCGGGCACAATACGTTAGATCGAACCTATTGCTGGACCGGCATCGAAGAGCTTATTCATCCGTTGCGCATTGATTGCGGCCCTTGTCGACGACCTTGCGTCCGGGTCAAGCGTCATGGCCGGGAGCCACATCAAGTCTTCAACCAAGAAACCGGGAATCTCGATGGATCGCATCAAGATCATAGGCGGCGAGCGGCTTCAAGGCGCGATCCCGATTTCAGGCGCAAAGAACGCAGCGCTGCCGCTGATGATTGCCAGCATGCTGACAGCAGACCGGCTGACGCTCAAGAATGTTCCAAACCTTGCCGACGTCAATCTGTTGGCACGCATTCTACGCAATCACGGCGTCGATCTCGCGGTCGACGGCAAGCGGTCGGGCGGTGTTGCGCATCTGGGCGAGACATTCCATCTTACCGCCCGCGACATCGTCGACACGACCGCCCCCTACGAGATGGTCTCGCGCATGCGCGCGAGCTTCTGGGTGCTCGGACCACTGATAGCGCGCATGCGTGTCGCCAAGGTTTCGCTGCCCGGCGGCTGCGCCATCGGTACACGGCCGGTGGATCTGCATTTGCAGGGCTTGAAGGCACTTGGTGCGGAAATTGATATCGATGGCGGCTACGTGCTGGCGAAGGCGCCGAATGGATTGCGCGGCGCGCGTGTGACGTTCCCTAAGGTCTCGGTTGGCGCGACGCACAATGTATTGCTCGCCGCCGCCCTGGCCAAGGGTGAGACGTTGATCGAGAACGCCGCGCGCGAGCCGGAAGTCGGTGACGTGGCCGAATGCCTCGTGAAGATGGGCGTCAAGATCGAGGGCATCGGAACCTCCACGCTCAGGATCCAGGGGCGCGACCGGATCGACGGCGCGATCCACACCGTGTTGCCCGATCGTATCGAGACCGGCACTTTTATCATGGCAGTAGCGGCAACCGGTGGCGACGTCACGCTGCAAGGCGCCCGGGCCACCGATCTCACGACGGCGCTGCAGGCCATCCGCCACACCGGCGTCGAGATTACGGAAGTGCCAGACGGTCTTCGAATTGTGCGCAATGGCGCGGGTCTCGAGCCGACCACTGTCGAGACGCAGCCGTTTCCCGGCTTCCCGACCGACCTGCAAGCTCAGTTCATGGCGCTGATGGCGCGCGCCACAGGCACCAGCGTCATCCGCGAGACCATCTTCGAGAACCGCTTCATGCATGTCCAGGAATTGGCGCGGCTCGGCGCAGACATTCAGCTCCACGGCGACACGGCGACCATAAAAGGCGTCAAGGTACTAAAAGGCGCACCAGTCATGGCGACGGATTTGCGCGCATCCGTTTCGCTCGTTATCGCCGGACTGGCGGCTGAAGGCGAGACGACGATCAACCGGGTCTATCACTTGGATCGCGGTTTCGAGCGGCTGGAAGAGAAGCTTTCGCGCTGCGGCGCACGCATCGAACGCATCAGCGCGGGCTAAGCGGGCGGCCGGATCCGACATTTTCCGCGGCTTTCGCATCCATCGAGACGCCAGCACGCGCCGCGAACCGGGCTCGTGCGGCCACAGCGTAAAGGCCATCGAGCAAGGCTGCGACCGAACGGAGTCCGTCGTCGACCGAGACACCGGGCAATCGCACAGGTTTGACACCGTGCCGCGCGCTCGCCCTGAGCACGCCGAACAGCCCCGTTTCAGGCGAACCGGTCGCCGCGGCCGTGCTGGCGGCGGCAGGGTGAGCCGCATGAAAACCCTCAGCCGTGCCACCTTTGACCCCGATTTCGACAGCCGGCGCGCGGGCGATCGCGGGCAGGAACCGGCCCAGCGGGAACTGTTCCACCACGTCCACCACCAACGGCATAGGCGCAGGTCTCGCCCCCTCTGGCGCCAGCCGCTGGGCCGCAGGCGGCAGCAGATTCTGCTGTGTTTTCGTGCCAAAGGCTTCGCGTGTGCTCGGAGCTTCCGAGACCACGACACGTATCGATTGGACGGATTCCGCTGATCCCAGGGACGCCATGTTTGCATCAACGGTCGGAGACTTCGGCACGGTTGCAAAAAGATTGCCGTCGGCTGGCAGCGGCTCGAATGGCCGCGCGGTTCTGCTGGTTTGCGCCATGACCGCCACAGTCTTGGTCGACTCTGTCGCCGGTGTGAGTGTGATTGTGGCCGCCAGAACCGGCACACCGATCGGCGCCGTGACTAGCGCCTCTGAACTCTCGTTTGGCGCAGCGGCCAACAATTCGGGACTTGCCGCGACCTTCCGCAGTGCCTCGTGCGCCGCCCCGATCGACGCGTGTCGTCCGATCGGACCATGCACTGGCCAATAGCGGCGGTTGCGCTGATAGATCGATTCTTCGCTCCGCGGCGCTTCCAGTACGCGCACGTCGAGATCCGCGAGTCCTTTTCGGCTGAACCCCATCGCCTCAGCCGTAGCCCTCGAAACATCAATCTGCCGCTTGGTATGATAGGGACCTGCGTTATTGACCCGCACCACCGACGCCGCCCCAGTGACCGGATAGAATAGCAACAGCCGCGTGCCATCGGGGTAGATCGGACTTGCGGCATTGTCGGGAGCGTTGGGACGGAACACCTCACCTGAACTTGTCAGGCCGCACGGATTGAACCGGTCGCGCGCGCAATGGTCATAGAACGACGCTCTCACGGTTTCGGTCCAGCCTTCCCTGCGGCGGGTCTCGGCCAGCGTCAGCACGCGGTGGCAACGTCCCTGAAAACAATAGGTTTGTCCGGGTGTCTTGGCCTCGGCGCTATTGACCAGGATTGCAGTCAGTAGCAGCGTTACGCCGAGCGCGGGCAACACAACAGCGACGAAGATGGCCGACACGCTGGCATCGCGCGTTGGCCACAGTCCGGGCAGCACTTGACGGCGAGTTTCTGATCCGATGGGCATGGGCCAAGTCCGGGTCGTCCATCTCTTGTCTTAGCAGCGGTAGGCCCCATCTTGTCACGACCGCCGACATCGGGGCTGATTGCGTGGTTAATTTTATCTGCAATGCGGTGCGCCAGGTAGGTCACCCCATACTCGCTGCCGTGGGAAGCTTGGTGCGCTCGGTTGCGCGATGGAGGCATGGCCGCTATCAACGGTGCAATAATGCACTTTCACCCGCCGGGGGGGCCGGCCCGCCGCGCGAGGGAACAACAGCCGAATGCCCGACTTGAAACTTCTTGCGCTCGATGCGGAAGATCTGGGCGTGCTTGCGATCCAGCTCCAGGACGCCATCGTCCAAATGGGCGAGATGGCCTATGTGGAGCGGGAAAAGCGTTTTGCGCTGCTGTGCAACAGGTTTGACGCAGCCGATGCACCGCAGACAAAGCGTCGCGGCGTAGAGTTCACGCGCCGTCGTGCCGGCCTCCGGTTCGAGCGCGTTCTCGGTGTCAAGGTGTCCGGTATCGACCGCACAAATTCCAAGCGTTTCCTCGTGCTGTTGTCGGTCATGTATGAAAGTCTTGTCGGCCAGGAGCCAGAAGGCCACATCACGCTGGTGTTTGCCGGAGGAGGTGCGATTCGGCTGCACGTGGAATGTATCGAGGCGGAACTGAAAGATCTCGGCGCGGCTTGGCGGACATCGCGCAAACCAGCCCATGATCAGGGCGAGTGACGACACCAATACCGGCCGTGACGGCCGGGAGGATATGATGCCGAAGCGGCTTTCAACCCGGGACGCGGATTTCGAAGCGGCGTTTGTCGCGCTGCTTTCGGAGAAACGAGAGGTTTCCGATGATGTAGATGCCGCAGCTGCCGGCATTATCGCTGACGTCCGCGCACGCGGCGACAGGGCACTCGTGGATCTCTCCAAAACGTTTGACCATATCGATCTCGAGGCTACCGGCATTCGCGTCACGGCTGCCGAGATTGACGCAGCCATCGGCCAATGCAGCCAGGAAACGCTCTCGGCTCTGTCTCTCGCGCGCGATCGGATCGCCGACCACCACCGGCGCCAATTGCCCGCTGATGGCCGCTACACCGACGCCATCGGCGCCGAACTCGGCCATCGCTGGACGGCGGTTGAATCAGCTGGGCTCTATGTGCCGGGCGGGCTCGCATCTTATCCGAGTTCAGTGCTCATGAACGCCGTCCCTGCCAAGGTCGCAGGCGTGCCGCGCGTCGTCATGGTCGTGCCGTCGCCACGGGGCGTGTTGAACCCCCTCGTGCTGGCGGCGGCCCACCTCGTCGGCGTCGAGGAAATCTATCGCATCGGTGGTGCGCAGGCCGTTGCTGCACTTGCCTACGGTACCGAGACGGTGCGGCCGGTGGTCAAGATCGTCGGGCCGGGCAACGCATTCGTGGCCGCGGCCAAGCGGCGCGTTTTCGGTACAGTCGGCATCGATTCCATAGCCGGTCCGTCTGAAGTCCTGGTGATCGCCGACCGCGATAACGATCCCGAGTGCATCGCCGCCGACCTATTGGCCCAAGCCGAGCACGACACCGCGGCACAGTCCATTCTCATGACCGACGACGCCGGCTTCGCCGACGCGGTCGAAGCTGCCGTACTTCGCCAGCTCGCAACGCTGCCGCGCAGCGCCATAGCCAGAGAAAGCTGGCATGTGTTCGGCGCGACCATCGTGCTCGGCTCCCTCGCCGAGGCCCCCGCTCTCGCCGACCGCATCGCCGCCGAGCATTTGGAAATCGCGACCCGCGACGCCGAAGTGCTCGCTGGCCGCATCCGCAATGCCGGCGCCATTTTCATTGGTCGTCATACGCCCGAGGTGATTGGCGACTACGTCGGCGGCACCAATCATGTGCTGCCGACTGCGCGCAGTGCGAGGTTCTCGTCGGGGCTCGGCGTACTCGACTTCATGAAGCGAACCGCGATCCTGAAGCTTGATGCACGTGCGCTCGCTGAACTCGGCGGCCCAGCCATGACGCTAGCCCGCGCCGAGGGCCTCGAAGGTCATCGCCGATCGGTCGAGATCAGGCTTCAAACCTTGCGAGGAGCATGATCGATGTCGGCTACTTCGTCGGCGCCTGAAGGATCAAGCCCAGCCGAAAGCATAAGCGGCCAGCGGCGGCTGATCGCAATCACGCTCGACGAGAATTCTGTCGGGACCACGAACCCCAACGTCGAACACGAACGCGAGGTGGCGATCTTCGACATCCTCGACGGTAACTCGTTCGCCTTGGATGGCCGCGACGACGGCCCTTACAAGCTCCATCTTGCAATTTTAGAGGACCGGCTTTCGCTCGCTGTCGGCAACGATCAGTCCGACATCATCGTCACGCATCTACTCTCGTTGACTCCATTGAAGCGGATCATGAAGGACTATTTCATGGTCTGTGACAGCTACTACGAGGCGATCAAATCGGCGCCGCCATCGCGGATCCAGGCCATTGACATGGGCAGGCGTGGACTGCACGACGAAGGCAGCCGGATCCTCGTTGACCGGCTCACCGGCAAAATCACCGTCGATTTCGATACCGCGCGGCGGCTGTTCACACTCATCTGTGCATTGCACTGGAAGGGATGAGCCGTGGCGGGAGCGGAGGACCTGCCGGGGGCTGTTCTGTTCGCCTGCACAATGAATTCCGTGCGCTCGCCGATGGCTGCCGGCATCCTCGCCTACCTCGCCGGCCGCGGCGTCTATGTCGAAAGCGCGGGCGTCCGCGCCGGTGAGCAGGACCCATTCGTGGTTGCCGTGATGAACGAGATCGGCATTGACGTCTCAAAACACAAGCCGCGAACGTTGAAGGAGCTGAACGACACCTCGTTCGACCTCATCGTTTCGCTGTCGCCGGAAGCGCATCACTCGGCGCTGGAATTGACCCGAACCATGGCGGTGGACGTCGAGTACTGGCCGACGATCGACGCGACGGTGATGCTCGGCCAGGGCAACCGCGACCAGACGCTCGAATACTACCGCGGCGTCCGCAATCAACTGTTCAATAAAATCAAGAAGCGCTTTGGCGTCGAAGGCGGCCCGACGGTGTAGTGGAGCAGAGATCGTGTTTCAGCGCTGCCCCGCATCAGCACCACCTGAAGCCGAAAGCTCTGTCAGATACCAGGTCTCCTTCGCTCCGAGCCCTTTGATGTCGATCGAGCCGCGCGGTTCGAAGTCGTAGTGACCGGTCAACTGCTCGCGGCATTGAGCGCAGATCAGGATGCGACCTGGCGTAGCGTGTTGTTCGAGTCGTGCCGCGAGATTAACCGCGTCGCCCCAGACGTCGTAGCTGAATTTCTTGGCCCCGATCACTCCGGCCATCACCGGGCCCGAAGCGAGGCCAACCCGGATCTTCAGATCCAGGCCCGCTTCGTGGTTGATTCGGGCTATCGCCACGTGCATGTCGAAGGCGAGCGCCGCCAACCGACGGGTATGGTCAGCCACCGGCTCGGGCAGTCCCGCCACCGCCATGTAGGCATCACCGATAGTTTTGATCTTTTCCGCCCCGTGTCGTTCGGCGAGAGCATCAAAATCCATCACCAGCCGGTTGAGCAGCGCGACCACGTCAGCCGCCCCCAGACGCCGGGCCAGCGCCACGAAGCCCGAGATGTCGGCGAACAGCACGCTCGCGCTCTCGTGGCTGTCGGCTATCGGCTCGCCCGGCCGCGCCTTCAACCGCTCGACGATGGGCGCCGGCAGGATGTTTCTCAGCAGTGCGTCGGTTTCGGCCTTGGCACGCTCGGCAAGGCTGAACGCGTAGTAGACCGACGCTGCAATGAGCCCGACGGTGGTGATCGCAGCTTGGGTGTAGAGCGGATCGATAACCGCTGAAGCCCCTTGGATCATCGCCTTGGCTGCAGGATATGTGAACCATGCGTAGAGATGAAGGACCAGCCCCAGCACCACCACGCCGAGCACGAGCCATAGCCGCTGCAATCCGAACACGACGAACGGAGCTGCGGCGGCCAGGAAATAGTGCAGCGGCGCGCCGCCCTCGCGCCCAAAAAACGCCGAGAACCCCATCAGTGCCACGTACTCCGCGCCAACGAGCAGTATGCCGCCGGCGATGTCCGACAGCCGATGGGCGATCGGCACCAGGAGCGCCGTGATCACCAGCGCCACGTTGATCGCGATAGCCGGCGCATACGCCTCGAAATCCATGCTCGCCTGTTGACCGGCATAGATGGCCGTCGCCAGCGCGATCAGGTAGGCGATCACATTGAGGATCTTCAGCCGTCGCTGCACTTCGGGCGCATAGCCATGCGTGCCGGCGTTGACGACCGTCTGCAGGGCGTCCCGCACGCGCTTGACCATCCGAGCAGATTGGCCGGTTCCGAGCAGCGACCGGACCGAACTCAAGAAGCGCAAGAGCGGCCGGGAGACCCGCGAGCCTTCTCCTTTCCTGTCGCAGCTGCGGAAAAATCCTGGCTTCTGCAATGGCGGTCCTCGAAAAACGTCGCGGCGACTTCGATCATCAGTTCGTCGCGATCAAGACAGCCGTCGTTCGCCACCCTGACTGTGCTCGTTGCTATTCGTTTCCGGCGATCAATCGCAACGCTGCGAGATCGCATTCGATGCGGGTCCCGCTACGGGTGATGGCGCCGTTCTCTTCCAGCATCGAGAGCGCCGCATTGACTTTGGGCCGGCTGGCTCCGACGAGCAGGGCAAGATCGTTTTGCGACATACCGATGTCGAGCATGACGAGGTTGCCGCCACCACCCCTCTGGGCCGCTGCGGCGATCAGAAAGCGGGCCAGTCGGCCCTCGATTGGATAAAGCGCGATGGACTCCAACTGGTTGTCGGCATCGCGGATGCGACCACACAGGAACCTCGTCATGGCCTCACCCACAGCCGGCCGCGTCGCCGCGATACGAATGTAAGCCGCCTTCGACAGGGCCACCGCCACCACTTTGGTCGCGGCGGTCGCGTCAGCTGTGCGCACACCGGCATCCAGCATGGCGATTTCGCCGAACAGATCGCCCGAACCAATTTGAGCAAAACTCAACTCGCGGCCTTCGCTGGTCAAGATCGACAGTCGCACCCGGCCTTCGGCGATGATGAAAATGTCCTGGCCTTTGTCGCCGCGTGAAAAAATCAGCTCGCCGGCATCGAACCGGGTTTCGCGTACCGCGGCCGCGATCGCGTCGATATCCGCCGCGTCGAGCCCGGTGAACAGGGGCGTCCGGGCGATCAAGTCGCGCAATGCCTTGGGCTGCTGCATCGTGTTACCGGGTTCAAGAGCACGACGGGATATAGCCCCACCCGGGGGGGCGCTGGCAACGCCATTGTCGGGCCTTGCTTTTCGTGTTCACCGTCTGCAATCTCCGCCCGCCGTCACAAGCCCCCCTGGCGACTGGTCGCCACGGCCACTCCGGATGCACCGAAAAGGACCGCGATGTCGTTGCAGAAGACCGCACTCTTCAACGTTTTCACCCGCACCGACGGTCCGCGCCGCGAAACGCTGCGGCGGGAGAGGGCGAAGGTGCGCGCGCAGTCGAAGGCGCCGATTGACAAGCCCAAGCTGATCCTCGCCAGCGCCAGTCCGCGGCGGCTCACATTGCTCGCCCAGGTCGGGGTCGAACCGGATGCCCTGCGCCCGGCCTCCATCGACGAAACGCCAAGGCGGGGCGAGATGCCGCGCGGGCTTGTCACCCGACTGGCACGAGCGAAAGCGGAAACCGCGCGCGACCAGATCGCCAACGACACCGACATTGCCGACGCCTTCGTATTGGCCGCAGACACCGTCGTGGCCGTCGGCCGGCGCATTCTGGGTAAACCCGAGCAGATCGAGGAGGCCGTCGCGTCGCTGCAATTGCTTTCGGGCCGCGCCCATCGCGTGCTTACGGGGCTTTGCCTGATTACACCCGACGACCGCGTGCGAATAAAGATCGTTGATACGCGCGTGCGCTTCAAGCACCTTTCCCGCAGCGAAATCGAGGCCTACGTGGCCTCGCGTGAGTGGCGCGGCAAGGCAGGCGGCTATGCCATCCAGGGTCTCGCTGGCTGCTTCGTCCAGAAGATCGCCGGCTCGTACACCAACGTTGTCGGGCTGCCTCTGACCGAAGTCGTTGCCATGCTCAACGGCGAGAGCTTCCCGATCCAACTGAACTGGCTGAAGGCAGCCGAGGCCGATCCGGAGTAGACCCGAACTTGACCGACGAACCTGATCCTCCCTCGGGAGCCACGTCGCGCGCGGAGCCTACCGGTGGCCGCTGCCCGATTTGCAAGGCGCAGGGTGCCCAGAAGTTCCGGCCGTTCTGCTCGGGCACCTGCGCCGATCTGGACCTGCTTCGCTGGCTCCGTGGCGGCTATGTCATCATGCCATCAGGCCCGGACGCGGACGAGGATGGCGATGCCCTCGCGCCAGCGGCTCCAGACAAAGCCAAGCCCATCGAGCCCGGATACTGATTGCCGGCTAGTGTGGCGTCGCGCCTTAATTGACCTGTGCGAGCGGCAAGCTGGTCGTCAATCAAGGCGCGTTGAACGCCACACTAAACCATTGTTTTT
>PERT01000078.1 GCA_002928955.1 Hyphomicrobium sp. | reverse complement strand
TCTCGTTTGGAGAGGGTCGGCGTGCATGTTGTTCCGGGGCTCAGTCATATCGTCCCAGTGCTCGTCGGCGATCCGGTCCATTGCAAGCAGATTACCGACAGCTTGCTCGACAGGTTCGGGATTTACGTGCAGCCCATCAACTACCCGACCGTGCCTAAGGGTACTGAGCGCCTCCGGCTGACGCCGACCCCCCAGCACACCGACGCCCAAATGGATCACTTGGTCGGCGCCATTTCTGAGTTGTGGGCCGCTTGCCCGCTGTCAAAAGGAATTTCGACCAAGCTCGCGGCTGAGTAGCTCGGGCCGATTGGACATCGGAGTTCGCCGACAGGTGCCAAGCATGCCCACGCCTACCCGTTCGGGCTGCGACTGGCCGTTCCCTCGCCCGACACCGTCGACTATGGTAGCAGACACACGCGGGTCATTTCGGCTGGGCGAACGGCGTTGGTCCAAGCCTTGGAATGAATCGTACCGATCCGCCAGATATCCCTCGCAGGGCCATTGCCCTTGCAGACTGAAATCACCAAAACCATCGCACAGGCCGAGGAACCCCAGATGTCGACAGCCAAGTCTTACACAACCAATACTGCGTCGAAGTTCTTCACCTCTCCGCTGACGGAGACCGACCCCGAGCTGGCCGCGGCTATTGGCAAGGAACTCGGCCGGCAGCAGCACGAGATCGAGCTGATCGCGTCGGAAAACATCGTATCCCGCGCCGTGCTTGAGGCCGCCGGATCGGTGCTGACCAACAAGTATGCCGAAGGCTATCCAGGCAAGCGCTATTACGGCGGTTGTCAGTACGTCGACGTGGCGGAGGAACTGGCGATCGATCGCGCCAAGCGGCTGTTCAACTGCGGCTTCGCCAACGTCCAGCCGAACTCCGGCTCGCAGGCCAACCAAGGCGTGTTCCAGGCGCTGCTGCAGCCCGGCGACACCATCATGGGCCTCAATCTCGCCCACGGCGGACATCTGACCCACGGCGCCTCCGTCAACCAGTCCGGCAAGTGGTTCAAGGCCGTTCACTACATGGTGCGCCCGGATACGCACCGCGTCGACATGGAGGACGTGCGCAAGCTTGCCCATGAGCAGAAGCCCAAGTTGATCATCGCCGGCGGCTCGGCCTATCCGCGCGTCATCGATTTTGCCGCCTTCCGCAAGATCGCCGACGAGATCGGCGCCTACTTCCTGGTCGACATGGCGCACTTTGCCGGCCTCGTCGCCGCCGGACTCTACCCGAGCCCGTTCCCTCATGCCCACGTAGCAACCACGACCACGCACAAAACCTTGCGCGGTCCGCGCGGCGGCATGATCCTGACCAACGACGAGGATCTGGCCAAGAAGTTCAATTCGGCGATCTTCCCCGGCATCCAGGGTGGCCCACTGATGCATGTGATCGCCGCCAAGGCCGCGGCCTTCGGTGAAGCCTTGAAGCCCGACTTCAAGATCTACACCAAGAACGTGATGGACAACGCCCGCGCCATGGGTGAGGTGCTCGTGCAGTCGGGCTTTGCGCTCGTCTCGGGCGGTACCGACAGCCATCTCATTCTGGTTGACCTCAGGCCGAAGAAGCTCACCGGCAATATCTCCGAGAAGGCGCTGGGCCGCGCCAACATCACCTGCAACAAGAACGGCATTCCGTTCGATCCCGAGAAGCCCATGGTTACGTCGGGCATCCGTCTCGGCTCGCCCGCCGGCACCACCCGCGGGTTCGGCGTTGCCGAGTTCCAGGAGATCGGCGGCATGATCGCAGAGGTTCTGGATGGTCTCGCCAAGAACGGCGAAGCAGGCAACGGTGCGGTGGAGGAGGCGGTCAAGAGGCAGGCCGTCGCCCTCTGCGACCGGTTCCCGATCTACGTTTGACCCGCGCGGGTGCTGGTCGGCACCCGAAGCGCGAAGGACAGAAGCGCGGGTGCTGGTCGGCACCCGAAGCGCGAAGGACAGAGGCGCGGGTGCTGGTCGGCATCCGAAGCGCGAATGACAGAAGCGCGGGTGCTGGTCGGCACCCGAAGCGCGAAGGACAGAGGCGCGGGTGCTGGTCGGCATCCGAAGCGCCTCATACAAAAACGCGGTCGATGTTGGCCGCGTTTTCTTTCGGAGCGTTCCGCGAGATCGAGCTTCGCCGCTCGCGAACTGCTCCTCGCAGGCCACGCGCCCGCTCCCATTCCACGGCCGGGCTTGACCCCTCACCACACTCCATGGCCGGGCTTGACCCGGCCATCCACACCTCTCCCCGCGGCGCAAGTCGCTGGATGGCCGTGTCGAGCACGGCCATGACGTGGAGAGGGTACGCGACCCGCGAAAGCCGGGTGGGCTCGTTCTATTGCGCGGCTCAATTCGCCAAGTGCGTGAAGACCGGCACCAGGACGGACGGGGCGAAGTCGGGCGTCGCGACCCACACGGGCGTCGAGACGAAATAGTCACCTTGAGGAACCGCGCCCGCGGCCGTGTTCCCGGGCGCTCCAACCGTCGGCGCGAACCCCGGCGGCTCACCCGCCCAGAACCTCCGCCACGCTCACCCTCAGACCCGGCGGGTCGAGGCTCAGCACTGCGGCCGGGTCGCTGACGAGGCGGTTCGTGTGGTTATTCCCAGATCCGCGCGAATGCACGATCAGCATCGGCCGATCCGGGTCGGCGATGATGTAGTGCCGGACGCTCGGAATCGCGAGACAGCCTTCGAGCTTGGCGCTGAATTCGTGCCTGGCGCTCATGTCGTGCTTGGCGGTCGAGGGCAACAGCACCACGCATACGATCACCGGTTCCGGCACCACATGAGAATCACGCGGCACCTTGGATCCAAGATAAACGAGTGCGTCTGGCTCGGCGTTTCGCCCGCAGGATGCGAGTGGCACGGTCGAACCCTGGCCTACCGCATGGGCTTCGATACCCGATGCAGCAACCGCGGCGTATAGCGCCCGGTAAAGCCCCGTTTTCATTTCCCGGTATTTCGCTTGTTCCGCGTTCTTGGTGCCCGCCAGCCCCTTCTTGGCGATAGCGCGCCCGGACCTCAGCTCGAAGCGCCCGGTCTCTCTGGGGATTGTTTCGGCCCAAGCCAGGAACTCTTCGAATGACATGTTACGGTCCGGGAGAACGATTTCAGCTGGTTCCGACCTTATGGAAGTCTAATTCCGGCCCTTCCGAACCGCAACCATGAGATCAGCAAAGTGTGCCGGTCGTCGCCCGCCGGGGCTGAGGAGTTGATTGCGGCGCGCGGCTCGTCCATATGTGCGCTCCCCAAATCGAAAACCGGAGCCGAGATGCGCTGCCCCTACTGCGCGGCTGACAACACACAGGTCAAGGACAGCCGGCCGACGGAGGAGAACAGCTCCATCCGCCGCCGCCGGATCTGCCCCGACTGCGGCGGCCGCTTCACCACGTTCGAGCGTGTGCAGTTGCGCGACATCGTCGTGCTCAAGCGGTCTGGCCGCAAAGTGCCGTTCGAACGCGACAAACTGGCCCGCTCCGTCGAGGTCGCACTCAGGAAGCGGCCAATCGAAGGTGACCGTATCGAGCGTATGGTGTCCGGCATCGTCCGCCAACTCGAAAACCAGGGCGAGAGCGAGGTGCCCTCGTCGATGATCGGCGAACTCGTGATGGAAGCCTTGCGCGGGCTCGATCCCGTGGCCTACGTCCGCTTCGCCTCGGTTTATCGGGATTTTCGCGAGGCCGCCGACTTCCAGGAGGTTCTGGGCGAGATCGCCCAGGATGCGACCGACGGCGTCGGCAATCCTACCCCCCTCAAGAAGCACTAGCTCGGTCGGCAAAAACGGCCTAATCGGCTCGATACGGGATCCGTCTCCAGCGGTGTGCTGGATGGTCTTACTCCGATCTGCAACTGAAACCGATGCCCATCCTTGAGCCTACCCCGTTCGACGTGCACATGATGGCGATCGCGCTCGGCATGGTCCGGCGCGGGCTCGGGGCCGCTGCGCCCAACCCATCGGTCGGAGCCGTTATCGCGGACGTTTCAACCTATGAGGTCATTGCGCGCGGCGTCACCCAGCCGGGCGGTCGCCCGCACGCCGAGACGGTGGCGATCGCAACCGCGGGAGACCGTGCGAGAGGCAAGACGATTTATGTCACGCTCGAACCCTGCTCGCATCTAGGCCAAACCGGTCCTTGCGCGGATGCCATCATCAAGGCGGGGATAACGCGCGTCGTGGTGGCGATTGAGGATCCAGACCCGCGCGTCGCAGGCCGCGGACTCGACCGGCTGCGCTCCGCCGGCATCGAGGTGATACGCGGCGTCGGTGCCGCCGAAGCGCGTTGGCTCACGCGGGGGCATGTCGTGCGCATCACCGAACGGCGTCCGCTTGTCACGCTCAAACTGGCAACGGCGGCCGACGGCTGCGTGCCGCGCGGCGACGGCAAACGCCCGGCGTTCGTCACGGGTGACGTCTCGCGGGCGCATGGGCATCTGCTGCGGGCATCGCACGACGCCATTCTGGTCGGCGAAGGGACGGTGCGCGAAGATGATCCGTTGTTGACATGTCGATTGCCCGGCATGGCGCATCGGTCGCCGGTGCGCATCATGCTGTCGCGCCACTTGAACGAGCGGCCCGATAGCCGGCTTGCGAAGACGACCTTGCAGGCGCCTGAATGGGTTTCCGAGCGGGCGCCGTTCTGGATCTTCTGCAGCGCCGCGGCCGATCCGGCGCGGCGGCAACTTCGCCAAACGGCGTTTGGGGTGGAAGTCATGACCGTGGCGGAGGTCGGCGGCCGGCTTTGGCTGCCTGCGGTCATGGAAACGCTGGTGGCGCGCGGCATTACGCGGCTGCTGGTCGAGGGCGGGCCGACGATCTGGCGTGCTTTCGCGGATGCGTCGCTCGTCGACGAGGTGAACCTATACATGGCGGGTCATGGCGAGGCGGGGGTCATGGCGGCGGTCAGACGTCACGTCGGAGCGCTGCCATTGGCGCTGCACGACACAAGGCGACTGGGACCGGACGCACTGTGGCGGTTTCGCCGCCAGCCCAAGCCACTTGACCCATGCTGAATCAATTGAAACAAGGATCTCAGGTCATGTTCACGGGCCTCATCGTTGACATTGGTAGCGTGCAGTCGATCGTCGGCTGCGTCTTCACCATAAAGACCGGGTTGCCAGCTGCAACGATCGAGCCCGGCGCGTCGATCGCCTGCGACGGCGTCTGCCTTACGGTCACATCGATCACGATGGACGGGCATGGATCCGTGTTCACCGTGGACGTATCCAATGAGACGCGATCGAAGTCCACGCTCGGCAATTGGAAAGCAGGCGAGCGCATTAACCTCGAACTGGCACTTGCCGCGGGTGACCGGCTCGGCGGTCACGTCGTCACAGGTCACGTCGACGGCATCGCGGCGATCATCGACGTGAAGCCTGACGGATCGAGCCAGCGATTCCTGTTCGACGTGCCCGAGCATCTGGCCCGCTTCATCGCGCCCAAGGGTTCGGTGGCGCTCGATGGTACGTCGCTGACCGTCAATGAGGTCATGGGGACCCGCTTTGGTGTCAACCTCATTCCGCACACCTTGACCGCGACCACTTGGGGGAGCAAAAAGCCGGGCGATCACATCAATCTCGAAGTCGATCTGTTCGCGCGCTACGTGGCCCGCCTTTTGGAGTTCCGTCCGTGACACCGACTGAAACAACAGGGTCTGCAGTCACGGGGGGCTCCGGCAAAATCGTCCAACCCGATGGCAAGAGTTTCCTCTCTTCTCCGGATGAGATCCTCGACGAGATTCGCAACGGCCGCATGGTCATCCTCGTCGATGCGGAAGATCGTGAGAACGAAGGTGATCTCGTTATCCCGGCGCAGATGGCGACGCCCGACGCCGTCAACTTCATGGCCAAGAACGGTCGCGGCCTGATCTGCCTTGCATTGACCCGCGCGAGGGCGGAAGAGCTGCGCCTCGAAAGCATGGTGCGCGAGAACCGCGGGCGTCGCGGCACGGCGTTCACCGTCTCGATCGAAGCGCGTGAGGGTATTACCACGGGAATATCGGCTCACGACCGCGCGCGAACGATCGCGGCGGCCATAGACCCGACCAAGGGCGCCGAGAATATTGTCTCGCCGGGTCACGTTTTCCCGCTCGTCGCCCGCGATGGCGGTACGCTGGTTCGCGCCGGGCATACCGAAGCCTCGATTGATTTGGCCCGTCTCGCCGGACTTTACCCTGCCGCTGTCATCTGCGAGATCATGAATGACGACGGCACCATGGCCCGGATGCCCGATCTCGTCCCGTTCGCCCAGCGTCATGGTCTGAAGATCGGCGCCATTGATGGACTGATCGCCTACCGCCTCAAGAACGACCGCATCGTACGGCAGGTTGCACAACTTCCAGTCACCTCGGCGACGGCCGGGCCGTTCATGCTCTATGTGTTTGAGACGACCGTGGAGCCGGGTGAGCACATCGCGCTGGTGAAAGGCGATCTCTCCAAGCCCGGTCGTGTTCTGGTGCGCGTACATGCCGTAGACGCACTTGCCGATCTTGCGGGTATCATCGATGGGCGGGAAGCGGGCGGTCTGATCGACAAGGCGATGGCCGCGATTGCGAAAGCCGACCGCGGTGTCATTGTGTTTATCCGCGACCTTAGGCCGAAAGCGATTTCGCAATGGGTGGCGTCGCGGTTGCACCCGGCTGAGCCGATCGACGGTAGCCGTGAGCGCCGACAGGTCGAGATTGGCATCGGCTCGCAGATTCTGCGCCATCTTGGCGTCGGTGAAATGACGCTGCTGACGAATTCGCCGGCTCATGTTTACAACGGCGTCGAGGCATTCGGCCTCACCATCGCCGGCACACGAAGGATCGAATAGGCATCATGATCTCCAGGGTCGGCATACCCAGCTCGAAGCATTCAAAGCCGCCGGAACCTCCGCGGATCAAGGCGCGCGTTCTTATCATCGAGGCGCGGTACTACGAGAAAATCTCGGATGAACTGGCCGCCGGTGCGACCGCCGAGTTGGATGCGTGCGGCGTCGCCTACCAGCGCGTCGTCGTGCCAGGAGCGCTCGAGATCCCGCATGTGCTCGCGCTTTCGACTGAGGCCGGTCTCATTCCACGAGGCGCGCCGAGCGCGCTCTTTTGCGGCGCCATCGCCCTTGGCTGCGTCATTCGTGGGGAGACGTCGCACTACGATGTGGTTGTCAATAACGCCAACCACTGGCTGATGGAGGTTGCCGTCCGCCACCATGTTCCAATCGGAAACGGCATCTTGACGGTGGATACCGAGGCTCAGGCCATGGCGCGTGCCAGGGGTGGTCGCGAGGGCAAGGGCGGTGACGCGGCGCGGGCGTGCCTTCGGCTCATCGAGCTGCAGCGCACGTTCCAGGGGCAAGGCGCATGACGAGCGAGAAGCGCAAATCGCCGTCACCAAAGCCGAGCAGCAAGTCGAAGGGCGTGCAGCCGCGGACGGCCTCGCGCATGGCGGCCGTGCAGGCGCTCTATCAGATGGATATGGCGAGCACAGACCTGAACGACGTGATCCACGAGTTCGTCACCATCCGTTTCCCGACCGCCGAGGACGGCGAGACATTGGCCGACGCCGATCCAGTTTACTTCGCCGAGATCCTGCGTGGCGTAGTCCGCCGCCAGCGCGACATCGACCCGCTCGTCGACCATCAGCTGGCGACCGGCTGGCGGCTCGAGCGGGTCGACAGCATCTTGCGTGCGATCCTGCGCGGCGGCGTGTTCGAACTGATGGAGCGGCGCGACGTTCCAGCCCGTGTTGCCATCAACGAATACATCAACGTGGCGCACGCCTTCTTCGACGAGGAAGAGCCGAAGGTCGTCAACGGCATCCTCGATCGTCTCGCCCGCCAGCTCAGGCCCGCGGAGTTCGAGCCGGAGGCCACCAAGACATGAGCCGCGTGCCGGTCGCTCGGTTCGCGCTCATCCAATCGGCGCTGGCGGACGTCAGTCAGCAGGCTTCCAGGTCTGGCGTTGCGCGACCAAGATAGGAACGATATCCAGGCGCCCGATCCGGCAGGGCGGCGATGGTGACCCATCGGATGGAGGCCGCGGCACGCGCAGGCCTGACGACGGTTTCAGGCGAGATCGCGGGCTGCGACGTCGTTGCTCCGAACCTGCCATGTGCTTCAGCGTTGACTGTCGCTCAGCGCCTGACGCGGCGGCGCGGCTCGGCGGGATCCTGCGCGCCAGGTTGCTGGGCGGCCCCTTGCGCCGCCTGCCCCGGGGGAGCTTGCCCTGGAATTGCAACGGGCCTTTGCGCAACCGACTTGGCCGGTTTCTGGCACTCGGTGAGCCAAACGTCGAACACCGGATGTTCGACCGCGTTGAGACCGGGGCTCTCAGCAAACATCCAGCCGGCAAATACGCGCTTCTGCGTGCCATCGAGCTGAATCTCGTCGACTTCGACGAATGTGGTGGTCTTTGGCTGCTCGGTCGGCGGTCGCGAATAGCAGGTGCGGGCGGTCACCTTCAGGGCGCCGAACTGCACGGTCTCGCCGAGCGGAGCCTCGAGTTTCGAGATTCGCGCCGTCACCTTGTCGAGGGCCGAGAACACCGCCACTTGATTATCGATCCGTTCGGCCTTGGCGGGCCGGGAAAGGCCTGAGGCCGTCGCCAGCACAATAACCAGAGTGGCGGCGCCGATCGTGGCGATCCGCGTGAAGTTGGTCTGGTCCTTACCGTTACCAGGCATCACGGGAATTGCCTTCCTGTCCTCAGATCGCGCGTGGAATTGCGGCCGGTCAGATCCAGCGTCGGGTCAACACGCAGGCTATTCGATTCATACATGGAGAATGTTGGCACCAGCAAGGCTCCAAGTCAGCCCTCTCCCGCGCAGTGCGCCGACAGACCCCGACAGACTTAGTTGGGCTTCCAGGCCTTGTAGTCGCCGGTAGCCTTCGGCCGCACGCCTTTGGCCAAAATGGAGCCTTGCGGACGATATGCCTCGCGCGTGCCCGTCATGTTCATCACATGCGACTTCTGCCAGGGCTTGGCCTTATAATCTTCAGCCGTTGGCGGATGATCGACGGTATAATGGAGCCAGCCGTGCCACTCGGGCGGCACCTTCGAGGCGTCGGCAAGATCCTGATAGACAACCCAGCGGCGTGGCACGCCCAGCGGGCCAACGCCCGACTTCTGAATGAAGTAGCGGTTTCCGTAAGCGTCCTGCCCCACCGGCTTGCCCTGGCGCCAGATGGTCACGCGCGTGCCCCAAGTGTTGCCGCCCCACCAGCTAAAGATTTCCGAAAGGATGCTCATCTCGACGGGCCTCGCCAATCAATCGTTCCGCTTTGGCTTTAGCTGCCGCCGAAGGGCAAGTCCAGTCGAGCGAACGGCGGGGCCAATCGGCCACACCTCATGTGGCAGGATCCGGGTTGGCGTCACATTCAGCCTATGGCGTGGCGCCTGCGTGGCCCTATTCACAGCCCCAGCCGCAGCGACTCGGCGGTGATGCCCAATAAATTCGGGCACTTTTGCTGTTTTTCTCCCCAGGTTGCCAACACCGCCACATTTAGTGGCTCGCGACCTGGGTAGACACAAGACCTCGTGACGCCCCCCTCGAATCGGCATAACTATTGCCATCCGCGGCGCGACGTTCGTGCGTCTTTGCCCGGGCACTGGACGCAAGTCCAGGCAATGTGCGCTCCAAACGGGCTCTTCAGCCCAATCAACGAGTACCTGCCGAGTTCGACCTGTGCGCCGAGGGACGCACGGGTTGAGATCGCGCGGCTAATCACTGCCTCGCCTGGCCGTTCACGCGGCATCCGCATTCAGCCGCTTTAGCGGCAACAAGAGCCAAACCGGGTTGTGACCCTGGTCCCGCGTCCACGACCCCTGAGACACCACAGGGGAATACTATAATGAAGATTGCGCGCCGCTTCACCGAAGCCGGAAAATCACCTTACGCATCCATCGAATTCCGTCGCGCAGTTTCCGAGATCAAAAACCCCGATGGGTCTGTCGTATTCCGCCTCGACGGCTTCGAGGTCCCGGCCCACTGGAGCCAGGTCGCGGCCGACATCCTGGCCCAGAAATACTTCCGTAAGGCCGGTGTGCCGAAGCGCTTGAAGAAAGTCGAGGAGAACAAGATCCCGTCGTGGCTGTGGCGTTCGGTCGCCGACGAGCGTGCGCTGGCCGAGATCAGTGAAAAAGACCGTATGGGCGGCGAGACCGACGCGCGCCAGGTGTTCGATCGCCTGGCGGGCACCTGGACGTACTGGGGCTACAAGGGCGGTTACTTTACCACCGAGGATGACGCCCGCGCCTTTTACGACGAGCACCGCTACATGCTGGCGATGCAGATGGCGGCGCCCAACTCACCACAGTGGTTCAACACGGGTCTCCACTGGGCCTACGGCATCGACGGACCGGGCCAGGGCCACTATTACGTCGACTTCGAGACCGGCCAGCTCACCGCGTCGACCTCGGCCTACGAGCATCCGCAGCCACACGCCTGTTTCATCCAGTCGGTCGAGGACGATCTCGTCAACGAGAACGGCATTATGGACCTGTGGGTGCGTGAAGCACGCTTGTTCAAGTATGGCTCTGGTACCGGCTCCAATTTCTCTAAGCTCCGCGGCGAGAACGAGAAGCTCTCGGGTGGCGGCAAGTCGTCGGGCCTGATGAGCTTCCTCAAGATCGGTGACCGCGCGGCCGGTGCCATCAAATCGGGTGGGACCACCCGCCGCGCCGCAAAGATGGTTGTGGTCGATGTCGATCATCCGGACGTCGAGGCATACATTGATTGGAAGGTGAAAGAGGAGCAGAAAGTTGCTGCCCTCGTCACCGGATCCAAGATCTGTCAGAAGCGCCTCAAGGCCGTGATGAAGGCCTGCGTCAACTGCGAGGGCCTGCCGGAGGCGAGCAAGGATGGTCAGGCGTCCTCGGATGTCCGTGATGAGCGCTGCTTCGACCCGGCCAAGAACCCCAAGCTCAAGCTCGCAATCCGCGATGCCAAGCGCGATCACGTCCCGCAGAACTATATTTTGCGCGTCGTCCAGTTCGCCAGGCAAGGCTACACCGACATTGATTTCGCGACCTACGATACGGACTGGGACAGCGAGGCCTACCTCACGGTTTCCGGGCAGAACTCGAACAACTCGGTGCGCGTGACCGACGATTTCCTTTCGGCCGTCAACGACAACAAGGATTGGCAACTGAAGGGCCGTATATCCGGCAAGGTCACAAAGACGTTGAAGGCGCGCGATCTCTGGGATTCGATCGGCCATGCTGCTTGGGCATCCGCCGATCCGGGCATTCAGTTCCACACCACCATCAACGATTGGCACACCTGCCCGAAGTCGGGTGAGATTCAAGCGTCGAACCCATGCTCGGAATACATGTTCCTGGACGATACGGCCTGCAACCTGGCCTCGTTGAATCTGATGACGTTCCGCCGCAGTGGCGGCACGTCGGATGCGCGTTCGTCGGCCGCGGGCGCGGACGCGTCCTTCGACGTCGACAGCTTCGAGCACGCCTGCCGGCTGTGGACCATGGTGCTGGAAATCTCGGTCACGATGGCGCAGTTCCCGTCGAAGCAGATTGCGGAGTTGAGCTACCGCTATCGGACGATGGGCTTGGGCTTCGCCAACATCGGCGGCATGCTGATGGCGGCCGGCATCGGCTATGACAGCCCCCAGGGCCGCGCCATCTGCGGCGCCATCTCGGCCATCATGACCGGCGTCAGCTATGCCACGAGCGCTGAAATGGCGCGCGAGCTCGGTCCTTTCCCCGGCTACCCACCGAACGCCGCGGACATGCTGCGCGTTATCCGTAACCACCGCCGCGCAGCCTACGGCGAGCGCACGGGCTATGAGAAGCTCTCAACGCCACCGGTGCCGCTCGATCACGCGAGCTGCCCCGACCAGCGTCTGGTCGAAGCCGCAAAGCGTGCCTGGGACCAGGCCATCGCGCTCGGCCAAGCGCACGGCTTTCGCAATGCACAGTCGACCGTGGTGGCGCCTACCGGCACCATCGGCCTCGTCATGGATTGCGACACCACCGGCATCGAGCCCGATTTCGCACTGGTCAAGTTCAAGAAGCTGGCCGGCGGCGGCTACTTCAAGATCATCAACCAGTCTGTGCCCGAGGCCCTGCGTACGCTCGGTTATCGCCAAAGTGAGCTGGCCGAGATCGAGGCCTATGCCGTCGGCCACGCATCCTTGAAGCAGGCCCCGGCCATCAACCACGCCACCCTCAAGGCACGCGGCTTCAACGACGCGGTTCTTTCGAAGCTCGAAGGCACGCTCGCCACGGCCTTCGACATCAAGTTCGTGTTCAACAAGTGGACCATCGGCGAGGAGTTTCTGACCCAGGGCCTCAAGATCCCGGCAGAGACGCTGAATGACCCCGCTTTCGACCTTCTCGTTCATCTCGGCTTCTCGAAGAAGGACATCGAGGCGGCCAACGAGCACGTCTGTGGAGCCATGACGCTGGAAGGCGCACCGCACATCAAGCCGCAACACCTGAGCGTGTTCGACTGCGCCAATCCGTGCGGCCGCAAGGGCAAACGGTTCCTGTCGGTGGAGAGCCACATCCGCATGATGGCGGCGTCGCAGCCGTTCATCTCGGGAGCGATCTCGAAGACCATCAACATGCCGAACGACGCCACCGTCGAGGATTGCAAGCAGTCCTATATGTTGTCATGGCGCCTCGCACTGAAAGCCAACGCGCTCTATCGCGACGGCTCGAAGCTGTCGCAACCCTTGAACAGCCAAATTTTGGCCGACGACGACGAGGCCGACGACGTGGTCGAAAACATCGCCGCCCCGCCCATGGCGGCACGCGCCACAGCCACCGCCGAGCGCATCGTCGAGCGGATCATCGAGCGCGTCCGCTCGCAGGAGCGCGAGAAGATGCCGGGCCGCCGCAAGGGCTACACCCAGAAGGCGACGGTGGGCGGGCACAAGGTCTACCTCCGCACCGGCGAGTACGACGACGGGCGATTGGGCGAGATCTTCATCGACATGCACAAGGAAGGTGCTGCGTTCCGCTCTCTGATGAACAACTTCGCCATCGCGATTTCGCTCGGCCTTCAGTACGGCGTGCCGCTGGAGGAGTACGTGGAAGCATTCACGTTCACGCGTTTTGAACCTGCCGGCCTCGTGCAGGGCAACGAGACCATCAAGAACGCGACCTCGATCCTCGACTACATCTTCCGCGAGCTGGCGGTGTCGTATCTGGCGCGGCACGATCTCGCCCACGTCGACCCTCGCGAGATCGTCGGCGAGACCGGGCTCGGCTCGGGCGACGACGCCACCGACGAGGATCTCAACATCTCGGTTCCGGCGCAGAAGTTCGTGTCGATGGGTCTCGTGCGCGGCAACGTCGCCCGCATCGTTACGCGCGGCGGCGAGGCGGTGGCGCAGTCGAGCGTGAATGCGGTTGCGGCCATGCAGTCGGACGTGACCAGCGTGTTCGGCCCGTCGATGATGACCGAGGGCGCGACCGCGTTGAAGCCCGACAGCGAGATCATGTTCCAACGCGCCACGGTCACCACGCAGACGGTGATGACCAAGCAGTCGACCAGCTCGACGACCAGCCAGCGCGCGTCCGAAGCCAAACTCCGCGGCTACGAAGGCGTCTCCTGCTCCGAATGCCAGAACTTTACGATGGTCCGGAACGGGACGTGCCTGAAGTGCGACACGTGTGGCTCGACGAGCGGGTGCTCGTGAATTGAGATTGGGGCCGGTCAGCAATGGCCGGCCTCAATACTTTGAGGACAGGGAAATTTGATTCGGTGAGCGTAGCTAGACCAACGAGATTTGGGGTGAGGCGTGACACGATTGATTTTCGCTGTTTTTGCCACGCTTCTGGTAGCGTTGCCCGCGCTGGCGCACGACATCCCGCCACCTGAAGCGTCGGCACGCGAGATCACCGCAGGTGGTCAACTAGTTGGCTGTGCGCTCGATTTCACCGTTGCTTTCAAAGACCATCTTTACCGAAAAGGGGCTCCAACGGCAATTACGGGAAGCCTGAACCTGATGTCTGCCACGGATGGCTCGAAACTGGTCGGCAGTTTCAAGATGGTTAGTATCGACATTACGGATGCGGGCGGTCTACAGCGCTTTAAGGTCGAAACGGCTACCGTCTTCGGCGGTGGCATCAAGCCGGTTGAAGCGAAGGCTATTCAGTGCGAGGAACCGCTGAATTACTGCGCCGCCTACGCCCCGGTGGCGTTCATTGAGCGTCTCACGGACATGCTGGCGTCGAGCTCTGTTCGGCTGGGTTTCAATTGACGTCTGGGTGGAATGGACGTGTCATTATCACTGCCCGTGGTCCCGGAGACCGAGATGCGCCTGGGTAATTGCGCACAGGCCATGCTCAAACTAGTGGCCTGTCGCGCCTAAATCGCTGTGCCAGCCGCACGCGTCGACGATTTAGGCCCGACATGAAGGCCACTAGCTATATCATTGGGTT
>PERT01000077.1 GCA_002928955.1 Hyphomicrobium sp. | reverse complement strand
GATTGAAGGCCGAACCGCCGGTTCTGGCGCGGTCGAGATACGACCGTCGCTCCTCAGGAAATCCCTCTCAACAATGGCAAAGTGCGGGTCGTGGCGGATTGGAAACATCTCTCATCCGCGGGACACCGTGGATTGGGGCAACACTGGCCGGTCAGGACGATTGGTCAAGAGCGATCTAATTCGAGGCGCCCACCCGAACGCCCCAAACGCGACACCTCGTCGACTTTTGCCGCTGGCTTTGCTCCCAATAGTGGTGGGATCCGGTTTGCACCGGCCGCATTTTGAGCGGACAATCTCGCCGAATGACCTATCAGTCAGGTAACGGGCATAAACGATGCTGTCCGTCACAATGAATTCAAGATCACGAACACGCCGACTCCGATGGCAGGCCCTGCCATGGTAGCCAACAAGAGCATAACGAACGATTTCGCAACCATGACACAACCCCGCAACTACTCCACATGACACACTCGGATTCGTTGGCTGTTGCCCTCTGCCAACCGAACCCTCCGCAAGTAGCCGGATGCGCCCTACATCCTCCGACCACGCCCGACATTACTACACATTCCCTCTTGACACACGAGAGATTCACAAGAACGACACAAAAAAGTCGCGCGCCGGCTAGCTGTGGATAACGAGTGTACAACGACTAACGCTCTCGATTTACTTAACTTTCGATGTCATCAAAATTTAACAATAGAATCAAGGATGTTTGCCGTTGGGCCACAGCCGATCAGCGTCGAGTGATTGGGTCCGGCTTGTAGCGGTGACCCGTTGGACAACTCAAATTCGCAGACAGATGTCACTAATTTGCAACGTAACAACTGCTTGCGCTACTCACTTGATGTCGAAAAGCCGGAGCTGGCGCTCATCCTGACCTTTAGTCTCGTGTGCGAGCTGCTCGATACGGTCGAACGGCACCTGTTCCGCGGATATCAGCGACCGCTGCGCCTTCATCGATCGCACGAGTCCTTCCTGAACGAGATGGAACTCGCCAACGGTCTGTCCCGGCAGCACGGTGGCCGGATCCAGTCCGCTCTCTGACTGGAAGGCGGCTTTCAGCTTCCTGAGGGCCGTATCCTCGCGCACGCGACCGATGAACCAGCTCGTGATTTGATCTCGGCTCTTATAGTCGAGGTCACCCGGCGACTGGGTCGCCAGCATGATGCCAAGCCCAGCAGATCGCGCCCGCTTCAAAAGGCTCTGCAGCGGCTCGGCGGTCGCAGGCTTTGCGTTGGCCGGAATATAGAGGTCGGCCTCGTCGAACATGACAACGGCCTGCAAATCGTCGTTCGGATTTCGCTGGCAGAACCGCAATGTCTCCGAAAGGAACTGCGAGACCCAGAACAAGATGTTCTCGTTATCGCCGAGGAAGCCCGTGTAGATGATCGACAGCCGCGTTCGGCCCTCGCGCGCGAATGGCCCAAGGCCCAACAGCGAATCCATTCTCAGGCTCTCGCCACCGCCGTCAAACAATACCGAGTTGCGATGGCGGAGACTGTCGAGCTGGGCCACGAGATCGCGGCGGAGGCGGCCTGACGGGTCCATGCGCTGCGTCAGATCGGCAAGTTCCGGATCATCGTCCTCTAGCAGGTGAATGAGATCTCCGAGCATGACCTCGCGGCTATGACGCGCGCCGAGAATCCGCAACGCGACCGACAGAGTGCCGGACTGCTTCTGGTGGGTCGCCGAGTTCTTCAGGTGCAGCATATCGCCCAGTGCGGCGGCCGACAGATTGGCAAGCAACTGCTGCTCGTGCTCGGGCAGCTCGTTGATGCCGTTCGGCAACAGCGTAATCGAGATCGGCCGACCCGACGAACGGCCGGGCGTGTAAACTGCAACATCGATGGCATCCGCGAGCTTCTCGCGCTCGCCGCGACGTTCGCTGAACTCCTCGTCATTGGCCCGCCAGACGTCTGGGTTGGCGTAACTGCAGAGGTCGCCCTTGCGGTCAATGAGCACGGCCGGAATGCCGCGCAACAGCAGTTGTTCGATGATCGAAAGCGCGAGGGTCGTCTTGCCGGAGCCCGAGCCGCCAAGCACCGCCGAATGCCGCTTCATAACGCTCATGTTCAACGACACGGGCTTGGAGCGGCCACCCGTTTCCCGGCCAGCGATGATGCTCGACCCGTGGCCGCCGTTCTCGTCGAGGATCACCGACAGCGGCAAGTCGTCGTCGTTGGCAGGAACCGCCCCGAGCTCCGCGCCTGAGCCTTGGCCGCCAGCCTCTTTACCCTCTGAAACATCACTTGCTGGCAGCCCGATAGGCGGAGCCGAACCGACCAGGGGCGCAGGCTGCTCGAGAGCCCGCGCACTGCTGATGACAGTCACTGTACCAGACTTGCCGTCTTGAGCAGCAGGGACCCCGCGCGGCACCTGCCGGCCGAGGAGATCGAGCCGCAGCAGCTGGATGATGGCGATCAAACCCGACAGCTGCTTCGATTGCTCGAACCAGACCTTGAAGCCGGGATCGTGTCGGTGATGCGCGTGGAACTCGCGCACCGTCATCATCTTTTCCCACTCGGGGATCGGCACCAGGATCTGCCGGCCACCACCATCGCGGAACTTGCGGAAGGACTGAGCAGTCTGGTTCTTCTTGTTCGGCGGGAAGTCCGAGGCGCGCAGCATGACGCAGGTCTTGCCGGCCATCTGGGTCAACACCTTGTCGAGTTGACGCTTCAAGCCGCCGCCCTGCGTTGGGCGATTGCAGAGAAACACTCGCGTCTCGGAAGCCACACCTGACTTCTGGCGCACGGTGAGATCGAAGGCCGGAAGGTCGTCACCGAGTTCCAGGCGATCAACCTTGACTTCGATCACACCCGCCCACTCGTCGCGGGCGAGCGGAAGCGCTGCGGTCAAGACCCCCATCAGCTCTACGTCGTCGGACGGAATCTCGGCCTCGGACGCGCTGGCGAACCGATCCCACATATCGCGGAAGTCGATTGCCATGGGCGACCGGGACGGCTGCGCGTCGGTCGCAGGACCGAAGCCAAGTGCTGCTGCGAGTTGGGAGATGAACCCGGAACCGGTATCCTGCGGCTCTGCTGCCGACGGCTCTTCGGTCTTGGAGCGAAGACGCGTTTGCGCATGCTCGAGCAGGCGCCGCGTCGACAACCCGCCGAACTCCTCGAAGAACTCAGGACCGAAAAAGGCCGCCGGGTCGGGGAAGCTCAATCCGCCAGCATGTGCCTCGGCCTCATGCTCGAGCCGCTTGGCGATGATGAGGCGCGCCTCCTCCGGCGTGCGGCTTTCGAGCAGCGCAACGGGGCCCGACTTCTCTATTCGGTCGACGTACGACTGGGCAAGGACACCTCGGACTTGACCGTAGAAGTCCTCAAGGCACGAGACGATGACGATGGCATTGTTCAAACGATTGACGATTTGGATCAGATCGCGAACGGCCTTCTGGAAGCGTTCCTCGGCATTGTCGAAAAAGCGCAGATCCTCGACCTGATCGATGACGAATACGAGGGCAGCGCGATCAACCGTCCACATGAGTTTGCCGAGTGAGGTAATAATCTCGAACGCCCTGTCCTCGCCCGTATTCGGATCGAGGGCGGCAACGGCTTCGGCTGCCAGCATGGTCAGCTGCCGGCCATGCAGATACTGGCGCACACGTTGATCGATACGCGGATCGCGGCGCTGGTAGTAGAGCAGCGCGCGGACCATGTTGATATCGAGCTCTTCGCCGGCAAACTTCGGCGCCGCAACGATCTCGTCGGCGATCCGGAGCACCAAACGCGCGAGCTGGGATGCGTCCAGCGGCGCCTCGCGCAATGCTTCGAGATCGTTGGTGGAAACCACCTCTGAATCCTCGACCATCAGGTTCGTCAGCCGGTTGATCGCACTCTCCCCATCGCGATCAGGATCGTAGGATTTCTCGAGACTGTGGACCAAGCGGCGGAGATAGTAGTCGGCGTAGTTCGCGATGTCGGGCGTCATCTGGGCGTATCCGAAATACGCCGTGCCTTCACGGTGCGCGGTTGTGCGCAAAGCGCGGATCAAGTGCGTCTTGCCCGCACCTGACTGGCCATGGAACAACAGAATACGGGCTGGCGTCACAGCCCCCCTGCCAGCCGTGACGGAGGCCAGAAGGTCTGCAAACTTTCGGCGCGCCTTTTGGTGGACCGCAGATACGTCGACCGGGTCAGCGCGCCAGATATCGTCCTCCCAGGTGATGGAGTGCTCGAAGGCCTGCGCCAGGTCGTTAGGGGCGATTGACGCGCCCTCGGACCGGTCCGGCTTTCTGGCTTCCTGCTGCTTCAAAGGTCGATCTCCGACACGTAATGCCCGCGAGCCGCGGCTTCGACGAAAGGTGGCATTCGCGCGGCTCTAACGAGCCGCAGCCTCGACACGCGGCTAATCTTCGACGCGGACGTAATGCCAAACCGTATTTTTGTAGGCGATTGCGGATGCGTCGATCTCTATGACCGATTTTCTGTCTTTGAGATCGGCGTTGGCGAGCACGACGTGACCGGAGCGATGGGCCTCGACGAGCATGCACTTGAACTCGATTTCGGACAGACGCCACTCGGGCCATGACGACCGAATCGCATGCCATACCCGAGAGATAAACGCCTTGCGGTTACCTGGCCAGCCCTCGGCGACCGCTGCAGCAGTCGATTTCACCTCGCGCGCAAAATCCGCAATCCCTGGCCGATCGGAAGAAACCGCCTCGATGGCTGTGGGTCCGGTGTCGTTTGCCGCCGGACGCGCACCGGCAGCATCAGACTGTGGCGAACGGACAGCTGGCACACGCAACGGGCGTGGCGCCCCCTCTGCGGGCGGGCCCGAGGAGTGCGAGGCCGCCAGCAGGGTTGAAACAAAGCGCTTCAGAAGTGCAAGCCTCAGCGCGTCGGCATCGGTCTGGGGCGAGCCTACGCATTCGGCCGCCAGTTCCGCAATCAGCTTTCCATCGGCACCGAAATCGCGCGGACGAGACGACAACTGCCCAGCCAGCAACCGCCCCGCTTTCGCCGTGAACCCGCCCGATGCTCCCAATCCACCCTTAATCTTGTTGCCGAAGGCCCGCTCGAGCGCGACGACGGCCAATTCGACCCGCAGCCGGTTTGCGGTTTGATTACCCTTGAGCGGCAGGCCGAACGCCTTTTGCAGGATCAAGGCGCGAAGCCCTTCCGGCGAAGAGAGCGGCTTCAACTTCGCCGAACCCTCATGTTCGATATCCAGCGCACGTGCGACGATCCGGCCGTCGCGCATCTCCGGCCACGTTACCGGCCAAGAACCCTTGCCGCCGAACGCGCGCTGCATGGCGGCTGCACCTTGCCCGGTCAACGACAGCCGACCTCGCGTTTCGGCCACAAACCCGAGACCGACAAGACGGCTGGCTTCATCGCTCGCGGTTGCCCGCCATTCGGCCGGCGACAAGCGATGCGATACGAGCGGCATCAAATCGCGGACGATCTCGGCCCGCGTAGCGCCCGCGGGAATGGCCGCGCGCGCGAGCAAGAGTACCGACAGCCCTGGGGGCAGATCGACCAGGCCCGGCGCATCCGGGATCATGTCATCGACGCGTGCGGTCACGTGATGGGGTCTCCTTCGAAGGGCCATCGGGTTCCACCGGGGACGCGAACGCAACAAAACGCAACGGTTGGCGCTCGGCGCCATCGCGCAAAACATCGAGCGAATCAGCAATGCCTTAGATCGACACTGCGGCAACCCTTCACAACTTGAAAGCGCCACTACACGGCTCCCGGACGGATTGAAACGGAGCGTGGCCGCCAAACGACCATCTTCGATCGCCACGCTTCGTTTCAACACCGAAACGGCTTGCCAGCATGTTGCCCCGGCCCGGTCAAATTGCCGACAACATGTTTGGGCTCATGGAAAGGAGTTTCGCTGCTGGCTGGGATGGGGTCGGCAAAATCTCTCCGAGAAGGGTTTCTCGTTCGAACTGTGCGAGGGTAGTGGGCAAGCCTCGGGTCTCGGGACCGCGCGCCGGTCGTTCGGACTTGTGCGCCTCTCAGGTTCACCCGTCGCCACACTGTTCGGCTCAGAGACACGGCGTTTCCGCTTGTTAGCATTAACGTTGAGTTAACGGGTTCAGGCGATGATTATGCTGAGTTCCGCGCTTTCACCTGCGGGGGTAACGAATATGTATCGCGTCGCAATATCCCTCATACTAGGCTCTGCGCTGGTTGCCACGTTGGCGGCCTGCAGCCTCGGCTCGCAGTCGGTCTCGTCCGGCTTCACGGACAATCCTCCGACCACGGCTTCGCTGGCCCGCCAAAAGCGGTCCGAGAGCGTGGCGCTTGGCGGGGAACCATCCGTGCCCCGCGAGAACGGTTCGGCGGTCGCTGCGGGCGGAGGAAGCAAACTAGCCAAGCTTGACGATCAAGCTCCAAGGGGGACCTTCGAGAAAGCTCCCGCAGGTTCATTGGCTGATCGAGATTATTCGCAGACCGCTCTCGACGCCGAGAAGGCGCGTGACATCATCAACCAGTACCGCAAGGACAAGGGGCTCAAGCCCCTTAAGCTCAATGCCGAGCTGTCGATCGCCGCCAAGAATCATTCGCGCGATCTTGCCAAGTGGGACCGCATCTCACACTTCGGCTCCGATGGCTCGAACCCTTGGGACCGCGTCAAGCGCGCCGGCTACAAGGCCAAGTTGACTGCCGAGAACGTCGGCACGGGGCAGGTCACGTTCGACGAAGTTATGAAAGGCTGGAAGGAAAGCCCAGGTCACAACAAGAACCTGCTTCTCGGCGACGCCGAGCACATGGGAATCGCCCTGGTGCAAGACCCGAAGACCGAGTTCAAGTCATTCTGGACGCTGGTACTCGGCTCCTCGATGTAAGTGCCCAAGTGATTGCGTCTCGCTGGCAATCCTCAAGGCACGGACGCAGCGGCTCCGATGCCGGGAAGCTGGACGTTCTGGGCCCGCGCACTGCCATCCGCCCAGAACGACGTCAAATCAAGTGTGCCTTCGCGGCCAACGCGGGCATGACAATCTGCGAGCCACTGGTCGGCCGCCTTACGCCCCAAATCACGCAGACGGCAGAGGAACATCCACTCGGCGTTGAGCTTGCTGGATGATGCGAGATGCTCGAACTCACCGGCGGCAGAGATGGCGTGCAGGTAGAGCTCTTTGACGCCGCTACCCGAAAGCGTGCCATCCTTGATGCCGCGATTGACGAAATCGACGTTGACCAGCTCCTTGATGAGCGAGGCGTTGAATGAGATTTCGTTCACCCGATCGAGGATTTCGCGCGCTGTCTTGGGCGTCTCATGTCGGGCAATCGGAATGGTCTGAACCAACAACACATCCAGTGATCGGCACGCGTAGAACGGAAACAGCACTGGGTTGCCCATGTAGCCCCCGTCCCAATACGGCACTCCGTCGATCTCGACAGCCTGGAACGCGAACGGTAGACACGCAGACGCCATTACAGTTTGCGCCGTGACCTCCAGCCCCGTGAATACCCTCACCCGACCGGTATGAACATTGGTCGCGGATATGAACACGCGGATCGCATCTGCACTCTGGAAGCGGTCGAAATCGACTTCCCGCTCGAGCAAGTTCTGCAACGGATTGATGTTGAGCGGATTGAATTGGTAAGGTGACACCACGCGCGTCACCATATCCATCATGATGAGCGCGGGATTGTTGTCCATGCTCCAGTTCGAGAACAACATATCGAAGAATGATCGGTGAAGGGGGCCCGACAACGCATCGAGGCTGATGTGACGCCAGAATGACTCGAGTTTTTCGCGCGCCCGGTCGGGTCCACCCTGCAACAGGCCATCGGCAACCACGACGGCATTCATGGCACCCGCCGATGTTCCTGAGATCGATTCGAACCCGATCCGGCCATCCTCGAGCAATCGATCGATCACGCCCCAGCTGAAAGCACCGTGCGCACCGCCGCCTTGCAACGCCAGGTTGACAAGCTTGATGTGACTTTCAGCGGCAGCTCGCCGAGGCTCAGCGTTCATAGACATATTGACCCACCGCTCCTGAAATCGCCAATTATACCGGCTCTGTCGTCTGCTTCACCTCGTCAAGCGCTGCAGAGCAACCATCTGAACCACGAGGAACACGCGCAACGCATTCTATTTTTTTGTATTATTATTGTCTGACATTTGTTGATGGGACTGGCCGCGAGGGGGACAAGCGTCGGTGGCCTACTCGAGACGATCGCCCACCCGGGCCGCGAATGCAAAGCTGCCTAACGTACAGTGTGGCGTTAGCCACCGTGTCGCGACGGGCCCTCGTTCGACGCGGCGCAATCCAATAGTGCTTCGGCGCGCATAAGACCGCGTACCGAATTGCCGAGCCAAACGCCGGCAGCAGCGCCGCGTGCATCAGGCATGAGGTCGGCAAGCGTCAGCGGCGCTTCGACGGCACGGCCGCTGGCCAGCAATTCCGATCGTAGTGTGCCGGGCAGCAGGCCCGATTCGAGCGGTGGCGTCAGCAGCACCCCCTCCCGCTCCACAAAGATGGTGGTCCGGCTACCTTCGCACAGTTCATCCCGCTCATTGACGTAAATTACCTCGTCGGCGCCCAGGCTCGCATTGAACTGCTGCCACTCACGATCGTAGAGTTCTCGCCGCGTGGTCTTGTGGAACAGGAACGGATCGGCGCTCGTCAGCCGCGACGGACTCAACACATATCGCATCACGGCATCCGCCGCTTGTGGCGGCTGCGGCGACAACGTGACCGTGGCAGCACCCTTCTCGTCGAGCAAAAGGCGGAGGCGAAGCCGCTCGTCGCGGCGGGTGGCAGTTGCATTCGCGATCATGGCCTCGATCGCTCGCCGGTCGAAGGCGAAGCGGAAATACTCGGCCGACTCCGCCAGCCGCTTCATATGCCGCTCCCGCAGCCATATGCCGTCTTCGGCCACGTGCAGACCAGGCTCGTAAAGCATCGTCTCGATCAGTTCGAAGGCCTTCGGCGGATCGGTCAGGAACTTCATCTTGAGCAGGCACTCGTCGTACTCTTTTGAACCCTCGCTGTCATAAACGACGCCAGAGCCGATCCCCATCTCGCCAGTGCCGTCGCGGAATACGACTGGGGTGCGGATCGCTACGTTGAAAAGCGCATCACCTTTGGGCGAGATATGCCCGATAGCGCCGCAGTACACGCCGCGCGGCTCGGTCTCGTAGATCGAAATCAACTCCATGGCGCGGATTTTCGGTGCGCCGATCACCGATCCTGGCGGAAAAATCGCCTCGATCAGTCCCCTGAGCCCGATCCCAGGCACGAGCTTCGCACGGACGCCTGACGTCATCTGATGCAGTGTCCGGAAGGTCTCGACAGTGAACAGATCCGTCACCTCGACGCTGCCGATCTCCGATATCCGGCCAAGATCGTTGCGCATCAGATCGACGATCATCAGGTTTTCGGCGCGCTGCTTGACGTCTGTGGCGAGCACGCGCTTCTTGCTCGCGTCCGCGTCTGGCGTACCCGCCCGCGACGACGTGCCCTTCATTGGCCGCGTTTCGATGACGCGGCCCTGCTGCGCTATGAAAAGCTCAGGCGATGCCGACAATACGGTGACCTCGCCGGTATCGACGATGCCCGCGTAGGCGACCCTCTGCCGCTGGCGCATATCCCTGTAGAACGCCAGCGGCGAACCGGACAGCTTGAAGCGCGCCTTGAACGTGAGGTTCAACTGATAGATGTCGCCGGCCCGAATCTTTTCCTGCACAGCAGCGAAACGGCGCTCGTATTCAGCGCGCGTCCACGCCCGCATCACGTCGGTGAACTGGTAGGTAGCCGAGAGTGTATTCGTGGCGAGCCAGCCTTCGACCTCGCCCCCGGTCATGACATCGGGCGCGTCGTAGAGCCCGAACCACATCAGTGGCACGTTCCGTGGCGTGGGCAACAGTGCCGATAGGCAGGGCTCCAGAACATACCCGAGTTCATACGAGAAGAAGCCAGCCGCGTGCAGCCCGCGCGCGATGCCCTCCTCGAGCCGTTTCAGTGCGTCGCCGACCTCGCCCGGCTCACGCGCGACCACGACATCGACAGGATCGGAAAACATGAGCGAGTGCGCGCCCGAGCCCGAGCTGTTGTCGAGCAACACGAATGCTTCTGCGAGCCGTCCGGATGCCCCGGGCTGATGGCGCCCCCTAGTGCGCGGTCGATCCGTCAATGTCATTTCCCAACATACCCCGAGAGTACATAGAATGCCACGCGCCGTCGCGTCGTCTTGCCGGCGGGCAGATTGCGAGACCCGAGGTCGGTGACGGTCGCGAATGCGCGAGTGACCGCTTCCGAGTCGCGGCCCAGCGTGACGAACAGCACCGACCCCGCCACCACGGGACTGAACGGTCGCGTCAACTCATAGTGATCCTTCGGCCGTCCGCCTGGAAACCACGTCACTACGCGCGTCGGATCGTCGCGCATATAGTAGAGAAGTTCGGCCGTAATCGACCTGTCGTCGGTCAAGACCGATGAAAAGGGACGACCCTCGGCCCGAGCGCGACCGAGTTCGGCACGGGTCGCATCAGCGATCTCGCGCCAGCCGAGTGTGCGGGCGAACGGATCGGAGCCAAACGGCACTGCGACACGGCCGGCTAGCGTGGTCCCAAGCGCGAGTGCCAGCAAAAACACCAAGTGGATGGCAAATGACGTGCGGAGCCAGCCCCAGGACGCCTCGCGGACGAGCGTGGCTGTAACGAGTACTGTGGCGGCCACGTAGGAGACGGCAGCCCAGTTGGCGTGGGCGCGGGAGACGAATGCCTGCCCGGTAATCACGACCAGAACCGGAAGCGAGAAGGCGAGCAGAAGCCGGTCGGATGCAGTCAGGCCGCTTCGGTAAGCGCGCCAAGTGACAACGAGCAGACCGGCGAACATGATCGGGCCGAAAACACCGAACTGACTGCCGAAGAACTCGATCGCCTTCAACGGGTTCAATAGCGAGCCATGCCATTTTGCGTTGTCGGCGGTGTGGGCAAACGTCGCGAAACTGTGGCCCGCGTTCCAGGCTAGATTTGGCGCTATAAGCAAGGCGCCGATCAATAGTGCCAACCACAGCCGGGGGTCTTTCAGAATGCCGCGGCGCTCGGGCGTAGCTAGAAGGTAAACGCCGAGGCAGAGCAGGAACCACGCCATGGCGTATTTCGCGTTGAGACCGAGCCCCAGTGCGAGGCCGAGCAGCAGTGACGGCCACCAGGCCTTGGTATCGAAGAGAGCAACGAGCGCGACAAGCGCCACGGCCCAGGCCAACAACAGCGGGACATCGGTCGAGATGATGCCCGCCGACAGCGAGACGCCCGGCAGCGTTGCGAAAGCAAGCCCCGCCAGCGCGGCTGTTTTCAGATCGTAGAGCCATCGGGAAAGAGCGAAGATGGCGACCGAGGTGGCGGTGTGGACAATCGGCGACGGCAGCCTGACGCAGAACTCGCTCACCCCGCAACTGTCGGTGGCCAGCCGGATCGCCCACGCCACCAGCGGAGGCTTCGAATAGTAACCGCGGGCGGGTTCCAGGCTCCAGGACCAGTACTGTGCCTCGTCGAAGAACAGATCCGTTGCGTTGAAATGGAGCGCCAGCAGCCGGAACCCAAGAATGCCCAACAGGCCGCCAACGAAGAGACTACCCCATTGCTGATCGCCCGCGTGCCCGGCGGCGCCCGGATACGCCGCAGCGGCCCCAGAGCGATGGGGGCGGACGACCCCTTGGGTTGTATTGGGCATAAGTCGGGTCTCCTGGCCGGAACGGCTGGCGGTTGCAGCACGAATCGCGGCCCCTGACGGCCTGATGGATCGGGGTGATTTACAAGGTTGAGCGGGGCTCGGGAAGACTGGTACTGTATCGGCGGTATTCAGATGCCCCGGCGAGGCGATGAGCGAGCGGCCAAGCTGAAAGGGATAGCATGCGCATCAGCGTCGTCATTCCGGCATTGAACGAGGCGGGCAATATCGGCCGCCTCGTCGACGAAACCTATGCGAATGTGCCGGCCACGGTGCTGGTCGAAGTCATCGTTGTCGACGACGCGAGCGACGATGGCACCGGACAGGAGGTCAAGGCGCTGATCACGGGCGGCCGGCATCCGGGACTCCGCTACCTGCGCCACGGCGCACGCAGCGGCCAGAGCTGCGCGTTGCGCACCGGAATCCTGGCCGCCACCACGTCGATCATTGCGACCATGGACGGCGACGGGCAGAATGATCCGCGAGATATCCCAAAGCTGCTTGAAAAACTCGCGGCACCTGGAGCGCGCGGGCCGGCTCTCGTCAACGGCTGGCGCACCCAGCGGCGCGACAGCGGCTCGAAGCGGTGGGCGTCAACGGCCGCGAACTGGATCCGCGATGCCGTGCTGCGCGACAATTGCCCCGACACCGGCTGCGGCATCAAGGTGTACTGGCGGGAAGTCTTTCTGCGGCTGCCCTTCTTCACCAGTATGCACCGCTACCTGCCGGCGTTGTTCCAGACCTATGGCCACGACGTCGCCTACGTTCCGGTCAACGATCGGGTCCGGCAGGCCGGCAAATCGAAGTACAGTAATTTGGGGCGCGCACTCGTCGGCATCTACGATCTGGTCGGCGTCAGCTGGCTCAGGCGGCGAACCAGGGTTCCTGTGATCGTCGAGGGATTGCCGGAGGGGCATCACGTGGCCGATCTGGCTAGTCGATTGAAACCGCGGGGGCCCGACGGACCGCGCGGCGGCGCCGGCCCGAAATCCGGCACGGGCGACAAGAGCTGATACTGCGCAGCCGAGTGGACAGAAAACTCTGTAGCCGGGAGCATTTGCGGCGGGTTCGTGCCGGCTTCGGCAACAACCGCAAGCACCTTACTCCCAGAGAAGCGAGACCCCATGAGCCTGTTCTCCGACTACGGCATGAAGCTCGCCCAGTGGTGGAACGGAATGTCGAGCCGCGACCTCATCTGGCTCAGCATCGGCCTCATCGGGCAGTCGATGTTCGTCATGCGGTGGATTATTCAATGGATCGCTAGCGAGCGGGCGAAGCGTCTGGTGGTGCCGGACCTGTTCTGGTACGCAAGCCTCGCCGGTGGGCTCATGGTTCTCGCCTACGGTCTCTACAAGCCCGACCCGGTGTTGGTGCTCGGCCAGTTCGGCGTCTTCATCTATGCCCGGAACGTCTATTACATTTGGCGTCAAAAGGAGGCTGAACTCGACCCAGGCGCGCGCAAAAGCAATCCGGCGGCGGAGTAGGCGACAAGAACCGACCAGGGACCGCGGGCGGCCCGACAATCAAGAAATTGTGGGCGACACGTCGAGCGGTCGTGATCAGCATGGGGATGTGGTAGATCCGATCGAGTTTGTCCGTTCGAAAAAGGGGTTCCCTCATGTCACGATCCAACCTTGCCGCGGTCGTTATCGCAGCTGCCCTTACGCTGGCCCCGATCGTGGCAAAACCCGCTGCCGGGATGAGCGACCTCATCGTGCGCGAGAGCAAGCGCAACGTCACGGAAACGATCGATGCATTGGCGGCAGCCCTGGAAGCCAAGGGCATCAAGGTCATTGCGCGTGTCGACCACGCTGCTGGCGCGAAGGCGGTCGGCATGGAGCTACGCCCGAGCGAGGTTTTGCTGTTTGCCAATCCCAAGCTCGGCACGCCGCTGATGCAGTCGAACCCTGAGATCGGTATTGATCTGCCGATGAAGGCGCTTGCCTGGCAGGCCAGCGACGGCCGGGTCTATCTCGGCTACACGGCACCGGACAAGCTCAAGGCGCGGTATGGCATCAAAGACCGCGATGCGGAATTCAACGCCATGGCCGACGCACTCTTGAGGTTCTCCGAGGTTGCGGGCGCCTCCGCGAAATAGTCATACGACACGGTCGCGACATTCGCCAGGCACGATCATGATTGCGCCCGTGACGGCGACCACTTGGCGGCCGTTCTCGCGGACCCCACCCACAACTTTCCGATCGGAGGTCACAGGGGGTGAACGGCGTAAGGGGCCTGCAACCATGCCTACTCGCGGCGCCTACTCGCGGCTCATGTGCTCTAGGAGAGGGCATCGCACGACTGCTCCGCCGAAACGGGTAAGCCAATCCCGTCCGCCGGCAGAGGCATTCAGACGACTAATTCCGCAACTGGCAGGCATCACTCGTCGATCTCAAGTCGACACGAGCGACCACAGTTAGCCGTCGTCGTTCTGGAAATTGCCTGGCATTGCGATGTGCGGCCAAAGACAGCAGCGTTTCTGGCCGCCGCCGCGGGAGTGGGCTGAGCGCGGGGCTGACCGAGACGCCGTCATCTGCCGCGATCAAATGCCCAGAGCGACCGCCGCACCGCCTAAGCCGAACGTCTCGCGGGATCCTTCACCGGAGGCATCCGGCCACGGCCCCGTGCCCGCAGCAAGGTCCTGCTGGTCGCCGACCGTCATCTGGTAGCCTCCCGTCACCCGGCGGCATTTTCGGGCATCAGTAATTCCGTCCGGAACAGGCGGAGGCACCCTACGCCTTCAGGTGCTAGCCTTGTTGCGATCGCGCTTGGCTGCCTTGGCGGTCCGCTTCAGAATGTTTTTGAATTTGCGCTGCTTGGCTTGAATGCGCTTGCGGCGCTGGTCTGACATCGTGGGCATGAAAACGGTTCCTTTGTTCACCCGCGCTTCTAGTGTGGCGTCGCGCCTTAATTGACCTGTGCGAGCGGCAAGCTGGTCGTCAATCAAGGCGCGTTGAACGCCACACTAAACCATTGTTTTT
>PERT01000076.1 GCA_002928955.1 Hyphomicrobium sp. | reverse complement strand
GAGGTGCGGTGCCAGACGCTCAGCTCGCAGCGGCCCGGCGGTCGGCAATACGCTGCTCGGCGGCCTTGAGGATGGCGTGGCGAAGCGCGTCGGCACTATCGAGCGAGCGGTCGATCGCGAGATGCTGGGCGTCGGCCAGCTTCTTCAGATGCTCGGCGCGGTCGATGGCGGCCAGACGTTTCAAAAGTCCGTCCTTGCCGGTCTTGGTCAGCACGACCACTGCGCTGAAGGCGTAAGGATCAAACGGCGGCGATTGGTCGGTGGGTAGAGCCGGGGGCAGGGGGGCGGCCACGGACGGCAAAGGCTTGGTGGAGGGTGCGGTGGCAACGGGTGGCTGCGTAGCGACCGGCGCGGCTTCGACGACGGTCGACGTGGCCGCGGGTTCCTGATCCCAAACCACCACGCGCTTGACACGACGCGCACAGCGCTCAGCCAACGTCTCGGCCTGCACGGCCCCGACTCCGGCCTCTCCACGCAACAACTCGCGAAAGAAGGCCTTGATCTTCTGGCGCTCGGAAATCTGCGTCGGGCGAGACATCGGCTAATCCGTTCCTTCCCACTTCGAACTACGACACGTGTGCCGCGCCTGCTATTGCGCCGCAATCTTGCTGTGCCGGTCCGACAGCAGTGGGCTCACCTCGTCGTAGAGCCGACGCAGATCCTCCGTGGCGTTGCCATACTTGTCGGCCAGCGACTGGCGGTTGCCGCCGATGTAGTCGAAGGCGTTGGCGATACCGTCGCGCATCGGCAACTGCGTGTCGAGTACGGGGTGCTTCAAGCCGATTTCCTCGATCAGCAGCCGGTCGCGGCCGTTGTCGCGGACGTAGTTGGCGAGGCAGACGTAGCGGCGGTCAGCGATCGGCACCTCGTCGAGCGCATCCTGGTTGCGCTTGTCCTCGATGATGAGCGAGATGCGGTCGACGGCCAGTTCGGACACGTAGTCCGGCCGGAACGGCACAATCACCCGGTCGGCGATTTTAAGCGCCGCGAGGGCCGCGAACGACAGTCCCGGCGGGCAATCCAGCAGCACGACGTCGTAGTTGCCCTCGAACTTGCGGAGCAGCATTTGTATGCGTCCGCCGACCCTATTCGCGACGATGTCGGGATCGTTGCTTTCCTTGGCCTGCTTGAGATACAGCTCGCCTTGCACATCTTCGAGCATCAGCGAGCCTGGAAGCAGCGAGATCGTCGGCGCTTTGCCGTTGGCGCCCGCCACGTCGCCGGCGCCATGGATCAGATAATCCTTGGGCATCACCGTGTTGCCGTCGAACAGATCGAAGAAGTAGTCGGCGATGGTGCGCTCGGCTTTGCGGGCCTCGTTCCAGCCCTGGCCGCCGAGTAGAATAAGCGACGTGTTGCACTGCGAATCGAGATCGAGAATCAGTACCCGCTTGCTGCCCCAAACGGCGAGGGCGTGGGCCAGCATCACCGTGATCGTGGATTTTCCGACGCCACCCTTGCGGTTCGCTACTGCAGCAAAAAAAGCCATCTTGACCCTCTTTCTAAGTAAATTCCCGTCAAGCCTCGGGCGGCCAGGCCGCTACAATCAATGTCCAGGCTGTGATCTGTCAGCGAGAATGTTCAGCGCACTCCAATGCAATGATTCCATGTCCGCGGTCTGTCACTCAAAAACATCAATGATTACAACCATTCAGTCGGCTGCTTCCCGCGTTGATATCGATCCCGGCTAGAAATGGGCTTGGCCAGACTGCGCGAAAATGACCGAGCAAACCGGCATGAGGCTTGCGCTAAACGGGTATATCGGATCTGGGTTCCAGACGGGCAATGTTGGGCGGGGGTTCGGCCGTCATCGATTGGTGGTCGCTTTGATAGGACCCGCTGGCCGTCGATGGATTGGGAATTAGGGACGTCCCTGGCAGGCGGAAGGTCGTCGGGGATGGCACAGCTTTCGCCCATTGCTCCGCCGGCCGAGGGGCGCTACGGAATTCAGGATTGACGGGGCACGAGGGATAACATGGCACGCCGATACTTCGGGACGGACGGCATCCGGGGTCTTGCCAACAGCCACCCCATGACATCAGAGGTGGCCCTCAAGGTCGGCATGGCTGCGGGTACTTTGTTCCAGAACGGGGCCCATCGCCACCGCGTTGTGATCGGAAAAGATACCCGCTTGTCCGGCTACATGCTTGAAGCCGCGCTGATGAGCGGCTTCACGGCGGTTGGCATGGACGTGTTCCTGCTCGGACCGATGCCGACGCCGGCCATCTCGATGTTGACGCGTTCGTTGCGTGCCGACCTGGGCGTCATGATCTCGGCCTCGCATAACCGGTTCGACGACAACGGCATCAAGCTGTTCGATCCCGACGGATTCAAGCTGTCGGACGACATGGAGCGGCAGATCGAGGAGCTGATCGAGGCTGATACATCGTCACTTCTGGTGCCGTCGGATCGCATCGGGCGGGCGACGCGGGTGGAGAGCGCGCAGGAGCGCTACATCGAGTTCGCCAAGCGGACGCTGCCGAAGAACCTCCGCTTCGACGGGCTCAGGATCGTCATCGATTGCGCCAACGGTGCCGCCTACAAGGTGGCGCCGGAAGCGCTGTGGGAATTGGGCGCCGAAGTCATCAAGATCGGCGTCGACCCCAACGGGCGCAACATCAACCACAAGTGCGGCTCGACGTCTCCGGAAGCCCTCGTCGAGAAAGTGCGTGAAGTCCGTGCCGATATCGGCATCGCGCTCGATGGCGATGCCGACCGGGTGGTGATCGTCGACGAGAAAGGCCAGATCGTCGATGGCGACCAGTTGATGGCGGTCATCGCCGAGAGCTGGCACCGGCGCGGCAAGCTGGCGGCGGGCGGCATCGTGGCGACCGTGATGTCGAACTTGGGCCTCGAGCGCTACCTGAAGGGCATTGGGTTGTCGCTCGCTCGCACGCCGGTCGGTGACCGTTACGTGGTAGAGCACATGCGCAAGCACGGATTCAACGTCGGCGGCGAGCAATCCGGCCACATTGTGCTTTCGGATTTCTCGACCACGGGCGATGGGTTCGTCTCGGCACTGCAAGTGCTGGCGGTGGCAGTTGCGTCGGATAAGCCCGTGTCTGAGGTGTGTCAGCGCTTTGAACGGTTGCCGCAGGTGCTTAAAAACGTGCGCTATTCAGCCGGAAAGCCGCTTGAGGACAATCGCGTCCGGTTGGCCATCGAGGGCGCGAAAGCCAAGCTTGGCGACAGTGGCCGGCTCGTGATCCGTCCGTCAGGCACCGAGCCGGTGATCCGCGTGATGGCGGAAGGTGACGACGAAACGCTCGTGACCGCCGTGGTCGGCGACATCTGCGACGCCGTGCGGGCTGCCGCCCAGGCTGGTTGATCAGGCTGCTTTTGACCATGCCGGCTACAGCCCGCCGGCATCGCATTGGTCGTGGTCGACCCGCTATCGTTTTGCGCGTATCGAATGCCGCGACTTCACACCAGCGCCGCGGGCCGCTGCCAGCAACCCGTTGCGCATCACGTCGCGATACTTGTGGGTCGACGCGATGACGGGGCCTGTCGGGATGCCGAGACCGATCAGCGCGGCCTCGGACAGCTGCAGGCTTGCTTCGGTTGTTTCGGGGACAGATCCGTGACGCCAAACTCGTAGAGGTGGCGCGCATGATCTGCGTCGCGTGCGCGACAAGGAGGATGCACGGGCACAGGTCGCGGAGCAATTCGAGGACTTCGTCAACCGCGGCCTTCGAATGGACCGTGACGATCACGCCGGCCGCGTCCTTCAGGCCGCAGGCTTCGAACATGCAACAAAGCCCGGCTCATGGTTTCAATCAGCGAAACCGTGCTGTCCGCTCCGAGAATCGAGTCAGACCTCAACAGAGGCAAAACCGCGAGATCTTGAGCCAACAGTTCGGCAAGGCTCATGCGGCCGGTGGTCGACCGCAGGCGTCCCTGGCTCGACGGCACCTCGCGTACGATCGCGGTCGACGACAGGGGAGGCAGCCACCGGTGATCACGACGACGCCGGCTGTGCCGAGCACCACAAGGGCGTCACCGAAAGCGGCGATGCTGATGACTGATGCCACGCGATACCCCATCGATTTCTGGTTCAGACATTTGCTTCCCGTCTCAGCATGAACCAGAGCAAATGTCGGCACCATGAGGAACCCCGAGGCTCGTGGTGAGCGCACAACGCTGGCTGCCGTTGTCGCTGAAATTGGGTTCCATGCGGCCATTTGGTGGGCCAATGCGCTCAACCTGCGAACCGTTCCTGTTTTGGCACGGCGATTAAGCGCTCTTTAAGCGTTCTCGTTCAAAGTCTCTCAAGACAAAGCCGACCGTGACGGGGCCAGCAAAGGCACCCGAATGGCTCTCCGATCTTGAAAGGCACCACCATGACTTCTGTTCGCGGCACCCTCCTCGTGAGCGCAGCTCTCCTCTTTGGAAGCATGGTGGGCGCCGAGGCTGCGGACATCAACTACGGCGGCAGTATCAAGGACGGCGGTTATGCCGCTCCGATCGTCGCACCGGAGCCCCGCCTTTACTTCCGCGTCGACGGAGGCTACGCCTTTCACGACGACCCGGTCATGGTCGAGAATGGCATCTATGACCTGACCGACACCAGCATCGACGATACCTGGACGGTCGGCGGCGGCATCGGCATCTACTTCTCGCGCAACGTGCGCGCCGATATCACGGTCGATCATCGCTTCGAAGCCGATACGCAGGGCAACCTACGCGACCACGCAGCGACCCTCGAAGGTGTCCGCGCGTTCGGCCTGTCAAGCACGGTCGCGCTCGCCAACGTCTATTATGATTTCGACACCCGGAGCCGCTTTACGCCCTACGTCGGCGTCGGTCTCGGGTTCGTCCGGCACTCGACAAAAACCGGTACCGTCCTCAATCCATGCGGTGGCTGCACGGGTGTCGTTGAGGGCGATTCCAGCACGCATGTGGCCGGGGCACTCATGGCCGGCGTCAGCGTCAATCTAACCGGCGGCAGAGGGCACAACGTCAGCTCTGCCGTCAACAGTGGCCCGCACCACGGCCAGACCGCTAGCCGCGACCTGTTGCTCGATATCGGATACCGCTTCCTCTATCTCGGCGAGACGGCGACGGGTCCTGTCCGCTTTACACTGCCGGGCCCGGCGGTCTCGGAAGACCCCACTGTCGAGAGCATCCACGCGCACGAGTTCCGCGTCGGCCTGCGATACAACGTACGCTAGTCGAACTCGCGATCCGCTTCCCGGATCGCGCACATGCAGATTGCGCTGGCCGATTTCGATCGGCCGGCATGACCCCGGAAACAGCCCTATTGTTTCGAGGCATCCGGGTCTCGCGTTCGAATTCCTGGTTCCCTGTGTGCGTCAGGCGCGATTTTGAGCGCCCCGGACTTCGCCCGCAGGCCCTGTCGATCCTCGCTTCTGGAATGGTTCCGGTACTGAATTGTATGCGGCCGGGCGTGTTGGGCTGATGCCTTGCGCCATCAGATGAGGGATCGAATGCGATGACACTGGAACTCAAGGTGGGCAAGCTCACGGCCGCAGTGTTCGGCCTCGCATTGCTCGCAGGTGCGAGCGTGCCGGCCACGGCAGCCGACTGGAACAACGGCTCCGGCAACTTTAAGGATATCCGCGGTTCAGCCGCGGTGCCGGTGCCAGCGCCGACGCCGATCCCGGTTTCCGGTCCGAACTTTTACTTCCGTTTCGATGCCGGCATTGGCGTGGTTGACAGCGTGGATGCCAGTGAACGCGGATTGACGTTTGGTGTCCTCGACAGCCCCGGCGATACCGGCCCGCAACCGTTCGGCACTCGCTCGTCGTGGCTCAACAGCGATTTTGATACGTTCGCTTCGATCGGCGCCGGTGTCGGCTACAGCTGGAGCGACCGCTTCCGCACCGACGTGACGCTCGAGGTCCGCTCTAAAGCGGATGTGTCGATCAACGGCACCGAGCGGTACGTTGAGCACGGCGCTGACCCGTTCTACCTCGACGGCTACGGGCCCTCGCCACAGGATGGAACCGGTGTTGGCACCTCACAGGTCAACATCTACGCCCGCGATCTGACGAAGCTCCGGTCGGTGTTCTCGCTGGTCAACGCCTACTACGACCTTGGCAAGTCGCACGGGTTCTCGCCCTACGTTGGCGGCGGCATCGGCGTCGCCTATCATGAGCTGACCCGCAACCACTCCACCCGTGAAACGACGTGTGATCTGACGTCAGTGCCCGTTTGCAATGCCGAGATCCAGCGCACGCAGTACACGGCGGTCGATAAGAAGAACGCCTTCTCGCTGGCCGCAGCGTTGACGGCTGGTGTGTCCTACAGCGTCTCGGAGATCACAACTCTCGATTTCAACTATCGTTATCTCTACATTGATGGCACGGACATCACGACGGCGATCACCGATCCGCGGACCAATCATACCAGCTTCAGCAAGGTCTCGATCGGCGATACCAGCGAGCATCAGCTGCGCGCCGGTCTGCGGTTCAATATCCACTAATCCGAACGCGTTCTCCCAACGACGATGCGTAACGAGCGGCGGGTCCCGACGGCCCGCCGTTTGGCATTTTTGGAACGCTTCGAGATAACTCCTGATCATCGAGCCTCCAGCCTTTCGTCCAGATTGACGGTGCCGCGGAACGCCTTTATCCCTTCGCGCGGGCCACCTCTCCCCAACGAGAGGCTTCTATCTGGAAGGATAGTCCTATGACCGCACTGACTCGGCCGGGCACACGGCCCGCGCGTCCTTATTTTTCGTCCGGCCCCTGCGCAAAGCGTCCCGGCTGGACCCCCAAGGCCCTCGACAGCGTTCTAGCCGGTCGCTCGCATCGCTCAAAAGAGGGCAAGGCGCGGCTAAAACTGGCCATCGAGAAGACCAAGTCGATCCTGGGCGTACCCAGGGACTTCCACGTGGCGATCATGCCGGGCTCAGACACAGGCGCCTTCGAGATGGCGATGTGGAACCTGCTCGGCGCGCGCGGCGTCGACGTGCTCGCCTGGGAGAGCTTCGGGAAGATCTGGGTCACCGACATTGTCAAGCAGCTGAAGCTGGACGACGTCCGCACCATGGAAGCGGACTTCGGCAGGCTTCCGGACCTCACGAACATCGACTTCGACCGCGACGTCGTGTTGACCGCCAACGGCACGACGTCGGGTGTGAAGCTGCCGAGCTATGATTTCGTGGCCGCAGATCGCAAAGGGTTGACGTTGGTCGACGCAACATCGGCGGTATTCGCCCAGGCCGTCGACTGGTCGAAGGTCGATTGCCTCACCTATTCCTGGCAGAAGGTGCTGGGCGGGGAAGCTGCACACGGCATGCTGATATTGTCCCCGCGCGCGGTCGAGCGCATCGAGACGACAACGCCACCGTGGCCGCTGCCGAAGCTGTTCCGCATGACCAAGAGCGGCAAGTTGGATCTTGCGATTTTCGAGGGTGATACGATCAATACCCCGTCCATGTTGTGCGTCGAGGACTACCTCGATGCACTGGTGTGGGCTGAAAGCGTGGGTGGGCTCACGGGCCTTATGGCGCGCGCAGACGATAATGCTGCCGTTCTCCACGACTGGATCGAGCGGACGCCGTGGATCGCCAATCTGGCGGAGGACAAGGCGACCTGGTCGAACACCTCGGTCTGTCTCAGGTTCGACGACCCGGAGGTGAAGTCTTTGCCGGCCGCGGAGCAGGCCGCGTTCGCGAAGGGCATCGCCTCGGCACTTGAAAAGGAGGGCGTCGGCTACGACCTCGGGTCCTATCGTGACGCGCCGCCAGGCCTCAGAATCTGGACCGGATCGACCGTCGAGACCGCCGACGTCGAGGCTCTGCTGCCCTGGATCGAGTGGGCGTTTACAGACGCCAAGTCGAAATTGAAGAAGGCGGCCTGACGTCGCCCTTTCCGACGTTTTTACCCCGGCACCGGGACAGTTCCGTTGCGGCATGAAGTGCCGCACGAGAGCGTTCCCCTTACCTGCGAGGACAAGTTCATGTCGACAAAGACCGCGCCTAGAGTTCTGATTTCCGATGATCTTTCACCTGCGGCCATCGCCATTTTCAGGGCGCGCGGCATCGACGTCGACTTGAAAGTCGGATTGTCCAAGGATGAGCTGGAAAAAATCATCGGCAACTATGACGGGCTCGCCATCCGCTCGGCCACCAAGGTGACGCCGAAAGTACTGGATGCGGCTTCGCGGCTGAAAGTGGTTGGGCGGGCCGGCATTGGCGTCGACAACGTCGACATCAAGTCCGCGACCGCGCGCGGCGTCATCGTCATGAATACGCCCTTCGGCAACTCGATCACCACGGCGGAGCATGCCATATCGCTCATGCTGGCGTTGGCGCGGCAGATTCCGGCGGCGGACACCTCCACCCGGGCGGGCAAGTGGGAAAAGTCGAAGTTCCTCGGTGTCGAGGTCTACAACAAGACGCTCGGAGTGATCGGCTGCGGCAACATTGGCGCCATCGTCGCTGATCGGGCGTTGGGTCTCAAAATGAAAGTGGTGGCGTTCGATCCCTATCTTTCGCCGGAGCGGGCGGTCGAGGTTGGCGTCGAGAAAGTCGATCTCGATGAGCTTCTCACTCGTTCCGACTTCATCACGCTGCACACGCCGTTGACTGAGAAGACAAAGAACATCCTCTCGGTTGCGGCGCTCAAGAAATGTCGGCCCGAGGTGCGGATCGTCAACTGCGCCCGTGGCGGACTGATCGACGAGGCAGCACTCGCCGAGGCGTTGAAGACGGGCCAAGTAGCCGGCGCGGCAATCGACGTGTTCGAAATCGAGCCGGCGAAGGAGAACCCTCTGTTCCACGCGCCGAACGTCATCTGCACGCCGCATCTGGGCGCGTCGACGGGGGAAGCGCAAGAGAACGTGGCGCTGCAGGTCGCGGAGCAGATGTCTGACTATCTTTTGAAGGGCGCGATCACCAACGCGGTCAACTTCCCCTCGATCTCGGCCGAGGAAGCGCCGCGGCTGACACCGTGGGTCAAGCTCGCCGAGCAGTTGGGTTCGTTCGCTGGACAACTCACCGAACGCGCGATCCGCGGCATCAAGCTCGAGTATGTGGGCGATGTCGCGAATCTGAACGTGAAGCCGATGACGGCGGCCGGGCTCGCGGGTGTTCTCAGGCCGTTGTTGGCTGACGTGAACATGGTATCGGCGCTGGTCAATGCAAAAGATCGCGGCATCGCGGTGGAGGAGACCAAGCGCACCCAGGAAGGCATCTTCGAAAGCTACGTGCGGCTGACGGTCAAGACCGACGAATATGAGCGCAGCGTGGCCGGCACCGTGTTCTCCGATGGCCGCCCGCGCATTATCCAGGTTCGCGACATCAACATGGACTTCGAGCTCACTCCGCACATGCTGTTCGTGCGCAACACCGACAGACCGGGCTTCATCGGCCGAGTTGGAACGGTGATGGGCGACGCCAGCGTGAACATCGGAACGTTCAATCTTGGCCGTGAGAAGGCGGGAGGCGACGCCATCTGCATGCTGTCGCTCGACGATGCCGTTTCCGACGAGATCCTGGCCAAGGTGACGGCGATCCCGAACGTGGTGCGCGTGCGCCGGTTGAGGTTCTGACATTCAGCCATCCCATTCACCAAGTTTCCCCACATTTCCGCCGCTGTCGGACAGCTAATATTGGCAGCGAAACAAGTGGTTATGAAGCTACGCACTCAGGGGAAGAAACGCTCATGCGCACACCAATGGCGATCACGGCGGTGGTTGGCTCAGCACTCGGTTGCTTAGGCGCCGCATCCGCCGCGGATGTGCCCGCACGGTCGCGGGTAGCCGCAGTGACCGTGTTCCCGGCTGGCGCCGAGATCGCGCGCACGGCCCGGGTCAAGATCGACAAGGGTGAGCATACGATCGTGTTCGCCGATCTGCCGGCGCAGGCGGTTTCGTCGTCTATCCGGGTTGAAGGGAAAGGCGTGGGCAAGCTGGAAATTGGCTCGGTAGATACCAAGCGCGTGAGCGTGCCGAGCGTCGATACGCTCAACGCCGAGACCGAACGGAGGAAGATCGAGACCGAGATCGAGAAGCTGCGCGACCAGCGCGTGGTGTTCGAAGGCCAGGCCCAGGCCGCCGAGACGCAGAAGGCTCTGATCCAAAATCTGACGCAACTGCCGACGCGGCCAGCCCCCATGCTCGGCCAGACAGGCGGTGGCGAGAATTGGTCTGGTGTGCTGGCGCTGATCGCGTCCAGCACGGCCGAGGCGCAGCGCGCTAGCCTTGAGGCGCAGATCAACATCCGGGAGGCCGACCGGAAGATCAAGGATCTCGAAGGCAAGCTCGTCAACGTGGCGCCCAATCGCGAGGAGCGGACGGAAGTCAAAGTGTACGTTTCTGCGGCGGCAGCGCTCGAAGCCGATATGACCGTGCGCTATCAGGTTTCGAACGCAAGCTGGTCGCCTCTCTATGACGCGCGGTTGGCGACCGGATCTAAGGCAGTTGCGCCGAAACTGGAACTCGTCCGGCGCGCGACGATCACGCAACGCACAGGGGAAGCCTGGGCCGACGTCGCGATCGAACTGTCAACCACGCGGCCGACGTCGGCGGCATCCGCTCCGGAACTCAACCCCATCACTGTCGATTTCGAGCCCGAGTCAAAACCGAAGCCGGTCGCCGTAGCGCCTGCGCCAATGGCGGGACGCATCGACCGTATGGCCGATGGTTTGGCCATCACCGCAGAGGACGCGGAGGCCGATCTCCCGCGGGCGCGCACCATGGCCAAGGCGGTGGCGGCGCTGGAGGTCACGGCGGCTGTGGTGAACGCGCCTTTCCAGGCTATTTTCCAAGTGCCGGGCAGACTCACAGTGGAGCCGACCGGTGAGGCCAAGCGCGTGCAACTATCGGGCGACAGCCTCGACCCAGCCTTGTCGGTCAAGGCCGTTCCCAAGCGCGACCAGAAGGCCTACCTCTACGCCAAGTTCGCGCTGCCCAAGGGCGCGCCACTGCTCCCGGGGCCGGTCTCCTTGTTCCGCGACGGCACGTTCGTCGGCACGGGCCGGGTGCCGCTACTTTCGCCAGGCGAGGAACATGAGATGGGCTTCGGCGCCGACGATCTGGTGCGCGTGAAGTACGCCGTGTCCGATGAGAAGAAGGGTGAGACGGGCATCATCTCGTCGTCGAAGACCGACAACAGGAATTTCAAGATCACGCTGAAGAACCTGCACGAACGTCCGATGCCCTTCATGGTGATCGACCAGGTGCCGGTGTCCCAGCAGCAGGATATCAGAGTCGATCTGACCGCCCGGCCGCAGCCGACCAAGCAGAACGTCGAGGACAAGCGCGGCGTGCTGTCATGGGAGGGCCAGCTCGCAATCGACGAGGAAAAGGTGATCGAGCACGCCTATCGCGTCAGCTGGCCTGCCGCAAAGTCGATCATACACCGGTAGCGTCTGTGGACGGACGAATGTCCAGTAAAGGACGAAGGATCGGCGACTTTCAGCTGGCGTTCAGGCTGCGGCCCAGGTTCGGCCATCGGGCTCGACCAGAACTCGTGGGGCGGAAAGTCGAACACGAGGCTTGGGTGTGAAGATGCGAAAGACGGTTCTCATTGGGCTGGGCGTGGTGCTGGCGTTGGCCGCCGTGTTCGGCTTTGCAGCGCGGCAAAAGCAAAGTGCATCAAACGTGGAGATCGTACGGCCCATGGGCGAAGCGGGATCGCCGATGCGTGGTTTTAAGCAGGCGCCGGGCGCGGGTGCGACGGACGCGCGTCCGGGGCGGGGAACTGACAGCCAGCCCCGCTTGTGGGAGCGCGGGCGTGCCGCCTATCGCGATCCGAGCGACCGGGCTCAGGGTGGAAAACCCCAGATCGGAGGCTGGCAGGCAGTGCAGCTGGCGCTCGACGCGCTCAATGCCTTTGTCGGTATCATCGGCATCGGCTTGGCGCTGATGGGTATGCGAATGCAGCGAAGTACCGGTCGACCGGCTTCTCATCGCGCAGCCAGCCATACACCCGACAGGATGAGCCCGAACCCGGCCGCATGATAGGCCTCGGGCGTCTCGCCCAGAAAGACAAGCCCCATGGCACTCGCGAATAGCGGAATGAGATGAATGAATGCACCGGTGCGCGTGCCACCGATGATCTCGACACTGCGGGCATAGAGATAATAGGCGACGAGACTGGCGAAGACCGCGGTGTAGGCGATGGCGCAGAGCGCGGCCCAGGTCTCCACGATGCGCTGGCCGTCCGCATACTCATAGAGCGCGAGTGGGAGATTGGTGACGGCGGCGATTGTGTAGGTGACCGCCGCGAAACTCAAGGTCGATATGGCTGGGCGGAACCGCAGTAGCGTCGTGTAGGCCGCCCAGATTGCGGTCGCGAGCACCATCACGAGATCCCCACGGTTGAACGCCATCTGCGTGAGCGTCGCCGAATCGCCTCGCAGGATGATGACGGCGACGCCCGCGAGCGAAAGTGCGAGCCCGCTAATCTGACGTGCTGAAAGTTGATCGCCGAACAACGCGGCGGCGGCGCCCGCGATCAACACCGGCGCCCACGAGTTGATGATCGCGGCATTGGCGACGGTCGTCTCGTTGAGTGCGATGTACTGCAGGGTATTGTAGCAGCCGCTGCCAAGCAGGCCGAGTATTAGCAAGATGCGCCAGTTCCCGACGATCGCCGTGCGATCCCGTTCGAGGGATGGCCAGGCCAGCGGCAGGACAATCAGCGCCGCACCGGCCCACCTCAGGAATGCCAGCGTCATCGGCGGAATGTTGCCCGCAGCCCAGCGGCCGATGACATGGTTACCGGCCCACAACAGCATCGTGAGCGTCAGAAAAAGGTAGGCATTGCTGGTCGAGCGTTCAGTGAGCTTTGAAATCATCGGTCTGGCAGGGCTCGCGATTTGGCATCTCGGCGTAAACGACACCGATCAGCCGCTCGGCGGTCTGGCGATAGGTAAGCGCGGCAATGGCGCCAGGCGCAATACGTATTGGAAACGGCGATTCTCGGTTATAAAGCCTTGAGGCCCCGGTTCGTGACCGGGGCCAAGTCATGTCGGTAGGCATTTCAGTGGCAGTCCCCGTGCGTGATCGTCAGGTCAGGTGGGGCGCGCAACGTTCGAGAGACAGAATGGCCAACGTGGTGGTGGTCGGCGCCCAGTGGGGCGACGAGGGCAAAGGCAAGATCGTCGACTGGCTGTCGGAACGCGCCGACATCGTCGTGCGGTTCCAGGGCGGCCACAACGCCGGCCACACTCTGGTCATCGGCCAGAATACCTACAAGCTTTCGCTGCTGCCATCGGGTGTCGTGCGGCCGGGCAAACTGGGCGTCATTGGCAACGGCGTCGTCGTCGATCCGTGGGCGCTGTGCAGCGAGATCGACAAACTGCGCGCTCAGCACGTCGTCATCAACCGCGACAACCTGCGTGTGGCCGAAAATGCGACGCTGATCCTGCCACTGCATCGAGAGCTCGATGTGATCCGCGAGGAGGCTGCGGGCGCGGGCAAGATCGGCACGACGGGCCGTGGCATCGGCCCGGCCTACGAGGACAAGGTCGGGCGCCGCGCCATTCGCGTGCAGGATCTGAAGACGCTCGCGACGCTTGGCCCGAAGGTCGATCGCATTCTGGTGCATCATAACGCGCTGCGCAAAGGACTCGGTAAGCCGCTTGTTTGCAAGGACACGTTGTTGTCTCAGCTCGCGGAAGTCGCGCCCAAGATCCTGCCGTACATGGATGTGACGTGGGACCTGCTTGATCGCGAGCGCAAGGCGGGCAAGCGCATTCTGTTCGAAGGCGCACAAGGTGCGCTGCTCGATATCGACCACGGCACCTATCCCTTCGTCACCTCGTCGAACACGATTGCAGCGCAGGCGGCGACGGGCTCCGGCATGGGCCCGCGCGCGGTCGGCTACGTGCTCGGCATTGCCAAAGCCTATACGACGCGGGTCGGTTCGGGGCCGTTCCCGACGGAGCTCCACGACGCGATAGGCGAGAAAATCGGTGAGCGCGGCCACGAGTTCGGCACCGTCACAGGGCGCAAGCGCCGCTGCGGTTGGTTCGATGCCGTGCTGGTGCGGCAGGTGGCGAAGGTTTCCGGTATCGACGGCATCGCGCTCACCAAGCTCGACGTGCTCGACGGTTTTGACGAGCTCAAGGTGTGTGTCGGCTATCTGCTCGACGGGGAGCGGCTCGATCGGCTGCCGGCGGGCCAGAACTCGCAATCGCGTGTCGAACCGATCTGGGAGACATTCGATGGCTGGTCACAATCCACGCGCGGGGCAAGAAGTTGGAACGATCTGCCGGCGCAGGCTGTGAAGTATGTACGGCAGATCGAGCAGCTGATCGAGTGCCCGGTGACGCTTCTGTCCACTTCGCCTGAACGTGACGATACCATCCTGATGCGCGACCCGTTCCAGGACTAGACCGAATGTCCTTCCTCGAATGAGGCGGCCTACTCCCCGATGTGCATTCGAGGGCATTCCGGTTCGGTCTGGCCGAGCCTCGCACAAGGAGGCTAGTGTAGCGCATCTGACGTTTGGTCCCCACTCGGGGCTGGACTCGAAACCAAACGCCAGATGAAAAAGCAACAATAGAATCATATAGTTGCCAGTGTTCCTCGCGGCGCCGGCATTTGATCTGGAGCGCGCTGCAACGGGAATCAAATGTCGGCGCCGGAACACTAGTGGCCTGTCGCGCCTAAATCGCTGTGCCAGCCGCACGCGTCGACGATTTAGGCCCGACATGAAGGCCA
>PERT01000075.1 GCA_002928955.1 Hyphomicrobium sp. | reverse complement strand
GCAAACCTATGATTCTAGTGTAGCTTTTGCATCTGGCGTTTGGTTTCGAGTCTAGCCCCGAGTGGGGACCAAACGTCAGATGCGCTACACTAGCGGGGGAGCGGGGTGCAGGTCCAGCCGACACGGTGACTTGCGCCCGGTGTGCACACATTCGTACACACGATCGGCTTCATGCCGAATGTGCACGTGCAATGTGCAAGCGATACCAGCCGGTGCGGTCCGGGAACTCGGGCGCCCGCCGCGATCATCGCACAGTGTGCGATCCCCGCAGCGGGCTTTCACTGTTCGCTACTGCATGGCCTTTTCAATGGCGTCGCGGTGCTTCTTCACCACCTCGATATTGTCCTTGTGCTCAAGCGGGGGCGTCGTTTTGATCGCGTCCTCGAGCTCAACTACGAGCTGCTTCTTATCGGCTTCAGGGATCGACGCATCGGCCTTGACGTCGTCGAGCTCCTTCTTGAGAGCCTGCAGCGGATCTATGAAACTTCCTGTCTGCGGGTCGAGACCGGCCATCACGATCGAGATGTTCGCGGCCACATCGTCGAGTTCCGCGAAGCTTGCGAAGCCATGCTTTTTCGCAATGTCCTCGAGTTCGCCCTGGAGCGCCGGATCGGGCTTGTCGCTCGCTGACTGCAGCTTGCCCGCGATCGTCGCCAGGTCCTTCTGCGAAGCGATGAACCCCTGAACCTGTTTGTCACTGAGCTTGATCTGCTTGATGTCCTGCGCCATCGCCGGCGCCGCAGCAGCCACCACCGCTGCCGACAATCCAGCCAGCATCAGGCCTACACACATGCTCTTGAACTTTGTCCTGCCGCGCCACATGGCTCTAACCTCCCTATCGCAGACGTTGCCGTCGTGTTGTCATCTACTGCGCCGCCGAAGCACCGCAAACCCACCGAGACACGATCTCATGACTGAGACGACATTAAGAACAGTGGATAACAACGCCACCAGCCCGGTCCTTTCGGTCGCAGAGATCACCCACCTTGTCGAGGAGCATTTTCCGCAGCTCGGCGCACCCGGCGAACGCATCGTGATCGAAGAAGTGGGGCCCGCAACCGCACGGGTCCGAATGCGCGCGGGCAACCACATGCTGCGCCCCGGGGGCACGGTCTCCGGGCCGGCCATTTTCACTCTGGCCGACGTGGCGATCTACGTCGCAATCCTCGGTGGCAAGGGTTCGGCGGCGCTGCAGGCGGTTACAAGTAACCTGTCGATCAGCTTTCTATCGAGGCCTGAGCCGCGCGACATCATCGCCCACGTCCGGCTGTTGAAAATGGGTCGGAGACTCGCGTTCGGCGAGGTGGCGATCTATTCCGACGGCAAAGCGGAGATGGTTGCGCACGCGACGGCGACTTATGCGATGCCGCTCATGAATACAAGGTAATCACATACCACAATCCGGTAACAAGATACCACATTCTAGAACCCGTTGATTTTTATCGCTTCTCTGGCGCCCCCGTGATTGACTTCACGCACCAAAATCCATAAGCAGTGAGGATTGGCGGTGGAACCCTAGGGTACCAATGCGCCGCTGGCGCGACACCGGGGCCCCGTGCCAGCCTGAATTTGCCCCTCCGGAGCAGACCATTATGAAAACCTATTCGGCCAAGGCCGGCGAGGTCGGCAAGAAGTGGGTCGTGATCGACGCCCAAGGGCTCGTTGTCGGCCGTCTCGCGACCATCATCGCCACCCGCCTCAAGGGTAAACACAAGGCCATCTACACGCCGCACATCGACTGCGGCGACAACATTATCGTGATCAACGCCGGCAAGGTGGTGTTCACAGGGAACAAGCGGGAAGACAAAACCTACTATCACCACACGGGCTACCCGGGCGGCATCAAGGAGCGGTCGCCGCGCATGATCCTCGAAGGCAAATTCCCCGAGCGCGTGGTCGAACTCGCCGTTGAGCGGATGCTTCGGCGCGGACCATTGCAGCGCCAGTTGATGCGCAATCTCAAAGTTTACAAAGGCGCGGAGCACCCCCACAAGGCCCAGAACCCTGTGGCACTCGATGTCACCAAATTGAACTCAAAGAACGTGAGGGTCTGACACTATGACGCAGGAGACCAAGACCCTGGGCGATCTCGCCAGCCTCACCGGCACCACCCCCGCCGCCGTTGCGGCCGCAGCCCCGGTCCGGGTACAAAAGCTCGACAAGCTCGGCCGCGCCTACGCCACCGGCAAGCGCAAGAACGCCGTAGCTCGGGTCTGGATCAAGCCAGGCAAGGGCAAGATCGTCGTGAACAAGAAAGACTATCAGCAGTATTTCGCACGCCCCGTGCTGCAGATGCTGCTCGAGCAGCCGCTCAAGGCCGCCAACCGCTCCGACCAGTTCGACATCATGGTCAACGTGATGGGCGGTGGGCTGTCGGGACAAGCGGGTGCCGTTCGCCACGGGATTTCGAAGGCGCTGACCTACTTCGAGCCGGACCTCCGTTCGATCCTGAAGAAGGGTGGCTTCCTGACCCGCGACAGCCGTATCGTCGAGCGCAAGAAGTACGGCCGCATGAAGGCTCGTCGCAGCTTCCAGTTCTCGAAGCGCTGAGGCATCGGGCTTCGAATTCTGAAAGACCAGCCGCAGAGGCTCTGCCAAAACTCTCCGACAGCCCGCCACGTTGGCGGGCTGTCGTCGTTTGGCTACTTGCCACATGACTAAGCACTCTACCTTTGGTATATGGCATGCCAATTATCGGCGAACGCGAACCGCGCCGAAAGCTCAGGACTGGTGCAGGCTGAGTAGCCGGTGGCGATCAACGCGCGTGTTTTGGACTGCCGGCGAGTATTGGAACAACAGGCGCTTTTGGCGGCGATTGTGGCTTGAAAGCGTCGAAGGCTGACCAAGTTGAGAGAAGCGCAACCGGGAATTCTGATGCGCTTGCAATAAAATCGATGCCGCTGCTAGACGTGGCCGGATCGGACCTGGGGGAGACACATGGACATCTCGGCTCTTTTCACTGAATTGGCTTCTCTTTTGAGCCTTGCTTGGTGGAAGTCAAACTGGGACGAACTTACGAAGATCATCATTATCGACGTCGTGCTTGCGGGCGACAATGCCATTGTTGTTGGCCTTGCTGCCTCTCAGGTGGCGCCCGCCCTCCGCGCGCGCGTGATTTTCTGGGGCATCACAGCGGCGGTCGTGCTTCGCATTCTGTTCGCCGCTGTCACCACGCAGCTGCTGTCTATCGTCGGCCTGACACTGGCAGGCGGCTTGCTGCTGCTGTGGGTGTGCTGGAAGATGTATCGCCAGATTTCGGGTCCTGCGGAGCATTCACTCGAAGAAATTGAAAGCGGCAATTTCGCTGCTGTCTCTCCGGACAAGCAGCTGTCGTTCTGGGCCGCGGTTTGGCAGATCACGCTCGCGGACGTCTCGATGTCGCTCGACAACGTTCTGGCGGTGGCGGGGGTCGCCAAAGGCTCGACGATGGTGCTTGTGATTGGTCTCGCAGTGGCCATCATCATGATGGCGGTCGCCTCGCATTTCATCGCCGGGCTGTTGGTAAAATTCCCCTGGATCGCGTGGGTCGGCCTCTTGGTCATCGTATGGGTTTCGCTCGAAATGATCTACGGCGGCTCGCACGAGGTGACATGCAAGATCTACAATTTTGGCTGCTCCGAAACGCTGCTGGATGGGATCAAACACCGATTGGGAATGAGCCCAAGAACTTAGCCGGTCGATCTGCGGCTTTGCTCAAGGTATCGGCCCGGGACCACAGGTTCCGGGCCGACTGATTTTCCGGGGCCTATCGAAGGCAGGGGCAGCGGAAGCGAAATCCCGACCCTTGCAATCGGGATTTTGAATCACTACCTCCGGCGAGCTGGGGGGATTGAGACAATGGCTAGATCGGCAGCATACTGCCGATCAGGCTTGATCTTCGTTTGCCACGCGTGTCGCAATTGGCAAAACGGAGTCCGAACCGATGGATCTGACGCCCTTACTGAATGAGATCGCTCAACTTTCGTCCGCAACATGGTGGCGTGTTCATTGGGACGAGTTGATCAAGATCCTGCTGATCGACCTCACTCTTGCTGGCGATAACGCGATCATCGTTGGGCTGGCGGCGGCGCAGGTGTCACCCGAGCTGCGCAGCAAGGTCATCTTCTGGGGAATCACCGCCGCGGTCGGACTTAGAATTTTCTTCGCCCTGATCACGACGCAACTGCTTGCGATTGTCGGGCTCACGCTCGCTGGTGGGCTGCTGCTCGCATGGGTCTGCTGGAAAATGTACCGGCAGCTCGTCTCCGCCGGCGGCATGGGAGGGCATGGCGACCATGGCCGGCAAACCATGGGTGGCGCAGCCGGACCGCAGCTCGGCTTCTGGGGCGCGGTATGGCAGATCACGCTCGCGGACGTCTCGATGTCGCTCGACAACGTCTTGGCCGTGGCTGGAGTCGCGAAGGGTTCACCGTTGGTGCTGGTCATCGGCTTGCTCGTCGCCATCGTGCTCATGGCCGTGGCGTCGCACTGCGTCGCTGGCTTGCTTGTCAAGCACCCTTGGATCGGCTGGCTTGGTCTCGCAGTGATCGTCTGGGTCGCATTCGACATGATTTACGGCGGATCCCACGAAGTCACCTGCAAGGCATTCAACATTGGCTGCTCGGAGACCCTTCTCAAGGCCCTCACAGGCCGATTGGGACTTGGCGGATAGCGGCCCGAGCACTAGAAGACACCGAATTGCGACCGGGGCTCACCAAGGTTCCGGTCGCTCTTATGTTGGGAGGACGGCGCATGGCCGACTTCAAATCGACGACCGGACCCACCGTCTTCATCGACGGCGAGGCGGGCACGACCGGTCTCGAGATCCGCGAGCGGCTGGCAGCGCTGCCTCAAATCGCTGTTCGAAGTATTGCGCACGACAAGCGCAAGGATGCGGCGGCGCGCCGAGAATTGATGGCGGCCGTCGATCTCGTCGTGTTGTGCCTGCCGGATGATGCGGCCAAGGATGCCGTGGCTCTTGCGGCAAACCTCGGCAAGGACGCGCCGCGCTTCGTGGACGCCTCCACCGCGCATCGGGTCAGCGAAGGTTGGGTTTACGGGTTTGCCGAATTGGACCCCGCGCAGGCAAGCGCAATCAAATCGGCGCGGCGTGTCGCCAACCCTGGCTGTTATCCGACCGGCGCAATCGCGCTGCTGAGGCCGCTGGTGGAGAACGGTCTCGTGCCTGCCGACCATCCGATCAGCGTGAATGCCGTTTCCGGCTATTCGGGCGGCGGCAAGGCCATGATCGAGAGCTACGAGGTCGCCAAAACCGGACCCGCGTTCGAGCTCTATGGACTTGGGCTCGCGCACAAGCACGTTCCGGAATTGATGGCGTTTGCGAAGCTGACGCGGCGACCGATTTTTGTGCCCTCGGTGGGCAACTTCCGGCAGGGAATGTTGGTATCAATCCCACTCCACACCGATACGCTTCCAGGCCGGCCAAAAGTCGGCGATTTTGAGGGGGCGCTGGTCACGCACTATGCCGGGTGCCACTTGGTCAAAGTCATACGCCGGACGGACGAGCCTAAATCCGGTGGCCGCATCGAGGCCGAGGCGATGAACGGGACTGATCGGCTCGAACTCCGCGTGTTCGGCAACGACGAAGCCGGTCATATCGTGCTGGTCGCACGCCTCGACAATCTCGGCAAGGGCGCGTCCGGCGCCGCGGTGCAGAACATCAGGCTGATGCTCGGGCTTTGACGACGGTCCCGCGCGTGACCCGAAACGCATGCCACACGGCGAAGGCCCAAACGATCGCGCCCCCGCCCTGATGGGCCAGCCCAAGCCCGATCGGGATCCTGCCATGGGCCAGAAGTAGCGTAGCAATCCCAAGCACCGCCTGCACCACGACAGCGAGCGCAAGCACCACCGCCGTCCGCGAGATGCGCTCGTCGTCCTCGGCGCGGGCCAGCGACATCGCGTGCCAGAGCGCGAGGGCCAGCACGACGTAGGCGACGGTGCGGTGGTTGAACTGGATCGCCGTGATGTTCTCTGTCACGTTCACATACCAGGGCGCTAGCGTGAGCAACCCGTTTGGCACCAATCGTCCGTCCATCAGAGGCCATGTGTTGTAGACGAGCCCCGCCTTGGTCCCAGCCACGAAAGCGCCAAGCACGACCTGCGAGAGCACGAGGCTGACGATCAGCCAAGCCCGCCGACGCTGCGCCACTGTCAAAGTCGTGAGACGCGGCGAGCGGGTATCGGGCGCGAGATCCAACGCCAGCCAAACGACCATGCCGAGAATCAGGAACGCCACTGTCAGGTGCAGCGCGAGCCGGTATTGGCTGACGTCAACCCGCTCGACGAGGCCCGACTGCACCATGTACCAGCCGATGGCACCCTGCAGCCCGCCCAGTGCCAAGACGCCCACGAGCTTGGGCGTGAGCCCCGGCCGCAGCCAACCGAGGGCCCAGAACGCCGCGAGCGGAATGGCAAAGGCGAGCCCTATGAGGCGGCCGAGAAAGCGGTGGCCCCACTCCCACCAGAAGATCACCTTGAAATCTTCAAGCGACATGCCCGCATTGACAAGCTTGTACTCCGGAATTTCTTTGTATTTCGCGAAGGCCGACTGCCAGTCGGCGGCGGAGAGCGGCGGGATCGCCCCGAGGATTGGCCGCCATTCGGTGATCGAGAGGCCAGAATCGGTCAGCCGTGTGGCGCCGCCGACGATGATCATCAGGAATACAATGGCGGCAATGGCCCAAAGCCATACCGCGACGGCGGCATCATGGGCGCTGGTCGCCTGTGGAGACGCACGAACCGCCTGCGGCAAATGCTTTTCCTTGAGCGCCTGCGGCAAAAGCTTTCCCTTGAGCGCCTGCGGCGCTGCGTGCAGTTGCGTCCTCGATAGGGCCATGTGCGAAATCCACCCCTGTTTCAGATGGTCCAGTAGACCCAAGCCCTGACCCGCACAATGCGCCCGACAAGCGCAGCCATCGCGGACATATCCCCCACGCCAGCGCCTCCCAGCGATACGCATCCTTCAATGATCGGACATGGACATGACCTCGCGCACACGGAAACTCGTCGGGACAATCTTGCTTCTGCTGCTCGTTACTGTCTACGCGCTGGCCGCCATGTTCGTGGCCATCGCGCTGCAGGTCAACGCGAGCAAGGCCGTCGAGATGGCCTATTACGTCGTCGCGGGCCTGCTCTGGGTGCTGCCGGCAGCGGTGCTCGTCAAGTGGATGTCGAAGCCCGATGATGTGGCAGAGCCGGATGCAAAACCGCGAACGTGAGCAGCGGTCAGCCAACTTCGGCGCCCGCGGCACGGCGCAGCGTGTTCCACATCGAGAACGGCACGCCCGACAGCATGGCATCGACGTAGCGCAAGTCCTGGAAATCGCCATTGAGAGATAGCCGCGGGATGGCATTGAGCGACGCCGCGTGAGACGGATGAACCAACCCCTTGCGCGTGGTCACCGCGGTTTCGAAGCCCAGTTCCTGCGCAAGAGCGAACTCGCGGGCTCCCGCGGCCTTGTCGCAACCGTATGGATAGCTGAAATGCCGGCATGGCCGGCCGAGTTCGACCTCGATGCGCCGACTGCTTTGGGCCATCTCCTCGCGCGCTTCGGAAATTGAGATGCGGCTCAACGCGAGATGCCGGCAGGTGTGGGCCCCGATCGTCAGCAGCGGATCTTTTGCCGCGACCCGCAATTCGTCCCAATTCATGATGAGATCGGCGCAGAGCGTACTGGAATCGAAGTCTGAATCTTGGGCGATACCGCCCACGATCTCGCGCGCCCGCTGCTCGGGCAGACCGCGCAAGTGCCAGTAGAGGGTGTGAAACGCGCGCTCCTTCTCAGCCACCGTGCGGCAGGACAGCCCGTGCGGGCCGTTGTGAAAGGGCACCGCGACACGATCAGCCTTGCGGATGGCAGCCTCGAGCACCAGCCACCACAGATCGCCGCGGCCGTCGGGATAATCGGTCGGCACATAGAGTGTGTGCGGCACGCGATAGCGCCGAAGAATCGGAAAGGCGTATTCGGCGTTGTCGCGATAACCGTCGTCGAACGTGAAGCACGCAAAGGGCCGTGAACGGACGTCACTGGACAATCGCGCGGGCAGTTCGCCCATCGAGATGACTTCGAAGCCGCGTTCGATGACGTGCCGGACGACGGCCTCGAGAAACTGAGGCGTGACGCGCAAGATGCGATTGGGCTCGAATGCCTGCACCGGCTCAGGCGAAACGCGATGCATCATGAACACGACGCCCACACCGCGGGTCAGCGGGGAGACAAGTCCGCTGGCACCCGAGAAATGGAGCGCCGAGAGACCGGCCTTCAACAGGGTAGTTGTGCGGCGGCCCATGGCGTCGATCGCGTTCCGGTGGAATCCAAGTCGTCATGATGAACGGACGCTGCCCGACGCCAGCGCCCTTCCACCACCCGTCGATGCAAGTCTCGTGCACAATTTCGGGCTGAGGCACGTGTGAAGCAAATATGTTGCCGGACATCAGTTAACCGAAGGGTCAGCGGCAAAACGTTCCACGGCAGGACATTCACATACAGGACAGGGCCTGATGCTGGCTCAACTCGGCAAGACCAGGCGATGGTTGGACGATTCGAGCGTCACCAATGTCCTCGTCGGATTAAAGGGCAAAGTTCGTCGCGATCAAAAAATTGTATCGACCACCCATTGATTCAGACCGCCAACCGGTCGATCAGCTCGGCCGCAGTTCCGCTCCGCTGCTCATGCCAGTGCGCATGATGCGCTGGATGCCACTTACCTGCGGCGATTGCCGTTCGAAGCGCACCACATCGATTTCGGTCACCTCGAAGCCCAGCAGCGTTCCAGGCGGATCCTGGAGCACACCCGGCTTCTTCTTGCCGTCCGCGACAATCACGCCGGCGTCGAAGCGACCCTGGATGGCCTCGAATAACCGCCGCGCGGCTTCGTTGGTGCCGACGACGACGATCGTGTCGTAGGCTTCGTCGAGGGCGTCGAGCACCAGATTGAGCTGGTCGTCGTCGACGCCAGCGTCGATGACATCGATCGCCGCTCCCGCAGCCAGAACGTGCACATTGCACGTCGGCTCGCGCCGGATCACATCCTCAAAGCGCGCACCACCCTGCAAGAGATCGGTCAGACCGGGCGCCCGCTGGATACCGAGCCTCTCGGTCATACTTTCGCCGTCGAGCGCCCAATCGACGAGAATGACCTGCTTGCCAGCCTTGACGAGGCATTTGGCCAACTCGATCGCCTCGGCGCTGGCTTCAATCGCGGCCGTCTCGCCGGCAATCAGCACGCGATATCCGCCTTGCGCAGGCGCGTTAACGAGGATGCGGCTGGCGAGTTCGGCGATGCTTGCGACTTTGTCGGTACGCGCCAAACCGTCGCTCGGTGTCGAGGCAGTTTTCTGCGGGGTTGCCGGTAGCTGATCCACCGCATCCGGCGAACCCTTGCCCGTCCAAGACACGTCGGACGAATACGTGTCTCGCGGAGATCGGGAGGCACTTGCCTGCAACGGTGCGGCGGCTGCGGCCGCGCCGGATGCGGCAGCCCTGCCGACGTCACGCGCGGCCGCGGCCAGAGCCGGCTCCGCGCGCGCCGACCTCGAAAAGCTCCCCGAATTCGGCATCGGATCCGAACCGCCGTTCGAGCGCGCGCCCACAAACAGCGACTTCGAGATGACCCACGCGGTGCCGAACAGCAGCGCTGCCGCCGCAACGAGCGCGGAGTAGGGTCCCTTGCGTGGAAATGTGGGAACGCTCGATGCGCGAGCCTGGGTGATGATCTGCGCTTCGACCGGAACGGCGCCGGGAGTGGCGCGCGCCTTGTTGGCCTCGAACTGCGACTGCAAACGGTCGAGCTCGGACCGCTTCGACTTGGCGGCAGCCTCCAGCTGGCGCAACTTGACGTCGTCGCCACCGGTATTGACCACCTTGCTCTTCAATGTGTCGATGCTCTTCTTGACCGACTCTTCGCGATTAACAGCCGCCTTGGCTTCCTTCTCCAGGCCTTCGACCAGCTTGGACACTTCGCCGGTGATCTGGCGCTTCAAGCCGTTGAGATCAGCGTTGAGCTGTTGCATACGGGGGTGACCGGGCAAAAGTGACGCCGACAGCTCGGCCAATTGCCGCTCGGCGCGGACGCGCTGCTGGACGAGGTTCTGGATCAACGGCGAGCGCTGGACGTCGGGCAGCACTTCCGCCGAGCCCGACTTCAAGAGTTCGCGCGCGGACTTCGCGCGGCCCTCGACCTCGCTGCGCGCGCCGGACGTTCGGGTCAACTCGGCTGTGAGTTCACCCAGTTGCTGCTCGATAAGCGCGGTGCGCTGTGGCCCGCCGACGAAACGGTCGGTCTGTCCGCGGAAACGCTCGACCTCTGCCTCGGCCCCGGCCACGTCCTTGATCAACTCGACGATCTTCGGTTCCAGCGCCCTTTGCACTTCGTCGGTCTCGACGACGCGCAGGGAGGTGAGCGAACTGCGATAGGTCTCGGCGATACGGTTTGCGATCTCGGCCGCGAGCGCCGGCTCGCTCGAGGAAAAGCGAATACCGATGAAGCGGCTCTCTTTCGGCGAGTAGACCTCGAGGCTCTTGAAGAATGCGCCGAGCACGCGGTCCTGCTCGCTTTCGCCGGGTCGGGGGCCTGCAAGCCCGACCAGCCGTAACAAGCTGCCTACGGTGTCGAGACTACCCAACGCGCTATTGAACTCTTTCTTGGTGTTAAGCTTCATGTCGTCGGCGATGCGGCGGGCGAGATCAGGCGACATCAGCGCGCGGACGTGAGTGTTGATCGCTTCCTTGTCCACGGACACGGAAACGGAATCTGGGGCCGCACCTTCGCGCTTCGGATCGGAGAACGGGCTCTGCGAGCCCTTGGCGACGACCGAGAGTTGAGCTTCCGACGTATAACGCGGCGCCATCATCGACAGAACGCCGTAGGTCGCGCCTCCAGCCAACGCACTCAGCATGAACAGCCGTGGCAGGCCACGCTTCAACGACGCCCACAAAGTGCCGATATCGATGTCGTCGGGAGAAGCGTGGTTCGACGTGCGCATAGTTTCTGAGCCCCGAATCGAGGGTTGGCTGACGAGCCGATTAGAGACCCCTCAGGTAAGCGAAACCTTAACCGTGCCGAAAATAGACGTCGGGTGAGCATTTCTTAACTACTGGCGATCTAGAAATATCCCACGTCGCCTTTCCAGTCAGGATTGCCAGACCATGTCCCTGCGCCACGCCTTTGCGGCAATTTCCCTCGCCATCGCCTGCTCCGGTTGCGCCCACGTTTCGGATTGGATCGCCTCCGACGATGGCGTGAGTGACGATGCCCGCGTTGCGGTTGCCTCCGAAGGCGGTCAGACGCGCGACGGTTACCCGGTGCCGGTGGGCCCTTCGGTTCGTTCCGATGGCCACATCGCCTGGGGCGAGCCGACTGTCGTGCCCGTCGCACTCTCGGCTCCGGCGGCAGTTGGTCATTCCGATCGTCCTTACCTGCTCGACACTGGCGACCGCTTGCGCGTGTTCGTCTACGGCCAGCCCAACTTGTCCCGCCTTTATATCGTCGACCACGGCGGCCAGATCACGGTACCGCTCATCGGCTCGGTCCGGGCGCGCGGACTAACGACCACTGCACTTGAGGGCGCAATTCGCTCGCGGCTTGGCACGCAATACGTGCGTGACCCCCAGGTCACCGTCGACGTGCAGCAGAACCGGCCGTTCTTCATCCTCGGCGAAGTCCGCAATTCCGGTCAGTATCCCTACGTTTCGGGAATGACCGTCGAAACGGCCGTCGCCATCGCCGGCGGCTATACCGAACGGGCGTCCAATCGCAAGTTCCGCCTGACCCGCCGCATCAACGGCACCGTCGAGCAGATCGAGGCACCGTCCGATTATGTGGTGCAGCCGGGCGACACCGTGTTCGTGTTCGAACGCTTGTTCTGAAACCAAGGGGTACGCTGCTCCGTGGGCCAGCCACTCCGTGTCCTCCATTGCCTGCGGGCCCCTGTCGGCGGGCTTTTTCGCCACGTTCTCGATCTGGCGGCAGAGCAAGCGGCACTCGGACACGAGGTCGGACTGCTGGCCGACTCGACCGTCCATGACCGCCTGACGGAACTCCGGTTGGATGGCATACGGTCGAAACTCGCGCTCGGCATCACGCGAACGATGATGGCGCGCCAACCCGGCCCCGGCGATCTCGGTGTCGTGCGTTTCACAACGGCATTGGCAGAGACTCTCGGCGTGGACGTGTTGCATGGCCACGGCGCAAAGGGTGGCGCCTACGCGCGCCTCGCCGGCCACATCCTGAAGCGGCGTGGCCGAATGGTCTCGACATTCTATACACCCCACGGCGGCAGCTTGAACTTCACCGCCGGAACGATCGAAAGCCGCATCTTTCTAGGGATGGAGCGGTTCCTCCACGGCTACACCGACGGGCTCGTGTTCGAAAGCGCCTACGCCGCGAGGGTCTACGGCGACCGTGTATGCCCCAGCCTGGCACGATCGTGTATCGTGCCCAATGGACTGCGGCCAGCCGACTTCGTGGAGCACCGCCCGGCCGCCAGCGCTCGAGAGTTCCTTTTCATTGGGGAACTCAGGAGCATCAAGGGCATCGACGTGTTGCTTCAGGCACTGGCCGAGGTCAACAAAACCCGGCCCGCCCAAGCGACAATCGTGGGTTCAGGACCCGACGGCGAGAAACTGAAAGCCCTGGCCCGTGAACTCGGTCTCGAACGGCAAACGACCTTTCCAGGCGCGTTGCCAGCGCGCGACGCCTTCCCCCTCGGCCGGATACTCGTTGTACCTTCACGGGCCGAGAGCTTCCCCTATATCGTGCTCGAGGCGGGTGCAGCGGGCATTCCGCTGTTGACCACGGGGGTCGGCGGCATTCCCGAAATTCTCGCTGGTACCGACACCCCCATGCTGACGGCCGGCGACGCGGGTCAGTTGGCCCGCCACATGCTCCAGGCTCTCGACGAGGGAACGGAGATGCAGGCCCGCGCCGAACGGCTAAAGGCCGTGGTCGCCGAGCGCTACACCGTCGCCGGCATGACGCAGGCCATCCTTGCGTTCTACGCGGACCGCCGCTCTTAACCACGTTGTTCGCCTCAGACCCGAGACAAGCCGTGCTCCATCGCGTTGGCACGGAGCCTGCTCTTGCCGGAAAGCGGGTCCTGCCACGTATCAGGACGCGACTTTCCTGGTGTCATGGTCGAGCACAAAATCCGAATGTCCAAGCCACTTCACGCGATCTCTGCTTCGACGGCGTCCATAACCGGTGGCCTAACCCGCCAAACGGGCGCCAACCCGCCTCGCCTCGCCGATCGCCAGCGCACCGACAGGTCGAGCCTGATCTCCGCGACCGTGGTGAGGGGATTTGCACGTTTTGCGGATTTCGCAACCACGACGCTGCTCGGTCTCTTTATCGCACTGGCCTACGTCAGCGAGCCTTCGGTTGGTTCGAATCCCGTCTACCTGGGTGCGATCGCCGTGACCGGGCTGCTCACCGTCGGCATGTTCGAGGTCCTCGGGCTCTACTCGATCGCCGCCTTCACGGCGATAGTGCGCAACATGCCGCGGCTCGTGCTGGGCTGGACGGTCGCCTGGGGCCTTATTGTCGCCGGCGTGTTTTTCATGAAGATCGGCGCCGACGTATCGCGCGTCTGGCTCGCCGCCTGGTTCACCGCGGGCGCCGCGGCGCTGGTCGGGGAGAGGCTCGTTCTGGCTGGCATCGCTCGCAATTGGATGCGCAAGGGCCGCCTCTACCGCCGAGCGGTCATCTATGGCGGCAACGAGGTGACCGAAAGCGTGCTCGCCCAACTCGAAGCCGACCGCGCCAGCGACATCCGCATCTTCGGCATATTCGACGATCGCGACGACGTGCGCACCCCGCGCGTCATTTCCGGCTATCCGGTGATCGGCGGCTTGGGCGAGTTGATCGCGTTTGCCCGCCAGACCCGCGTCGATCTTGTCATCGTCGCACTGCCGATGAGCGCGGAAGCGCGCCTCGTTGCGGTCACCAAGCAGCTGTCCATGCTGCCAGCCGACATCAAAATGCCGGCCCAGTCGTCAGCCGTTCGCTTCAGTCCACGGACTTATTCGCGCATCGGCAACCTTCCGATGATCGATCTCTGCGACAAGCCGATCACCGACTGGGGAAAATTGGTCAAGTCACAGTTCGACGTGGTGGTCGCCGCTGTCGCGCTTGTTCTTCTCGCGCCCATCATGCTGGCGGTTGCCGCTGCGATCCGCCTCGACAGCCGCGGGCCGGTGCTGTTCCGTCAGAAGCGCTACGGCTTCAACAATGAGCTGATCGAAATGTTGAAGTTCCGCTCCATGTTCACCGACCGGTGCGACGCCGCGGCTGCAAAACTCGTGACCAAGGACGACCCGCGCGTCACGCGCGTCGGCCGCTTCATCCGCAAAACAAGCCTCGACGAGCTCCCGCAGTTGTTCAACGTGCTTATGGGAGAACTTTCTCTCGTCGGCCCACGACCGCACGCGCTCCAGGCCAAGGCCGGCACAGAGCTCTATGACGTGGTGGTCGACGGCTATTTTGCTCGCCACAAGGTCAAGCCCGGCATCACGGGTTGGGCACAGATCAACGGCTGGCGGGGCGAGACCGACACACCGGAGAAGATCCGGAAGCGCGTCGAGCATGACCTCTACTATATCGAAAACTGGAGCCTGTTCCTCGATCTCTACATACTGGTGATGACCCCGTTCGCGCTTATCCAGACGAAGAACGCCTACTAGTGGCCTGTCGCGCCTAAATCGCTGTGCCAGCTGCACGCGTCGACGATTTAGGTCCGACAT
>PERT01000074.1 GCA_002928955.1 Hyphomicrobium sp. | reverse complement strand
GGAGCAAGGATTAAGGAAGCGCCCGGCGTGCGGGCGCTTTCATCCTTTTGAGGGCGAGTTTCTGAGATGAATGGCCAAAACATACGCATCCGATTGAAAGCGTTCGACCATCGAATACTCGATGCGTCGACGCGGGAGATCGTGAATACGGCTAAGCGCACCGGCGCCGAAGTCCGCGGACCTATCCCGCTGCCGACGCGCGTCGAAAGGTTCACAGTCAACCGCTCGCCGCACATCGACAAGAAGAGCCGCGAGCAGTTTGAGATGCGGACGCACAAGCGTCTGCTCGACATTGTTGATCCGACTCCGCAAACGGTGGACGCGCTGATGAAGCTCGACCTCGCCGCGGGTGTCGATGTCGAGATCAAGCTCTAAGGTTTCCACGGGTCCAATGCGCTGTGAGCTGGCGTACGACCCAAACTGAGGAAGGAATGCTCAGACATGCGTTCCGGTGTGATTGCACAGAAGGTCGGCATGACTCGCATCTTCACCGATGCGGGCGAGCACGTGCCTGTCACCGTTTTGAAGCTCGAGAAACTCGAGGTCGTCGGCCATCGCACGAACGAGCTGAATGGCTATACGGCCATGCAACTCGGGGTCGGCACGCGGAAAGTCTCGCGTCTTACCAAATCCGAGCGGGGCACGTTTGCCAAGGTCGAGATCGAGCCGAAGCGTAAGCTGGCGGAGTTCCGTGTTAGCCCCGACAACGTGATCGCGGTAGGGTCTGAGATCACCGCGGACCACTTCGTTCCCGGTCAGTTTGTGGATGTGACCGGCACCAGCCAGGGCAAGGGCTTTCAGGGAGCCATGAAGCGCTGGAATTTCGGCGGTCTCCGCGCCACCCACGGCGTATCGGTCAGCCATCGCAGCTTGGGTTCCACCGGTCAGCGTCAGGATCCCGGTAAGGTGTTCAAGGGCAAGAAGATGGCCGGCCACATGGGTATGGAGCGGGTCACGACGCAGAACCTCGTCGTCGCCAAAGTCGATGTCGTGCGCGGTCTCGTCATGATCCGCGGCGCGGTACCTGGCTCCAAGGGCGGGTGGGTCCTTGTCCGCGATGCCGTGAAGAAGAAGGCGCACAAGGACACGCCGAAGCCCGGCGCATTCAAGGCGCGAGCCGAAAAGAAGGAGCTGGCGTGATGAAAGCGCAGATCACGACGCTCGACGCTACATCTGCTGGTGAGATCGATCTCGCCGACGCGATTTTCAGCTTGGAGCCGCGGCCCGATCTCTTGCACCGAATGGTTCGCTACCAGCTGTTGAAGCGGATGGCCGGCACGCACCACGCACAGGACCGTTCGGAAGTGACGGTCACCGGCAAGAAGATGTACAAGCAGAAGGGAACAGGCGGCGCCCGTCACGGCGACAAGTCTGTTCCGCAGTGGCGTGGCGGTGGCAAGGCGTTTGGTCCAAAGCCGCGCAGCCACGCCGTCGACATGACCAAGAAGGTGCGGGCACTTGCGCTTCGCCATGCGCTCTCTGCCAAGGCCAAGGCTGGCGAGATCGTCGTGCTGGACCGTGCCACGTCCGAGGGCAAGACCAAGACGCTGCGGTCGCAGTTCGCCAAGTTGAACCTCGAGAACGCGCTGATCATCGACGGCGCCGAACTCGACGTCGCCTTCGCGCGTGCTGCCCGCAACATCCCCAACATCGATGTGCTGCCGGTACAAGGCATCAATGTCTACGACATCCTGCGGCGCAGGAAGCTGGTGCTGACCAAGGCTGCCATTACAGCCCTGGAGACCCGGTTCAACGATGCGCTGGAGGCGCGGGGCAAATGAGAAAACTCAGCGCTTACGACATCATTCTTGCGCCGGTCATCACCGAGAAATCGACTTTGGTTTCTGAAGCCAACCAGGTCGTATTCAAGGTCCATGCGGAGGCGACGAAGCCCGCGATCAAGGCCGCGGTCGAGAGCTTGTTCAAGGTCAAGGTCAAAGCTGTCAACACAATCGTGCGGAAGGGGAAGGTTCGCATCTTCCGCTACCGCAAAGCGCAGCTCAGCAACTCCAAGCGCGCTATCGTCACGCTCGAGGCAGGTCACTCGATCGACGTGACGACGGGTCTTTAAGAGGCGTATCCCATGGCACTGAAAACATACCGTCCGACATCGCCTGGCCTGCGCCACCTCGTGTCGATCGACCGTAGCGGGCTCTGGAAGGGCGCGCCGATCAAGGTCCTGGTCGAGGGCAAGCGCAAGACCGGCGGCCGAAACTCCGATGGTCGCATCACCACGCGGCATATCGGCGGCGGCCACAAGCAGGCTTACCGCCTCATCGACTTCCGTCGCCGCAAGGCCGACGTGACCGCAGGCGTCGAGCGGATCGAGTACGATCCCAACCGCTCGGCATTCATCGCACTTCTCAAGTATGAGGATGGGGAGCTGAGCTACATCCTGGCGCCGCAGCGCCTCGCGGTGGGCGACAAGGTCGTCTCGGGCGCGAAGGTCGACGTGAAGCCAGGCAATGCAATGCAGCTCGCCAACATGCCCATCGGCACCATCGTGCACAACGTTGAGATGAAGCCGGGTCGGGGCGGACAGATCGCGCGCTCCGCAGGCGCATTCGTGCAGCTCGTCGGCCGCGACTCGGGCTGGGCGGTTCTTAAGCTCAACTCTGGAGAAACCCGCAAGGTCCGCGCCGAATGCATGGCGACGGTGGGGGCGGTTTCGAACCCCGATCACTCGAACACGGTTCTTGGCAAGGCTGGCCGTACGCGATGGAAGGGGACCCGTTCGACCGTGCGCTCGATCGCCATGAACCCGGTCGACCACCCCAACGGTGGCCGTACCAAGGGCGGCAAGCACTGGGCGACGCCCTGGGGCAAGCCGACCAAGGGCTACAAGACAAGAAAAAATAAAACGACGGACAAGTACATCGTCCGTTCTCGTTCCAAGTCGAAGTAAGAGAAGGCCGAGGAGAACAACGTGGCACGCTCAGTCTGGAAGGGTCCGTTCGTCGACGGCTACCTCTTGAAGAAGGCCGAGAAGGTCCGCGGCTCGGGCCGCAACGAGATCATCAAGATCTGGAGTCGCCGCTCGACCGTCTTGCCGCATTTTGTCGGCCTGACGTTTGGCGTGCACAACGGACACAAGCACATCCCGGTGAATGTCACTGAGGACATGGTCGGCCACAAGTTCGGGGAGTTTGCGCCGACGCGCAGCTTCCACGGGCATGGTGGCGACAAGAAAGCGGTGAAGAGATAATGGGCAAGCCGAGCCGAGAGCGGAGCCTCGCCGGAAACGAGGCCAAGGCGGTGGCGCGGAACCTCCGGGTTTCGCCTCAGAAGCTGAATCTTGTGGCGGGGCTGATCCGCGGCAAGAAGGTCGATACGGCGTTGGCTGACCTCGAGTTCTCGAGGAAGCGGATCGCTGGCGACGTGCGCAAGTGCGTGATGAGCGCCGTTGCCAACGCCGAGAACAACCACAACCTCGATGTCAACGAACTGGTGGTCGCCGAGGCCTATGTCGGAAAAAACCTCGTATTGAAGCGGTTCCACGCCCGTGGTCGCGGTCGCGGCTCGCGCATCCTGAGGCCGATGTCGCAGATCACGGTCGTCGTCCGGGAAGCCGCCGCAGAACTCGACAAGCCGAAGAAGGCTCCCGGCAAGCCAAAGCCTGACAAGAAGGAAACGGCGTAATGGGTCAAAAGATCAATCCCGTCGGCCTCCGGCTCGGCATCAATCGTACCTGGGACAGTCGCTGGTTCGCCGGACGGCACGAGTACGGCCGCCTGCTGCACGAGGATTTCGCGATCCGCGAGCACCTGATGAAGCAGCAGCGCGAGGCTGGCATTTCCAAGGTCGTGATCGAACGGCCGCACAAGAAGTGCCGGGTGACGGTCCATACCGCGCGTCCGGGCGTTCTGATCGGGAAAAAGGGTTCGGGCATCGAGAAGGTACGCGGCGATCTCGCGCGGCTGACGTCCTCGGAAGTGCATCTCAATATTCTCGAAGTGCGCAAGCCCGAAATTGACGCTGTGCTGGTTGCCGAGGGCATCGCTCAGCAGCTCGAGCGCCGCATCGCCTTCCGCCGCGCCATGAAACGCGCGGTGCAGTCGGCGCTGCGTCTTGGCGCAGTCGGCATCAGGATCAACGTCGCCGGCCGTCTAGGTGGCGCTGAAATCGCGCGCACCGAGTGGTATCGCGAAGGCCGCGTGCCGCTGCATACACTGCGCGCCGACATCGATTTCGGCTACGGCTTGGCACGTACAGCCTACGGCATCATCGGCATCAAGGTCTGGATCTTCAAAGGCGAGATCATCGAGCACGATCCGATGGCTTCGGAGAAGAAGGCGGCCGACATGCAAGAAGGCGGTGGTCCGCGGCCTCGTCGTGATGACGGCGGTGGTGACCGGCGTGAGCGTCGTGGCGGCGGACCAGGTGGGCCGGGCGGTCGAGGCGGACGTGGCGGCGGGCGCGGCCGCTCTACGCCGGGTGGTCCCGGCGGCGGAGCAGGTGGCGAGATCACGGCGCCGGCAGCCGAGCCGACTGAGGGCGGAGAAGCCTGAATCCGGTAACCCTTCACTGGGGTGACGCACAAGGCACAAGGGATTTTAGAGACCGATCATGCTGCAACCGAAACGCACAAAGTTCCGCAAAGCCTTCAAGGGCCGCATCCATGGCAACGCCAAGGGCGGCACTACGCTGAACTTCGGCGAGGTGGGTTTGAAGGCGGTTGAGCCGGAGCGGCTCACGGCACGTCAGATCGAAGCCGCCCGCCGGGCGATCGCGCGTCACACCAAGCGCGCGGGCCGGTTGTGGACTCGGGTGTTCCCGGATCTGCCAGTTACGAAGAAGCCTGCGGAAGTGCGCATGGGTTCGGGCAAGGGTGGCATCGAACTCTGGTGCGCACGCGTCAAGCCGGGTCGCATTATTTTCGAGTTGGGTGGCGTCAACGAGCAAGTCGCGAAGGAGGCGCTGATGCTGGGCGCCGCCAAGCTGCCGATAAAGTGCCGCATTGTGACCCGGCTCGGTTGACTCTGCAAACCAGACGTCTGCCGCATGCGGCTGACGGACAGATTGAGTGAAGCGCTGAAATTTTGAGGACTGGCGATGAAGGGTGAATTCCGGGACATGACGCTCGATCAGCTGGACGACCAGCTGGTGAAGCTCAAGAAGGAGCAGTTCAACCTGCGCTTCCAACGGGCGTCTGGTCAGCTTGAGAATACGGCGCGGGTCAAGGAAATCCGCCGCGATATCGCGCGGGTCATGACGGTTCAGACCGAGAAGCGGTCGGGTAGCGCTGGCAAGAAGAGCGCTTAAAGGAGACATGAGAAATGCCGAAGCGCGTCCTGCAGGGTGTTGTCGTATCGGACAAGAACGCCAAGACCGTGGTGGTTGAGGTCGAGCGCCGTTACACGCATCCGCTGTTGAAGAAGACGGTGCGTCGCTCGAAGAAGTACCACGCCCACGACGAGAACAAGGCGTTCAAGGTCGGCGATCAGGTGTCGATCATCGAGAGCGCTCCGATCTCTAAACTCAAGCGTTGGGTTGTCGTCGAGAAGACCTGATATCGCCGTTGTCGGGTCTGAAGCGTCGGCCCGGCATTTCGAACGCATCCAAGACGCTCTCGACATTCCGGGCCTCGAGCCCAAGAAGCTAAGAAGAGAAGGTAAAGTGCGATGATCCAGATGGAGTCGAATCTCGACGTCGCCGACAATTCTGGCGCGCGCCGCGTCCAGTGCATCAAGGTGCTCGGCGGCTCGAAGCGCAAGTATGCCACCATCGGCGATACGATCGTGGTGTCGGTGAAAGAGGCGATCCCCAAGGGTCGCGTGAAAAAGGGCCAGGTCATGAAGGCCGTAATCGTGCGCGTCGCCAAGGGTGTGCGCCGTCCCGACGGCTCGCTGATCCGGTTCGATCGAAATGCTGCGGTGCTGGTCAACGCCCAGGGCGATCCGGTCGGTACGCGCATCTTCGGGCCCGTCACGCGCGAGCTGCGCGCCAAGAATCACATGAAGATCGTCAGCCTCGCGCCGGAGGTGCTGTAATGGCCTCGCTCAAGATCAAGAAGGGCGACCACGTTATCGTTCTTGCTGGCCGTGACAAAGGCAAGCATGGCGAAGTGGTGGAGATGCGTCCGAAAGAAAACCGCGCCATCGTCCGCGGCGTGAACATCGTGCGCAAGCACACCAAACAAAGCGCGCAGAACCCGGACGGCGGCATCATTTCCAAGGAAGCCGCCATCCACGTCTCGAACCTCGCGGTGGAGGATCCAAAAGACGGCAAGCCGACCCGCGTCGGCTTCAAGGTTCTGGAGGACGGCAAGAAGGTCCGCGTGTCGAAGCGCTCGGGCGAAATCATTCCGGAGAAGAAGTAAGCCATGGCCGAGAAAGAAAAGCCCCAAAAGGGCGGCAAACCCGCCGCTGCTGGCCAAGCGCCGGCCAAGGGCGGCAAGGCTGCTGCTGGTAAAGGCCAGGCGCGCGAGGCTATGGCGCCGAAAGGACCGTCCGAGCCGCCAAAGCCGCGACCCAAGGACTACAAGCCGCGCATGAAGACTCTTTACGAGCAGGTCGTTCGCGAAGCGATGCAGAAGAAGTTCGCTTACACGAACGTCATGCAGATCCCGCGCATCGAGAAGATCGTGATCAACATGGGCGTCGGTGAGGCGGTCAATGACCGTAAGAAGGTCGACAGTGCCCAGGCCGATCTTGCGATGATTGCGGGCCAGAAGCCGGTGCAGACCCATTCGACCAAGTCGATCGCGACGTTCAAGGTGCGCGAGGGCATGGCGCTTGGCACCAAGGTGACGCTGCGTGGCGACCGCATGTATGAGTTCCTCGACCGGTTCGTGACGATCGCGCTGCCGCGGGTGAAGGACTTCCGTGGCTTGAACCCGAAGAGCTTCGACGGTCGCGGCAACTTTGCTTGCGGTCTTAAGGAGCACGTCGTGTTCCCTGAGATCGACTACGACCGTATCGAGCAGCCGCTCGGTCTCGACGTGATCGTGTGCACGTCGGCCCAGACGGACGACGAAGCGCGCGAGTTGCTTCGCAATTTCAACTTTCCTTTCCGCACTTAGAGGACCTCGGGGCTGACCCCCGAAAGGCCCTAGGGAGACACTGATGGCCAAGACGAGTTCGATGGAAAAGAACAAGCGGCGGCGCAAGCTGACCGCTCAGTATGCGAGCAAGCGCAAACGGTTGAAAGACCTTGCGAATGATCTCAAGAAGCCGGCCGAGGAGCGCTTCGCTGCCCGCATCAAGCTGGCCGAGCTGCCGCGCAACTCCTCCAAGGTTCGCATCCGCAATCGCTGCGAGCTGACGGGGCGTTCCCGCGGCTTTTATCGAAAGCTCAAGTTGTGCCGCAACCAGCTTCGGGAGCTGGCCAGTCAAGGCCGTATCCCGGGCATGGTCAAGTCGAGCTGGTAAGGAGGCACAACGATGGCAATGAATGATCCGGTCGGCGACATGCTGACCCGCATCCGCAATGCGCAGATGCGCAGGCGCCCGAAGGTGTCCACGCCAGCTTCGAGCCTGCGCGGGCGCGTGCTCGACGTGCTTGCGGAAGAAGGCTTCATCCGCGGTTACACCCGCGTCGAACTGAAGGGCGAATTGCCCGAGTTCGAGATCGAGCTCAAGTATTTCAACGGCCAGCCGGCGATCCGCGAAATCGAGCGCGTATCCAAGCCGGGCCGTCGCGTCTACTCGCCGGTCAAGGATATCCCGACGGTGGCCAACGGCCTCGGCGTATCAATTCTTTCGACGCCGAAGGGCGTGATGTCGGACGCACGCGCACGTGAAGAGAACGTGGGCGGCGAGATTCTTTGCAACATCTTCTAAATGGAGAGCCCGGCGAGCTTGCCGGTTCTTGAGGAACGCTCATGTCGCGCATCGGAAAGAAACCCGTGACGGTCCCGTCGAATGTAACCGCGACGGTTTCGGGCCAGACGGTGAAGGTAAAGGGCCCGAAGGGCGAGCTGTCTTTTACGGCTCCCGAGGAGCTGAAGGTCGAGAAGACTACCGAAGGCATCGCTGTCACGCCGATCGCGGACACCAAACGATCGCGCGCGATGTGGGGCATGTCGCGAACCCGGGTCCAGAACCTCGTCAAGGGTGTGACGGACGGCTACTCACATACCCTGGAGATCCACGGCGTTGGTTTCCGCGCCGCACTTAAGGGCAAGGACCAGCTGCAGATGCAGGTGGGTTATAGCCACGAGGTTCTACACAAGATCCCGACCGGTGTTGAAGTCAAGGTGGCGGGCGCGAAGCAGGAAATTGTGGTCGTATCGGGCATCGACAAGCAGCTCGTCGGCCAGGTCGCCGCTGAAATCCGCGCCTACCGCAAGCCGGAGCCCTACCAGGGCAAGGGCGTGCGCTACCAGGGTGAATTCATCTTCCGCAAGGAAGGCAAGAAGAAGTAAGGACGATACCGATGGCCTCGAAGCTCAACAATCTGTTCGATCGGCGCAGCATGCGAGTGCGCCGCACGCTGAAGGCGCGCGCCTCTGGGCGGCCGCGATTGTCGGTGTTTCGCTCGTCGCAGCACATTTACGCCCAGGTGATTGACGACATCGCCGGCAAGACGATTGCTGCTGCATCGACCATGGAAAAAGATCTGAAGGGTGCGCTCAAGACCGGCGCCGACAAAGCAGCAGCCGCTGCGGTCGGCAAGTTGGTCGCGGAACGTGCATTAAAGGCGGGAATCAAGGACGTCGTTTTCGATCGCGGCGGTTATTTGTTCCACGGGCGCGTTAAGGCGCTCGCGGATGCGGCCCGCGAAAGCGGCTTGAGCTTCTAACGAAAGGACTACCTCGTGGCACGTTCTCCTGAAGGCCGGCGTGGGCGCGATCGCGGTGGTGACCGCGAAGAGCGCGACAATGAATTCACGGATAAGTTGGTCCACATCAACCGCGTGGCCAAGGTGGTCAAAGGCGGCAAGCGGTTTGGTTTCGCGGCGCTGGTCGTCGTCGGCGATCTGAAGGGCCGCGTCGGCTTCGGCCATGGCAAGGCCCGCGAGGTGCCGGAAGCCATCCGCAAGGCGACGGAAGCGGCCAAGCGCAACCTGTCGCGCATTCCACTTCGGGACGCACGCACGCTGCATCACGATAGTGCCGGCCGCCACGGTGCGGGCAAGGTCGTATTGCGGTCGGCGCCGCCGGGCACCGGTATCATCGCAGGCGGTGCCATGCGCGCTGTATTCGAGATGCTCGGTGTGCAGGACGTGGTTGCCAAGTCACTGGGCTCGACCAACCCCTACAACGTGGTGCGAGCGACGTTCGATGCGTTGAAGCACCAGGAGAATCCGCGTGGGGTCGCCGCCCGCCGGAACAAGAAGGTGTCGGACATCGTATCGCGCCGCCGTGACGCCTCGGCCTCCGCCGATATCAACGCCGAAGCTTGATGGCCGCTTAATCGCCGGCGTCAGATGAGATTGGATACGTGACATGGCTGCCAAGAAGACGATTACCATTGAGCAGATTGCCAGCGCCAACCGGCGCCCGGCGGTCCAGACGCACACGCTTCGCGGGCTGAAGCTCGATAAGCTGCACCGGCGCTCGACGCTCGAGGACACGCCGGCCATCCGCGGCATGATCACCAAGGTCGCGCATCTCGTGCGCATCGTCGAAGAGACGAAGTGACTTTTGACTTTTTCGACTGTGAAGGAGCTCGGGTCCCATGCGGCTCAATGAATTGAAAGACAATGCCGGCGCCAAGAAAGTGCGCGTCCGCGTCGGCCGCGGTATCGGCTCGGGCCTTGGCAAGCAAGGCGGTCGCGGCGGCAAGGGTCAAACCGCGCGTTCAGGTGTCGCCATCGGCGGCTTCGAAGGCGGCCAGATGCCCTTGCATCGCCGCCTGCCGAAGCGCGGCTTCAACAAGTTCCGCCCCAAGCACTTTAACGAGATCAATGTCGGCACGTTGCAGAAGGCGATCGACGAGAAGCGCGTCGATGCGACAAAGCCGATCGACCTGGAATCGCTGGTGGCGACGGGTGTTCTGCGGCGCTCTCAGGATGGTCTGAGGCTGCTCGGCTCGGGCGAGCTCAAGTCGAAGATTGCTGTCACTGTCAATCACGCCACGGCCTCGGCCAAGGCTGCGGTTGAGAAGGCCGGTGGATCGGTCAAAGTGATCGCGGTAAAGGTACTCGACGCCGACGTGGCGAAGGCCAAGAAGTCGGCCGCAAAAAAGACCAAGCCGGTTGGCGGCAAGAAGGCGGCTGGCGAGGCTTAGACGGGGGGGCGACGCACTTTGGCGTTGCAGCCTTTGGTGCATAGGTTTCGCTAAAGGTTGCGGGCTTCGATCCGCTCGCTCGATCCCATTGCTGGATCCCGATGCATGGCCTATTTGACCTGAAGTGCAATTGGGAGCTGGGTCAGCACCAAGCCCGTGACACGGCCAAAGGTCTGGAGACACGAATATGGTATCCGCCGCAGAGCAGCTTGCCGCGAACATGAATCTTGGTGCTTTCGCGAAGGCGGAGGATCTCAAGAAGCGGTTGTGGTTCACACTTGGCGCGCTTCTGGTTTATCGGCTGGGCACATTCATTCCCCTACCAGGCATCAACCCGGTGGCTTTCGCCGAGGCATTCAAGTCGCAGTCGCAGGGCATCCTCGGCATGTTCAACATGTTTGCGGGCGGTGCGGTCGAGCGGCTGGCGATTTTCGCCCTCAACATCATGCCCTACATTTCAGCCTCCATCATCATGCAGCTGATGAGTTCGGTGTCCCCGAAGCTCGAAGCGCTGAAGAAGGAGGGAGAGGCGGGCCGGAAGCAGATCAACCAATACACACGCTATCTGACTGTCCTCCTGGCTACGATGCAGGCTTACGGCATTGCCATCGGGCTTGAGGGTTCACAATCCAGTAGCGGTTTGGTCGTCGCGGATCCTGGTTGGTTCTTCCGTTTGAGCACGGTCATCACGCTTGTCGGTGGCACGATGTTCCTGATGTGGCTCGGCGAGCAGATCACGCAGCGCGGCGTTGGCAACGGCACCTCGTTGATCATTTTCGCAGGCATTGTGGCGGCATTGCCGTCGGCCATCGCGGGGCTATTCGAAATGGCGCGAACGGGTGCACTATCTACCATCCTGCTGCTTGCACTGTTCGCCCTCATGCTGGTGGTCGTAGCGGCGATCGTCTACTTCGAGCGCGCACAACGCCGACTGTTGATCCAGTATCCGAAGCGGCAGGTGGGCAATAAGATGTTCCAGGGCGATGCGTCGCATCTGCCTTTGAAGCTCAACTCGTCCGGCGTCATTCCGCCGATCTTCGCGTCTTCACTGTTGCTGCTGCCGGTCACGGCGGCGCAATTCTCCGCTGGCCAGGGCCCTGACTGGTTGAATTCGATCGTCGCTTCGCTGGGCTATGGCCAACCGCTGCACATGCTGGTCTATGTGCTCTTGATCGTTTTCTTCGCGTTCTTCTATACGGCGATTGTTATCAATCCGCAGGAGACCGCTGATAATCTGCGCAAATACGGCGGGTTCCTGCCCGGCTACCGTCCGGGCCAGCAGACGGCCGACCGCATCGAATACGTGCTCACACGCATCACGGTCGTCGGTGCGCTTTATCTCGGTGCCGTCTGCTTGCTGCCTGAAATGCTCATCTCGTACGCTTCGGTCCCGCAATCCTTTGCGGCGATCCTTGGCGGTACGTCCCTGCTGATCGCCGTGAGCGTCACCATGGATACGGTGTCGCAGGTGCAGAGCCACTTGCTCGCCCACCAGTACGAGGGGCTGATCAAAAAGTCCAAGCTCAAGGGTGCGTCTTTGCCAAAGGGGCGCAAATGAACATTATACTGCTTGGACCACCGGGAGCGGGCAAGGGAACGCAAGCGGACGCGCTGGCCAAGCGGCGGGGCTTGGTTCAGCTTTCGACGGGCGACATGCTGCGAGCGGCGGTCAGGGCCGGAACCGATATCGGCAAACGGGCAGACGCAGTCATGAAAGCGGGCGGACTCGTCTCCGACGAGATCGTCATCGGGATCATCTCGGAGCGCATCGATAAGCCCGATTGTGCCAGCGGATTTATCCTCGATGGCTTCCCGCGTACGTTGAAGCAGGCGGCGGCGCTTGGCTTGCTGTTGGTGTCCAAGGGCAAGACGCTTGACGCCGTCATCGAGCTTAAGGTCGACGACACCGTGCTCGTCGGCCGCGTCGAGAAGCGGGCAGCCGAAACGTTGGCCGCGGGCGGTACGGTTCGCGCCGATGACAACGCGGAGACCCTGAAGTCGCGGTTACTGGCCTATTACCGCGAGACGTCGCCTTTGATCGGCTATTACTTCGCGCTCGACCAGCTCAAAACGGTCGATGGAATGGCCTCAATCGGCGATGTGGCCAGCCAGATTGACACCATTCTGGACGGTGGTTCGTAGCCGGCAATGGGCGCTGGGCTTGCACAGTGAAGAAAAACGGAGAACGGTTGCGGCAAATGATCGCAACCACGATTGACGAAGAGGCGTAAGTCGCGCTAGACAGACGAGCTTTTCGAACTTTGAAGATCGCGGCGCAGCCAGGCGGAGTGCATCCGTAAGGCCTGAGCGCGTTTTTCTCGTGAGTAAGACGCACGAATTGAAGAACGGAGATTCCGGCCGAGCAAGGGCGGATCTCCACGACAGCGCTGTAAAAAAGCGCTCAGCCGACGGCAGGAGACCAGACTGTGGCACGTATCGCAGGTGTGAATATCCCGACACAGAAGCGCGTTGTAATTGCGCTGCAATACATCCACGGGATCGGTTCCAAGAATGCCCATGAGATCTGCAACAAGGTCGGTATTCCGGCCGAGCGCCGCGTCAATCAGATGACCGACGCCGAAATCCTGCAGATCCGCGAAGCAATCGACCGTGATTACTCGGTCGAGGGCGACCTACGTCGCGACACGGCGATGAACATCAAACGCCTGATGGACCTAGGCTGTTATCGTGGCCTGAGGCATCGCAAGGGGCTGCCCGTACGCGGCCAGCGCACCCATACCAACGCCCGCACCCGCAAGGGCAAGGCTGTTGCCATCGCCGGTAAGAAGAAGGCATGACGAACGGCGCAGGCCTTTGTGGTTATGCGCTTTTCCCTGTCCCCCTGTTTAAGACGATCGCTCCCCACGTCGGAGCTCTGGAGTTCACGAAATGGCCAAAGAAGCAGAAAAGGGCCGTGGCAAGGTCCGCCGCCGCGAGAAGAAAAACATCACGTCGGGCGTCGCGCATGTCAATGCGTCGTTCAACAATACGATGATCACGATCACTGATGCCCAGGGCAACACCATCGCCTGGTCGTCGTCGGGCACCATGGGCTTCAAAGGCTCGCGTAAGTCGACGCCCTACGCGGCTCAGATGGCAGCCGAGGATGCCGGAAAGAAGGCTTCGGAGCATGGCATGAAGATCCTCGAAGTGGAGGTCTGCGGTCCGGGTTCGGGCCGTGAATCGGCCCTTCGCGCGCTTCAGTCCGTGGGCTTTCAGATCACCTCGATCCGTGACGTGACGCCGATTCCGCACAATGGCTGCCGGCCGCGCAAGCGCCGCCGCGTCTGACCGGAATCGTCGAGGACCATTGCGATGCGCCCGTCGGGCCCCTTGCATTTCCACGCGGCGATCCTGCCTCCCTCCGATCACACCCCGGCGGATCGTAGCGGACCGACAACGAAGACCCGGTGAAACCGAGGCGCGGCAGCCCCCTGGTGCCGGCGCCGTAACTTTAGATGAGGTCGATCATGGTGAATGTACTCCAGAAAAACTGGCAGGACCTGATCAAGCCCACGAAGCTCGAGATCCAGTCCGGTCGCGACCGCAACAAGGTTGCAACAGTGATCGCTGAGCCGCTCGAGCGTGGTTTTGGCATGACGCTCGGCAACGCGTTGCGGCGTGTGCTGTTGTCGTCGCTGCAGGGCGGCGCAATCAAGACCGTCCAGATCGATGGTGTGCTGCACGAGTTTTCGTCAATCCCCGGTGTGCGCGAGGACGTGACCAACATCATTCTCAATATCAAGGAAATCGCGCTTCGCGTGCATTCGGACGGCGTGAAGCGGATGGTTTTGAAGAAAGAGGGCGCCGGCCCCGTGCGCGCGGGAGAGATCGAAGCCGGCTCTGACGTCGAAGTTCTGAACCCCGAGCACATCATCTGCCATCTCGATCAGGGCGCGTCGGTGCGCATGGAATTCCAGGCCGACATGGGCAAAGGCTACGTGGCGGCTGACCGCAATCGGCCCGACGACGCGCCGATCGGGCTGATCCCGGTCGACAGCCTTTACTCGCCGGTCAAGAAGGTCTCCTATAAAGTCGAGAACACCCGCGAGGGTCAGGTTCTCGACTATGACAAGCTGACCATGCAGGTCGAGACGGACGGTTCGATCAAGGCCGAGGATGCGATCGCGCTCGCTGCACGCATTCTGCAGGACCAACTCGCGGTGTTCATCAACTTCGAGGAGCCGAAAAAGGCCGTCGAGGAGACCCGCCATCCGGAACTCGCGTTCAACGCGGCATTGCTCAAGAAGGTCGATGAGCTTGAGCTCAGCGTGCGTTCGGCCAACTGCTTGAAGAACGACAATATCGTCTACATCGGCGACCTGATCCAGAAATCGGAAGCAGAGATGTTGCGCACGCCGAACTTCGGCCGCAAGTCGCTCAACGAAATCAAGGAAGTGCTCGCCGCCATGGGCCTGCACCTCGGCATGGAGGTGGCCAATTGGCCGCCCGAGAACATCGAAGAATTGGCCAAGCGTTTCGAGGATCAGTACTGAGTTGAGGGATTGGGAGATGGAATCAGAAATTCGCCGCGGCTCCCAAATCCCCATGCCCTAATCTCCGCCCCCCAAGACTTGCCAACGAGGCGAGGCCGCAGAACCTCCCCGTCAAAAAATGACCAGAAAACTCAAAGGACAAACACATGCGACACGGTAAACTCGGGCGGCGGTTCAGCCGCGACAGCTCGCACCGTCAGGCAATGTTCTCGAACATGGCCGCGGCTCTCATCAAGCACGAGCAGATCGTCACCACGTTGCCCAAGGCCAAGGACCTGAAGCGGGTGATCGAGAAGTTCATCACGCTTGCCAAGCGCGGTGATCTCAATTCCCGGCGCCTGGCGGCGGCCCGCCTGCGCGACGAGGACATGACCAAGAAGCTCTTCGACGTTCTGGCCACGCGTTACAAGAACCGTGCTGGCGGCTACACGCGTGTTCTCAAGGCCGGTTTCCGCTACGGCGACAGCGCACCGCGCGCCGTGATCGAGCTGGTTGATCGCGACGAGAGCGTCAAGGGTGCCGACGACAAGGCTCGCCACGAGGCTATGCTCGCTTCCGAACAGCAAGCGGGCTGATCCTGGTGTAGCGCATCTGACGTTTGGTCCCCACTCGGGTTTCCTCGAAACCAAACGCCAGATGCAAAAGCTACACTGGAATCAAAGGTTTGCTAGTGTTCCTTAGGCGCCGACATTTGATCTGGAGCGCGTTGCAAAGGGAAT
>PERT01000073.1 GCA_002928955.1 Hyphomicrobium sp. | reverse complement strand
AAAAACCCTTTTTCAGCGACCTGCTAGTGTGGCGTCGCGCCTTAATTGACCTGTGCGAGCGGCAAGCTGGTCGTCAATCAAGGCGCGTTGAACGGCACACTAAACCATTGTTTTTGCTAGTGGTCTTTATGTCTCGCCTAAATCGTCAGCGGTTGCCGCCAGTACAGCGATTTAGGCGCGACAGGCCACTAGTGTAGCGCATCTGACGTTTGGTCCCCACTCGGGGCTAGACTCGAAACCAAACGACAGATGCAAAAGCTAAACTAGAATCATGGAGTTGCTAGTGTTCCTTAGGCGCCGACATTTGATCTGGAGCGCGTTGCAATGGGGATCAAATGTCGGCGCCGGAACACTAGGCTCGTCGGGCCTTCGGTGGTCAAGGTCTCCACGCACGCGGCCGGCCCGAGCGGTGCGCCAAGGGCGCGTGCTCAGGCGTCAGAAATATTTCATGGGTGCAATAGCGGCTCAACCTTCCCAAAGCTACGCTCGACGATAGGTCCCGACGAAGGGATTTGCCCTGCTGCGCGTTTCTGGATGGGCGTCCTGAGCGCTTCGACGTTCTCCGGGACCAGACACGGCATGGAACGATCAGCTCCAGCCGAGCTCGGCCGATCACTTGGAGGATGGCAGCAGCCACGCGACCGCTGCGCAATCCGCCGACGGGAAAACGCGTCACGACAAGTTCGGAGAACTGACACTGGAAACCGGTTTGCGCGGAGGGCTCGCCGTCGTGGGACTGTTGCGCAAAAAGCAGTGACCGGCCGTGCCTCTTCAGATAGCATTTGGTCTGCCGTGAGGTTGGCGAGAACTCCGCCCACCTTGCACGGGGACGACGGATTATCGGACGACTCGTGTGCCGGCGGTGCACGGCCGGACACGCGGTCCGATCGCCGATTGCCGCGCCGCAGATTGCCGGCGATAGTCGTCACCGGATCGCGGCAGTTGCCGGTTATTCATCGACTGATCAAACCACACGGAGAACGTCCCGCATGCTCCGCATTCTCTCTGTTGCCGCTCTCTTGGCCGTGGGCGCGACCGCGCTCGCCGCGCAGAATCTCGATGTGATCAAGGCCCGCAAAGAGGTCTTGAAGGGCTTTGGCGCCGCCGCCAAGGATCCGGGCGCCATGTTAAAGGGTGAAGCCAAGTTCGACATCGGCAAGGTTCAGGCGGCGTTAAGGACGTTCCAGGCCGGCGCCGCGAAGCTGCCCGATATGTTCCCCGACAACAGCAAGACAGGCGGCGAGACCGAAGCGCTGCCGGTGATCTGGGAGAAGAAGCAGGACGTGGTCGACCGCTTCAAGAAGCTCGCCTCCGAGAGCAAGGCGGCCGAGGCCAAGATCACAGACGAGATCGCGTTCCAGGACGTGTGGCCGAAGCTGCTCGGCGATAATTGCTCGGGCTGCCACAAAATCTACCGCAAGCCGAAGTGATCTGAGACCGCCTTGGCTCAAAACCCCGAGCACGAACGGGACACGCATGTGCACGCGTGGGACCTTCCCACGCGCGTCTTTCACTGGACGCTCGTCACGCTGATGGCAGCGACGTGGGTGACGTTCTACTACGCGGAGTTCCTGCAGGATCCGACACTGAAATGGCATCGTTGGACCGGGTACGCGTTGCTCGTGCTGGTGACATGGCGACTGATATGGGGCTTCGCCGGCTCGTCGACCGCGCGTTTCTCGGCCTTTGTTCGCGGACCGGTCGCGGCGATCGGGTATGGCGCGGATCTGGCGCGAAGGCGTAGCCGCCACTTCCTCGGCCACAACCCGCTCGGCGCCTGGATGGTGCTGGCCCTGCTCGGGCTGGTCGCGTTCCAGGGTGTGATCGGGCTCTTCACGGTCGAGCACAACGACTTGACCGCAGGGCCGCTCTATAAGCTCGTGTCGGAAGACACACAGAAGCTGCTGACGCGCTGGCATAGGCTGGCGTTCGACTGGGTGATCCTGCCGGTTATCGGCCTTCACGTAGTGGCCAACACGCTATACTCGCTCATAAAGAAGGACCCGCTGATCAAGGCGATGGTGACCGGGCGGAAACCTCGCCACGACTATGAAGACCAGCGCGAAGCGGTGATCGTAGCCCGGCCAATTCTTCGTGGAATGGCGTGCCTTCTGGCGGCGGCTGCCATCGTTTTCGGCACGATCGCGGCTTTGGGCGGCAAGCTGTAGCGACCCTCGGCTACTGCGGCTTCATCAGGTCGATGGCCATCTTCCAGCGCGCGTGCTTTTCGCGCTCCTTGATCCAGTAGGTCATCAAGCTTGAACCCGTAAGTAGATCGCCCGCGAGGCTGTTCTTGTTCGCGTAGTCCTTCCACTCCGGGCTCTCGAACAGGGCGCGGAACAGCTTGTCGTACCAGGCGGCGGCGGCAGCACTCATGCGCGGCGGGCCGACCACGGAGCGCTGCATGAAGTAATTGAAGTCCATGCCGGTCTCGCGCAACGTCGGCGTGGTGATATAAGCCTGGAGCCGCCCTGGGGTGAACGCGACGATCGGCTTGGTCATCCCCTTCGGATAATAGTCATTCTGCTCGGACGGATTGTTGACCGTGGAATCCGCCTTCTTGTCGGCCAGTTCTTTTGCAACCTCCCCGCCGCCGCCCATGGCGCGATAGGTCATGTTGAGGCCGTAGGTTGCGTTGAGGAATTCAGTAAGCAGTTGATCCTCCGCCCCCTTGCCGGTTCCGGCCATCACCCAGTCCTTTCCCTTGGCCTTCACCGCCGTGACGTAATCGTCGATGGTGTTGATGTCCTTCCGGTCGCTATGCACCCAGAGCAGGAACACATCTTCGGCGAGCCGCGCGATGGGGGTAAACTTCGAGACGTCGATCTTGAGGTCCGGCAGGTCGAGCGGCGTCGTGTAGAAACTATTCAGTGTGAACAGGATCGCATGGTCGTCGCCCGGCCGGGCCTGCAGTTTCGCCAGCGCGTCGCCACCGGATCGGCCGGGATCGTTGACGACCGTAAATGGCACGGTCGCGAGGCCCTTCTTGGCGATAACGTCGACGAGGAAGCGGACGGCCTTGTCGGCGCCACCACCTGGACCAGCCATGACCATGAACTCGATCGGTTTGGTCGGCTTCCACGCGCCGGCGGCCGGCGAGGCAGGCGCCTGTGCGATCTTGGCCGCAGGCGCGGCTCCGGGGGGCGAAGCCAAGGACTGCGCGAGAGATTGCGCTGATTGGAGAGAAGCCACCGCCAACACGCCGAGGGCGATGGTTGCAAGCCCCGGCACCCGTCGCATGGACTTCGGTTTGGCCGCTGCTGTCATCTGGTTTCCTTTCGACTTGAATCTGCAGGCATCGGCGTCGGGGCATCGAGGACAGAGGCGATGTCAGAGCAGCTCGATGCCCGCCTCTGCATCACGATCTTGACCCCCAATGGTCGGATCATGCGCAGCACCCCACGAACGCCGTCGCGGAGAACGAGATCGCCGTCAGTTCTTGACCCAGACTTCGACGCGGCGATTGAAATTGCGGCCCTCCGGCGTATCGTTGCAAGCGACCGGGGCGAGTTCGCCAAAGGCCTTGGTGACAACCTGCGTGCGGACCTGCGCTCCGCCGGCAACGACCAACGACCGCAAGGCCGCTGCCGAACGTCGTTCGGCCAGTTTGAGATTGGTGGCAAAGCTGCCGATTGCGTCGGCGAAACCGATGAGCATAACCTGCTTGCCGCGATACTCAGGCGACTTCAGTAGTTCGGCCAGCCGTGCGATGTCGGCAATGGCCCGGCTGTCGAGCGTGGCGTCGGCGGTCCCAAAGCGGAACGTGGTGGAGAGCCGGCTCGCGCCTTTCAACTCGCTAATCAAGGTGCGCATCATATTGATGTCGAAGTCTTCGGTCTGCGCATTTAGCGCGTAGGCTACCCGTGCCGTCTGCGCTGGGAAATCAAGCAGTTCCGGTGACTGATCGACGAAGTTCACCTCTTTCAGGACGGGCTGCATGGCCGGCGACAATGCGAACGACAAGAGTTCCCTGCCGAGCTGGGACTTCGGCAGGCCGGCCGAATAGAGATGCAGTCGGTGGGTCAGCGGATACTCCTCGGTCTTAGCCGCGAAGTTGGAAGGCCGCGTGATCAGACCGCAGGACGATTCGACGTTGACCGGCTTGGAATTTCGGATGAGGCCGATCGTGGTGATGCCGATGCCGTAGCGGTCCTGCGCGACCTTGTCGGACCAGTCGGTGGCGGCATCCAGCCGGATGATGTCTGGCGAGGCCTGCAGCGCCCTTGGCTTCAAAACCATTTCTTCAAAGGCGCCCCAATAGCCCGACGTCTGAACCATGGCATAGACGTTGATCTTGCCTGGTGGCAGTCCGAGTTCGGACCAGTCCTTGATCTGGCCCGAGTAGATCTTGGCGACGCTATCGATCGATAGCGAGACGGCCGGGTTGTCGGGCGAGATCAACACGGTCATGGCATTGAGCGCATAGACGTGCTCGTTGCCCGGCGCCCGCAGATTGCCGAGACCCGCCTTTTGAGCTTTTGCCTGCTCCTCCGGCGTAATCGGGCGCGCCGACCACACGACTTCGACCAGCTTTTTTTCCAATCCGTCAAGACCAGCGGGGACGCCCTGGCGGGCGACAACGAAATTGCCGATTTCACGGCCACCGGTATCGGTCAGCTTGAATTCCAGGATCTTGTTGTCGCTGCCGACAGAGCGGACCACCGTTGCGCCGATCGAGCTGGCATAAGCCTGGATCAACTTCGGCATGACGGCCGTGCCCTGGGCACTGCCGCCCATCCACGTTGTGGTTCCGAGTTGGCCACTGCGTGCGACAGCAACGGCTCCAGCCGGTGCGGCGGCTATGGGCTGAGACGGGCAGCCGCCGCCGACGCAATCGAACCGTGAGGCTTCCAGCGACATGTTGCCGAGTGCTTTCGATTCGATCACGTACTTCGTGCCATCGAAAGCCTTGAGCTCGCCCTGGATCGTGAAGCCGCCACCCTTCATCTGAAGAGTGATCTCGGCAGCCAGCGCCGATCCCGCAACAAGCATCATCGGGAACGTACACCCCAAGCCCTTGCCGAACCGCCGCACGACCGTCGCTCTGCCTGGTACCTTCCGCTTGCCACCCGTCATTCTAGTCCTCTCCCAAAGCTTGCATATTCCAATTGCTCAATAAGCTCGTTCGATATGCGGCTCGTCATCGTTTTGCGCTGATATCGGGAACCGCGTCCTCCATGAACCGGCTGTTGCCGGTAAGCTGGACCCCGCATGGCGCCGCCGCGATTGATCCGCGCTCGCGGCTCACGCGGCCGAGCGGTGTAACCAGGATCGTCTCGAATGCGACGGAGGCTTGGGGTCCCGTACCGCAGACATCTCCGGCAGGCTGGTCGCCACGCGACTCGTAGTCGAGTGCTGTGGCGACAACCCCGGACTGCTGCTCATCGTGGTGCCAGAAAGTGTAGACTTCGACTTTGTCGCCTGACCCGCGGCCATCGTCGCTCGTGCTCAGGAAGCCGCGACCACGCATTGTAGACTTCATCTCCGCCAGAGCCGCATCGGCCGACGAAGGCGAACGTACCCAGACGTGGCCCTTGGTACCGGGCAGTGTCGAGTACTCGTAGGCGTGGAGATCGAGGTTGACCGCGGCCTGCCATACGACAGCCACTTTGGACAGGCCGCGCAGATCGACGGCCTCGGGTGAGACGGACTGCCGCTTGCCGTCGGCGAACTGCAGGCTAAGCGACGGCTCCTTGCCTTGGAAAAGGTCGACGATGGCCGTGCCACGTCCCGCGGCGTCGAGCTGCCGTTGGAACCCGAACTGGCCATATTGGATGACGAACGATTGGTTCGCGCGGCAAGGGGCTTCGATCTCGATCTTGAAGCGGCCGCCAGGGATGGCTTGCGCGGCGATTTTATCATTGACGCATTCGGCCACGGAGCGGGCGGCGGCGCCACCGGCTGCGATGTTGGGAGCCACGACGGCCGCCTGTTGACGGCGTTCCTCCTGCTTGGCCTTTTCCTGAGCTTGCTCCTCGGCCTTGCGCTTGGCTTCGGCTTCGGCTGCGAGACGGCGTTCTTCCTGCTTGGCCTTTTCCAGGGCCTGCTCCTCGGCCTTGCGCTTGGCTTCGGCTTCGGCTTCGGCTGCGAGACGGCGTTCCTCCTGCTTGGCCTTTTCCAGGGCCTGCTCGTCGGCCTTGCGCTTGGCTTCGGCCTCGGCTGCGAGACGGCGTTCTTCCTGCTTGGCCTTTTCCAGGGCCTGCTCCTCAGCCTTGCGCTTGGCTTCGGCTTCGGCCTCGCTTAATGGCAGTCGCCGCTCATCAACGAAGCTCGGCAGTGCGCGCTGCGTGGCGACGCCAGCGGAGATCGCAAAAATTGGCAGCAATGCGAGTGAAATGCCGAGACCCACACGACGGCATGCGGATGAGCTTAAAAGCACCATGTCACGGCCTCACTCGATTGATCGCGGCGTCTATGTCCCGACAGCCCCCTGCCGCCTTGCCACGCTGGTAGATCGCAAGCGCTTTGGCTTTACTGCTGGCGACACCGAGACCGAATTCGTGAAGCGCGCCGAGGAAACACAACGCCGTGGCGTCTCCGCTGTCTCCGGCCATCTCCCAGAGCAAGCGCGCCTTGCCGTAGTCAGGCGGACCGGATGCCGGTTGGGCATAGATCGTACCAAGCTTTGTCAGCGCCCACGCCAGCTGTGGCGTGCCTACCGACATTGAAATCGACTTGCGCAACCAGAACGACGCTTCCTGGGGATCGGCAGGACCACTGGTTCCATGCAGGTTCTCGTCGGCGAGCTTGAGTGCACCGGCGAGATCGATCTCGGTGGCCTGGCGCCCGCGAGGACTGATCATGGCAACCGCCAGCACGTCGGAAAGCGATGCTGTTTCAGATATCGGCTCGCCCGTGACGGGTGGGACGGCACTTGAGCCGCCCTGGCGTATTGCCACCAGACCCGTCAATGCACCAGCAACGAGAAAGCCCAGTCCGAACGGAACACCCATGCTAAGCTGGCGCCGCGGGGACGCGTTGGGTTTGGCGGCAACTGGCACCACCGCCCGCGGCTTGTTCGGGTCGGCCGCCAGTGCGGTACCGGTCAGCGGTGAAGACACCGACATGTCGCGATTCAACCGGTCATGAGTAACCGGCACATCATACATCGTGGCCAACGGTAAGAGTTGCGCCGCGGCCAACTGGGCGCCATCGTCGCCCGCGTCTTCGCGATACCGCAGCTGCGCCAGATCGGTTCGCGCATCAAGCTCCTTATGGTCTGGGCCGAAAACGATCGGATCGTTGCCCGCTCCGTTCAGGCGCCGCTTCAGCTGGAGCAACGCCTCGGCCTCTTCGTGCTGGCGCGTCAACCGATCGGCTGCATCCAGCTGGGCGGCGAGTTCGGCGGCGGTCATGACGACGGGAGAGGCCTCGGCCGCGATCGACACTGGCAAGTCTGGCCACAACACCTCGGCCTTTACGAATGCCGAAGGAACCGAGACCGATACCGGCGTGCCTGGCAGCAGTGCTGGGCAGTCGACCACATCGGGCCCTACGACTATCTCGACCCCTTGAGGTGTCAACCGCGTCTCCAGTGGCGTGAGGTCGCCTTTTGGCCAGCCGGATGGCAAAAGTACCGCGTCGAGTTCGTCCACCGGTTCGATCCGCAAGGTCGCATTGGCTGGCAACAGCCACAGCCCGTTGAGCCGGATGATCGCATGTCCACCCTGGGACCGGCCGGTGTCCTCGACCACTTCGATTATGATCTCGCTCACAACTCGACCTCGACTGGATTGGATGCAGAACCTGACAGAAGCTCGCCGGGCACTCGATCGCGCTCTGCCGCGCCGGCCAGACCGGACACGGCTGAGATTTTTGCCTTGAACCGCCCTGCGTAGGCACGGGCCCAACTCTCCCCGCCGAATTTCGATGGTTTATCCGTCGTTTCGCCCCCCATGCCGGCCCTGACTCGTGGTTCGGCGAGCCCCAGCTGGCGGCAAGGCGCGATCGCCTTCAAAGCGCGATCCGCGACCGTTGGTTGAACAGATCGGCTCATCGACTTCGGGCTATCGGCGGACGGCACGTTGATGGAGCGCAAACGCGCAAGATGTGTGCCAATGACGTGCGAGCGACTTGCCGCCACTGGATCCAGCGGCAAGTCGCTGGTCCGGCGGTCTGCGACCGGTCGCCCGGCTGCGTTTGTGAGCGTGGATACGACGCCGGTTCGGGCGGCACCGATGGCGATTTCGTCGATCTTATGCTGCAGCACGGTTTGCGGAGCCCCCAAGTGCCGACAAAACCTCGTCGAGCGCCCAGCTTGACGCATCGCACAGGGCCAATAGGCCGCCGCGGCTGCGGCAATGTCATGGCCAATTGATGAACTTTGTTGGGCCAATCCAGGTTGGACCGCTGCTGGTGGCTCGACACCGGTCGGCGTCGAATGTGCCGCGCGCTCCGAGCTGGGCCCTGCGACGTAGCCTCCAAGTTTACGGCCTGGCCCGAACTCGCGCGCGATGGCGGAGGCTTCGATGGCGGACGTGAACGCGGCTTCCGTTGGTGCCAGCTCCATCACGTGGGATCCAATGGGCACACCGTTCGGGTGCGAGACGCGTGTGCGGAACAGGAGCCGCAACAGATCGAATTGACCCAACAGCTTCACGCGCGACGGAAAACAGCGTGGGGCGGTCAGGCCATCGGCCGTCGTTGGCGAAATCGCGCCTGAAGCGCGTGCTCCGCCTTGACCTCTACCGGCGACCGGATCCGGGCTTGCGCCGGCCAAGGGAGCCTGACGGGAGGCCATCGTCGGCTCCGAAACGCCACCGGCAGTTGTCGGGTGACCAGTGAAGAGTTTGCTGCCCAGGTCACCAGATGACGTTACGCGAAACATGCACCTTACTCGCATGCCGAAGCTCGACCTGCAGGACCCAGCCCGTCAAACACGACGCTTCGCCGGCAAGAATAATCCTGAGGGTCACCTCAGAGGCCCACCCCATCACAACAAGCGGAGCTGGCAATACAGCCTGCAGCTGCGCGCAGCGTCATGCCGTGCCTTACCGCTACACTTAGCTGGTCTGCTGAACACTCGAAACAATTGATCTCGAACATCGTCAAAAGTAGGCAATCCCGCCCACCGCGCGATACCCTGCTGGGCGGCTGAATCATGAGTTCAGTGGCGCGCGGCTCATCAGCCCGGTTCTTGCGCCCCTGATGCGATGTTTTTGTGACAGATGGGCGCCAGCTTCTGCCGCGTTCAATCATTGATTGCAGATTCGAATGTTGGCTTTCCGCACACGGATCGGGATGCAACCGGCTGGTTTCAGCCGGCACGGGCGTTGGCTGACGTTAACTGTAAGTTAAGATGCCTTCACAATGCTTTGCGGGAGATGAATGGCGATTCGCTTGTGCTCTCTCTGGGGAATCTCTTTCTTGTTATGCACTGTTGTCGCAAATCACGTTTTCAGCGACCATTCAACTCAAACGAGCGAAATTGTTCAATTTTAGATTGTAGTCTGCGCGTCGATCGCTTATCCGGATGATCCGATGTGCTCATTTTGATTTGCCGTGAGTCGGTTCGTTGCGTTCCAGGCCTTCTGCAACAACTCGACAGGCTAGTTCATGCGCGCCGGAAACCTCCGTTGGTTATTCATTTCGACCGTAGCGCTGATGGCCGGCGGATGCGTGTTGCATCCTGTGCCCCTGGGAGAAACCGAGCTGAACGACGCCGCATGGCGCAATCAGCAGCAGGTGACCGCTGATCAGGAGGCGTTGGGCAAAAGCATCGACCTCTACGAGGCGATGGCACGGGCGCTCAAGTACAACCTAGACCACCGGGTCGAAATCGCCGAGCAATCGGTGCGGCGCGGTGAACTGGATCTCAGCCATTTCAGCCTGCTGCCGAATGCCGTGGCGAATAGCGGCTACGCGGCGCGCGACAACTTCAATGCGTCGTCAAGCTTCAATCTGACGAACAACGTGCAGAACTTCAGTGAAAGTACCAGCCAGGAAAGACGTATCGGTTCAGCCGATATCGGCTTCAGCTGGAACATTCTCGATTTCGGCCTCTCCTACGTGCGCGCCCGGCAATCCGCCGACAAGGTGCTGGTCCAGGAAGAGCTGCGTCGGAAGGTCATGCATCGCATCGTCGAAGACGTGCGCAGCGCCTATTGGCGGGCCTTGAGCACCGAGCGGCTGATGCAACGTTTGCGGTCGCTGGAGGGTGAAACGAAGACGGCGCTCGATGAAACGCGAGCACTCTATGCCTCGCGTCAGACGTCTCCAATAACGGCACTGACCTACGAGCGCGAGTTGGTCGAGATCAAGCAGAAGATCGGCGAGATCCAGCGTGATCTGAATACGGCCAAGGCGCAGTTGGCCGCGCTCATGAATATCGGCCCGGAAACGGAATTTGCAATTGCCAGGAACGATCGCGACAAGGGCAATCTCGAACTCCAGGCTGGGCTGAAGGACATGATCTCCACGGCCTTGTTCAACCGGCCGGAACTGCGCGAGGTCGAATATCGGCTCAGGATCAACGAGCACGAGGCCGATGCGGCTTTGTTGGAGTTGTTGCCGGGATTGCAGACTTACGCGGGCACCAATTACGACAGCAACGACTTCCTGCTGAACGCGCAATGGCTGAATTGGGGCGCCAGGGCGAGTTGGAACCTGATCAAGGTGTTCAACTACCCGGCACGCCGCGCCGTAGTGGAGCGGCAGGACGAGTTGCTCAAGACGCGTGGCCTCGCTCTGACGATGGCCGTGATGACGCAGGTGCACGTCAGTCGTATCAGGTTCCTCCACGCGCGCAAGGAACTGGCCACGGCAGCCGAATATAGCGAAGTCCAGACACGGCTCGTCCAGCAAATGCGGACCGAGGCCGCAGCCGACCGGATCAGCAAGCAGACGCTGATCCGCGAAGAGATGAACACGCTGGTTGCTGAAGCCAGGCACGACATCGCTTATGCAACGCTGCAGAACGCGTATGCCAACCTGTTTTCGTCGATGGGCCTCGATCCCTATTCCTGGGAGATCGACCGCGAGCAAAGCGTCGAAGTGCTCGCCAAACAGCTTCGTGAGTTGTGGCTCGAGCGCGGCGATGTCAGTGCGGGCTGGTCCAAACGGATGGCGGCGGCGAAGTGAAGCCCCCAGTTACGATGTCATTTTCTTCAATCAATATCAGGCGCTTGAAAACGTTCGGCGTGTGCGATCTCTTAACTCTCCGTCAGTGATTGTGCCGGAATACTCCAAGTCTCTGGGGCAAGCAGATTGCCCTGCCTTCGACTGATCGGACGGACGACATGGGCATCACGGCACCACTGCAACGGGCTTACGCACGCAGCGACGCCAGGGCCGAAACACCGGCGCGGCGGCGTGGGCGTGCTTCAGGTTTGATCGATCGCCAAGCGGCATGCCGGGTGATTACCGCGGCGGCCATCGTGATACTTTCGGCCTTCGGCATTCAGCCCACGCTGGCAATCGATGCGAAGACCGAGCAGGAAAGCATTCCGGTTCGCGGCGTTGTACGCGCCGTCGACCAAGCGGCTTTTTCGACCGACCTCGGCGCCCGTGTGGTGAAGATCGCAGTGCGCGAAGGCGTAGCGTTCAAGACAGGCGACCTGTTGGTCGAGTTCGATTGCCGAAAGCCGCGCGCCGAGGCGGCCAGTGCCGAAGCGGTGCACAGGGAGATGAGACTGACACTTGAGAGTAACGTTCACCTCGAAAAACACCAGGCCATCGGCCGCCACGATGTCGAAATCTCAAAGGCCCGTGTGGCCAAAGCAGCGGCCGAAGCCGACGCGCTCAAGGCACGACTTGATCAGTGCAGGGTGATGGCGCCATTCGACGGCCGCGTTTCCGAACTTGGCGTGCATGTGCACGAGGTGCCAGCGCCATCGAAACCGTTCCTCGCCATCGTCGGCGCATCTCGGCTGGAGGTCGAGTTGATCTTGCCGTCGTCATGGCTGAGCTGGTTGAAGGCTGGCGCTGAATTCACGTTCGCCGTCGACGAAACGCGGCGTAGCTACCTGATGACGGTCTCGCGCCTCGGTGCGGCGGTCGATCCGGTAAGCCAGATGATCAAGGTGATTGCGGTGCTGGAGCCTGCGACCGGCGAGATCCTGCCCGGCATGAGCGGAACCGCGATGTTCAAAGCCGTGAACGGATAGGCAGTCATGGCGCCGATCACGAGCCGCATCCGCAAGGCAGCAACCGCGCCAGGCTACCCGGCCGCGCAAAAGGCCGCGACACAGCCTGTAGTACCCGAGGCACCATCGGCCGCGCTGCCGGTCGCGCGTGCGCCACGGCCCATACTCGAGGTCGCCGACAGCCAATCGGGTTTGATCGCACTGCTCAAGGTCGAGGCCGATGCGCGGTCGGCCTCCAGTAAACGCGATCTCACATTCCTCATTGCCAACGAAACGCGAAAGCTGTGCCGGGCGCGGCAAGTGTTCGTGCTGACTTGGCGGCGCGGCAAGCTCGAGGCGGAAGCCGTGTCGAGCCTTGCGGCCGTCGATCGCAGCGCGCCGTTGATCGTGTGGATCGAGAAGCTGGCCAGCGAGGCCGCGGCAGGGCTCGGTTCAACCGCCGCAAAAATGGCTTCGGAGGCCATCGCACTCGACCCGGTGCGCGCCGGCGATGTCGATCCATCGGCTCAAGCCTACCCCTTCCGTAATCTTCAGATGCTGCCGCTGCGGCACCGCGACGGCGAAATGCTCGGTGCGATCGTGCTGGCGCGCGAGATCCCGTGGGCCGAACAGGATATGGCGATCGCCCACCGGCTCACGGCGTCGTTTGGACATGCGTGGTCGGCACTGCTGTCGACGCGCCGACAATCGCCGTGGTCGCGGATCTCGCGGGGCCATGCGGTCGTCGGGGCGGCGGTGCTGATGGCGCTCGCATTCGTGCCGGTTCCGCTGTCGGCCTTGGCGCCTGCCGAGGTCGTGGCTCGCGGCGCGTCGGTGGTGGCCGCACCCATTGATGGCGTCATCGACGCCGTGGTCGTGGAGCCCAACCAGCAGGTTCAAGCGGGGGACGTACTGGTCCGCCTCGCCGACATCACGCTGAAGAACCGCTACGAGGTGGCCGAGCGCGAGGTCACGGTGGCGGACGCGCGCCTGAAGCAGGTTACGCAACTTGCATTCTCTGATCCGCGCGGCATGCACGAGCTCGGAATCGTACGCGCAGAGCTTGCCTTGAAAATAGCCGAGCGCAATTTTGCCCGCGACATGCTGGGGCACACGGTCATCAGTGCCAGCCGCGGCGGCATCGCGGTGTTCTCCGACAAGCGCGAATTGACGGGCAAGCCGGTAGCCGTGGGCGAGCGCATCTTGGAGGTTGCTGACCCGAGCCTGCTCGAACTCAGAATCGACCTGCCGGTGGCCGACGCCATTACCCTGCGGGCGGGCGCCAAGGTTGCTGCGTTTCTCGATTCAGATCCGCTAAGACCCTACGCGGCGAACGTCGAACGGTCCGACTACAAGGCCCGGCCGGGTGAAGGCGATGTGGCCTCGTTTCGCGTGATCGCCGCTTTGGCTGACGACGGGCGGGCACTGCCGCGTCTCGGCGTGCGCGGAACCGCACAAATATACGGCGACCAAGTACCGCTGGGATTCTATCTGTTCCGCCGCCCGATTGCGGCGGCGCGGCAGTGGACGGGGCTATGAAGCCACCGCAAGGACCAGCGCCTATGCCAGAACTGCGGCAGGAGCTGCGGCTCGAACGCGGTGCCGACACACTGACCGGCGCGCCCACGTGGCTCGTCATCGATCCGGTTGCCAACCGCTACATTCAGATCGACGAGACCGCCTACCAACTGCTGTCGATCTGGACGCCCGGTCGCAGTACGGCCGAGATCGCGGCGCGGGCGCTCGACCGCTTCGGCGTTATCGTCGAGGACAAGGATATCGGCGAATTCGCGAGCTTTCTCGCCACCAGCAATCTGACCATAGAGCCGGTCCGCGACGGTTGGCGATCGTTCGCCGATGCCGCCAGCAAGAACGAGCACGGCTGGCTGATGTGGGCCGTTCACAATTATCTTTTCGTCAAGCTGCCGCTTCTGAAGCCGCAGACATTTCTCGACCGTACGCTGCCGTTGACGGCGATATTCTTCACCCGCAGGTTCTGGGCGGCGATCGCCGCGACCGGCCTCGTGGGCCTTTATCTGGTCTCGCGGCAATGGGAGACGTTCACAACCACGTTCATGAACTTCATCTCGTGGGAAGGTGCGGCAACCTACGGGCTCACGCTGATCGTGGTGAAGTGCCTGCACGAGCTGGGCCATGCTTACACGGCTGCACGTTATGGTTGCCGCGTGCCGTCGATGGGCGTCTGCTTCATGGTGCTGATGCCCGTCCTCTACACCGACGTGACGGACGCTTGGCGCTTGCGCTCGCGGCGTCAGCGGATGACCATCGATGCCGCCGGAATGGCGGTCGAACTCGGGCTCGCGTGTGTGGCGACCGCGCTGTGGGCGTTTCTGCCCGATGGCCCGCTCCGCGGTGTCGCCTTCTCGGTCGCGACGGTGGGCTGGATCTTGAGCCTCGCGGTCAATCTCAATCCGCTGATGCGTTTCGACGGCTACTATCTGCTGTCTGATTTTCTCGGCATCGACAATCTGCAGTTCCGGTCGTTCGCATTCGGCCGCTGGCGGATGCGGGAGGTGTTGTTCGGGCTCCGGGCGCCGCCACCAGAAACCCTGCCCAGGCGCACGGCCACGATCCTCGTCGTATACGCCTGGCTCGTCTGGCTCTACCGTCTCGTGCTTTACACCGGCATTGCGCTGTTGGTCTATCACATGACGTTCAAGGTTCTCGGTATCGTGCTGTTCCTGATCGAGATCGTCTATTTCATTGCGCGCCCGATATCGACCGAGTTCAAGGCATGGTGGGCGGCGCGCGTTGCGATCAGGCAGCGCAAACGGACCTGGATCAACGCCGGTATTGCGGGCGTGCTTGTGCTGCTCATGACCGTTCCGTGGTCAACACGAATCGACGTGCCGGCTGTGATTGAAGCCGCCGAAATGACCCGTCTATATCCAACCCGGCCGGCAGAAGTTGTATCGATTCATGTGACGCAGGGACAGCTGGTGGCGGCCGGAGCGGCGATCGTGACGCTGACGTCGCGCGAACTTGCCCACGAACTTCAGTTGACCGACAAGAAAATCGCCCTCATCGAGTTGCGGCTCGCCCGGCGCGGGTCGGATCCCGAGGACCGGAGCAAGAGCCTGTCGCTGGAGCGCGAGTTGCAGTCGCTGCGCACGAAGCGATCGGGATTGGCGGCGGAACGGGGTGAACTCACCGTCCGTGCACCGCACGCGGGCGAGGTGGCTGAACTCAACCTCGAGGTTCAGCCGGGACGACACATTGCCCGCGCGGAGCCGATCGCGCTGATCCGCAGCCGGGACCGGGTCATGGCCCGTGGCTATCTCGCCGAGCATGATCTCGCGCGGCTCGGCCACCAGAACCCCGGCCGGTTCGTCTTTGACAATCCGATGTTGGCACGGCAGCCCGTGACGCTCAAATCGGTGGCCGGTGCGGCGTCAGCCTCGATCGAGATTGCGGAGCTGGCGTCCCAGCACGGCGGACATATCGCTGTCAGGCCACAATCCGATGGCCGCAATCCCCGTCGGCTGGTTCCGATGGCGGCGAGCTATCTGGCGACTTTCGAGGTCGATCCCGCAGGGGACGCGCCAGAAAAATCGGAGCGCGGCATCATTCAGCTCACGGGCTCGCCACAGAGCTTCCTCGCGCGCGCCTGGCGCCAGACGTTGAAGGTGCTGGTCCGCGAAAGCGGTGTTTAGTGTTCCGGCGCCGACATTTGATTCCCGTTGCAACGCGCTCCAGATCAAATGTCGGCGCCTAAGGAACACGAGCAAACCTATGATTCTAG
>PERT01000072.1 GCA_002928955.1 Hyphomicrobium sp. | reverse complement strand
TCCAGCCGCACGCGTCGACGATTTAGGCCCGACATGAAGGCCACTAGCTATATCATTGGGTTAGTGGGGCGTTCATCGCGCCTCAATTGACGCGCACGATGCCCCACCCACCAGTCAATTAAGGCGCGACGCCACTCTAGCGCAACCAGACACTCGTGTAGCGCATCTGTCGTTTGGTCCCCACGGGGCCTGGATTAAAAACCAAGCATCAGATGCAAAAGCTACACTAGAAACATAGAGTTGCTCGTATTTCTTGTGGCGCCGGCATTTGATCTAGAGCGCGTTGCGAAGGCAACCAGATGTCGACGCCGGAACACCAAAGAGGTGGATGTCGACGCCGGAACACCAAAGAGGTGGAAGTCAACTGTGGCGAAATCAAGCGGTATTCGCTGCAATCGGCGTCACGGGCAAACTTCATGCGAAAAGCATGAACGCTGCCGCAACGCCAACGACGGCCATTGTTCATCGCTCACTGCGGCTCAGACTTTTTTCGTCCGCTTGGCAGGGGCCGCGGCGCCCGCGACGAAATCCAGCCCCAGATCGAGCACGGACGCGGAGTGGGTCAGCGCCCCGACCGAAATCAGGTCCACGCCGGTCTCCGCGATCCCGCGAACTGTGGCGAGCGAAACGCCCCCCGACGCTTCGGTGGTGATCCGGCCGGCGATCAAGGCCACCGCCTGCCGCAGCTGATCAGGCGTCATGTTGTCGAGCAGGACGGCGTCGATCCTGTGTTGCAGGACCACTTCCAGCTGGGCCAGCGTGTCGACCTCGACTTCGATTTTGACCAGATGCCCCACCGCGCCGCGCGCCGATATGATGGCCGCTTCGAGCCCGCCCGCCGCCACGATATGGTTGTCCTTGATCAGCACGGCGTCGAACAGGCCGACTCGATGATTGCCACCCCCGCCGCAGCGCACGGCGTATTTCTCGAAAGCCCGGAGGCCGGGAGTCGTCTTGCGGGTGTCAACGATGGTCGCTTTTGTCCGGGCGACGGCGTCGACATAGGCACGGGTCAGCGTGGCGATGCCACTCATTCGCCCCATGAAGTTGAGTGCAACCCGTTCGGCAGAAAGCAGTGCGCGCGACAGGCCTGCGATTTCGGCGATGATTGCGCCCGCGGCTACTGCTTCGCCGTCTGACGTCACGACTCGGAACTTGACGTCGGGATCGAGCGCGCGGAATGCGGCGGCCGCCACGTCCACACCAGCGACGACGCCCGGTCTTCGCGCGGCTATCACCGCGTGGGAGCGTTCGCCGGCTGCCACCGTTGCGTTGGTCGTGACGTCACCTGCCAGCCCGAGATCCTCAGCCAGCGCATTCGCGACCGCCATGGCAATCAGGTGTGGGGCGAGCGGCGCGGGCGCCGCGCGTCGGGTTGATCCACGCGTCGTGCCAAAAACCTCACCCCGGCTCATGCCGAGTTCCTCTTTGTGGTGGCCACGCCAACCGCGCCGCCATCTCGCGCCAGCAGCGCCGCCTGCGCCGCGGCCAGTCTCGCGACGGGCACACGGAATGGCGAGCACGAAACGTAATCGAGCGCGCAGGCATGGAAGAAGCTCACCGATGCCGGATCCCCACCGTGTTCGCCGCAGATGCCCATCTTGAGTCCGGGCTTGGCCTTCCGCCCGCGCTCGACACCCATGCGAACAAGTTCGCCGACGCCTTCGACATCGATCGAGACGAACGGATCGACGTCGAACACCCCAACCTCCTGGTAGCGGGCGAGGATCGGGGCGGCATCGTCGCGGGAGAGGCCGAGTACCGTTTGGGTCAGGTCGTTCGTGCCGAAAGAGAAAAAGTCGGCGCCGGCCTCACCGGCCGCAATTTCCTCGGCTCTCAATGCCGTGCGCGGCAACTCGATCATTGTGCCGAGGCTGCAGGCGATCGTGACGCCCATCTCGTGCTCGACGGCGACGACAGCTGCGCGGATGACATCTGCCAGAATGTCGTATTCGCGGCGGTAGGCGACCAGCGGGATCATCACTTCGACCGCGACTTTCGCACCCGTCCTCTTCTCGACGTTTGCCGCCGCCTCGAACACCGCCCGCGCCTGCATCTCGGTGATCTCAGGGTAGCGGATCGCCAGCCGGCAACCGCGGAACCCCAGCATGGGGTTGAATTCGGAAAGTTCCGACACCCGCGCTTTCAGTTTGTCGATCGGCATCTTGAGCGCTTCGGCCACGGCCTCCTGCTCGCGCTCATGGTGCGGCAGGAACTCGTGCAGTGGCGGGTCGAGCAGCCGAATGGTGACGGGCAGCGGCGCCATGATCTCGAAGATCGCCTCGAAATCGGCCCGCTGCATCGGCAGGATTCTCGCCAGCGCGGCGCGGCGGCCCTTCTCGTCCCCAGCGCAGATCATCTCGCGCATCGCCAGAATGCGCGCCTCTTCGAAAAACATGTGCTCTGTGCGGCATAGCCCGATGCCCTCGGCGCCGAATTCGCGCGCCTGCTTTGCATCCCGCGGCGTATCGGCGTTGGCCCGGACCTTGAGCATCCGAACGGCGTCGGCCCAGGCCATGATGGTCGCGAACGCACCAGAGAGCGCTGGCTGGCGCATCTCCGCGCGGCCCTTGATGACCTGCCCCGTCGAGCCGTCGATCGTGATGACGTCGCCGCGCTTCAATATTTCCTTGCCGATGGTCAAGGTCCCGGTCTTGGCATCGATGCGCAGCATGCCGGCGCCCGAAACGCATGGACGGCCCATGCCACGAGCAACTACGGCCGCATGCGAGGTCATGCCGCCGCGCGCGGTCAGGATGCCGGCTGCGGCATACATGCCGTGCACGTCTTCGGGGCTGGTCTCGATGCGGACAAGAATGACGGAGCGGCCCTTGACTTTGAACTCCTCCGCCTCCTCGGCCGTGAACACGATCTCTCCAGCCGCCGCACCAGGAGACGCAGGAAGCCCCGCGGCGATCACCTTCCTGTCGACCGATGGATCTATGGTTGGATGCAGCAACTGGTCGAGTGATCCAGGATCGATGCGCAGCACCGCCTCGTCGCGGGTGATGACGCCCGCCTCAGCCAGTTCAACCGCGATCCGAAGCCCCGCCTCGACCGTGCGTTTGCCCGATCGGGTCTGCAGTATCCACAGCTTCCCGCCCTGGATCGTGAACTCGATGTCCTGCATATCCCGGTAGTGCCGTTCCAGTCGGGAAAAGATCACGGTCAGCTCAGCGAACGCGGCCGGCATTAATTCTTCGAGCGTCGCTCCCTTGGTGCCGAGATCGGCGCGTGCCGCGTTCGTCAGCAGTTGCGGCGTGCGAATGCCGGCCACCACGTCCTCGCCCTGCGCATTGACCAGGAATTCGCCATAGATCTCGTTGGCACCCGTCGACGGATTGCGCGTGAACGCGACGCCGGTCGCAGATGAAGTGCCCATATTGCCGAACACCATGGCCTGCACGGTCACCGCCGTGCCCCATGCGTCCGGGATGTCGTTAATGCGTCGATACGTGATCGCGCGCGCGCTCTGCCATGAATTGAGCACCGCACCGATTGCCCCCCAGAGCTGGGCACGCGTATCCTGCGGAAACGGCGCGTCGATCTCGCGCATGATCGCGGCCTTGTATTGATCGATGACCGCCTGCCAGTCTTCGGCTGCGAGCCTGGTATCGGACGCAAAGCCATTGAGGTTCTTGTAGTTTGCAAGGATGTCCTCGAACACGCCGTGATCAACGCCGAGCACAACATCGCCGTACATCTGGATGAAGCGCCGGTAGCTGTCGTAAGCAAAGCGCGCGTCGCCCGAGCGCCGAGCCAGCCCTTCGACAGTCTGATCGTTGAGCCCGAGATTGAGTATGGTGTCCATCATGCCCGGCATCGATGCACGCGCCCCCGAGCGCACCGCCACCAACAACGGGTTGTCAACATCACCGAAACGCATTTCAACCGCGGCGCCGACCTTGTCGATGGCATCGATGACGGCATCCTCAATCCCAGAGGGCAACGTCTTTCCATTTGCGTAGTAGAGGTTGCTGACGTCGGTTGTAATTGTGAAACCAGGCGGGACCGGCAGCCCAAGATTGGACATCTCGGCGAGATTGGCGCCCTTGCCCCCAAGCAGCTCTCTCATCCCAGCGTGTCCGTGAGTGGTTCCGGTCCCGAAAAGGTAGACGAGCCTTTGCTGCATTCGATCAACGGTGTCGGCCATGCCGCAATGCTCCATGCTTTCAGGCTTTGCCAGATTTCAGGGTCCGAAGGCGAATGGTCATGACGATGCCATACGCAGTATCACTGCGCCCCATTGAGGCCTTAGCAGGCAGTCGCCAACCGAGAAAGCGCAACATTTCGCCGATGGGCAAACCCGCCAAGGGACCGCGCACGCTCGGGTTGCAGAAACAAGCAAACGCGCATACTTTGACGTGGCTGGCCTGTTCGCGCAAGTTCGCGGAGCATTCGCTCACGATACAGGGCACGCGACCATGACCGACCACTTGCCGGCAGTCCTCGAACAGCTCGACCGAACGTCGAGCGACGGCCTCAAACGGCTTTTTGAACTGCTCAGGATCGAGAGCGTTTCGGCGGATCCAGCCTATAAGGCCCAATGTCTCGAGGCCGCCCGCTGGTGCGCTGCAACACTCACCGACCTTGGATTCCAAGCCGAAATCAAGCCAACGGCCGGCCACCCGATCGTGGTCGCTCATGATACATCCCCTGTGCCAGAGGATGCGCCGCACGTTCTCTTCTACGGCCACTACGACGTGCAACCGGCCGATCCGCTTGATCTATGGGACAGCCCGCCGTTCCAACCGCGCATCGCCGACGACCTTGCAAACGGCAAGGTGATCGTCGCGCGGGGCGCCGAAGACAACAAGGGGCAGTTGTCGACGTTTCTCGAAGCAATCCGAGCGTGGAAGCATGTCGCCGGCCGGCTGCCCGTGAAGGTTTCGGTCATGATCGAGGGCGAGGAGGAGTGCGGATCGCCGTCCCTGCCAGGCTTCTTCGCCAAACACGGCCAGGAGATAAAGGCGGATCTGGTGCTCGTCTGCGATACCGGGCAATGGGACCAGGACACGCCGGCGATCACGACAATGTTGCGCGGACTGGCGGTGACGGAGGCAATCGTGACCGGCCCTCAGCGCGATCTGCACTCCGGGCTCTATGGAGGGCCCGCCGTCAACCCGATCCGGGCTTTGGCGCGCCTGCTCAGCCGGCTCCACGACAACAACGGGCAGGTGGCAGTGCCGGGTTTTTATGACGGCATTGCGCCCCCCAGTGCGACCCAGCTTGCCCAGTGGGCGCCGCTTGCCGCCGCTGGCGCATCGTTTCTAGCGGGCGTCGGGCTCGCCATACCGGCGGGCGAAAGCGACCGCAGCATCATCGAGCAGCTATGGTCACGTCCCACGCTCGAATTCAACGGCATCACCGGCGGCTACCAGGGGGCGGGCTCGAAGACCATCATCCCGTCCAAGGCCAGCGTGAAAATCAGCTGCAGGCTCGTCGCCGGCCAGAACCCGGATGACGTGCTCAGAGCTGTGCAGAACTTCATGCGGGCTAACCTGCCCGCCGATTGCTCAATCGAGTTCATCGGCACGCACGGCGGCGAGGCGATCGCGTTCGACACATCCAAACCAGCAATGATCGCCGCCGCCCGCGCACTCGAGCAGGAGTGGGGGCATCCGGCGGTACTGATGGGATGCGGTGCGTCCATTCCCATCGTGACATCCTTCAAGCGGGTGCTCGGAATGGACAGCCTTCTCGTCGGCTATGGGCTCGACGACGACAAGATCCATTCGCCCAACGAAAAGTACAACCTCAAGAGCTTCACCAAAGGAGCGCGCAGTTGGGCCCGCATCATGGCCGCGCTCGCGTCCCGCAACTGATTTCAATTGGACGATCGATCGCCGCCGCCACGGCAAAGCTGCCTTAGCGCTGCAACGGCAATTGCCTCCAAAACGGGCATTGCCCGCAGACGAACGAACGCTATGCTGCGCGCCGTCGAGCGGCGACCCCATCCAGCCGCGACCCAAACAGGAGATCCGGGCGCCATGCTCGATCGGCACATCTCGACATTTGCCCTCATTCTGATCGCATCCCTCGCGTTGCTGACTGCGGACGCATTTGCGCAGCGCTTTGACGGCCAGCAGGGCCGCTTCAACCAGCCCAGCCGGTTTGGCGACGATCGCCAGAAGCCTGGCCGCAACGTCGCTGGTCAATTCGACTATTACGCGCTTGTGATGTCGTGGAGCCCGACCTATTGCGCGAGCGCCGATCGCGTCGGAGCCGACCCGCAGTGCGATCGCCACGACGGGCGGCGTTTCGCGTTCGTGCTGCACGGCCTCTGGCCGCAGTACGAGAAGGGGTATCCAGAATATTGCCCGACCCGAGGGCGGCCGTTCGTCCCCCAGCCGGTGATCGACGACATGCTCGATATCATGCCGAGCCCAAGGCTCGTCATCCACGAATACAAGAAGCACGGCACGTGCTCGGGTCTCGATCCAGCCGGATACTATACGTTGTCACGGCGGCTGTTCGGCGCGATCCAGATTCCTGAGCGATACAGGAACCCGATCGAGAACATGAGCGTCTCGCCAGATGAGCTGGCCGACGACTTCATCAAGGCGAACCCGGACATCAAGCCGGACATGATGGCAATCTCGTGCGGCGGGCCGGGCAATAGGTTGCGCGAGATCCGCGTCTGCTTTTCAAAGCAGGGCGGGCTACGCACGTGCGGGCGGAACGAAGATCAGCGACGGTTGTGCTCGGCGAGCAAGATGTTTGTTCCGCCGGTACGCTCAACGCGTCTCGACACGGAACCGCCGAAGCGGCGGGATGACAACAAGGGCGCGCCGCTGCCGGGGCCCCGTCCGGATGGGTTGCCACGACCACGCTGATGTGAATGGTTCCAGATGACGACCGACGGCCCGCAGGACCTCGCCGCGCGGGTACAGGGGCCGTCGTCGGAGAGCCTCCAGTGACGGAACACGCGAGACGTCCGGCGTTGCCGGTCTGGCGTTCGCTCTGGGGATTTGATCGCGGCAGATGACCGCACCGCTCGCTCAGCCCGGCGCACGGCCCACTGCCGCGGTGACGGGTTCGTTCGGTGGAGATCATGCGACGTTTCCGTCCCTGCCGCCGACTGGCCCAGACACCAAGCTTCAGATGCGCCAACGCCAGCCCGACCTTCTCAGAGGCTCGCACTCGGATGCATGCCGGGATTATGGAGGACCGCGACCCGATGGCGCGTGCGCGCTTTGCCAGCTTCACCTCGTCCGGCGCCCGGGCAATATCGGAGAGTGACACGCCAGAGAATGCCTTGCCGCCTCACTCTCGATATGCGGTTGCGCCGCGCTGAAAACCAAACTCCAGGTCGGCACTGGCTTTGGCGGCCAGACGCTGGCAGATTATGAGCGGTAGTCCATCGCGCATCCGTACGAAAGTTGCCACGTATAATGATTGAATCTGAGCTCAAAAGCGAGCGGGCGCGTTCACACAGGTTCGTGGTAACCGTGTTCGGTATCATTGCGGCATTGTCTCTGCTGGCGAGTCTCAGCTTCCATTTCGGTCAAGATCTCTTCGATCTTCCCGCCGAAGAGGCCCGGTCCGTTACCCTCGGTTTCCTCAGTCTCGCGATTGCCGATACCGCCGTGATGTTCCTGTGGGACCGGCTGTTCGGCGGCACGCGCCGACGGATACTATAACACGAACGTGAACTCAGAATTTGCGCCCGATTCCGTTGCTCGACACGAGACGGCCATAGAGACGCGAAGCTGAGCGCTTTCGGAACCACCGCAATCGCACTATCGGCCAGCACCTCTTTGCGACGGACTTCGCACACCGGGTTTCCGCCTTCGAACATGAAAACGGGCAGCTGTGCCTAGCGCACTGCTGCCCGCTATTCACAAGGCAACGGAGATCTCTGGCGGCAACTCGCGATCAGATTGTGAAATCCGTCATTTTGCTACCCTTGCTAAGACGTGCGACAAGCCAATTAGGCTTGCGGCCGCGACCTGTCCATGTCTCCGACTTGTTGTCGGGATTGGCATACTTTGCCGCTGACTTGCCGCGTCCGCGACCGCGTCCCGCCGATCCATAAAGGTCATGGACCGTAAAACCCGTACCATCCAGAAGTTCGTCGATCTGCGCCTTCAAATCTGCGCGTGCACGCTCGCGGGCCTGTGCCTTCGCTTTGGAAAGCTTCGCCTCCAGATCATTGATGTCCTTGAGCGACATTTTGTCGACGTTGATACCGGCCATTGCCTAGTCCTTTCAAGTGCGAAGCTGGGGATTTCCTAGAAGCGCGAAATTGCGGTGAAACTATCAGCTTTCTTATAGGAAACAACCCCAAAATGAATTGTTAACGGCCTTTGGCCTGCACTTTAACAACACGATGATCTCAACTTTGGTCCAAACTTAAAGCAGACGTCCGATGAGCGTCCGTTCAGTCGGCTGCGATTGCGCCCCGGTTTGCGTTGGAGAAAATGTGAAGTGAGCGGCGGGCACCCCCAGCCTAGCTCTGGATCGCCTTGACACATCATCAAAGCATCCGTGCCGTCGTGCTGGCACACGATCGCGGGCCGGTTCGCCAGATGAACCGTGCATGAACGGCGTATTCAAGCGGTATTCAAGTCACCAACCCTATATCTGCGGAACCTTGAAACCTATCGCTTCCCCGGCGCGATCCATGGGGCCGGGCGCTCAGGGTCGCTCGGCCCCCCTTTTTTTGGTTCATCGGCGCGGCACCGGCCTCGGCTTCAAACTCGAAGAGCAACACATGCCGCTCTTTCGCGGCGAGGCATGGTGATGCGCGGCGCGGCGCAACCCGGCGTGACGCCGCAACCTAATCCACTCAGTTGACCGCATGGCATGATGATGCGTGCCGGATGCGGCATATTGGATCCGAAACCCGCCTCAGTGCGTTTTCCCATCTGCGTCCGTGTTCGTGACGGCATAAGCTGAAGAAGCCGCGTGGATGGGCCGCACGTCACAACGTGGATGGACGCGATAGTGGCATCCCGCAACGATCAATCCCGAGGTCATCGAATGAACGCCACTGCAGCGACGACGCGACCGATGATGCCGCGCGCGACGACTTGGGTGGTCGTAGCCGCATGCACTGCAATCACTGCTGCAATATCAATCGGAACCTGGCCCGTGTTCAATCGTATCGAAGAGCCCCGCCACACCATCGAATATCAAGTCGGCGCATTGGAGATTCGCAGCTATGAAGGTGTGATCGCCGCCGAGGTCGAGATACGTGGCGAACGCACGACCGCGATCAATCAGGGGTTCAGCATTCTCGCCGGGTACATTTTCGGATCCAACAAATCAACCCGGAAAATTGGAATGACAGCGCCCGTTACACAGCAGGGCGGTGAAAAAATTGCAATGACCGCGCCCGTCACACAGCAGGCCGAGGGCGATGTTTGGAAGGTTCGCTTCATGATGCCCGCGCATTTTACGCGCGAAACACTGCCTGAGCCCAACGACGCGCGGGTTCGCATCGTGGTGGACGAACCCAAGCGGTTCGCCGCGGTTCGTTTTTCGGGACTTGCCAACGACGCCAGAATTGCGGAGGAACGCGCAAAACTTCTTGTGTTTGTGGCAGACCAAAAGCGCGAAGCAACCGGCGCACCCGTCCTTGCCTTCTACAATCCGCCATGGACTCTGCCATTTCTCCGCCGCAACGAGATCATGGTCGAAATCAACCGTTGATCGGCCCTGTCGCGGAACGCGGAATCGCGCCGCGGCACTTGTTTCATTCGAGCACCGACGCTACGGTGCAGCGAAGTGAACCGCCTTGGAGATTTTCTCAGGGCACGGCAAATTCGCCCAAGATGCATCCATCCATCAATCCATGCGGAGGCCTGCCTCGTGACATTTAAATTGCCCGACCTGCCCTATGCCTACGACGCACTCAAGCCCTACATGTCAGCCGAAACGCTGCAGTTCCATCACGACAAGCACCACCTCGCCTACGTCGATAACGGCAACAAGCTGATTGCCGGCTCTGGCCTTGAAGGCAAGTCGATCGAGGAGATTTGCGTTGCGGCTTTTGCATCCAAGAACGCGGGCCTCGTCAACAACGTCGGCCAGCACTACAACCACGTGCACTTCTGGCGCTGGATGAAGGCTGGCGGGGGCGGCAAGAAACTGCCGGGCAAGTTGATGAAGCTCGTCGATGAAATCGGCGGCTACGACAAGCTCCGCGCGGATTTCATCAACGCCGGGCTCACCCAGTTTGGCTCGGGCTGGTGCTGGCTTGCCGTGCGCGATGGCAAGCTCGAGGTGACAAAAACGCCCAACGGCGAGAACCCGTTGATGCACGGCGCAAAGCCAATTCTCGGCTGTGATGTGTGGGAACACAGCTACTACATCGACTACCGCAACGCCCGGGCGAAGTACCTCGAGGCCTTCGTAGATAATCTCGTCAACTGGGATTACGTCGAGGAAATGATGGGCTGAGGCATCGTCGATGCTTCGCTCCCGGCTATCTCGGCCATTCCACGCACGGAGCACATCAGGCTCCGTGCTTTTTCGTGCGTCGATTTACTGTATGACGGCGCATTGCCAAGCGTGGATTGCTTATCGACCGTCGCGCGACTACTAATCGCGGATCGACGCGCCGGGAACAAGGCCAAGGCATTCAAGGTGTTGATACGATTAGCGTCACGACATGTCTTGTTGATACTGCTGTTGCCGGCCCTGGCAGGCTGCGCGGCCGCGACCGTGCCCCGCAACGGCATCTCCGACGCGAGCATCGCCCAGCGCGCCATCGTCCCGGGCCTGGATGGGATCCGCTTCTGGGCCGACGAGGTGCCCCAGGACCCGGCCGCCGAAATCCGGCAGAAACTCCCGAACCTCCCGCGGCTGGCGCAAGGCGCGGAGCTCGAGAATGGACGCCCGGTGGTGGATATCCTGGCCCTTTCAGGCGGCGGCGCGGATGGCGCGTTCGGTGCAGGCCTGCTCGCCGGATGGACCGAGCGCGGCAATCGCCCGGAATTCGAGATCGTCACCGGGGTGAGCGCGGGTGCGATCATCGCACCGTTCGCTTTTCTCGGGCCGAAGTACGATCCCGCGCTGAGAGAGATTTGGACCCAGTACGGCACGTCGGAGCTGGTGACCGCACAGATACTGCCGGGGCTTCTCGGCGGCAGTTCACTGGCGGACACGACCAAGTTGCAGGAACTGGTCGCCAAGTACATCGACAAGGCGCTGCTGCGCGCCATTGCTGCTGAATACCGAAAGGGCCGCCTCCTGTTCGTGCTGACGACCAATATCGATGCGCAGCGCCCCGTCGTCTGGAACCTCGGCGCGCTGGCGGCCAGCCGGGACCCCTACGCGCTCGATCTGTTCCGCAAGGTCATTCTCGCGTCGGCGGCCATTCCGGCGGCGTTCCCGCCCGTCAATATTTCCGTCGAAGTCGACGGCAAACGCTACGAGGAGATGCACATCGACGGCGGCACCACGCGCGAAGTGTTCGTCTCGCCCGTGCAGGTGCCATTCAAGATGTTCGACGCGCTTTATGCAAAACCGCCGATCCGCCGGCTCTATATTGTCAAGAACGGCAAGATCACCCCCGAGACCGAGGTGGTGAAGGCACAAACAATCTCGATCGCAGCGCGTGCCATCTCGACGCTGATCAAGAACCAGAACCTGGGCGAGCTTTATGCCATCTATCGCCGGGCGAAGGACGCCGGCGCTGATTTCAATCTCGCCGCGATCCCGGCGGCGTTCACAGTCAAGCCCAAGGAGCTGTTCGACCCTGAATATCAGGACGCTCTCTATGGCGAAGGGGTGCGCATTGGCCGGGCGGGTGGCAACTGGCTGAAGGCACCGCCGCAGATCAGCGGAACTGGTCGCTGATGACGTGCTGAACGGCAGCCCGCAGCTACCCCTTCTGCGGGATGGGCCGTCCGGCAGGCGGGGTTGATCCGGCCGGGGGCAAGAGGCTGTCGAGATAGGACAGGAACGCGTGGATCTCGTCCGGCGACATGACGAACACCGGCATGTCCGGATGGCCGGACACGATGCCCTCCGCAAGCGCCTCCGCCAGATGCTCGACCGGATAACGTTCGGCAACCACGCGGAACGGCGGCGCGCTCGCATGCGGGCTTGGGTCCTTGTCTCCGGTCCCGTGACACCGGGCGCAGCGCTCAACGGCCAACGCCTGGCCCTTCACGATCACGTCACTGATCGTGTCGGCGGAGGCCGGCGTAGGGCCAACGCCGATTGCTAACGTCCACAATGCCAATGCCACGTGATGCCGACGCCCGCCCATGGGAGACCCCGCTTGCTTCCACCACACACGTGTACGATAGGCAGCCGAATGGCTGCTTGACGGCGGTCAAGTGTGTAGGCGCGCGCGTTTGTCCCCGGACTATCTACGCCCGCCGAAGATCGATTTGATAATGATGTTCTTGATCATGGTTCCAGCCGAGCGCGCGATCGATTTCTGCACTTCCTTGGCAACCTGCCCGCCGAACGAGGTCGGCTGGCGTTTGCCGCCAGCCTGCGCGGGTCCGCCGAAGATGCTGCCCCAGCCGCTGTCAGCCTCGGCCGTCTGCGCGGCGGCGGCGTCCGCGCGCTTGGTCAGCATTTCGTGGGCGCTCTCGCGGTCGACGGCTTCCTCGTACTTGCCATAGACGGGACTGTACTCGATGACGCCGCGCCGCTCCTCGGGACTGACTGGTCCGATGCGACCCTGCGGCGGGCGGATCAGCGTCCGTTGGACGATCGAAGGCTCACCCTTGTTTTCGAGCGTTGAAACCAGCGCCTCTCCGGTTTTCAGCTCCTTGATCACCTGCTCGGTATCGAGGCCCGGGTTCTTACGGAAGGTCTCGGCTGCAGCGCGGATCGCCTTCTGCTCCTGCGGGGTGAAGGCGCGGAGCGCGTGCTGCACGCGATTGCCCAACTGGGCCGAAACAGTATTCGGCACGTCGAGCGGGTTCTGGGTGATGAAATAGACGCCGACGCCTTTCGAGCGGATAAGGCGCGCCACCTGCTCGATGCGTTCCAGCAACGCTTTGGGCGCCTCGCTGAACAACAGGTGCGCCTCATCAAAGAAGAACACGAGCTTGGGCTTGGGCTGATCACCGACCTCGGGCAGCGTCTGCCAGAGCTTGGTGAGCATCCACAAAAGGAAAGTCGAGTAGAGCCTGGGCTTCTCCATCAGCTTGTCGGCGGCAAGAATGCTGATGACCCCACGGCCGTCAGGCGCGATCCGCATGAAGTCCTTCACGTCGAGTGCCGGCTCGCCGAAGAACGAGTTCGCGCCCTGCTCTTCGAGCACCAGAAGGCGTCGTTGGATCGAGCCGACCGACGTCGTCGCGACGTTGCCGTACTTTGACATGATCTCCTTCGACCGCTCAGAGATGTTGTTGATCAGCGAGCGCAGATCTTTCAGATCGATGATCGGCATCTTCTCGTCGGCGGCGACGCGGAAGGCGATGTTCAGCACGCCCTCCTGGACCTCGTTCAATTCGAGCAGGCGCGCCAGCAGAAGTGGACCCATGTCGAGCACTGTCGCGCGCACCGGGTGCCCTTGCTCGCCAAACACGTCCCAGAACATGGTGGGGAAGGCCGTGTTCTCGTAGGGGTCGAGGCCGATCTCCTTGGCGCGCTTGAGCAGGAAATCCTTAGGTTCACCGACGGCTGCGATGCCTGAGAGATCGCCCTTTATGTCAGCGGCGAAGACAGGCACGCCCGCATTCGAGAAGCCTTCCGCCAGGCATTGCAGCGTGACCGTCTTGCCAGTACCGGTGGCGCCCGTGATCAACCCATGGCGGTTGGCCAATCGCAGCTCCAGGTATTCGGGCTTGACGCTTTTACCGAGAAAGATTTTGCCGTCCTGGAACACCGATGCGGGAGAAGCTTGGGCCATAACGATCGTCCTCGCTGGAATGAGCCTGAAAACGGCCGACTCGCGGCTCGTTTTTCGCTGCCGTCTTGGCATGTCGCCGGGTGCTTTGCAAAGCTCGGTTGCATCAGCCTCCGCGGGATAACTCTTGTGACGGGTCAAGTGTTTTGGGCGTCTCGATCATTTCCGTGCCTGGGTGGCGTATCCGCCATTGGTCGCGAAGACTTGATTAAGCGGCGGCCATGACGCCATAACCGCTGCAAAGGCTGACGGGCACCCGTTCCGCAGCCGCTCGTTCGTCCGGAGAGGCGCCGATGACCCAAACAGTTTTGCCCGATCAGATGCCGGTCGCCGCGCTCGCCGAGGGGTTTTCCCTCGCTGATCACGCGCAATGGGTCGCGCTGGTCGAGAAATCACTCAAGGGTGGCGACTTCGAAAAGCGGCTGGTGTCGAGAACCGCAGACGGGATCCGGATCGACCCGCTTTACACTCGTGCCTCCGGCCGCCTGCAGGCTGCGACCGAACTGCCGGGGAACGCACCCTTCACACGTGGCACAACGCCTGGCCGCACAGATCTCGGCTGGGCCATCTGCCAATTTGTCGTCGAAGCCGACCCCAAGACCGCCAACGCGGTGATTCTCGAGGATCTTGAAGGCGGAGCCACGGCGCTCGCTCTGAAGCTCGATGCCGTTGGCAGAGAGGGCCTGCCGGTCGCCAAATCGGCACTTGCCACGGCACTGGATCGTGTGTTGCTCGAAATCTGCCCGGTCACACTGGTGGCAGGCGGGTACTATGTCGAGGCGGCATCGGCCATGAACGCTGTTTGGGACGATCGCGGTCTCACGCCCGGGCAGCGTTTGGGGCACCTGTCGGCCGATCCCCTCGGCTGGCTGGCAACGACGGGAGATTTGGCTAAACCGCTCGATCGCGCGATGGCGGATGCGGCCCAGCTTGCTGTCGCCGCGCAATCCTGCCCGCACGTGACGGCACTGGTCGCCGACGGACACCCCTATCACGCGGCCGGTGCCAGCGAGGCGCAGGAACTTGCGGCCGTGCTCTCCACACTCGTCGCCGAACTCAAGGCCTGCGAGACACACGGCTTGCCTCCGTCCCAGGCGCTGCCGAAAATCGCGATCGCACTCGCCTCCGATGCCGACCAGTTCTCGACGATTGCGAAGTTTCGCGCCGCGCGACGGCTGGTATGGAAGGTAGCGGACGCATGCGGTGCTGGTGAAGCGGTGGCCCGGATGCATTTCGCGTCCGCCACGGCATGGCGCATGATGGCTAAGCGCGATCCTTGGACAAACATGCTGCGCACGACAATGGCCTGCGCGGCGGCGGCCCTCGGCGGTGCCCACCAGATTACAGTGCTGCCCTTTTCATTCGCGCTCGGCAAACCCGACCGCATGGCCCGCCGAATGGCTCGCAACACGCAACTCGTGCTGATGGAGGAATCGAACCTCGGCCGGGTCGTCGATCCCGCAGGCGGCAGCTGGTATGTCGAGAAACTCACCGACGACATGGCGGCCAATGCCTGGGCGCTGTTCCAGGAGATCGAGGCGCAGGGCGGCATGGCGGCGGCGTTGGCCTCCGGGCACGTGCAAGGCCGGATCGCGGCCGTGGCGGACGCACGAACGACGGCGATCGCTACGGGTCGCGTGGAGTTGACCGGCGTATCGGCGTTCCCGAAACTCGGCGACGACGGCATCACGGCGGAACCCTGGCCGGCTCCTGCGAGAACGGCCGCGGTCAAGCCAGTCTCGACGGTCAAGCCGCTGCGCATGGTTCGGCTCGCCGAGCCGTTCGAAGCTCTACGAGCCTCGGCCGACGCTCACGCAGCCCGAACCGGTGCCGCGCCGACCGTATTTCTCGCAAGCTTGGGCGAGATCGCCGACCACACGCTCCGGTCCACTTGGATCAAGAACTATCTGGCGGCTGGCGGCATTGCGGCATTGGCGTCGGATGGATACGCGACGCCCGAGGCTGCCGTGGCGGCGTTCAAGGCATCGGGCTCACGGGCGGCCTGCATCTGCTCGTCGGACACACTGTATGCGGCCCATGCAGAAGCTGTGGCAATGGCACTCAAAGCTGCTGGATGCGCGCTCGTGCTGATGGCCGGTCGCCCGGGAGAGCGTGAACGGGCGTTCAAATCAGCTGGCGTCGACCAGTTTCTTTTCGCCGGCCTCGACGCAGTCGAAACGCTGGGCAAGCTTCAAACCAAGATTGCGGAAGCGGCTCCGCGTTGATCTCGGCCGACGTCTAGTGTAGCGCATCTGACGTTTGGTCCCCACTCGGGGCTAGACTCGAAACCAAACGCCAGATGCAAAAGCTACACTAGAATCATAGGTT
>PERT01000071.1 GCA_002928955.1 Hyphomicrobium sp. | reverse complement strand
GCTACACTAGAATCATAGGTTTGCTAGTGTTCCTTAGGCGCCGACATTTGATCTGGAGCGCGTTGCAACGGGAATCAAATGTCGGCGCCGGAACACTAGCTGTCACGCTCATACATCCTCACGTGCCGCCAGCTGCCGCTTTCGCCGCTTCCTTCTTCTCGACCCAGCCGACCGCGAAAATCGAAAACTCGTAGAGCAGACAGGTCGGCAGGGCCATGATGATCATGGAGATGGCGTCGGGAGGCGTGAGCACGGCCGATACCGCGAAAATGCCGACAATTGCGTAGCGCCGCGCGTCCTTCAGCGACTGCTGCGTGACGATGCCGGCTCGCGCCAGCAGCGTCAGGATCACCGGCAGCTGGAACATGATGCCGAAGCCGAAGATCAACGTCATGATCAGTGACAGATACTCCGACACCTTCGGCATCAGTTCGATCGCCGCCTGCCCCTCGCCGCCCGTCTGCGTGAGCCCGATGGAGAACTGGATCAAAATCGGCATGGCAACAAAATAGACGACCGCCGCACCCAGCACGAAAAACACGGGCGTCGCGATCAGATAGGGAAGAAATGCCTGCTTCTCGTTCTTGTAGAGACCGGGCGCGACGAACTTGTAGATCTGCGTAGCCACGACCGGGAACGACAGGAAGCCTGCGCCGAACATGGCGAGTTTCACGTGCGTGAACAACTGCTCCAGGAAGTGCGTTGCGATCAGACGGACTTGCTGATTGCCCGATGCCCAGATGTAGGGCCACACCAGGATGTTGTAAATGTGCTTGGCGATCGCAAAGCAGAGGAAGAACATGACAAAGAAGGCGGCCACCGCGTAGATCAGCCGCGTGCGAAGCTCGATCAGGTGGTCCATCAGCGGCGCCTTGGAGGCGTCGATATCGTCCTCTGGCGAGCCGGTTGGGGTTGCACGCTCCTGCATTGCTATCAAGCCCCGCTCTTGATGGGCTCGGGCACGGCCGTCGTCTGGACTGGCAGCCCGTCGGCATCATGGGCATCGGTGTGACCCGATGCGGACGGTGCTTCGGCAATCTTCTGCGTCTCGCTGGGCGAGGTGTCCATCTCGCGCTTGGCGCCTTCGAACTCACCCTTGACGTTGTCGAACTCGCTCTGGACGGACCGCTCGGCCGTGCGCACCGAGGATTCGACGTCGCTCTTCATCAACATCATATCCTTGCGCAGCTGATCGAGTTCCGCCTCGCGCATGGCGGTGTCGAACTGTTCGCGGAACTCCGACGCCTGCCGCTTCACCATCCCGACATATTTGCCGATGGTGCGCAGGAACACGGGCAATTCCTTCGGACCCACAAATATGAGGGTCACGACCCCGAGGATCAGAAGCTCGCTCCAGCTGATATCGAACATCGGTTGCGGGGCTGCCTTCAGCCGAGAGGGTCGGTAAACGTAAAGCGCCGCCCGGGGAACACCGCCGGCGGCGCTTGGCGACGTCAGGCAATAGACCTAGCCGGCCTTGCTGCGCTCGGCGGCGGGCACTGCCTCACCGGCCTTGGTTTGCTGTTCAATGGCCTTGTCAGCTTCGGGCGCCTTGGCCGCGTCGTCGTCGGACATGCCCTTCTTGAAGCTCTTGATACCTTTGGCCACGTCACCCATGACCTCTGAGATCTTGCCCTTGCCGAACAATAGGACCACGATCAACAGCAGAATGACCCAATGCCAGATGCTGCCTGCACCCATAGCTTGAAAACTCCTTGGCGGCACGGGCCGCAGGTTTCTACTTCTCATTATCGCAGAAAGGGCGAAGCGCAGCAAGCACGGGTCAGTCCCGGCGATTGGCGACATGAGACCCAATTTCACCTTGTTTCTGAACCATTTGCGGAAAAAACCAAAACGCGGGCAGGATCGATCACGACCGAGACCTCCGCCCCGCGCCGCCAGCCCTCCAGCTCGCGCGCCCGCGCGCGTAGCGGCCGGTCGAAGCCTTGCACGCCGACTTCCAGCAAGGCCACATCGCCAAGGAACTTCACGTCCAACACCCGGCCGGCCATGGCCCTGGTCGGCGAACTGTCGCTGGGATTGCTCCCCCCGGGCTTTTTCTCGTCAGGCATACCGAGAACGATCCCTCGTTCGCGGATGCACAACACCGCGGTCTCGCCCTGGGCCACCCCCGGCGCCGGCAAAGTCCCTATTGGTGTCGAGATCACGCCCTTCGAAACCTTATAAGGAACCTCGTTGATCTCGGAGAACATGCGCGCGACGAACAGCTCGCCCGGGTGCCGGTAAAGATCCTCGGCGGTTCCAACCTTGACCAGCAGGCCATCGCGCATCACCGCAATCCGGTCGCCGAGGCGCATCGCCTCTTCGGGATGATGGGTGACGATAAGCGACGTGGCACGCGTTTCCCTGAGAAGCGAGAGCGTTTCTTCCTGCATGCTGTCGCGCAACTGGACGTCGAGCCCCGAGAACGGCTCGTCCATCAGCATCACCGCCGGGCGCGGCACCATGGCGCGCGCGAGGGCCACGCGCTGTTGCTGCCCACCCGACAGGATCTGCGGATAACCGTCGGCATATCGCTCGAGGCCGACCCGCGCGAGGATCGTCAGCGCCTCGCGCCGAGCCTCGTCCTTGGGCAGCTGCCGCAGTCCGAACGCCACGTTTTCGAGGATCGTGAGATGAGGGAAAAGAGCGAAGTCCTGGAACATCAGCCCGACCGATCGCTCCTCGGGCGGAACGAAGCGCTCGGGGCCCGCGACCTCGCGATCGTTGATCAACACGCGCCCGCGGGATGGCTTCTCGATGCCGGAGGCTATGCGGAGCAGGGTCGTCTTGCCGCAACCAGATGGCCCCAGCAGACAGACGACCTCGCCTGGCGCGATCGCCAAGCTGACACCCTTCAACGCCTTGTCCTGACCATAGCGCCGCTCGACGGCATCGAATGTGAGGCTCGCCGCAAATGCCGCCGCAGCCCGACCACGCGGCACGCTTGCCGCCGGATTGGCATGCGTCTCGCCCGGCAGCCGCGGAGGCTTGGCGCGGAAAGGAAACTTGAATGTCAACGCAGCACGCAAGCCTTTCAAAGCCTGGAGGACAGGTCACAAGCCGCTGGAGTTAAACCTCGGCAGGCGGGCGGCGAACCAAATCACTGGGTCTCCAGCTCCGGATTATCGTTGTCTTCGCCGTCCGGCAAGTCGGGCTGCAAGCCGAGCGACATTTCAGCCTGAACGCCACTTTCCTCGCCCGCGTCGAGTGGGAGCTCGTCTGGCATCAAGGCTGCGACATCGGTCGGGTCCGGCACCGAGAAACCCGGCGGCAGATTTCCGTCGAGCAAACCGGCGCCCTTGAGCTCGGCCAGCCCGGGAAGATCCCTGATCTGATCAAGCCCGAAATGATCGAGAAACATCTCGGTGGTGCCGTATGTCAATGGACGGCCAGGAGCCCTGCGGCGGCCGCGCGGACGGATCCAGCGGGTTTCAAGCAGCACGTCGATGGTGCCCTTGGATGTTGAGACGCCGCGAATCTCCTCGATCTCGGCGCGTGTCACCGGCTGATGATAGGCGATGATCGCGAGCGTCTCGAGTGCGGCTTTCGAAAGCCTCCGCTCTTCGACCGCATGGCGTTCGAGAAGATAGGCGAGATCGGCTGCAGTCCGAAATGCCCACTTGCCTGCGACCTTGACAAGGTTGATGCCGCGACTGGCGTAGAAGCCCTTGAGTTCTTCGAGCAACGCAGCGACCGGTTCGCCATCCTTGAAGTGCGACGCCAGCCGCACGTCATCCAAAGGCTCGGCTGCGGCGAACAACAGCGCCTCGAGCACGCGCAACTTCTCGCGCCGGTCGGCCGAAGGCAGCGACGCGATGTTTGACGGCAAGCCGGACGATGTTGGGAGAGACGGCGCTGCGTGCAACGAAGCATTGGCGGGACCGGGAGCGGGCGCCGCCGCAGGCGCCGACACTGTCACCGCCAAGCGGGTGGGATACGACGCCGGCGCGGCGGCGATGTTCCGCTCACGATCCCCGTCGTCGCGATCGTTGTTCATATCGTGCCCTGTGGGCACAAGGCTCAGCTTTGGCGGACCCATGCGCTTGTTCCGTGTCTTCTTGTCGCTCATGCCGAACTCGTGTCACCAAGACGCAAATCAACAGAGGCCATCGACCGGAGGCAATCAACCCACACATTCCCAATCTGCGTCCGCTTCGCGGCGGCGCATGAAGATCGGCGCGAACGGCGCGTCCTGCCGCAACTCGATCAGCCCGTCACGTGCCATCTCGAGGGTCGCGCCGAATGAGCTGGCAACCGCAGTGCGGCCCTCCTCGCCAATTGGAAGGTACGTTCTCATGAACAGATCCAGCTGGCCCCATTTGCCTACGCTTTCGCCGAGCAAATGCTCGAGCCGGCCGCGGGCTTCCTTTATCGACCACACCTTGCGGGCCTTGACGACGTGACCAACCCTGATCGTCCGCCGCCGTTGATCGGCATAGGCCCGGAGCAGATCGTAGATCTGCGCGGTGTGCTGTGTCTCACGAATGGTCTTCATGCCCTCGGGCATGCCGCGGGCGAAGACGTCGCGTCCGAGCCGCTTCCGTGTCATGAGGATGCCCGCCGCATTCCGCATGGCCTCGAGCCGCATCAGGCGGAAGGCCAGCCGCTGCGCCAACTCCTCAGCCGAGCGCGCGTCGCCAATTTTTTCCTCGCGCGGCAATAAAAGGCGCGACTTCAGAAACGCAAGCCAAGCCGCCATGACCAGGTAGTCGGCGGCCAATTCAAGCCGCAGCTTCTGGGCTTCCGCTATGAAGTCGAGATACTGCTCAACGAGCGCCAGAATCGACAGCCTGGCGAGATCGACTTTCTGTGTGCGGGCGAGCGCCAAAAGCAAATCGAGCGGTCCCTCGAAACCCTCGATATCGACGACGAGGGCATCTTCCGTTGCAATCCCAGCAGCATGTTCGACGTCGCCCCACGGCGCGACCGAGGGTGCCGCCAAGCTATCGGGATCTGTGCCGTCGATGATCATCGGGTGCGTCGCGCCTGCTCCATGTCGCCGATATGACAATGCTATTGCCCACGGCCCTTGTGGATAAGCTTACACTGATTCAGTGGACGCCGCGTGATTTGCAAGCACCTGAGCAAGGTTGTTCTCGGCGGCTGCCATGTCGAATGGTTGCCGGTTTGCAAAAACCGCGACGGCGCGATCGAATCGTTCCAGGGCTTTGCCATCAAGCAGCGGGACCTGATCCGCGGCCTCCAACATTTCCGACAATACGCCGTTGCAGTGCAGGGCCACGTCGCTGCCGGCTGAAATCACAGCCTTGGCCCGGTCCGAAATGCTGCCATCGAGCGCCTTCATCGACAAATCGTCGCTCATCAGCAGCCCATCGAAGCCGATCTCGCCGCGAATGATCTCGCGCGTGACCAACTCGGACGTGCTGGCGGGATGTGCCGGATCGAGCGCCGCAAAGACGACGTGCGCCGTCATCGCAGCCGGCATGTCGGCAAGCGCCTTGAACGCAGCGAAGTCGGTTGCCGAAAGCTCTGCATGGGACGTTGCCACGATCGGAAGATCGAGATGGCTGTCAGCCGTGGCGCGGCCATGGCCGGGAATATGCTTGATCACCGGCAACATGCCCCCCGATAGAAAGCCTTCGGCGACAGCACGGCCGAGCGCCGCGACCTGTGCTGGCGTGCGGCCATAGGCCCGGTCACCGATGATGTGATGGGCGCCTGAAACCGGCACGTCGAGGACGGGTGCGCAGTCGGTGTTTATACCAAGCGCTAAGAGATCGGCGGCGATCAATCGGGCTTGAGTGCCGGCCATGCGGCAGGCGGCATCTGCGTCATTGGCGTAAAGTTGCGCGTAAGCTTGGGCCGGCGGAAGGGCGCGACCCAACGGCGGGCGCAGGCGCTGCACGCGTCCCCCCTCCTGGTCGATCAATACAAGCACATCGTCGCGGCCGATCGCCTGCCGCGCATCGTCGACCAGTCTCCGGATCTGTTCGGCGCTGGCAATGTTGCGTGCGAACAGGATGAGCCCACAAGGGCCAGACCGACATAGAAATGCAGCCTCTTCAGGCTGCAGGACATGGCCCGCCAAACCGGTGATGAGCGCGCGTAACGGTCGCTGCGTCATGACGTGCATCAGCCGCTCGTGCGCGAGTTCAATACGCGGTGACCCAGCAGCTACCGTAGCCGGCAGCCTTGAGTTCGGTGCACAGTTGACCTGCCTGCTCGCGGGATCCCGGCGGCCCGACCAGCAGACGGTGATAGGTGCCCTTGTCGCCAAGGTTCGCCTCGCGAACTTCGGGGGTCTTGTTCGAAAGGGTGGACCCAAACTTCTGTTGCAGGTCGGCAAACTGCTTCAAGGCGTCCATGCTGCTCTTCTGCGACGCCGGGACGGACGCCAATACCGCGACGAACCCGTTGCCGCCTGTGGCCGTCGCGGGCGCTGTCAGCGCTGCTGCTACAGGCTTCTTCGGGACAACCGCTTTCTTGGGAGCAGGCTGCAGTTCCAGTTCGGTTGCATCAGGGGCTGGTGTCGGGGCCTTTGCGACAACCACGGGCCTCACAGGAGCCGCCTGAGCTACCGATGGGGCAGCAGTGGCCGGCGGCGCGCTCGGTGGATTGGCGACCACGGGCCGCGCCGTGGCCGGGGCGGCGGCTGGCGGCGCGGCAGTTACTGCGGCCGGTGCCACAGTCGCCGGGCGACCACCGAAGCCGTCGACAATGGTCAGGCCGGGCACACTTATGGCTGCCGTCTGGGGCCGTGGCTGTTCGACCGGCGTCGCGGTCGGCAGTATCGATCCGTCAGGACGCACCACCACGGTCTGCACCTTTCGCGACCCCGAAGCTTCCGCGTCCGACGACGTGGATGCCGGCGCCGAGCTGCCTGGATTGTCGTAGAGCCGGCCCATGATCTTGCTGTCGGTGTGCGCGAACTGCTTACCGCCCGGCTCAGCCGGCTTGACCTTGGCAGGCGCGCCGTCATTCTTGACGATGGGCGCCGAAGCAGTTTTCCCGCCTGGAGCGACGAGCAGCTTGTAACCGTAGGTCGCGCCGCTACCGAGCGCGATCGCGCCGATCACGGCCGCGGCAATCAAACTCCAACGGCGACCGGCCTTCGGCTCTTCGATCTCGTACTCGACGCCTTCGTCGTCTTGGTGGGTGGGGTCCTGCTGGTAGGTCGGCGCAAGCTGCCCGCCCCGGATCTGGTCATCCCGCGGAGAGGTTTCGTGGTACCCGGCGGCCAAGCCGCCGACCTCGCCGCCAAACTGCCCCCCGCCATGGCCGAAGGCATCGCCAAGGCCGAAGGCATCGCCATGGCCGAAGGCATCGCCATGACCCGCAGGCTGGTAGCGCGGCTGTCCGTAGATATCGAACTGCGGCTCCTCCTGGTGCGCTCCACGCCCATGCTGGAATTCCGGGGCTGGTGCCCACGCCGAGTGAGCAGGCTCCATGGGAGCCATGCGGCGGGGGTGTTCCGGCGCCACTGCCGGCATATAGCCGCCAAAATCATATCCACGCGGGTCGGGTTGAAGCTGGTCCACGACGCGAGATTCTGGCGCCGGCTGCTGCCACTGGTCGTAGGATTGTTCGTAGTGCGGGCCACGCAATTCAGCTGCCGAATAGGGTGCGGGCTCGGGCGGGTGAGCCGCGACATATCCTGAACCGATCCCTGGTCCGCGCTGCAGGCTCGAAAGCTCTTGCTGATAATGCGCGGTATAACCGGGCGCTTGTCCAGAAGGCGTCACCGTTGCGCCGGAATAGCCGTAGGACGGGCCACCGGCGGCTTGAGATCCGGAAATCTGGCCACCGTAGGCCTGACCACCAGATGACGGCGCGCCAGGGGGCGTATAGGGATCGAATTGCGGGGCGTAGGAGCTGGCGTGGCTATAAGCTGGCTGAGGCGGCGATCCTGTCACTTCGTCAGCACCGCGGGCCGGCCGCGCGAATTGGGTCGGTTGCGCGGCGGGCGGTGGATAGCTGTAGGCGGGCGGCTGCGTGCGGACGTGCGCATAATCCTGAGGATCGGGATGAGGAGCCCCGGGGTACTGACCGTACCCGGGCTGATGGGGCGGCGCGTAGCCTTGCTGAGCGTGGGGCGGCGTGGCCTGCGCATGTTGTGGCGGCCAGCGGCCTTGCTGGTCCGCGTTTCTCGCCTGCGGATCGGGCAACTCGGGCGCGCCGGCGGCCGGTCGCTGTTGGGGCCGTCCAGCCGGTTGCGTCGAAGGACCGTTCGACCGTGACATCGCCAAATTCCCCTTCTTCCAACTCCGCGCACACGTCCCAGAGAATCGGGATCTTAGCGCATCATGTTTGGTGCCTCGACGCCCAGAATTGCCAACCCCGACGATATCACCTGCTGAGTTGCAGCGATCAGGGCAAGGCGAGCGGCAGTGACACTCCTGTTGTCCGGACGGATAAATCGCAAATGTGGCGAATCGTTGCCTCGTGACCACTGACCGTGGAAATTCGATGACAAATCATAGAGGTAGAATGCCAGCCGGTGGGGCTCGCGGGACGCTGCGGCACCCGCCACCAGCTTTGGAAAAAACGCCAGTTGCTGGATCAGTTGCAGCTCCCCCGGATCACTCAGAAGAGCGAGATCAGCGTTCCGCACGGCAGCACTCTCACGCGTCAAGTCAGGGAATAAATCCAAGGACTTGCCGAAAACGCTGAATGCTCGGGCGTGAGCATATTGTACGTAGAAGACCGGGTTGTCCTTTGATTGCTCGACAACCTTGGCAAGGTCAAAATCGAGCGGCGCATCGTTCTTTCGATACAGCATCATGAACCGCACAGGGTCGCGCCCGACCTCGTCCACAACATCCCGGAGTGCAACAAAAGTACCCGCTCGCTTCGACATGCGAACGATTTCACCCGCACGCATCACCTTGACGAGCTGACACACAAGAATATCGAGATTGGCTTTGCCGCCGATGGTTCTCCGCTCCTTGAGCGAGACCGTTCCGCCCGCGAGCGCCGCGAATGCAACAAGGATGCGAGGGATGTAGCCAATGTGATCGGCGCCAAACACATTGATGTAATGATCAAAACCACGCTCGATCTTGTCAAAGTGATAGGCCACGTCGCCTGCGAAATAAGTGTAGCTGCCGTCCGACTTCATCAGCGCCCGATCAGCATCGTCGCCAAATGCTGTAGACTTGAACAGTGTCTGCTCGCGGTCCTCCCACTCACCGTCGTCGTGGTCCTTCGGTCGTTCGAGCCGCCCCTTGGCGATCAACCCGTTGGCTTCCAGCGCCGCAATCGATGCCCGCACCTGGTCTTTGCCGCCCGTGGTCAAGGAGCGCTCGGAGAAGAACACGTCGTGGCGGATGTTGAGCGTCGCCAAGTCACTGCGGATCTCGTCGAGAAGGGCCGCGATGGCGGCATCACGCCCGATCGCCATTTGCTCGTCTTCGGGCTTTTGTAGCAGTGCTCGTCCGTGCGCCTTGACCAATGCCGCGCCGATGGGCTTCAAATATTCGCCCGGATAGAGGCCCTCGGGGATCTCGCCCACGGTCTCCCCGAGAGCTTCCCGATAGCGCAGGATTGCCGAGCGGCCGAGCTTGTCGACCTGGGCGCCGGCATCATTGATGTAGTACTCGCGCGTGACCTTGAAGCCGGCGAAATCGAGCAGGTTGCCGAGCGCATCTCCAAACACCGCGCCACGGCAATGACCGATGTGCATGGGCCCGGTCGGGTTGGCGGAAACGTACTCGATGTTGACCGTCTCGCCGGAGCCGGTGCCGCCGCCGAACGCCTTTCCTTCGGTGAGGATCGCTGTGATGACGCGCTGCCAGACCTGTGGAACGAGCGTCATGTTGAGGAACCCCGGCCCCGCGATTTCGACCTTGGCGATTTCGGGATCGGCGGCGAGCTTGACTTTGAGCAACTCGGCGATGTCGCGCGGCCTCATGCGGGCGGGCTTGGCCAGCACCATCGCTGCATTGGTCGCCAAATCACCGTGGGCCGGATCGCGTGGTGCCTCGACCTCAACCACCGGCAATGCGAGATCCGCGGGAAGCGCACCCTCGGCTTTCAAGGTTTCGAGGAGAGCCGCGATGCGGCCCTCGACGTGGCGATAGACGTTCATGAAAAATCCTTCGGTCGGCGCGCGCAATCGGTGCGCGCTGGTCCGCCGGATCGCGTGATCCGCACGCGCTTTCCAGCAAAGGTCCGGCTAACGCAATTCCGGGGTGACGTCAAACAAGCGGCGGTGCTCGGCCATCGCGAAGCGGTCTGTCTGCCCCGCGACGAAATCGGCGACCAGACGCGCCCGCCGTCGCGGTTCGAGCCCGTCCGCTGCGGCCCGCCACGCCGGAGGCATCGTTGCGACGTCGGACATATAGCGAGCAAACAGGTCCTCGACCACTTGCTCGGCGCCAGCCATGATGCGATTGACGCGCGGATGCCGGTAGACCCGGGCGAACAGGAATGCCTTGAGGCCCGCCAGATCGGCCTGCATCCCATTTGAGAAGCTGACAACGCCCCGTCCTGCGGCGCGGATGTCGTCGGGAGCGGCTGGCCGTACTTCAGCCAACCGCCGCCGGCTCGCGGCCACGCAATCGCGGATCAGCAGCGTGATCATGCGCCGCGTGACCTCATAGGTCTGACGTTGATCGTCGGGCGACGGCCCCTTGGAGCGCGCGGCTGTCGCAGCTGGCCCCGCCAGCGGCACACCATCGAGATCAACGACGGAGATAAGTCCAGCACGCAAACCATCGTCGATATCGTGAGTGACGTAGGCGATGTCGTCAGCGATCGCCGCCGCCTGGGCTTCCGCCGATGGCCAGCGGCCGAGGTTCAGACTCTGCCACTGTTCGAGATGCCGCGTGACCTTGGCCACGGCCGGATCAGGACCCGTTGCATTAAGCGGACCGTTGTTGTTCACCCGCTCGTCCAGCGGGCCGTTGTTGTTCACCCGCTCGTCCAGCGGGCCGTTGTGCTTGGCGAGCCCCTCCAGCGTCTCCCATGTAAGGTTGAGCCCGTCGAAGCCCAGATACTTGCGCTCAAGCCGCGTCACAACCCGCAACGATTGCGCATTGTGGTCGAAACCGCCATCGGCGACCATGGCACGATCCAACGCCCGCTCACCGGCATGGCCGAAAGGCGGGTGTCCGAGATCATGGGCCAGGGCCAGCGCTTCCGCCAGATCCTCGTCGAGCCGAAGTTGCCGAGCGATGGTGCGGGCGATCTGCGCCACTTCCAGGCTGTGCGTGAGCCGCGTGCGGTAGTGGTCGCCTTCGTGGAACAGGAAAACCTGCGTCTTGTAGGTCAAACGTCGAAAAGCGGACGAATGGAGAATCCGGTCCCGGTCACGCTGGAAGGGACTGCGGGTAGGACATTCGGTCTCCGCGAATGCGCGTCCGCGTGACGGAACAGCACTCGCGGCGTAGCTTGCCGGCGATCGGGCGCCGGGTTCGAGGCCCGCACCATAGCTCTCGCAATGGCGGCCATTCGGATCATCCTCGGCGCCCCCGAAGGGATCCTCCCGACCCGGTGCAGCAATCAAGTGGATGGCCATATCGAACCCATGTTTGACTTAGACGCCCCGCACCCTATCTTCCTAGTGTAGCGCATCTGACGTTTGGCCCCCACTCGGGGCTGCCTCGAAACCAAACGCCAGATGCAAAAGCTACGCTAGAATCATAGGTTTGCTAGTGTAACTTAGGCGCCGACATTTGATCTGGAGCGCGTTGCAACGGGAATCAAATGTCGGCGCCGGAACACGAGTGCCACGACCGTCATCGCGGCAATCCGCTTTTGGCCTCGACCGCCGCCCACCTGGAAGTATCCTTACATGACAACCGATGCGCTCGCCCTCCACTCATCAGTCACGGTCTCCTTGCGTGCCGCAAAGCGCATCGCCGAGATTATGGCCAAGGAACCCGTCGCTAAGATGTTCCGGGTCTCGGTCGAAGGTGGCGGCTGCTCGGGGTTTCAATACAAATTCGATCTTGTCTCCGCGCCCGACAGCGACGATACCGTGATCGAGAAGGCCGGGGCGACGGTGCTGATCGATCCTGTCTCACTGCACTACATGGCGGGATCGGAAATCGATTTCGTCGACGATTTGATAGGCGCCTCGTTCAAGATCAAGAACCCGAATGCGGTCGCCTCGTGCGGCTGCGGCACCAGCTTCACACTGTGAGCCCCGCGGCCGAATGAAGATCACCACCTGGAACATCAACGGCGTCAAGGCGCGGCTGGAAACCGCTTTGGCCTACCTGAAAGAAGCATCGCCCGACGTCATCTGCTTCCAGGAAATCAAGAGCGTCGACGAAGGCTTCCCGCGCGAGGCGTTCGCCGATCTCGGCTACAACGTCGAAACATTCGGACAGAAGGGCTTCAACGGCGTCGCCATACTGTCCAAGTGGCCTTTCGACGAAGTGAAACGCGGACTTCCAGGTGACGACAGCGACGAGCAGTCACGTTACATTGAGGCCATTGTTTCGTTGCCTGCCTTAGCTGTGCGGGTGGGCTGTTTGTACCTTCCCAACGGCAATCCGCTCGGCAGCGAGAAGTTTCCCTACAAGCTCGCATGGATGGATCGGCTCGAAGCCCACGGCCGCACCATGTTGAACGATGAAATCCTGTTCGTGCTGGCTGGCGACTACAACATCATTCCCGAGCGCATCGACGCCAAGCGGCCCGATGCCTGGACGGGTGACGCCCTGTTCCAGCCTGAAAGCCGCGCGGCCTATCGTCGCCTCGTGGCGCTCGGGCTGACCGACGCGATCCGCGCCTGTCACCCTGATCCCGGCGTCTACACGTTCTGGGACTATCAAGCTGGCGCCTTCCAGAAGGACGACGGCATCCGCATCGACCACCTGCTGCTGTCGCCGGAAGCAGCTGACAGGATGGTCGCAGCCGGCATAGACCGTTTCCCGCGCGGCTGGGAGAAGCCCTCTGATCACGTGCCGGTGTGGGTGGAAATCGCCGGGAATTGAACTTCTGGGGATGCCGTCGCGGCGCCGCCGTTCGAGGTTCACGTGTTCTCGCTCGACGTGCTGCGGGCAACACCTGCCTCTTGAAGTCGACCACGGCCACAGCGACCGCCGTGTTACGCTCCAGACTTAGCGCTCCTGAGGATTGCCGGTCGGGTCTGGCGTCGACACGTCCCGCATGACGCCTGCATCCGAGCCGCCGCCGCCAAATCCGCCCGCAGCGCCGCCCTTCAAGAACGGCGGCTCCGTCAGCGGCGGCAACTTGCCGACCGTTGCGCCGGTGACCGCATCGATACGGCCGCTTTCGAATGTTGCCACCGGCTCCCCGTTCTGGCACATCCGGACGGCTTCAGCGCTGAGCGTTCCAAGTCCCGAACGGTCGCGCACGTCCGGCTTGCGGCCATACCGTTCCCGCCAATCCGCGACCAGTCCCGTGACCTGCTTGCGCGTGCTCGATCCCGAACCACAATAGATATTCTGATAGAAATCCTCGATCCAAACGCGATCGGATGGATGGGCGTTTTCGAGGGACACCGCGATCAGGGTCAGCGCTCGTACCGGATCCCGCGGCATGAGCTTGCCTCTCCACAACTCCATCGCCAGTACAGCCTGGCCGCTGGCATGGCCCTTTTGGCTGAGTGTCGACAACCAGTGTACTCCCTTTGGAATGTCGATCTCACCCGTTTCGCCGTAAAGATTGAGCTTCGCCAACTCGTACTGAGCATCCTCGTCGTTGAAGAACGTGGCGGCGTACCTGAGATACTCGCCGGCCCGTTCTGGGTTTGGTTTGAGCCCAAGCTCCGGCAGCCCCGAACGCACGTAGCCCGCCAGCGCCGTCAAAGACTTCGCGACGAACGGCGCGCGGCTGTCGTCGTCGGGATCGGCGTCGGTGTACTCGTCAGAGATCCGCTGATAGAGAATATATGCCTTCGCGTGGTCGGTATGCGATCCCGCGTTGTCCGCATAGAGCCGCGCCAGGTAATACTGGCCGAGAAACAGGTTTGACGCCGCCGCCGCTTCCAGCGCGGGATGCGCGATCTCGTAGTAGCCGCCGACGTAGGCGCCAATGCCCTGCTTCAGGGCATCCTCGGGCGACTTGAACTTCGGCTGGGATGCACTGGCCATGGCCGGAAGCAGCATGGCCCCGCCCAACAGCAGCGCGCTCGCAATCTTAGATGTCCGCGTAGCAAACAACCTCGACCTTTCCGCCAGCGTGGGTTACCGCGCCATAGCGCGCTGGCCCGACCTGGTCAGCAAATTTCCGTATTGCGCCCGACTGGTACGCATTCGCGGGCAACTTCCACAATTTTCTGCGGCGATCGAGCTCGGCTGTATCGACGGCGAGGTCGAGCCGGCCGTTCTCGGCGTCAATGGTGATGATGTCGCCGTTTTCAATCAGCGCGATTGGACCGCAAAGGGCTGCCTCGGGGCCGACATGGCCGATGCAGAAGCCGCGGGTTGCCCCGGAAAAGCGCCCGTCGGTGATGAGCGCGACTTTGTCGCCCGCGCCTTGGCCATAAAGTGCCGCCGTCGTCGACAGCATCTCGCGCATGCCGGGGCCGCCCTTCGGACCCTCGTAGCGGATGACCAGAACTTCGCCCTCCTTGTACTCGCGGTTCTCGACGGCGCGGAACGCATCCTCCTCGCAATCGAAGACAAGGGCAGGGCCGCTAAACACCAGAGACTTCATCCCGGCAACCTTCACGATCGCACCATCAGGTGCGAGCGAGCCTTTGAGACCAACCACCCCTCCCGTTGGGGATATGGGGTTCGAAACCGGGTAGACAACCTTCTGATTAGTATTGAACTTCACACTTTCGAGATTTTGGGCGACGGTTCTGCCGGTGACCGTAAGGCAATCGCCGTGCAGATAGCCGCCTTCGAGCAGAACTTTCAGGATTTGCGGTATTCCGCCGATGTCGTGGACGTCCTTGGCGACATACTTCCCGCCCGGCTTGAGGTCGGCGATGTAGGGCGTCCGCTTGAAAACCTCCGCCACGTCGAACAGATCGAAATCGAAACCGATCTCGTGGGCCATGGCTGGCAAATGCAGAGCGGCATTCGTCGAGCCCCCCGTCGCGGCAACAACGACCGCCGCATTCTCGAACGCCTTACGGGTTGCGATGTCGCGTGGACGGATGCCATCGGCCAAAAGCCGCATGACCGCCTTGCCGCTTTCGACTGCCCAGTGATCGCGGCTGAGATCGGGGGCTGGCGCACCAGCCGAACCTGGGAGCGCGAGGCCGATCGCTTCTGACACCATCGCCATTGTGTTGGCGGTGAATTGACCGCCACACGAGCCTGCAGACGGACACGCTACGCACTCAAGTTCGAGCAAATCCTCGTCCGACATCTTGCCAGCCGAGTGCATCCCCACGCCTTCGAAAACATCGACGACGGTCACGTCGCGGCCTTTGAAGCGGCCAGGCAAAATTGAGCCGCCGTACATGAACACCGACGGCACATTGAGGCGCAGCATGGCCATCATGATGCCGGGCAGCGACTTGTCGCAACCCGCGAGCCCGACCATCGCGTCATAGGAGTGACCGCGCATGGTGAGTTCGATCGAATCGGCGATCACCTCGCGCGAGACGAGCGACGACTTCATACCCTGGTGGCCCATGGCGATTCCGTCGGTCACCGTGATCGTGCAAAATTCGCGCGGCGTACCGCCATTCTCGTTGACGCCCTTCTTGGCCGACTGAGCCTGACGCATCAGCGCGATGTTGCAGGGTGCCGCCTCGTTCCAGCAGCTCACCACGCCGACGAACGGGCGGTTGATCTGCTCTTCGGTCAACCCCATGGCGTAATAGTAGGAGCGGTGCGGGGCACGCGATGGGCCCTCAGTCACGTGCCGGCTCGGCAGTTTCGATTTGTCGAATATCTTGGCGTCCATCAATCTTCCCTCTCAGCCCTCTCAATGCACGCGCATCACCGCCTCAGCGGGCGCCATCGTTGCAACATGTGAAGGGCTGGCCGACCCACGGGAGCTTGTCCCAGGGTTTCGGCACCCACATCGCTCGCCGCTAGAGATGGCTGCTCCGGTGGCGATTATTCGTCACGCACGCTCATCTGACGGTCACGTTGCGATGGGTTTGTGGCTCAAAAGTGGCAACCGCCGCAGTAGCGTTGCAATCAAGCAACAACTACTGAACCGGTTGTTCTAGAACACCAATCAGCTCGGGACTTCGAATTCGGTCGCATTTTTGGGGGCGCCTGCGAGCGGTGGCGTACTCAAGAGGCAGCGGCTGCGGTATCGAGTCATGAAATCCCCGTCACTCGACCGGCTCAAAGCCGGATATCACAATCACATGGTTAATCGCCCAAGCCGGCGCTTCGACGACCGGTTCGGGGCAAAGTGACGGCGCGAGATGGCAGATCGGGGGCGGAAACACGAGACTTGGAGGCGGGCCGATGCCATGCGCCATTCACGATGGCCGTGCTAGTGGGGCGTCGCGCCTTAATTGACTGGTGGGTGGGGCATCGTGCGCGTCAATTAAGGCGCGATGAACGCCCCACTAACCCAATGATATAG
>PERT01000070.1 GCA_002928955.1 Hyphomicrobium sp. | reverse complement strand
AGCAAACCTATGATTCTAGTGTAGCTTTTGCATCTGGCGTTTGGTTTCGAGTCTAGCCCCGAGTGGGGACCAAACGTCAGATGCGCTACACTAGTCGCCCCGCTGCCTGCGATGTCGGCCAGATCGTCTCCCGTTCCGGGAGCCTGCCGGCCATGCCGCACTGGGCTCGCCCATAACTGTTGATCCCCCCTCATGGGTCCGCTCACACCCAGCCCATCAGTTCCTGCCGGGCTATGGCTTCGATGACGTCCATGCCTTCAAGGCTGTCGTTCAGTGCCGGCAGGTAGGCGAATTTCTCGCCGCCGTTGTCTTCGAAAATGTGCCGGTTCTCGCCGTCCAGCTCTTCCAGCGTTTCGAGGCAATCGGCGGAGAACCCGGGCGCGACGAGCACAAGCTTCTTGATACCCTCCTTCGCCAGCCGTTCGACCGTCATGTCGGTGTAGGGCTGCAGCCAGGGCTCGGAGCCGAAGCGCGACTGGAAGGTGGTCAGCCACTTCTCCTTCGGAATGCCGAGGCGTTCGCGCAGCAGCCGCGAGGTCTTCTGACAGTGGCAATGATAGGGATCGCCCGACATCAGATAGCGCTGCGGCATGCCGTGGAAGGTTGCGATGATGCGCTCGGGCTCGAAATCGAGTTTCGCCAGGCTCTGCTGCATCGAGCGCGCGAGGGCGTCGATATAGGCCGGGTTGTCCTGGTACGACGGTGCCACGCGAACGAAAGGCTGCCACCTCAGCTTCATCAGTGCGCGGAACGCCTCGTCGCAGGCGGTCGCGGTGGTGGCCGCAGCGTAATGTGGGTAAAGCGGAACGAGCAAGATGCGCTCGCAGCCCTGTTCCTGCAGCCAGCGGATGCGGCTCTCAGTCGACGGGTTGGCGTAGCGCATCGCCCAATCGACGACGACATTCTTGTGCTCGCTCAATCGGGCCGCGAGCTGCTCGGCCTGGTTCCGCGTGATCGTTTTGAGCGGTCCCTCGTCCTTTTCATTGTTCCAGATCGTCGCGTAGTCCTTACCCTTGCGGCCTGGACGCACTGTGAGGATGATGAGATTGAGGATCGGCCACCATTTCCAGGCCGGTTCCTCGATCACGCGCTTATCGGAAAGGAACTGTTTCAGGTAGCGCCGCATCGACCAGTAGTCGGTGCCGTCGGGCGTTCCGAGATTCAAGAGCAGCACGCCGATTTTGCCGTATTTGGCCGCCGGGTGGTCGGACGGCCAGTGGCGCTTGTCGTCCGCCTGGGTATCGCGCGCCATCGTCGCGGTTCTCGGCATCTCGTTCATCTCGGGCGTCCTCGATCGTTGCCGGTCCTGATGGCAACGCGACACATACCTTACTGGATCAGTGCGCGCGCTGCGACCCTTCGCGTTGGCCTGAACCCCGGCCAACGTGTCGGATAGAATTAACGGCAAGCAACCGATGGACCGGCAAGGCGCCCGCCGGGATTATTCGGCTTCCGCTTCGTTGGCTCCGGCTTCAGCGGCGCGCATCTCCTTGGCTGATTTCCAATAGATCGCAAACCGCCGCCCGATACCATTCGCACTTTCGGCCAACAGCCGCACGCCGCGCGGGTGGGCCAGCGCTCTCAATTCGTTCTGTCTGCGAACGGCGCGCATCGCGATCTCGCGGCAGTTGATCTTTGTCAAGCCGATCGGCGGAGCTTTCGCGACATACAACTTGAGTACGGCCAGATCGTGGTCATCGCCCAGTATTTGCGACAGCTGCCGAGCGGCGGTAACGCGTGCCGCGGCCAGGTCGGGCCAGGCGCGGCTCAGCAAGGCCATGTGCCGCCAGTGCCGCTGAACGGTCTTGCGCCAGTCGTGAAAAGCCTCGTCGGTGGGGTCGGAATAGGCCGCTTCGAAGGCCGTCCTGCTATGGCGCATGTTCTGTTCGAGGCCGCGCCAAACGCTATCGAAATCGTCGGGTGACAACTTGATGCGAGAGAACCGGGTTCGGGCGGCCTCGAGCCGGCGGGCGGCTTCGGCTCGCGCGGCGCTCTCCCCAGTCCGGTCGAGTTGTGCGAAATGGGTTGCGAGCAGGGACTTCAGTTTGTGTGTGCTGCGGTTCTCAACATGCGGTTCGAAAGATGCAAGTTTGATCGCGGTTTCCAGCAGGATCTCGGCGTCTCGGGCGCCGGAGAGCAGTGCGGCGGTGTCGCGAAGCCACGCGTTCTCGTTCGCATAGGACTTGTCGCCCAACGCGGGGCGGACAAGCCTCAGTACCGCGCGCAGCCGCTTGATTGATTTACGGGCCGAATGAACGGCTTGGCCCGGGTCGTCCACCGAACGCAGCTCGGCCAATGCCCGGTCGATCTGTTCCGCGCAAATGCGGCGGAATCCCATTTGCAACGGTTCGTCGAGCTTGAAGCGATAGGCCATGATCGTTCGTGCCACTCGTTCTATTGGCGAAGCGGGCGGTCGCGGACCTTCCGCGCGACGCGACTGCCACTCCCGCAGTCGTAAGGTAGGTTAAGGATATGCAGGTCACCACAACCAACGGTCACAATTGATAAACTGCGGCGCGGTGTGGTTAACTTGTGCCGGCTCCGGTGCGTCGGCTGGCCTCGCGGCTCCAGTCCACCCAGGTATGCACGCGGGCTTCCGGATCGGGCGCCATCAGGAAATCGGTGATCACGGCCACCGATTGAGCTCCTGCCGCCATTACGCCCGGAGCGCGTTCGGGCGTGATGCCGCCAATGGCGACAAGCGGCAAGTCACCGATCAGTGCTCTCCAGCGAGTGATCCGGGCGAGGCCCTGGGGCGCCCATGCCATAGCCTTGAGCTTGGTCTCGTAGATCGGGCCGAGTGCCACATAATCGGGCCCCGCTGCCAGCGCGATTGCGAGTTCTTCCTCGCTGTGGGTGGAAATTCCCAGCCGCAGCCCCGCAGCCTTGATTGCGCGCAGGTCGGCCGCTGCCAGATCCTCCTGGCCGAGATGGACGAATTCCGCGCCGAGATTGATGGCCTCCCGCCAGTAGTCATTCACGATCAGCTGGCAGCCGTGACGCCGGGTGATGTCGAGACTGGCGGCGATTTCCGCGAGGACGCAACGTTTCGAAATGTCCTTCAGGCGCAACTGGGCGGTCTTCACGCCGAGCGGCACGATCCGGGCCAGCCAGCTGCTGTCGGGGACGATTGGGTAGAACGGTGCCAAGTCCACGAACGGGCTTCGCGCGGTCATCGCGGGCGCAGGTCGAAGAACGGCGTGCCGGCCACCGGCGTCGACGGCGTGGCCATGTCGCGCGGCTCCATCAGTACGGCCTCCCAAGCCACCCGTCCGGCGCGAATCGCATTCGCGAAGGCGGTGGCCATGCGCACCGGGTCGCCAGCCTTGGCCACCGCCGTGTTGAGCAGCACCGCGTCATAACCGAGCTCCATGGCGTGGGCTGCGTGCGAGGGAGCGCCGATGCCCGCGTCGATTATCAGCGGCACGCCGGGGAAGTAATTGCGCATGGTCTTCAGCGCATAGACATTGTTGAGCCCGCGTCCGGTGCCGATGGGCGCCCCCCATGGCATCAGTACCTCGCAACCGGCGGCCAGCAATCGCTCCGCGACACCCAAGTCCTCGGTCGTGTAGGGAAACACTTTGAACCCCTCGCGTGCCAGCGTGGTTGCGGCCTCGACCAGCCCGAACACGTCGGGTTGCAGCGTGTCGTCGTTGGCGATCACTTCGAGCTTGATCCAATCGGTCTCGAACAGCTCACGCGCCATTTGCGCCGTTGTGATCGCTTCCCGTGCCGTGCGGCAGCCCGCGGTGTTCGGGAGCACGCGCACACCGACGCCGCGAATCAACTCGCTGAAGCGTTCAGCCGACTGCCCACGCGCGGTTTCGCGCCGCAATGAGACGGTCAGCGCCGCGGCGCCAGCCGCACGCGCGGCTTGGGCCATGACGTCGGGAGAGGGGTATTGGGCGGTGCCAAGGAACAACCGCGAGCCGAGCACGGCATCGTAGACCGTCAATAGACCGTGGGCGTGCGCGCCCTGCTTCTTATTGGGTTCGAAGGCGTTCATGGGTTTGCTCTCTCGGCCACTCACTTTCGCTCGGCGCCGTCATCGTGGCTCGCCACAATTCAACCGCCTTGGCGCGGCGCTAGAATTTCGATCTTATCACCGGGCGAAATGCATGTGCTCGTGCGGTTGGCCTCGGCGACGAAGCAACCGTTGACCGCGGTTGCGACGCGGCGGCCGGCATAGCCGAGTTCGCTGAGTAGCTCGGCGAGGTTCGTGGCTCCGGTTGCCACGCCCTGTCCGTTGACCGAGATTCTGGCGCCGACGATGTCTGAAGCGACCTCGACCGTCATGAACATCCTCCAGCCGACAGCTTTCCCCGCGTCATCGCGGGTGCTCAAAAAATGGTGTCACAAACCCCGGTTTTGGCGGTACCGGGCGACCGAACTCGCGGGGTTCAGTTTGCGCGACACAGCTAGAAATGGCGCGTCCTGACGTTCGTTCAAGTCGGGTCCGCGGGACAAGGCCAGAGGCATCGCGTCGAACCGGTACCCCGCGACGGTGGCATACCAGCGGATACAGGAATGGCGCAATGGCGATCAACCCTTGAGCCATCGCAAAAAAATTTTCCGCTCGCACTCACGGCATATTGAACATTGTTCAAGTATGCGCTATATCCTGAAATGAACGTAGTTCAATAGCGCAAGCACTCACACAAGGAGAAAATAAAATGTTGATATTTATTGTGAATTATCTTCTCGGCTCCACCGCCCGGGCGTCCGAGCTGCTGTTGGATGCCGACGCCCGCCTCGTGATGATTGATCGTTGGACGCTGGATTGGAGCGGATACGGTCGAAGCCGGCACTTTTTGGCCTGCTGTCGGCCAATTCTTCACACTCTTGACGGCGGTAAGTCTAAGGGCTGCGTTGTTGCTTAACCGAATTGCGCGCTTATCAGACGTGCCAGGATCTCCGACTAAATTCGCCCAGCCATTCGATAATTTCACCCGGATCACGTAACCATGTTTCAGTCGCTCATGACCTCGCGCCGGTTTGCACCGCTGTTCTGGTGCCAGTTTCTTTCCGCGCTCAACGACAACTTCGTGAAAAATGCGCTCGTCATCCTGATCCTCTACAAGATCGGGGCGAGCGACGGCGCCACCTTGGTCACGCTCGCCGGCACCGTGTTGATTGCGCCCTTCTTCATCCTGTCTGGCCTCGGCGGGCAGCTGGCCGACCGGTTCGACAAAGCCATTGTGGCCGAGAAGATCAAGCGGGTGGAGATCCCGGTCGGGTTGATCGCCGCCGCCGGCTTTGCATTGAATTCAATCCCGCTTCTGTTCGTCGCGCTTGCCGGCTACGGCATCATCGCGGCCCTGTTCGGTCCCATCAAATACGGCATTCTCCCTGTCCATTTGGAAGAGAAGGAACTGCCTGCCGGCAACGCCCTGGTCGAAGGCGCAACGTTCCTGGCAATCCTTATCGGCACCATCGCCGGCGGTCTCGCGGCCGCCCAGGACGGCATGACCTTGCCGCTTGCGGTCGCCGTCGTCGTCATGTCGACGCTGTGCTGGCTTTCGGCGAAATACATCCCCCCGACAGGCGAGGCGGCTCCTGATCTCAAGATCGACCGCAATCCCTGGCTGTCGACGGTCGCACTCATCGGCGACATGAAAGCCGATCGCAAGATCTGGGTCGGCGGCTTGATCCAGGCCTGGTTCTGGCTGGTCGGGGCCGTGATGCTTTCGCTTTTGCCGGTGCTGGTCAAAGATCGCGTCGGAGGCGCGGAAGGCGTCATTACGATCTGCCTCCTTGTGTTCACGGTCGGGATCGCCTGGGGCTCAGCGGTGGCGGCTCGCGCGAGCAAGAACCGTCCGAACATGGCGCTGGTGCCGGCCGGTGCGCTGCTGATGGGGCTGTTCTCGCTCGATCTCGCCTGGGTTGCGGCCGGTCTCGTAAAGTCCGACGTGCCGCTGGGCGTTTCGGAGTTCCTTGGCTCGTTCACGGGCGTGCGCATTCTGGCCGACCTTGCCGGCCTTGCGGTTGCCGGGGGCCTTTACATCGTGCCCGCGTTTGCCGCCATTCAGATCTGGGCACCGAAGGACAAGAAGGCGCGCGTCATCGCGGGATGCAACGTGCTGTCGGCCGCCTTCATGAGCGGCGCGCTGTTGCTGACGGCGCTGCTGCAATCGCAAGGCGTTGGGCTCAGCGCGTTGTTCCTGCTGCTCGGTCTTGCAAACCTGGCTGCTTTCGTCCTCGTGCTCCGCGCCTGGGGCCGCGCGGGCGTGCAGGATTTCGCCGCCTTCATCTACAGGACCTTGATGGGGCTTGAGGTCCGTGGCCGCGAAAACCTGCCCAAGGAAGGCACGCGCGCAATTATCGCCCCGAACCACGTGTCGTTGCTCGATGCCTCCATGATGCACGCGATTCTTCCCTCGCACGCCGCATTCGCCATCGACACCGGCATGGCCAACACGTGGTGGGTGAAGCCGTTCCTGAAGCTCGTGAAGGCCGAGCCCATCGATCCGACCAAGCCCATGGGCACACGCCATCTCATCAATGCGGTCAAGGATGGCGAGACACTTGTCATCTTCCCCGAGGGCCGCCTCACGGTCACTGGCGGCCTGATGAAAGTCTATGACGGAACGGCGATGATCGCCGACAAAGCTGACGCCGTGGTGGTCCCCGTGCGCATCGATGGACCTGAGCGTTCGCCGTTCGGCTATCTCAACCGCTATCAGACCAGGAAGGTGTGGTTTCCAAAGACCACGATCACTATCCTCCCGCCGCAGAAGCTCGAGATCGATCCGGCGTTGAAGGGCCGAATCCGCCGTCAGGCCGTCGGCGCGAAGCTACAGGACATCATGGTCGACAGCGCGGTTCGCACTGCCAACCTCGACCGCACGCTGTTCCAGGCCCTTGTTGACGCCAAAGAAACCTTCGACACGGGCAAGCCGGCTGTCGAGGATCCGCTCGGGACCAAGCTTTCCTACAAGAAGCTGATCGTCGGGGCGCAGGTCCTCGGCGGGAAACTGGCTGCGTTCGCACCCGTTGGTGCCAACGTCGGCGTCATGCTACCCAACTCGGCTGGCGTGGCGGTCACGTTTTTTGCTTTGCAGGGCATCGGCCGCGTTCCGGCGATGCTCAATTTTACGGCGGGTGCAGCGAACATGACCGCCGCCTGCCACGCGGCCAAGGTCGAGGTGATCTTCACGGCGCGCGCCTTCATCGACAAAGCCCGCCTCGGTGATGTGGTCGCCAAGCTCTCCGAGGTCGCGCGCATCGTCTATCTCGAAGACGTCAAAGCCTCTGTCACATTGGCCGACAAGATCAAGGGACTGTTGCGCAGTGGTACGCCGCTCGTCGCAAGAAAGCCCCACGATCCCGCGGCGATCCTGTTCACCTCGGGCAGCGAGGGAACGCCCAAGGGCGTCGTGCTCTCGCACAAGAACATCCTGGCCAATGCCATGCAGTCGCTGCATCGTGTCGCCGTCAACGGCCAGGACAAGGTGTTCAACGTTCTGCCAGTGTTCCATTCGTTCGGTTTGACGGCCGGCCTCGTCATGCCGCTCGTGCGCGGCGTGCCAGTCTATCTCTATCCGACGCCGCTACACTACCGGATCGTTCCCGAGCTGGTTTATCAGTCAAACGCCACGATCCTATTCGGCACCGACACGTTCCTCAACGGCTACGCGCGTTCGGCGCACCCTTATGATTTTGCGCGCGTAAGGCTCATCCTCGCTGGCGCCGAGGCCGTGAAGGACCGCACACGGCAACTCTACATGGACAAGTTCGGCGTTCGCATTCTCGAAGGCTACGGCGTCACCGAGACCGCGCCCGTGCTCGCCATCAACACGCCGCTGGCCAACAAGAGCGGTACCGTCGGCCGCCTGGCGCCGCTTATGGAGGCGCGTCTCGAGCCGGTTCCGGGCATCGATGTCGGTGGGCGGCTCTACGTCCGCGGACCCAACGTCATGCTCGGCTACCTGCGGGCCGAGAACCCCGGTGTGCTGGAGCCTCCCTACGAGGGGTGGCACGATACGGGCGACATCGTCGCCATCGACGCCCAAGGGTTCATCTCGATCAAGGGCCGCGCCAAGCGCTTCGCCAAGATCGGCGGCGAGATGGTGTCGCTGTCAGCGGTCGAAGCCATGGCCGCCGAGGTGTGGCCTAGCCTACTCACTGTCGTAGTCTCCATCCCCGACGCCAAGAAGGGCGAGCGCCTCGTGCTGTTGACCACGGACGCGAAATGCACGCGTGCGGATTTCATCGCCCACGCCCGCTCGAAGGGTGCGAGCGAACTGTCGACGCCAGCGGAATTTCTGGTCGTGCCGGCTGTTCCGTTGCTGGGCTCGGGCAAGCCCGACTACGTCGCGGCGCTGGCGCTCACCAAGGAACGGATCGCTGCAGCGAAACCGGCAGCGGTTTGAACCGGCGGCTTCGGAACTCCTGCGAATCTGTCTATCGCCTTGATTTGGCCAGGAAGTTTCGACCTCTAGGAGGCGCGGGAAGCCGATTGTCTACGACCAGCCAATCAGTGAGGGGTCATGACAGCACCCGCGCATCACTCGTTCCGGAATATCACCGCCAGGGTCGATACCCACCAAGCAGCACGCTATGCCGACGATTTCCAGGCTGGCCTCGACGTGGCGCCAGAAGACAGGATGGGGCCGCCGCCGCCTCGCAAATTCGTCAAACGCCTGCTGAGCGGTGTTGTCCTTGGCGGTCTGGGCGTGGGGTACATTTGGTATGACGGACCAGTCGATTGGCCGAAGTGGAGGGCCGAGGTCCAGGGCGTGGTTTCACCATTGCTTGAAAAGATCGCCCAATCTTCGCTGATCCAGGCCCCGACGACACCAAGCAGGCATCCGACAGTTCCCTCGTCCGGCGAGACGGTTCGTGAGGCCGTTTCTCAAACGGTCGAAGCGCAATCCGTGACCACCGATATGGCTGAGGTTGCGAAACCGCCACTCGACGCCGACGCTTATCCAACGGTCCACGAACTGCCTGTGAAGATCGTAGCAGCGTCGCCCGTGGTCAAGGAGCCCGACCCGCCGTTACCCTTGGCGCGAAAATCGGGCGCTGCCGATCCCAATCAGGCTCGTGCTGCCGCCGTTGGCCTCAACCCGGACTTGTCGAGTGCGCTGCTGGGGCGGCTTTCCGATAGTGACTATCGCAATGCCGGTGTTGCCATTCGAAAGGCGCTCGCCGAAACGCCAGATGATGGGGTGCACTACTGGCCGGTCAAGGTAAAGCCGGGCGTCGCACAGTTCCAGGTCCACTTCGTGACCGGCGCCGAGCCCGGCTGCCGGCGCTATGTCGTCACCATTGCCAAGGACGGGTGGCTGACCACCGCGTTGCCGCTCGACACGTGCCATGTTCGGCGGGCCGAGCCACGCGTCCAATGACGATCAGTTGGGGTGTTTGGCACGTTATGAAAACAGGCAGGTCTGCGTGGTCGCAGCGCGTGATGTCGCGCCAGGTCCGTTTCACTCTCGGGCAGTGACGGTTTTGGCGTCGTCGCCGGCCTTTTCGTCGAAGCAGGTGAGCAGATACTCCGCGCGCTCTGGTCCTGGCAAATGGCCGAACTCTTTCGACCCCCGGCTCTTGGCGAACCACGGCCCCCAGCTCTGCACGTCATCGCGCGTGAACAGTCCGCGGTCGCGGCCGTCCTTTGCGGCCCAGCAATCCGCCTCCATTTCGCTGGTCGGCGTCACGACATAGACATGGCCGAGCACGTGATGGGCGCACTCATGGCCGAAGAAGAACAGCTGAAGCTTGCCTGGCAGCGGATTGAGGTAGTGGGGGTCCATCATGATGATTGGTGTGCGCTGCATCTGGCGGGCGCGCCCGACATCGCCGAGGTTGGTCACCAGCACGGCATGGACGTGCCGCCCGTAGGCGTCGCTGCAACTTACGGCCTTGCCACCGAGTTCCTTGATCACATCGCGCCGCTCGAACGCAGTCGCGGTTTTGGAGTTCAAAACCGCCAGGGCGACCGCAATTGTCCCGATCACGCCGATTGATAGCCGCAACGTGCCCATCCTCGATCCGGAGCAGGCGCCGAGGCCAGCGCCCAACGCTCAAGACTAACCGAGGTTCGGCTGACGGGACGAGTGGCGAGGCGACATAGAACGTTCACAATTCCGCGAGCGAGGGTTGGTCTGAGCTTTACTCCGGAGTGTGTCGGTGTCAGCTAAACGATGTCCCGGCCGGTCCTGCTGCCAGTCTCTATTCAGCCAGATGCTCCAGGCTGCTTGGCAAAAATCGTATTTACCTGATCGGCGAAGACCGGCAGGTATCCGTCCGCAACGACGAGCTTCCGCGCCTTCAGGGCATTGCCCCTCAAGATGCTGAACGCATCGAAGTCCGGGTGGTTGTCAACCAGCTCCACGATCAGCACTTTGGGCCGCCACGGGCTGGCCATCAGCGCCTCGACGATCGGTAACTCGTGGCCTTCGACGTCGATCACCATAAGTTCGACGTCGTATGGAACCGCGTTGCGCGTGAGGATCGTATCGAGTCGCTCGGTGCGGATGGTGCGGGTCGTGGCGCGGCTCGCCTTTTTCTTGCCCCAGCGTATGGCCTTGTAGGCGCCTGCCGTTTCACCGTCCATGGTGGATAGCGCCCCCATCACGCGGATCTCGCATTCGCCCGCGGTGTCGCTCGCCGCCACCGGCTCGACCGTCACGTTGTTGAGCATGTGCCTGAGCTTGACCGCAGTGCACCTTTCCAACACGGGCTCGACGTATATGCCGCGCCAGCCCTGATCGGCCAGGAACGACGTATTCGAATGCCCCTCGCCGTCGAAGGCGCCGATTTCCACGAACGTGCCCGAATGCGGCGACAGGCCGAGCCGCGCGTAGGTTTCGCGCAGATCGGGAATTTGGCAAGTGCGCGATAGCGGGCTCTCTCCGGTCAGGCGTGCGAGCGACTTTCGCCACAGGCTTTGCCTGACCGAGATCACCGACCGCCACACGTAGTCGAGCCGCTGCTGCATCACGCAGCCCTCCAGGGTCGAGACGCGCCTGCCGTTCCGAAGCGGTGGTCTCAACCGTGCGCGAGCGCCTTGGCGATCTCTTCGGTCATCTTCTTGGCATCGCCCAGCACCATTACGGTGTTGTTGTTGTAGAACAATGTATTGTCGATGCCGGCATAGCCAGACGCAAGCGACCGCTTGTTGAACAGCACCGTGCCGGCTTTCCACACCTGCAAAACCGGCATGCCGTAGATCGGCGACGTCTTGTCGTTTTCGGCGGCCGGGTTGACGACGTCGTTGGCGCCGATCACGAACACGGCGTCGGCCTGAGAGAATTCGCTGTTGACGTCCTCGAGTTCGAACACCTCGTCGTAGGGCACGTTGGCTTCCGCCAGCAGCACGTTCATGTGGCCCGGCATGCGGCCCGCTACGGGATGGATCGCGTATTTTACTTCGACACCGGCCTTTTTCAGGTTGTCGGCCATCTCGCGCAACGCATGTTGGGCCTGTGCCACCGCCATGCCGTAGCCCGGCACGATGATCACCTTGGCGGCGTTCTTGAGCACGTAACCCGCATCCTCGGCAGAGCCGAGTTTGACGGGCTTCTGTTCAGCGCCTGCCGCGGGACCGGCCGTCTCGCCGCCGAAGCCGCCCGCGATGACGGAGAAGAAGTTGCGATTCATGCCCTTGCACATGATGTAGCTTAGAATCGCGCCCGACGATCCGACCAAGGCGCCTGTGATGATCAGCGCGATGTTGCCGAGCGTGAAGCCGATGCCGGCCGCCGCCCACCCCGAGTACGAGTTCAGCATCGAGACCACGACGGGCATGTCCGCGCCGCCGATCGGAATGATTATGAGAACCCCGAACAGCAGAGACAGCAGCGTAATCGCCCAGAACAGCCACGCGCTGCCGCCTGACGTGCAGAAGACGTAGATGAGGTAGATGATCAGCAGGCCAAGGCCGGCGTTGATCGCGTGCCGCATGGGCAGGATGATCGGCTTGCCGCTCATGCGTCCCGAGAGCTTGGCGAAGGCGATGACCGAGCCCGTGAACGTGATCGCGCCGATGGCCACCCCGAGCGCCATTTCGACGAGGCTGGCAAAACCGATCTTGCCAGGCGTGCCGATTGCGAAAGCTTCAGGTGCGTAAAGCGCGCCAGCCGCGACGAACACCGCGGCAAGGCCGACGAGTGAGTGGAACGCCGCGACCAGTTCCGGCATCATCGTCATGGGGATGTTTTTCGCGGCGTAGGCGCCGATGGCGCCGCCGATGCCGATGCCGGCGACGATGAGCAACCAAGTCAGAAATTCACCGGGCGCGCTGACGAGGCCGAGCGTTGTCAAAACGGCTATGGTCATGCCGACCATGCCGTAGGTGTTGCCTTGCCGCGAGGTGGCTGGGCTCGACAGCCCGCGCAGCGCGAGAATGAACAGGATGCCGGAGACGAGATAGAGAACGGCGGCGAGGTTTGCGGTCATGGCGCGATCACTTCTTCCCGTCTTTTTTCTTGTACATGGCAAGCATCCGGGCCGTGACCAGGAAGCCGCCGAAGATGTTGATCGACGCCATCACGAGCGCAAGGAAGCCGAACACCTTTGCGGCCACGCTGCCGGAGGTCGCCAGCGATACGCCGCAAGCCAGCAGTGCGCCGACGACGATTACCGACGAGATGGCGTTCGTCACGCTCATCAATGGCGTGTGGAGTGCGGGCGTCACGCTCCACACCACGTAGTAGCCGACGAAGATCGCCATCGCGAACACCATCAGGCGGTAGACGAATGGATCGACGGCGGCATCGGCCGCACCGCCGGCGGCCAGAGCGGCCGCCGGGGTCAATGTCACGAAAACCGTCATCAAGAGGCCCGGGAGAGGCAGCGATTTCAGCAGCGGCATGCGGAGCTCCATCACGCGGGTTTCTGGACGAGGCTTGGGTGCACCAGCGCGCCATCCCTGGCGACCAGAGTGCCCTTGATGATCTCGTCGTCCCAATTGATCTTCATGCTCTTGTCCTTCTTGTCGAAGAACAACTCGAGGAATGCATAGAGGTTCTTGGCGTAGAGGCTCGAGGCGTTGACGGCGACATCGCCAGCGACGTTGAGCTTGCCAGAAATCTTGACGCCATTGATGTCGGCCAACTTGCCCGGTTCCGTCAGCTCGCAGTTGCCGCCGCGTTCAGCCGCCAGATCGATGATCACCGATCCCGGCTTCATTGACATCACCATGTCCCGGGTGACGAGACGCGGCGCGGGACGGCCAGGGATCAGCGCCGTAGTGATGACGATGTCCTGGCCCTTGATGTGGGTCGCGACCAGTTCGCCCTGTTTCTTCTGATATTCGGGCGACATGGGTTTGGCATAGCCTGCCGCCGTCTGCGCCTGTTTGAACTCATCGTCTTCGACGGCGACGAACTTTGCACCGAGGGACGCCACTTGCTCCTTGGCGGCTGGCCGCACATCGGTAGCGGTGACGACGGCGCCCAACCGGCGCGCGGTGGCGATCGCCTGCAATCCGGCGACGCCAGCCCCCATCACAAAGACCCGTGCGGCGGGAACCGTGCCCGCCGCCGTCATCATCATTGGCATCGCTTGGCCGAACATCGCCGCCCCATCGACGACTGCCCGGTAGCCCGCCAGGTTGGCCTGCGACGACAGCACGTCCATCGACTGTGCGCGGGTGATACGCGGCATGAACTCCATCGAGAACACTGACGCGCCGGTCTTGGCCATCTCGTCGAGGGCTGCGCGGTCGCCGTAGGGATCGATCATCGCGGCCACGATGCCGCCGGGCTTCATCGCCTTGATCTCGTCGCCAGATGGACGGCGGACCTTGAGCAGGATATCCGCGCCAGCAAGTGCAGCGGCGGCCGTCGGTGCGATTTCGGCGCCAGCGGCTGCCAGGGCTGCGTCGGAAAACCGAGAGCGTAAACCCGCGCCAGACTGCACCCGAACGGTTGCGCCAAGTGCGATGAGCTTCTTGACGGTTTCAGGCGAGATCGCCACGCGGGGCTCGTCTGATGCCTCGGCCGTGACCGCGATGGTGACCATGTTGTCGTCCGTTGAGTTAGGTCGCGCCGAACATCGGCCCGATCGTGGAGGTTGGGTAACGCCGTCCGGCGGGGCGACGGGTGCCCGATGACATCGGGTTGTCGTTGTCAGTGGAGACGGCAGATCAGCAAAATGTGACGAGCCTCATCAAATGGCGGCATTTCAGCCAATCCGTCTCTGTGACCCGTCCACGATCAGCGTGGCGGAGCGGTTCCGCCTCCGGGTGTGTGATCAACGTACGAGGAAGAAAGCCATCGCACTCAGAAGGATGACCAGCAGGATGATGCTGACCTTGGTGAACTGGATGAAAGCGGAATAGGTCCGGAGGTGTTCCGGGTAGTCCATTTCCTTGTGACCCTTCGATGCGTCGACGCTCATTGCGTGCCGTCCCCCAATTTGACTGTCTCATTGCCACACTATCAAGCTCTGTGCGTAACTCAAGCCGTTCGGCCGTTCAAGTCGGATGAGCCTGACATGCCAGGAGATCACCAGTTGCCAACGCCGTCGCCCAGTCCTGCGCTTGACGATCCGGGGACCAACGGCAAAGGGGCCCGCATGGCGGCGCCCTTCACGCAACAGAAGACCAAAGACGTTCAAGCGGAGCTATGGCCGGAAGTCGGTGAGGACGGGAATCGGGAAGGCGGCATATCGTGAGGCTGCCGATCGAACAAACCGCGCTGGCCATGGTGTTCAGGCTGGTCCAGGGCGCGCAGGCGAGCTGGCGATGCCCCGATGGACACAGCCCGTTGCCAAAAATGATCCTTGGCGTGACGTTTGACGACGGGCTGGAGGTCGTGCCCAAGTCGATCCGTCAGCCCAAATCCGCCGCCGCCCCACCCGCCCGGCTGTCACCAAGATTTGGCGAGAGCCCGACGTCAAGACCATCCTTGGAATTCATTATGCTGATTGCTTTCGCGGGCTTCTCAGTGGTTTATTTGAAGGAACCTCGAAGGTTCAATCATCGGGCTGGGTTCGTACGCATTGCGGCAGGGGCCGGGCTCATCTCAAACGGGAGGGCTTGATGCCATGTCAGACGTCCAAGCCGGTGCCATGAACGGCGCCAGGTCCAGCCGGCGCGTTGCTCTCGTCACCGGCGCCAACCGCGGCATCGGCCGCGAAATCGCACGCCAGCTCGCGAAGCAGGATGTGGTGGCAGTGATCGGCAGCCGCGATATGGCCAAGGGGCGGGCAGTTGCCGCCGAGTTCGCCAGCGAAGGCCTTGAGACCCCCGTGATAGCGCTCGACGTCGACGATATAAACAGCGCGTCTGCGGCCGTCGAAGAGATCCACGGGCGCTACGGGCGGCTGGACATTCTGGTCAACAACGCCGCTGTTCTGATGGATGCGGGCGGGTTCACCGGTAGCCTCTTCCTCGTGACGCCCGAGGTGGGAACAGCGACCTTCCGCACCAACGTGCTCGGTCCTTTGCATATGATCCAGGCGGCCGCGCCCGTGATGCGGGAGGCCCGCTATGGCCGCATCGTCAACCTATCGTCAGGCGCCGGGCAGTTGCATGAGATGTCGGTAGGCTTTCCAACCTACCGGATGTCGAAATCCGCGCTGAATGCCTTGACCCGCATCGCGGCGGCAGAACTTTCAGCCCACAACATCAAGGTCAACGCGATGTGTCCGGGCTGGGTCAGGACCGACATGGGGGGACCCAACGCGACCCGAACGGCAGAGGAGGCCGCTGATACGGCGCTTTGGCTCGCGGCTCTGCCGGATACTGGCCCGACCGGCGGGTTCTTCCGCAACCGCAAGCCGATACCCTGGTGAGCGGCGGTCGTGTCAGAGACCGCGGACAATGTTGCCCATCATCAGCACCAGATAGGCCGTGATCGCAAGCCAGTATTCCTGGTGCGGCAGGTAGCGCGGCACGTGGACGAAGCCGAGCTTGGTGATCAGAGCCAGTGTCGCGAGCACGACCGAGAGTAGAAAAATGACGATGGTCGGTGGATTGAGCCGCATAGCGTGATCTCCCGCAATATCGCACCGATAGCGTCGCCGGGTCTATCCGCATAGCGCGCACGCCGACCTCTGACATGATAAGTTACGCGCTGGACCAGGCGCAACCGGCCCACGGCAATCGATCGGACGACTGTGGCGGGAAATCCCGCCGCCTGTGCCCCCGCCGACCCTATTCGCTGATCTGTCGGGCCGCGTCCAGGTCGGCGCTGTCATGCTCAAAGAGTACGGGGTGTCCGTGCGACCCGCTGGTCATCGGGCAGCTGATCGCCCTCGATCACGAAACGAACGGGATGAGCGTCAGGAGCCTGCGGATCGCGGCAGGTCACGAGCAGCAAACGTTCGGAGCCAGCGACCTTCGTGTTGCCTCCAAACATCCCATTTGTGTCCATTCCCCCGGAGACGGCCTGTATTTCGACCACATCGAGTACGCGGAAGCGGCCACCCGATGAGATCGTAATGCGGTCGCCGAGCGTCACCGGCTTGGCCCAAGAGGCGGGCTGAGAACCTTCGGGGAGCGTGGCGTTGTCGAGCCAGAATTCTTCGCTGCCTGAAAGCTGTGCGAGCGCTGCGCCGGGATCCCCGGCTGGGGGCGACATGACGCCGCCACTGCCAGTTTCGAGAGCAGCGGCAAATCCCCGAGCCACCAGGGTATCGGCGTTGCCGAGTCCGAGACCAACGATCCACAGAGATGCGCCCGTGGCCAACACTGCCAGCGCGGGCCAGCGGTAGATGGAACTAAGTCGGATCGCCATGGCGTTAACTCCTATTAGATCCCGAACAATCTTAGAGACGTTGGAGCCAAGCCTAGTGTTCCGGCGCCGACATTTGATTCCCGTTGCAACGCGCTCCAGATCAAATGTCGGCGCCTAAGGAACACTAGCAAACCTATGATTC
>PERT01000069.1 GCA_002928955.1 Hyphomicrobium sp. | reverse complement strand
CTCTCCTCATCTTTCAACTTGCCTGCCGCCAGGGGCTCCCCCCGGAACCGGCTCATAAATTAGTCGATCAAACCCGTCCGAGGCCGCCGGCGTCCAGTTCGTCCAGACGTTCAGCCGCCACTCCAGACGGGTCAGGCATATTTCGCCTTAACCTCTTCCGCGACATTACGCGGGACTTCCGCGTAATGCGCGAACTGCATCGTGTATGACGCGCGACCTTGGCTCATCGACCGCAACTGGCTGACGTAGCCGAACATGTTCGCCAGCGGCACAAAGGCCCGCACCACGGTCGCGTTGCCGCGCATCTCCTGGTTGCGGATCTGGCCGCGACGCGAGTTGACGTCGCCGATGACACCGCCGACGAAATCACCGGGCGTCACGACTTCGACGTCCATGATCGGCTCGAGCAGCTTCACGCCGCCCTTCTCGCAACCTTCCTTCATCGCCTGCCGGGCCGCGATCTCGAACGCGATCGCCGACGAGTCGACTTCGTGGTAGGCGCCGTCGTAGAGCGTCACTTTCATGTCGACCATCGGGAACCCGATGAGGACACCATTGTCCCAGACTGAGTTGATTCCCTTTTCGACGCCGGGGATGTATTCCTTCGGCACCGTGCCACCAATGATCTCCGGGGTGAACTCGTTGCCTTTGCCGATCTCGTTCGGCTCCAGGCGCAGCTTCACTCGGGCGAACTGCCCTGTGCCGCCCGTCTGCTTCTTGTGCGTGTAGTCGATCTCAGCAGGGCGCGCGAGCGACTCGCGGTAGGCCACCTGTGGTGCACCGACGTTGACAGCAATGTTGTGCGGTTCTCGGCGCATGATGTCGACTTTGATGTCGAGATGCAGCTCGCCCATACCCTTGAGGATGGTCTCGCCCGACTCCTGGTCGACGGAGACCCGGAACGAGGGGTCCTCCACCGACATCATGTGAAGCACCTGGGCCATCTTCTCCTGATCGGCTTTCGTCTTAGGCTCCACCTTCATCTCGATAACGGGGTTCGGGAATTCCATCTTCTCGAGAATGACGGGCTTCGACGCATCCGAAAGGGTTTCCCCTGTGCGGGTGTCCTTGAGGCCTGCGAGCGCGACGATGTCACCGGCGAACGCCTCGTCGACCGACTTGCGGTCGTCCGCGTGCATTTCATAGATCATGCCGACGCGCTCTTTCTTGTCGCGCGTGGTTTGGGCAAGCGCCATGCCCTTCTCGAGCTTGCCCGAGTAGATGCGGCAGAAGGTGATCGAGCCAACGTGTGGGAAGCTCATGATCTTGAACGCGATCATGGCCAACGGATCGGCGTCGTTGGGGCGACGGAGTGCATCAGCGCCCGTCTTGAAGTCGATGCACTTATAAGCTTCACGGTCCGTCGGCGCCGGCAGGAAGTCGACCACCGCGTCGAGCAGCGGCTGTACGCCCTTGTGCTTGAACGCCGAGCCGCACATCATCGGATAGAAGGCGCGCGTGATGGTCGCCTTGCGGATCAACTTCCGCAACGTGTCGACATCGGGCTCCTTGCCATCGAGATACGCCTCCATGGCCGTGTCGTCCATTTCGACCGCGGCCTCGATCAGAGCAGCGCGATACTCGGCCGCCTTGTCGAGAAGGTCCTCCGGGATCTCCTTGATGACCATTCTAGCGTCCTTGCCATCGCCGTCCCAGACGATGGCCTTCATCTCGATGAGATCGACTACGCCAAGGAAGTCGCCCTCGGCCCCGATCGGCAGCTGGATCGGAACAGCGCGCGCGCCGAGCTTTTCCTTGATATCGTCGAGACACATGTAAAAATCGGCACCCGTCTTATCCATCTTGTTGGAGAAGATGATGCGCGGCACCGCGTACTTATCGCCCTGGCGCCAAACCGTTTCGGTCTGCGGCTCCACACCTTGGTTCGAATCGAGCACACACACCGCGCCGTCGAGCACCCGCAAACTGCGCTCAACTTCAATGGTGAAGTCGACGTGTCCAGGCGTATCGATGATGTTCAGGCGGCGCTTGCGGCCGTCCCGGCCGGGCCAGAAGCAGGTGGTGGCAGCCGACGTGATCGTGATGCCGCGCTCCTGCTCCTGCTCCATGAAGTCCATGGTTGCGGCGCCATCGTGGACTTCGCCGATCTTGTGCGACTTACCCGTGTAATACAGCACGCGTTCCGTCGTCGTCGTCTTGCCCGCATCGATGTGGGCCATGATGCCGAAGTTCCGGTAGTCTTCGATCGCGTATTGGCGTGCCATGGGAGGCCCCTGATTTCTCTTTGTCGTTTGCGCTCGTGCTGCCTTGAAGGCAACCGCGCAATCACCAACGGTAGTGCGAGAAGGCGCGGTTCGCCTCCGCCATCTTGTGCGTGTCTTCACGCTTCTTGACCGCGGTTCCGCGGTTGTTTGCGGCATCGAACAACTCGCCCGAAAGCCGATCGACCATCGTATTCTCGTTTCGCGCGCGGGCAGCCGTAATGAGCCAGCGAATCGCAAGGGCCTGGCGGCGCTCCGTGCGCACCTCAACCGGCACCTGGTAGGTCGCACCACCGACGCGCCGTGACCGGACCTCGACAGCCGGCATCACGTTCTCCAGTGCCGAACGAAACATTTGCAAGGGATCACCCTTGCCCTTCTGTTCCATCTTCTCGAGCGCACCATAAACGATGCGCTCGGCGACCGATTTCTTGCCCTGCTCCATCACCGCATTCATGAACTTCGTGATGACGAGGTCCCCGAACTTCGGATCCGGGTTCACTTGCCGCTTTTCTGCACTATGACGTCGGGACATCGCTTCAAGCCCTTCGCTTCTCTTTGTGTTCGCCTAAGCCGCCACCCGGCGGCGTTGAAACCCGGCCAGCCGGACCAGATCGAGAGTGCCGTTACTTCGGCCGCTTGGCACCGTATTTCGAACGGCGCTGCTTGCGAGCCGACACGCCCTGAGTATCAAGCACGCCGCGAATGATGTGGTAACGCACACCGGGGAGATCCTTGACGCGACCGCCGCGGATCAGCACCACGGAGTGCTCCTGGAGGTTGTGTCCCTCACCCGGGATGTAGCCGATGACCTCGAAACCATTTGTCAAACGGATCTTGGCGACTTTCCGCAGCGCCGAGTTCGGCTTCTTCGGCGTCGTCGTGTAAACACGCGTGCAGACACCTCGCTTCTGCGGGCAAGACTCCATATGCCGCGACTTCTCGCGGTAAGTCTTGGCTTCACGCGGCTTCCGGATCAGCTGTTGTATAGTCGGCATGCGCCTCGTCCTACCTCAGACGCCCACGCGAATTGCGCAAGCGCCAAACCGAAACTGCCGGAGCCCACCTTCGCGGGCATCCGGCACGAACCCAGAGGATCACGCAGCCATAACGGGCTGCAGATCGTGGAATTGACTATTGTCTGCGTCTTTCCGGAAGAGTTTAGCCTGGCCCTGCCGCCTGAAAGGCGCGGGGCAGTTTGGCTACTACCATCCGTTGGATTTGCGAACCTATATACACAGCTCAACTGCGGGTCAACTGCCGCTCGCTTGCTGCATGAACTTTTTTTGGCAACTGCGAAGAAGCCGGCGATTTGTCCCCGGCTTCCTCCGCTTTTTGCAGGGCTATTCTGCGGCTTCTTCGCTCGGCCGGCGGCGGCGGCGAGCGGCAGGACCACCTTCGCCCGGACCCGACAATGACCGGTCGCCGTCGCCCTTGGCGGTCTCTTTCGAGATGAGCGTGTCACGATCGGCGGCGATCTTGCGCAGCTTACGCAGCATGCCGCCGGTACCGGCCGGAATAAGCCGCCCGACGATGACGTTCTCCTTGAGGCCCTCGAGTGTGTCAGTCTTGCCGTTCACTGCGGCGTCCGTCAACACTCGCGTGGTCTCCTGGAACGACGCCGCCGAAATGAACGAGCGGGTCTGCAGCGAGGCTTTTGTGATGCCGAGCAGAACAGGGTTGGCCTGCGCCAGCTTCTTGCCTGCCTTTTCAGCGAGCGCATTGCGATCGTCGAACTCGATGCGGTCGACCTGCTCGCCCTTGATCATGTCGGTCTCGCCGCTGTCGGTGATCTCCACCTTCTGCAGCATCTGGCGGACGATCACCTCGATGTGCTTGTCGTTGATCGTCACACCTTGCAGACGATAGACGTCCTGGATCTCGTTGATCAGGTAGTTCGCCAGTTCCTCGACACCCTTGATGGCGAGAATGTCGTGAGGCGCCGGGTGCCCGTCGTAGACGAAGTCGCCGCGCTCGATGTGGTCACCGTGCTGAACCGCAAGGCTCTTGCCGCGCGGGATCAGATATTCGACCTGCTTCTGCGACTCGTCATCCGGCTTGATGTAGATGCGCTGCTTGTTCTTGAAGTCCTTGCCGAACTCGACAGTGCCTGAAACCTCCGCGATGATCGCGTGGTCTTTCGGACGACGGGCCTCGAACAGCTCGGCCACCCGTGGCAGACCGCCCGTGATGTCGCTCTGCTTGGCCGAAGCCATGGGGCTGCGGGCCAGCACGTCACCGGCCTTCACAGGCGCGCCGGGCTCGACCGACAGGATCGCATCGACCGACAATAGGTAGCGGGCGTCGCCGCCGCGCTGCACCTTGATCGGCTTGCCCTTCGCATCCTTGACGACGATGGCGGGCTTCAATTCCGCGCCCCGCGGCGTCGCTCGCCAGTCGGTAATGACGCGGTTGGTGGTGCCCTTCACTTCGTCCGTCTGCTCTCGCATCGAGGCGCCTTCGATCAGGTCCTCGAACTCGACCGTACCCGTGACTTCCGTCAGGATCGGGCGTGTGAAAGGATCCCACTGCGCCAGACGCGTCCCGCGCTTCACCTCGTCGCCGTCGTCCACATGGACACGCGCGCCGTAGACGACCTTGTGGATCGCCAATTCCTTGCCAGATTGGTCGGAGATGACGATCGCCATCGTCCGCCCCATGGCGATGTTGCGGCCCTGGCTGTCCTTCACGACGGCGCGGTTCTTCAGCGTCACCTTGCCGTTGAAACTGCTCTCGATAAACGACTGATCGACCACGTTGGCCGCGCCGCCGATGTGGAACGTGCGCATCGTGAGCTGAGTGCCGGGCTCGCCGATCGACTGCGCGGCGATCACGCCGACAGCCTCGCCGATGTTGACCGGCGTTCCGCGTGCGAGGTCACGGCCGTAGCAGCTGCCACACACGCCCGAGAGCGTTTCGCACGTCAGCACTGACCGGATGCGAACTTCCTGCACTTCGGCTTTGCCGATGGCTTCGGCTTCCTTCTCTTCTATCAACTTGCCCGTTGGCACGATCACTTCGCCCGTCGCCGGGTTCTTGATATCCTCAGCGGCCGTGCGGCCGAGTACGCGCGCGGCCAGCGTTACGATGACCTGACCTGCGTCGACAACGGCCTGCACCTTGATGCCCCCCTCCGTTCCGCAATCCGGCTCGGAGATGATCGCATCCTGAGCCACGTCCACGAGGCGGCGCGTCAAGTAACCGGAGTTTGCGGTCTTCAAGGCGGTGTCGGCGAGACCCTTGCGGGCTCCGTGCGTCGAGTTGAAGTACTCGAGAACGCTGAGACCTTCCTTGAAGTTCGAGATGATGGGCGTCTCGATGATCTCGCCCGAGGGCTTGGTCATCAGACCGCGCATACCGGCGAGCTGCTTCATCTGGGTCGGCGAGCCGCGGGCACCCGAATGGCTCATCATGTAGACCGAGTTTATTGGCTTCTCGCGGCCGGTCTTGGCGTCCTTATGCGTCGCCGAGATGCGGTCCATCATGTCCTTGGCGATCTGGTCAGTGCACTTGGACCAGGCATCCACGACCTTGTTGTACTTCTCCAGCTGCGTGATGAGACCGTCCTGGAACTGCTGCTCGAAATCGCGCACCTCGCCGGTGGTCTTTTCGACGATACGGGTTTTGGACTCCGGAATCTGCATATCGTCCTTGCCGAACGAGATACCGGCCTTGAAGGCATGGTGGAATCCCAGCGCCATGATGCGATCACAGAAGATGACCGTCTCCTTCTGTCCGCAGTTGCGGTAGACGGCATCGATCATGCCGGAGATGGCCTTCTTGGTCAGCAGCTGGTTGACGAGCGCGTACTTGATGCCCGGCTGCTTCGGCAGATTCTCGGCCAGGAACATACGGCCTGGCGTGGTGTCGACTACTTCTGTAACGGTCTTGCCGTCGGCACCAACTGACGTGAACCGGCCACGCACCTTGGCGTGCAGTGTCACAGCCTTGGCTTCGAGCGCATGGCGGAGTTCACCCACCGAACCGAACACCATGCCCTCGCCCGGCTCCTTGTCGCGGATGATCGACAGGTAATAGAGGCCGAGCACGATATCCTGAGACGGAACGATGATCGGCTGGCCGTTCGCCGGATGCAGAATGTTGTTCGTCGACATCATCAGCACGCGGGCTTCGAGCTGGGCTTCCAGAGACAGCGGCACGTGGACCGCCATCTGGTCGCCGTCAAAATCGGCGTTGAAAGCAGCGCAAACCAGCGGATGCAACTGGATCGCCTTGCCCTCGATGAGCGTTGGCTCGAATGCCTGGATGCCGAGGCGGTGCAGCGTAGGCGCGCGGTTCAGCATCACCGGGTGCTCGCGGATGACTTCGTCGAGCACGTCCCAAACCTCGGGCTTCTCCTTCTCGACGAGCTTCTTCGCCTGCTTGACAGTCGCCGCCTGACCGAGCGTCTGCAATCGCGCGTAGATGAACGGCTTGAACAGTTCGAGCGCCATCTTCTTAGGCAGGCCGCACTGGTGCAGCTTGAGCTCGGGGCCGACCACGATTACCGAACGGCCAGAGTAGTCGACGCGCTTGCCGAGCAGATTCTGCCGGAAGCGGCCCTGCTTGCCCTTGAGCATGTCGGCGAGAGACTTCAACGGACGCTTGTTGGCGCCGGTGATGACGCGGCCACGACGGCCATTGTCGAACAGCGCGTCGACCGCCTCCTGCAGCATCCGCTTCTCGTTGCGGATAATGATGTCGGGTGCGCGCAGCTCCATCAGCCGCTTCAGACGGTTGTTGCGGTTGATGACGCGACGGTAGAGATCGTTGAGATCGGATGTCGCGAAGCGGCCGCCGTCGAGAGGGACGAGCGGACGCAGCTCCGGCGGGATGACCGGAACCTGGGTCAGGATCATCCACTCGGGTCGGTTGCCACTCTCGATGAAAGCCTCGATGACCTTGAGGCGCTTGCCGAGCTTCTTCGGCTTCAATTCCGTGGTCGCCTCCGAAATCTCCTGGCGCAGATCGACGGCGATCTTGTGCAGGTCCATCTGCGACAGGATCTCGCGGATGGCTTCCGCGCCGATACCGGCCGAGAAGCTGTCCTGGCCATGCTCTTCGAGCGCCTGGACCATCTGCTCTTCGGACAGCAGCTGCTTTTCCTTGAACGGCGAGATGCCGGGCTCGGTGACGATGTAATTCTCGAAATAGAGGACCCGCTCCAGATCCTTGAGCGTCATGTCGAGCAGAAGGCCTATGCGCGATGGCAGCGACTTCAGAAACCAGATGTGCGCAACGGGGGCTGCAAGCTCGATGTGCCCCATGCGCTCACGGCGAACCTTGGCGAGTGTCACCTCCACGCCGCACTTTTCGCAGATCAGACCCTTGTACTTCATGCGCTTATACTTGCCGCACAGGCACTCGTAGTCCTTGATCGGGCCAAAAATGCGCGCACAGAACAGGCCGTCACGCTCGGGCTTGAACGTGCGGTAGTTGATCGTCTCGGGCTTCTTGATCTCGCCGTAGGACCACGACAGGATATCCTCGGGACTGGCGATCGAGATCTTGATCTGGTCGAATGTCGGCAGCGGCGCTTGGGTCTTGAAGAGGTTGGTGATCTCGTTCATCGGCTCTCTCCTGGTCGGGCGCGCGGGGCGGGCGCGTCTCCGGAAAAATCGTTCGCACTTTTCTCTCTCCCCATCGGCTTCGATGCGGAGAGGGGTCGTGCCGGAGGTGTGTCTCCGGCACGGTTCACTCAGCGGCGGCGGGCGGCAACTGCGGCCGCTTTTCCATGGCTTCGGCCGGCGGCTCGACGGCGGGGACCTCGGTGTTCAGAAGCTCCACATTGAGGCCAAGCGCACGCATTTCTTTGACGAGAACGTTGAAGCTCTCCGGCACACCAGCCTCGAAGGCATCGTCGCCACGGACGATCGCCTCATAGACCTTGGTGCGGCCGGCAACATCGTCCGACTTGACCGTCAACATCTCCTGCAGAGTGTACGCCGCGCCATAAGCTTCGAGCGCCCACACTTCCATTTCGCCGAAGCGCTGGCCGCCGAACTGGGCCTTGCCACCCAACGGCTGCTGGGTGACCAGCGAGTACGGACCGATCGAGCGGGCGTGGATCTTATCGTCCACAAGATGATGCAGCTTCAGGATGTACTTGTAGCCCACGGTAACCTTGCGATCGAACGGCTCTCCGGTCCGTCCGTCGAAGAGCGTCACCTGGCCCGAGCTATCGAAGCCGGCCATCTCGAGCATCTCGACGATGTCCTTCTCGCGCGCGCCGTCGAATACCGGCGTCGCGATCGGCACACCGGTCCTGAGCTTGTCGGCCAGAACCGCGAGGTCGGCATCTTTGATGTTCGGCTTGTATTCGTCCTTGCCATAGATCTTGCCCATGGCGTCGCGCAGCTGTTTGGCTTGCCCGCTCTCGTGGAACTTCCGCAAGGCTTCGTCGATGGCGCGGCCCAAGCCCCGGCAAGCCCACCCAAGATGTGTTTCCAGAATCTGGCCGACGTTCATGCGCGACGGCACGCCGAGCGGGTTCAGCACCACGTCGACGTGGGTGCCGTCCTCAAGGAACGGCATGTCCTCGCACGGCACGATCATCGAGACCACGCCCTTGTTGCCGTGGCGGCCGGCCATCTTGTCGCCCGGCTGGATCTTGCGCTTCACCGCGACGAAGACCTTGACCATTTTCATCACGCCGGGCGGCAACTCGTCGCCGCGCTGCAGCTTGTCGACCTTGTCGACGAAGCGCCGCTCGAGGCTCTTCTTGGCGTCCTCGTACTGCTTGTTGATGGCTTCGAGTTCGCCTTGGGCCTTCTCGTCCTTGAGGCCGATTTCCCACCATTGGCTGCGCGGGATATCACCGAGGATTTCTTCGGTGATGTCGGTGCCCTTCTTCGCGGCCTTTGGACCCTTGGCAACTTCCTTGCCGAGCAGAGCATCCTTCAGTCGCGCGTAGACGTTGCGGTCGAGGATCTGCATTTCATCGTCGCGGTCCTTCGCAAGACGCTCGATCTCCTCCCGCTCGATCGCCATCGCACGCTGGTCCTTCTCGACCCCGTGGCGATTGAACACCCGAACCTCGACGACAGTACCGGACACACCCGGCGGCAGCCGGAGCGACGTATCGCGCACATCCGACGCCTTCTCACCGAAGATGGCCCGAAGCAACTTTTCTTCAGGCGTCATCGGGCTCTCGCCCTTCGGCGTGATCTTGCCGACCAGGATGTCACCCGGATGCACTTCGGCGCCGATGTAGGTGATACCCGCTTCGTCGAGGTTTTTCAGCGCCTCTTCCGAGACGTTCGGAATATCGCGGGTGATCTCCTCGGGCCCGAGCTTGGTATCTCGAGCCATCACTTCGAACTCTTCGATATGGATCGAAGTGAAAATGTCGTCAGACACGACACGTTCAGACAGCAGGATCGAATCCTCGAAGTTGTAGCCCATCCACGGCATGAACGCGACGAGTACGTTCTTTCCGAGCGCGAGATCACCCAAGTCCGTCGAGGGACCGTCTGCGATGATCTCCCCGGCTGTCACCGCGTCACCCACGTTGATCAGCGGGCGCTGGTTGATACAGGTGTTCTGGTTCGATCGCTGGAATTTGCGCAAACGATAGATATCCACGCCCGGCTTGGAGGCATCCGCCTCTTCCGTCGCGCGGATCACGATACGGGTTGCGTCCACCTGATCGACGATGCCGGTGCGGCGGGCTGCAATCGCGGCGCCAGAGTCGCGTGCAACGACCTCCTCCATGCCGGTTCCGACAAGTGGCGCCTCGGCGCGAATGAGCGGCACGGCCTGACGCTGCATGTTTGAGCCCATCAGCGCGCGGTTGGCGTCATCGTTCTCAAGGAACGGGATGAGCGCGGCGGCGACAGAGACGAGCTGCTTCGGCGACACGTCGATGTAGTCGACTTTTTCACGCGGAACCAGGAGCACGTCACCCTGGTAGCGGCAGGTAATGAGATCGTCGACGAGCTTGCCCTTGGCGTCGACTTCGGCGTTGGCCTGGGCGACGTGGTGGCGCATTTCCTCCATGGCCGAAAGGTAGACGACCTCGTCGGTGACGCGGTTATCCTTCACCCGGCGATAGGGGCTCTCGATGAAGCCATACTTGTTGACGCGCGCGAACGTCGCCAACGAGTTGATAAGGCCGATGTTTGGGCCTTCGGGCGTCTCGATGGGGCAAATGCGGCCGTAGTGGGTGGGGTGCACGTCACGAACTTCGAACCCGGCCCTTTCACGGGTCAGACCGCCTGGTCCGAGCGCCGACAGTCGACGCTTGTGGGTGATCTCCGAGAGCGGGTTGGTCTGATCCATGAACTGAGACAACTGAGATGAGCCGAAGAATTCGCGGACGGCCGCGGCCGCTGGCTTGGCGTTGATCAGGTCCTGCGGCATGACCGTGTCGATATCGACCGACGACATGCGCTCCTTGATCGCGCGCTCCATGCGCAAAAGGCCAACGCGGTACTGGTTCTCCATCAACTCACCGACCGAGCGAACGCGGCGGTTGCCGAGATGGTCGATGTCGTCGATCTCGCCTCGACCATCGCGCAGTCCGACCAGCGTTTTGACCACCGCCAGGATATCCTCGGGCCGCAGCACGCGCATGGTGTCGGGTGCGTCGAGCTCGAGGCGCATGTTCATCTTGACGCGGCCCACGGCCGACAGGTCATAGCGCTCGCTGTCGAAAAACAGACCGTGAAACAGGTTGGTCGCCGCCTCGATAGTCGGGGGTTCGCCGGGCCGCATGACCCGGTAAATGTCCATCAGCGCTTCCTGGCTGTTGGCATTCTTGTCGATGTTCAAAGTGTTGCGGATGAAAGCGCCAACATTCACGTGGTCGATGTCGAGGAGCTGGAACTCCTTGACCTTCTGGTCCTTGAGTTCGGCCAAAAGCTTGGCATCCAGCTCTGCGCCGGCTTCGGCGTAGATCATGCCCGTATCGAGGTCGACGATGTCCTCGGCGAGATAGCGCCCGGCCAGATCCTCGGATGCCATCAAAACATCCTTGAGCCCACCCTCTGCCAGCTCGCGTGCCTTCCTGGCGGTGATCTTCTCGCCTGCCTTACCGACCACGTTGTTGGTTTTGGCGTCTCGAAGATCGACGATGGGCGTCACGCCGCGCATCTTCTCAGGCACGTATGGCATCTTCCAGCCGTGCTTGCCGTCCTTGACCACGATTTTTTTGTAGAACGTCTCAAGGATTTGCTCATCATCGAGCCCAAGTGCATAGAGAAGTGTCGTGACCGGCAGCTTGCGGCGGCGATCGATGCGAACATAAACGACATCCTTGGCGTCGAACTCGAAATCGAGCCAGGAGCCGCGATAGGGAATGATGCGGGCCGCGAACAGCAGCTTGCCCGACGCGTGCGTCTTGCCACGGTCATGATCGAAGAACACCCCCGGGGAGCGATGCATCTGACTAACGATCACGCGCTCGGTGCCATTGATGACGAATGTACCGTTCGACGTCATGAGCGGCATGTCGCCCATGAAAACGTCCTGCTCCTTCACGTCCTTGATCGACTTCGAGCCGGTCTCCTCGTTGACGTCGAATACGATCAGGCTAAGCTTGACCTTCAGCGGGGCCGAGAAGGTCATGTCGCGCTGCATGCACTCGTCGACGTCGTACTTCGGCGGCTCGAAGTCGTAGCGCACGAATTCGAGGGTCGACTTGCCGGCAAAGTCGGAGATTGGGAACACGGACTTGAACACGGCTTGCAGGCCATGGTCGCTGACGCGACCGCCAGGTGGCTCCTTGACCATCAGGAAGTCGTCGTACGAGGACTTCTGCACCTCGATCAGGTTCGGCATTTCCGCGACTTCGCGGATCGAGCCGAACTTCTTGCGGAGGCGCTTGCGGCCGTTGAACGTCTCAGCCATGTCCAATCCTCACTAGCGTTTGCGATGCCGCGCCGGAGTGACGGCTCCTGCGCTTCAGATACCATTTCACAGGGACCGTCATTCCCCGCGCCGAACGGCTCGCCGGAAGTTCCCGCCGCGATCACGTAAACCCCGCGGAGATCCTCCAGGGAACCGTTTGAATACTCCCTCTCCCCGTCCGCAGGGAGATGGCCGAAGTGAGGGGCAACAGCGGAAGCCCGATGCCGAGACCGCCCCTCACCCTGGCCCTACCCCACAAACAAATGGAGAGAGGGTCAGTGCCGTTACTTGACTTCGACGACCGCGCCCTGGTCCTCGAGCTGCTTCTTGAGTTTGGCGGCCTCGTCCTTCGTGACGCCATCCTTGACAGTCTTGCCGCCGGCCTCGACGAGATCCTTGGCTTCCTTGAGACCAAGCCCCGTGATCGTGCGGATTTCCTTGATCACGTTGATCTTTTTGTCGCCGCCAGACTTCAGAATGACGGTGAACTCAGTCTGCTCTTCGACCACTGCTGCGGCCGCACCACCGGGCGCAGCGGCAACGGCCACCGCTGCGGCGGCCGAGACGCCCCACTTGGCTTCGAGCATCTTGGCGAGTTCGGCGGCCTCGAGAACGGTCAGTTTCGAGAGATCGTCAACGATCCTTGAGAGATCGGTCATGGTTGAATTCCTTCCAGTTTGAACCTTGATGGCCAGTTTGAACCTTGATGGTTCGCGATTGCAGCTGAGCTGCGCTTCAGTCTCACGTCGTGTTCTGCCCGAGGTGTGCCAATTGTCAGGCCCCCTGAGCGGCCTTCGCCTGGATGACGCGTGCGAGCTTGCCTCCCGGCTCCTTGACCGTGCGGGCGATCTTCGTCGCCGGCGCGTTCAAGAGACCGATCAGCTTGGCTCTCAGTTCATCAAGCGAGGGCAGCTCGGCGAGCGCCTTCACACCTTTCGCGTCGAGGACGGTTTTGCCCATCGCGCCACCGAGGATCACGAATTTCTCGTTCCCCTTGGCATAGGCGACGGCGGCTTGAGCCGCGGCAGTCGGATCCTTCGAGAAGGCCAGCACCGTCGGCCCTTTCAACAGATCCTTGATGCCCTCGGAGGCCGTGTCCTTGACTGCGAGTTGTGCCAGCGTGTTTTTCGTCACTTTCACAGTTCCGCCAGCTTCTTTGACGCGCTTGCGGAATTCTGCGGATTGAGCGGCCACCATGCCGGAATTGTGGGCGACAACCACCACGCCCGTGTTCTTGAACACGTCGTGGAGGCTGGTCACGAGCGCTTGTTTCGCGGCTCTATCCACCTGTTCACTCCTCGTTGCGACCGAAGCTGCGCCTCGACCGCGGGTTGCACCTTGCCGCGCCGTCTGGTGCTCCGATCGGCGACCTGGTTGCCTTGCGACACGCCCGGCGCCTGTTCGATGCACGCCTCCGGCGTGACGCTTCAGCCCTGTCCTCCGCGTCCGCCCTGCGGCGGCACGGGTGCGACCCAGAAGGTTCAAACCGGTCCTGCTCCTCACGAAGCGAAACCGGATTTATCTCCCGTCTCATGCAGGCCCCGCCACAGCTCGTGAACTCGTGGCGCTCGGGTTTAGGCTCGCGCCACTTCGAGAAGTGACGACAGCACCTGCAGTCTCGGACAGGCACCCTGCCGTTTGCCCTTGCGAGCGTCCCGGCAGGGATGTGTTCGGGACTTGCGTCCGGAACCTCGTTCGCGTGGCAGCAGACGTCCTGCCCCACGCCCCGTTGCCGGGGAACACAGTTAGTTCGCCGCCGCGCCCGACGTCACGCTCGACGTTTCAAGCTTGAAGCCGGGGCCCATCGTCGAACTGAGGGACACCTTCTTCAAATACGTGCCCTTCGATCCTTGCGGTCTCGCCTTCACCACGGCGTCGACAAATGCCTTGATGTTCTCCACCAGCGCGGACTCGGTGAAGCTCGCCTTGCCAACCCCGGCATGGACGATGCCCGACTTCTCAACGCGAAACTCGACCGACCCACCCTTGGCTCCCTTGACGGCGCCAACGACGTCCATTGTCACCGTGCCGACCCGAGGGTTCGGCATTAGACCGCGGGGGCCAAGTACCTTACCCAGGCGACCGACAAGGCCCATCATGTCGGGTGTCGCGATGCAGCGGTCGAAGTTGATTGTGCCCTTGGACACGATTTCCACCAGATCCTCCGCGCCCACCACGTCAGCACCCGCTGCCTTGGCTTCTTCCGCCTTGGCGCCGCGTGCGAACACGGCAACTCGCGACGTGCGACCGGATCCATTCGGCAGGTTGCACACACCGCGCACCATCTGGTCGGCGTGCTTGGGGTCGACGCCGAGGTTCATGGCGATCTCGACGGTCTCGTCGAACTTCGACTTGGCCCGCTCCTTGATCAGCTTCACCGCTTCATCGACCAGATAGGCCTTGTTGCGGTCGATCCCGACTGAGATGGCCGCCTGGCGCTTGCCACCGGCCGCGCGGGTCGCCTTGATTACTTCGGGCGAGATTTTGGTTTTTGTTACCATCGGATTACTCCACCACCTTGAGGCCCATCGAGCGGGCGGAGCCGGCTATCGTGCGTGCGGCCTGTTCAATATCGTCGGTGTTCAAGTCTTTCAACTTGGTCTTGGCGATCTCGCGAACCTGAGCCATCGTCACCTGACCGGCAACGTCGCGACCCGGCGTCTTGGATCCCGATTCGACCGCCGCTGCCTTCTTGAGGAAAAACGACGCTGGCGGCGTGCGCATTTCGAACGTGAACGAGCGGTCCGAGTATACGGTAATTTTCACCGGGATCGGCGTGCCCTGCTCCATATCCTTGGTCTTGGCGTTGAACGCCTTGCAAAACTCCATGATGTTGACGCCGCGCTGACCGAGCGCGGGACCGATCGGCGGCGATGGGTTCGCCTTGCCGGCCGGCACCTGGAGGTTGATAAATCCGTCGACCTTCTTTGCCATTTCATCCCCTAAGCGTTACGAGAAATCCACCACCACGGCGGGTTTCCAGGGTTAGCGGTCAGCGGGGATTGAGGCATTTCCGCCCTTACCCCTCCCGCAGTTGCCGACGGCCGCGCAGCACAGGCGCGCCACCATCGTTTGCCGGCGCGAAAGCGCCGGTATCTCAATTCGAATTCGTAATCAGCTCGCCACCTTTTCGACCTGCGTGAACTCGAGTTCAACCGGCGTCGGCCGGCCAAAGATCGATACGGCGACCTTGAGCCGAGAGCGCACCTCGTCGACTTCCTCCACGTGGCCCTGGAACGACGCAAAAGGTCCATCGGCCACCTTGACCTGCTCCCCGATCTCGAACGTGATCGTCGTCTTTGGCCGCTCGACGCCCTCTTGCACCTGATTGAGGATCCGCATCGCCTCGGCGTCAGTGATCGGCATGGGCTTGTTGTCAGCGCCGAGGAAACCCGTCACCTTGGGCGTATTCTTGATGAGGACGAAGCCAGCGTCCGTCATCTGCATCTTGACCAGCACGTACCCGGGCAGAAACTTGCGCTCAACCTGGGATTTGCGACCACGTTTGACCTCGACGACTTCTTCTGTCGGCACCATGACTTCTTCGATCAAGTGTTCGAGCCCGGCCGACTTCGCGCGCTCCTTGATGGCATCCGCCACCTTTCGCTCGAAATTCGTATAGGCGTGAACGATGTACCAGCGCTTAGTCGTGGCTTGCGTCGTCATGCCTTGCGTCTCACTCGGCGCCGGGGCGCGGTTATGTCTGTTGCGATACGTCTATTGGGACACCGGCCACGGCCGCACCCCATTCGCCGGGCAGATGTTCGGTTAGCGGCCGCCTAATCCCAGCAGCGCCTTCACGAGCTGCCCGATCACCTGGTCGGCAAGCAGAAAGAACAACGACGCCAGCACGACCATGATGAGGACCATGACAGACGTCACCCAAACCTCTTTCCAGGTGGGCCAAGTGACCTTTGCCACCTCCTCCCGGACTTCCTGCACGAACACGAACGGGTTGAACCGGGTCATTCTATCCACATCCTCAAGTCATTCGCGACGATATGGCGCACCTAAAATGCACCTGTCGCGGCCGGATCGGGCGCCCTCACCACGGATCCAACCACGAAAAAATGTCTGGCAGGGGCGGAGGGTCTCGAACCCACAGCCTTCGGTTTTGGAGACCGACGCTCTGCCAATTGAGCTACACCCCTGTGGCGCTTAGACGGCGTTGAAACCACGAACTGGGCCGCACTCTCTAGCCCATGTTTTGTAGTTTGTCACCTTCTGCGTTCGCAATTCGCTTGCCATGTGTCTTTGCTGACCGTTAGCCGGCAAGCGTCAGCGCGCGCTCTCCTCTACGACCACGGCGGTGCCGTAGGCAAGCACTTCCGTCACGGCGGAGGCCATTTCGTTAGCATCGTAACGCATGGCGAGGATTGCGTTCGCGCCCTTGGCGTCTGCCTGCGCGACGAGCAGCTCGAATGCCTCCTGACGGGCATCTTCGGCAAGCTTGGTATAAAGCGAGATATTGCCGCCGAACAGGATCTGGATAGAAGCCCCGATGTTGCCAGCCAGCGAGCGCGAACGGACCGACAGTCCGCGCACGACGCCCAGGTGCCGGACGATGCGATAGCCCGGCAAATCATTGGTTGTAACGACGATCATGGGGACCCAGGGAGTGGAAATTGTTGGATTAAGGAATGAGCCACTGGGAGTAGCGATCTGCAAGTGATGTGAGAGGGCTCGCGCGAATGAATCCAAAGTCTAGTGGCCTGTCGCGCCTAAATCGCTGTGCCAGCCGCACGCGTCGACGATTTAGGCCCGACATGAAGGCCACTAGTGTTCCGGCGCCGACATTTGATTCCCGTTGC
>PERT01000068.1 GCA_002928955.1 Hyphomicrobium sp. | reverse complement strand
CGCGACAGGCCACTAGTGTCGCGCATCTGACGTCCTGTCCCCGCCGGGGCTGGAGTCGACACCAAACCTCAGATGCAAAAGCTAAACTAGAATCATTGAGTTGCTCGTGTTCCTTATGGCGCCGGCATTTGATCTGGAGCGCGTTGCAGAGAGAAACAAATGTCGGCGCCGGAACACTAGACACGTGACGACAGGGCGTAGACGTAGACCGCCATGGCGCCCACCATCGCCGGCACGGCTACCATGTGCAGCACCCCGAGCGCCGCCTTGAGTTTCGGCCGCTGCGTGACGCGGCGGCTCACCCGCAAGATCGACAGCACGATCATCAGGCTGACCATCATGTAGTCGAACAGGAAGATGCGGTCGGACAGCGTGGCGGTATCGGAATCGAGCTTCGGTAGTGACAAATAAAGCGCGACCGCCGATAGCAACGCCGTGACCTGGATGGTGACGATCGCCTCGAAGTGGGATTCCGGGATGTAGATCGAGAGGTACGCGACGATCAGGATGAACGCCAGCGGGACGACGACGCGTAGGAAATAGTCGGTTGTTTGGCGCTTCATTATCCAGACGAAGCTCGCCTTGTAGAACGGCACCACGCTTGGTGTGTGCGTGTAGGGATCGACCACCGGCACGAAGTCCTCGTCGTAGCCCACATACTGCTCCTTCTGGTCCCAGCCGTCGGTTGCGACCGACTTGTCGCGCAACGCAACTGGCGGCGGTTGCACGACGAACGGAGCGTCGCCGCGTTTCGGTTGCAGGTCGATTGCGAACCGCTGGGAGTCGAAGGGATAGCTCGAAAGGTCTGGAGAGAATTGGAATTTTCCGGCCACCCGATAGATCTTGAGCTTCTCCGGGTAGGCCCCGTTCGGACCACCGTCGTGCAGGACGTTGACCGTCATATGACGGCCATTGATGCGCGGATCGAGATAGGCATTGGTGAAGTCGATCTGATCGATGGAGGCGTCGCGCTGGTCGCGCATCGACAGGTAGAACTCGGCGAAGAACGTTTTCTCGTTGTCGTCTATGCTGTGTGCGCGGATCAGATCGATGTCGAGATAGAGAGTGTCGATCTGGCGCAAGGTGCCGCTTTTAAGCCGAACATATTGGACGGGCGCGAGTTGCGTCCGCCCGAGCCCGTGGGGCAGCATGACGACGAACGGCGTTCGCGAGGCGCTTCGCGTGGCGGGATCGAACGACCAGTTCTCGAACGAGCCCTTGAACGTGCCGCGTCCCGACGCGTAGGTCGACTTGAGTGCGGTGACAATGGCCGCACGGCGCGCGGCAAGGTCGGCCTTGGCGCCGGCTTGGTTGGCTCCGGCGGCGACCAGCGCCACCATATCGGCGAACTGGGTGCCGGCGGCGATGGCGCGGAGGTTGGCGGCGTCGAGCGGATCGGCGGTCGCGACCTCGGGCCGCTCTTTGCACTCGCCTTTGCCCCAGCCCGGCGCAGCCGAAATCTTGCGGCCCTCGAACATCCAGCTTTCCGGCGTGTCGCGCGCGATGAGCTTGCGCAGCCGGTCGTTGTAGACCTCCGGCAGCTCGTCCCAGGTCAGCTGGTAGAGGTCGTTCGGATAGGAATTCACGATGTCAGCGGGCAGCGCGTCGATGCGGCCGGACAGCAACAGCGGCGGCGTGACGCCGGCTTCGATCAGCCCTTTCATCAACGGACCGGTGCGCGCGGTGCCGACCGTGACGATCAGGATATCCGGGCTCTTGACCTTCAGGTCCCCGACCGTGCTGGAGATCTCTGCGGGATCGAGCTTTTCGTCGACCATCTTCAAACGGTGGTCGGCGACCATGCCGCGTTCACCCAGTGACTTGCGCAAGCCGTCGCCGAGCGACATGCTGAACACCATGTCCTTGACGCCGACATAGGCGGGCCTTGCGGAACTTATGTGGCCGAGGAACCGCACCATTACCGGTACCCGCTCTTCGTCTTGCGAGCCGCGCGTGGTGTAGACATTCGGATGTTTGGCAAAGATGCTGTTGACGGAAATATCGGACAGGAACGGAATGCCGCTCTGGCCGATCTTGTCGCCGAGGGCCGTGAACGTGGCTTGCGCACGGTTCGAATTGGTCAAGCCGATCAGCGCCAGCATCTGCGGATCGGCGAGCGCCGAGGAAACGTTCGCAATGGTTCGCTTCTGGTCCTGCGCGTCGTCGAGCAGCCGCACCTGGATCGGTCGGCCGTTGATGCCGCCGGCGAGATTGATGCGATCCTGCTCGATCTGCGTGAAGCGGCGAATGGCCGCGACGATGCCCAGGTCGTGGCAGACGTCGTCGCGAGAACTCACCATCACGCCGACATTGAACGCCGGCCCGCTCGCGGCCTGGGCCGGCTCGACGGCATGGGCGCTCCGAGGGCCGGTTGGGATCAGCGCGAGCATCGCCCCAAACGTGGCGGCAATTGCCACCGCAGCGGATCGGAACCCCCTCATAGCCAGCCCTTCCGCTTGAAATAGACGAACGGAATGAGCGCTGACAGGAACATGAGGCCGATCGCCGTCGGGTAGCCCAGCTCCCAGCCGAGCTCCGGCATGTGGCGGAAATTCATGCCATAGATGGACGCGACCAACGTGGGCGGCATGAGCATCACAGCCATCACCGAGAACAGCTTGATGATCTGGTTCTGCTCGGTGGTGATCATGCCGAGCGTCGCCGACAAGAGGAACGACGTGCGGTCGGACAGAAAGCGCATGTGATCGTTGAGCGAGGCAATATCGTGCCTGGCGGCCTCGATGCGGCTCAGCACCTGGTCGTCGCCGTTGTGCTGCCGCAGCGTCTGCTGGAAGTAGTTGAGCAGCCGCTCCATGGACATAGCGGCCTCCTGCGCGCTGGCGACCTTGTCGCCCTGCTTGCCGGTAGCCTTCAGAACCACGTCCAGGCGGCGGTTGCGGCTCTGCTGCCCGCCCTTGATGTCGAACAGCTGATGGGTCAGCGCCTCGACCTCGTCCTGGATGCGCTCGATGAGGTCGGCCTTGCGCGAGATCAGCGTCTCGATGAGCCCCATCATGACCGACGCTCCGCTGTAGCAGGGCGAGATGCCCTTGTCGGCGCGGGCGAGATACATCGGGAACGCCTTCGGCTCGGCGTAGCGAACGGTGACCACCCGCTGACCTGCGAGAATGAACGTCACGGTCGAGCTTTTCGGTATCGCCGCCTCGATGTCATAAACAATGAACGCCGTCATGTAGCTGGTGCCGTTCTCGGAATAGAGTCGGCTCGAACTCTCGATTTCGCGCATCTCGGCGCGGGTCGGTATGGAAATGCCGAGGGCGGCCTCCAGCGCCTTGTCCTCCTCGACGGTCGGATTGACGAGATCGATCCAAACTGTGCGGTCGCTGATCGGTTGCGAATCGTCGCGCAGGGTCAATCCGGTTCCAGTGATCGGTCTGTCGTAGTATTTCAACATGGGGCGTCCCGGTTGCGTGCGGAGGCTCTCGTTCCCCGTCGATGCCGGGTTACGCAGCGATGATCGGATCGTCATTCCTACACCAATGCGGTGGCGTTGGCAGTCACCCGGAAGTGACTGGAAGGGTTCTTGTTCGCCCTCGCATCCAGTTCCACAATGATCGAGTGTTGGGTCATGTTCGGGCTTGCCCGGCGGGCGCCATAAATGGAGGCAACATGTCATATCGCTATACAATCGCGGTTCCGATTGCAGCATTGGCCGCTGGCATCAGCGGTCCGGTTCAGGCCGAGATCCGCTGCAACGGCAATTACCAGCTGGTCAAAGGCCAGGAGATCGCCACGCCCTATTGCGCGGATAACAATCTTGCGGAGGTCGCAAGGAAATTCGGTATCCGCGTGAGCGCTGCCGAAATCCGCGACAATCCAGCCACCAAGGGCGAAGTGTGCCGTATTGCAGGCCGCGACAACAGCGTCCAGCAGACGTGCCAGAGCTTTCAGTCATTTGGGCGCGGGGGGAGGTAGGTAGGAGCGCCGTCGCGTGTATTCCGGTCCTACGGGCGGCGGTGGTGCACGTGCTTGGTCCGGAGTATGACTTGGGAGAGCGGAGACGCCGTGCAAATGTCCCGAACGATCCCGATCGTGCGGCGAGCAGGGTGGCTCGACGCTGGCGTGCGCGTCGAATTGCGCCCAATTGGCCGATGAGCAGGGGCGCGGCGGAAAGGTACGCGGTCCGGTGATGACAGCGCCAGCGCTGCAGGCGGCACACGGCTTGGCCGGCGCAATCGCCTTTCACGATAGCGAACTCGGTGGTCCGGTGGCTCACCTCAGTTCCGCGCACGGCACGGCGCTCGTCGCTCTTCAGGGCGCGCAGGTCTTGAGCTACGTGCCGCGGGGCGGTACTGAGGTGCTTTGGCTGTCGCCAATGGCGCGACTAGGCACTGCAAAGGCGGTGCGCGGCGGCATCCCCGTCTGCTGGCCCTGGTTCGGGCCGCATCCGACCGATCCCCGACAGCCAGCCCACGGGCTGGTGCGTTCGTTGTGCTGGCGGGTCGTCGAAACGGCGGTGCATGGACATGCGGTAAGGGTGCGGTTTGTCTCGACCCTGGAGACGGCGACGGCGGGATTTCCCGCTGGCCTGTCCGCGCAGCTCGATGTGACCCTCGGCGAGGAACTCGCGCTAGATCTGGTGACAATCAATGATGGCGACGAAGCCATCGAGCTTACTCAGGCGCTGCATACCTACCTGAAGGTCGGTGATATCGGCAGTGTCACGGTGGCAGGGCTCCACGGGCGGCCTTACGTCGATCAACTTGAACCACCAGGTCAGCGGCGCGGCGCCCGCAAGCTCCAGACCGGTCTTGTCGTTTTCGAAGGCGAAGTGGACCGAATCTACGCGACCGGCGACCCGATTGCCACTGTGCTGGACCCATTGCTGGGACGCCGCATCGTCGTCGATACGGACGGAAGTGCGTCCACCGTCGTCTGGAACCCCTGGATCGAGAAGGCTGCGCGCCTTGGCGACGTCGGGCCCGATGGTTATCGCGCGTTTGTCTGTATCGAGACGGCCAACGCCGGCGCCGACGTGCGCACGATCCAGCCGGGCGCGGCACACCGCCTCACGGCGATGATCCATGCAGCAACGGCCGCCGCAAGCGGAGCCGGCGGGCTCAACCCTGAGGCGTCTTGACGAACATGTTCGGATCAAGCTGAGGAACGATCTCGGATGGATCCTTCGCGCGCTTCACGCGGCCGTCGAATTCAGCCCCTTCCGAAATCGCCAGCGTGCCATGGGTGATATCGCCTTCGACCTTTGCGGTCGGATGCAGCACAACGTTCTGTCCGCGAATGGCGCCGCGAATGCCGCCGCGGACTTCGACCAGTTCGGCCGAGACTGTCCCGATCACCGACCCTTCCGGTCCGATCGTAACCTTGCGGCCGTTGACGTCGCCACGCACGTCGCCGTCGATCTGCAACTGGTGTTTGGAGATGATCGTGATCTTCTCGCCGACGATTGTCAGGTCGGTACCGATGATCGACGACGTCATTTCAGCCGCCGCCGTGAACGGGGAATTGGCGGTCATTGGGGCCGGCGACGACGACATTGTTGCGAAACTGGGTAGTGGACTGGCTGGCCGGGGCGGCTCTGGCAGCTTGTTGTCTGTACTCGATCCACGGCCGAACATGATGTTACCCCCGTTTTATGCCAGCCGGTGAGACACCAGCGCGTGGCTTAGACATCTTTGGACTAATTCTAGGACGGCATCATGAAGGTATGGTGCCATTGTGTCGAGCAAGGTGAACGGCTGCCGTCCGATGTCATGATTAATATGGGGCGCCGTTGAGCGCGGGCCACACTCCAGGCCAACTTTTATCCGGCCGGCACTCCGGCGGCTCTCATCGCTTTCACGGGGCGGGGTGCTGGGCTACTGTCAGCGCTATTGTGGATGCCGGGCGGGTGGCGTTTATGTTGCGGTTTTTGCTAATATTTCTGGGGGTATTGCCTGGTCTGATGTGGCCTGGCGCCGAGGCGCAGGAGGCTTCTGTCTTTCAGCCCGCCGCCGAAACCTGTGAGGCGCCCGCCACGGTGCAGCTTCAGGACGAGACTTGGACGGCGTGCGAGAAGTGGGCGTGGTCGTGCATCACGCAGGGGCTTGAAGCGAACCTTTTCGCAAAAAGCTGCGTCGAACCGCGAACGGCCCGAATGCGCCTTCTGCGAACGCCGTTCAAGTATGCAGCGTTTGTTCAGCCCGACGCGTTCAAGGAAACAAACCGCATTCGTTCGTCCTTCCTCCACAAGGTGCTGACGGACCAGCGCTATGCAGCACTCATCCCGCCGACCGGCATTCGCCTCTATGGCGCCTACATCGATGGGTTCCTCAATCTTGAAAACGCCCGTACCGACAAGAACCTCGTGTTCGACGGCTCTATTTTCCGCGAAGATGTGCGGCTCACCAACTTCCGCACCTCGAACAACATTTCCTTCGATGGCTCCAACATCAAGGGTTCACTGCTGCTGCTGCGTGCACACATCGACGGCACTCTGTTTCTGAACCGCGGCGTCTACGATCACGTTGATTTGCGCGATGCTCGAATCGGCGCCAGCATCGATGCGGCCGATAGCATCTTCAATGGGTTGTTCCGGCTTGATCGGGCGCGGGTGGATGGCAAGATCGATTTCGAACGGTCGCGCCTGACCGACTGGAGCGCGGTGGATGCGACCATTGGCGGGTTCGCGCGCTTCTATCTCGCTGACATTCGTGCACGGCTCAATCTGACCGGCGCCAAGATCAATGGGGACCTGCGACTGCAGCGTCTCAAGTTCGGCCGCTGGCGCGTGATCGATCGGCGCCGCTGTGATTGGAACCTGACCAGCGACCCGTTATCGAACTTCAGTCCTGATCAGCCATTCTTCAAGAATCGCCGCGATCTGTGGGAACAGATGGTCGAGGAGGCAACGAAAGGCCGGCTCAGGGGCTCGTCGCTGGTCGATACCGGGCCGTCCTACGTCTGCACGCGCAAGCGCACGCCGGAACTGCACGAGCTGATGTTGCGTGAAATGCGGATCGGCGGCACGCTCTGCATCATCGACATCAATGGGTTGATCGAAGAATGGCCGCCACGAGTGGGCCTCGCCATTCCGGGCGCGCGGCGCTTGCCAGGCATGGTGGCGCGTGCCTCGCCTTCGGCGCATGTCGCCAAAATCTCCCTTGATGGCACCGACGCGCGGGCCACCGTGTTGCGCTGGAAGGGCCAGGACCACCAGGACCCTCTCAGTCCGACGACCTGGCGCGCCGTCAATCTCGCTACCGGCTCGCTGGTGATCGATCTCGATGGCCGGCCGGCGCAGCACTTTATCGACAATCTCGACGTCAAGTCGGTGACTTTCGTGCGATCAATGAAGAATGTTGGCCAACGGCCGACACCGCAGGTCCGTAGCGAAGAGGACGACGACAAGGCGGTCTGCGATATTTCCCCCGACCGCGAGACCGTGGTGCCAGCCGATAGCCGGGAGGCGCACGAGCGGCTGATCGCGTTCTTTGCCGACGACAAGCGAAATCTGTCGCGCAGCGCGCAGCCGCTTGAAGCCATCGTCGAGCGCTTGAAGAGTTCGGGTGCCGCTTCGACGCGGATCAAGGTCGCACTGTCCGACTACAAGCTCAGGCGGCTCTGCACGCAGTCGGAATTCTTCAAGAAGTGGGACCAGGAGCCACCGCTCAGGTTCTGGCAGGCTCCGGGAAGGGCGTGGGCGGTGGCGGGGGATTTGCTCTCCCGCCGCTCACTGGTGAGTTTCGGCGAGCGGCTCGATGAAGCCCGCCGCATCGGGCTCGACATCGCCTGTGTGCCGATGCTGGCGTCCTACAAGTACGCCGTGTCCTATGGGCACGAACCACTCAACATCATTTTCTTCATTATCGCGTTCGTGGTTCTGTTCTGGGTGCTGCTGATGTTTGACTTGCCGATGCGCGAAACCCCGGTCGGCCGACCGCCGAAGCTCGGCATCCTCTACGCAATCGACATGTTCAGCCCATTCCAGCAGGTGCAGCTTAACCGCAACCACGCCAAGTGGGCGCCGCATGCCAGGTGGCTGCAGGTGTATCTTAAGTTCCACCGCGTCATCGGGTTCGTGCTCTGCATCATCCTTGCCATCGGCATCTACAGCGCAGGCAAGTAGCAGCATGCGGCACGACGAACGCCGTCTTCAACGCGCCTCTGTCTCGCGCGCGGCCGAGGCGAGCAGCCAGCCGAGGAACCCGATCAGCGCCGCCGCAAGGGCCGGCAAATAGGGTTCGCTGGCGCCCAGGATTGCCGCCCGCATGATGATCAGAAGCGTGCCCTTCTGGCCGAGCGAGAACAAGGCCGTCCAGAAGCCGATCTGGATCGCGGCCAACAGCAGCAGAGGAAGCGCGAACAGCAGCGCCCGCCAGGGCGAGTGTCCGATCGTGGAATGGCGCCTTGCAAGCAGCAGCCCGCCCGCAATGGCGATCGGGATAGCAACGCTTGCCAAGCCATAGAGTCCGAACCACCGCTCGCCGACGATGGGCCGCAGGATGAGGAGTGCCATGAGACCGGCCAGTAACAACGTTCCCAGCCAGCCGAGATAGTCGGTGCGCGTCATGGTTCAGTTCCTAGTGTGGCGTCGCGCCTTAATTGACTGGTGGGTGGGGCATCGTGCGCGTCAATTAAGGCGCGATGAACGCCCCACTAACCCAATGATATAGCTAGTGTTCCGGTTCGGACATTTTTTGCCCCCATGGGGTGCGCTCGAGCAAATGTCGGAACCATAACGAAAACGAGCAACCCTTTGATCGTAAGCGGCGCGCTTTTTCATCCGGCGTTCTCGGCAAACCAACCAGCTGTGAGAGGGGATCAAACGTCAGGTGCGCGACACGGGATGAGGCCCGCACGTCACGCGGACTTCACATTTATATTGATTGCCCGAGGCGCGCACTTCATTGACTTTACTATTACATCTTCCCACGTCGATGGTCGTGAAGTCAGGTAGCTGTTCTCGAAGTGAGCGAACCTCTTTACTGACCGGCGAAGGTGTACTGCGACATGTGTACTTTGGGCGTCCGTTTCCGCAAAGGTTCAAATTCATGCACTACTTGTCAATGATGACGGCTGTTGCGATCGCGAGCCTCTCCGTGTTCGGCATGCCGACAACGGCATCAGCGGCCGAACTCGCCGGCTCCTGGAGCGGGAACGGATCGATCAGGCTTCCGTCGGGTGATCGTGAAAATGCCCGTTGCAATGTCACGTACAGCCGGTCGACTGGTTCGAGCTATACCGCGTTTGCCGTCTGCGCGACCAAGTCGGCACGCGTCTCGCAGTCCGCAAAGCTTCAGCGCGTCGGTGGCAATGCCTACGAAGGCAGCTTCTACAACAGCGAGTATAATGTCTCAGGCTCGATGTCGGTGACAGTGTCGGGCTCGAGCCAAGTCGTGTCGCTGGATGGTGGCGGCGCGCAGGCGAGCTTCCGGTTGTCGAAGCGGTAGACGCCAACGCTCGGCGCGTTTCTCGCCAACTCGAAAAGCGAGGTGCGACGCCTGATGGCGACCCTGTCAAAGCAAAGGGGCCGCCTGATGGCGACCCCCGTGAGATCGATAGCGACTATGCGGCAGGTTCCTGCAGCCGGATCGCCGTCTCAGCCCGTGCACGGAAGCGTCACCGAAACGAGCTCGAGCGACCACGACATCGCTACCTTCAAGATCCCACTCGACATCGGATCACCTCCCTTCGATTGTTGAACGATGATCTGAGACTGCCATGCGTCGTGGCAGCTGGGAAGTTGAACTTTCGGATTCAGCGAGGACCGCACGTCGAAGCGGTCAGATTGGCAACAGTGGTGGTGACGTCACCTCCAGCGGTGATCGATCTGCGGTTCCCCGCTGCCGCAATATAGGACATATCGGAGTGCTATGGCGCTCGCAAGGAACCGGCCGAGTGTTTTCAGGAGCCGGTCTTTGCAGCCCGCGCTGCGGCGCGTCGAGACTTGAAGCGGGAGAAGATCCATGGCGACCATCCTTGCCGTCCACGGAACGTTTGCGCATGTCGGCAGCACACCCGCAGCGGGAGGTGTTATCGACGGCGGACGGCAGTGGTGGCAGTCCGGCAGCTCGTTCGAGCGCGAGATTGGCGAACTGGTGGAAGCGGGCGATGGCCCGGTCGAGGTCGCTCGCTTCGAATGGAGCGGCGCCAACAGCGAGCTTGCGCGCCGCGAGGCCGGACATCGGCTACTGGCCGAAATGCAGAAGCTTGAAGCGCGCAACGAAACCTACTGCGTCATTGGTCATAGCCACGGCGGCTCGGTGATATCTGCCGCTCTGCTCGAGGCCGGCGCGAGGCGGGTCAAACTCGATCACATGAAGCGCTGGGTCACCGTCGGCACGCCGTTCGTGAAGCTCGCCAAGGAGCGGTGGCTGTTCGCCCGGCTCGACCTCTTCCGCAAGGTCATTTTCGTGGCGTCGATGATGCTGTTTCTGATGTTCATGGTCTACCTGGTGGCGGACCTTGCGGGCGGTCAGCCGATGTTGTTCGGCACGACGTTTCCAGGCATTCTGGTTGCGATGGGGCTCGCGATGAGCTTGCCCATCGTCTTCTTTTATTTCCTGCTCAGCTATCTCGATCGCCGCAACTTGCTCCTCTATAGCCGCTCGGCCACGCGTCGTGCTCGGGAGGCATTCGGTTCACGCTGGCTATCGCTCGCGCATGCCGACGACGAGGCGATCCAGGGGCTCGCGTTCCTGCCAGGGGCGAAGCTCTACTTTTTCGACAAGTCTTTTGCGGTGCCGACGCTGACGTTCGCATCGGTCTTTGCGTTGCCGCTCTTGTATTTTGTGATTGTGACGTCGCCGAACGCCATTCTTGGCATCGCAGACTGGTTGAAGGCAGACGTCTACGCTGCGCGGACGTCGCCCGAAGCCGAGAAGGCCGTGCGCGATCTCCAGGCCAGCATTCGCCAGGCGCGAAAGAATGCCGGGTTCAAGATCGCGGCCGGCGGCCCAGACGGCCAGCCTTTGAGCGGCGAGGAACGCCGGACTGCCTGGCGGGAATACCGCAGGGCGCGTGGGGAGCTGGCAGCACGATACCCGGATCTGCCCGCGGCCGAGCGCGCGTTGCGCTTCAATGCCCGCTTCTTCGAGCGCAACGACAAGCCGTGCGCGGGTGGCCGCTTGTGCGGCGAAGGGCGCGACCTGCGCATCAACAGCGGTCTATTGCTGCATGTCGTGACCGACGAACTGACGTGGGCACTTGGCGCAGGCGATGCCGAGAGCCGCCAACAGCGGTGGCTGTGGTCTCTGGTCGTACCCGCAGTGTTGGTGCCGGTCATCGCCGGGTTGATCGCGTTCGTGCTGATGGTGCTGATCCGCGGGGCGGCTATCGCCATCAGCCGAGGATCGAGCAGCTTGCTCAACTCCATGACCAACTCAGAAGTCAAGCGTGCGGCGTTCGGCAATGACACAGAAGGCGAAATCGCCGTCGGCGCGATCGATCGTCCAATGTGGCTGGAAAGGTCGCCACCGCGGTTGCCCGCCGCGCTCGGCAAGCTGGTCACGGATTACAGCAACGGCATAGCCAGCCAGTCGTTGAGCAAGTTCCGCAACGCGATCGGTCAACTCGCCTCTGCCGATCCAAAGCACACGGCCGACACCGCCATTACGACCTACTTCACTTGGAAAGAGCTGGTGCATTCGTCCTATTTCGACGTGTCTGAATTCCGCCAGTTGGTAGCGCAGGCGGTGAGCCGGACCGATGGGTTCAAGCCGAGTTCACGTTTCAAGTCCGACGCCAGCTATGCCCGCACGGCCCAATGGCTCGCCGAGATCGAAGGCACGCCGGGCAACCCGGGGGCCGTGGCCGATGAAAAGCCCGGCCAGAAAGATGCCGAGGCCGTCGCTGTGGTCTTGGCATCCACAGTCAAGGCGGATCCGTGAAGCTGTTCCGCCACTACGGCGTGGTCGGGCGAGGCGCCGATTTCTAAAGTTGGTTCGATAAACGAGGTTCGCCCCGCATCATGGCCGTCGATGAATTCCTCGCTTGGTCCGAGTGCCAGCCGAGTGGGCGCTTCGAGCGGCAGGGTGGACGGGTCGTCATGCAGCACGCGCAGGATGTCGCGTGGCTCTGGTCTAAGAAGTTCATCGTCCGTTTGCTCAACGAGGCTGTCGATCGCTCCGGCCCATCCGGGTATGTCACGCCGGACGGGGGCCACCGTCCGCGTCGGTCCGCGTACGGCGTTCGAGCCGGATGCACCGGTCGCGCCGCTGCCGATGTCGGACGAATTGGCGCTCGACAACCCTGATCCCGTCATCGTCGTCGAAGTTCTGCCGCCGGGCAGCGTGAGGTTCGATCTGGCTGACAAGGCGATCGGCTGCTCCAAGGTTCCGAGCATCTCCCATTACCTCATGACCGATCCGGTCGAGAAGGAAATCATCTGCCATCGTCGGGGGGCAAACGCGGCGTCGGATTTTGAGCCGCCGCAGATTTTCTCAGACGGCACGCTGAGCTTGGACCCGCCTGGATTCACGCTCGGCGTGTGCGCGTTGTGCCCCGCGGGGGGAGTGCCGTTAGAGGCGGGGTCCGGTCTCAACTGCTTTGAGGCGTCATTCCGGTCCTTGTTATCCAGGGGGTCGTCATCCACCGGCGCGGTCATTCGCAAACGCTCGGCCGAATACGGCGTGGTCGAGCAAGAGGCGGCCCAAGATAGGCCGCCCAAGACATGCAGGCACAAAAAGGTGCCGGATTCGCCGTAGAGCTTTCTCAACCCGGATCGCTTGTTGGCGTGGTAGCCGAATACATATGATTTCTAAGAGCCAATGAGTCAGCGGGATTCTGAGAAAGAGTATAAAATCGCCCGTGTTGCGCGAAAGCGAAGGATGGCAGAAATGGCTGCTCGGGGCCAAGAAACCCGACATCCGGCAGCCTTTTCGTAACAAAAGTAAGGGCTGGTTGATTTGTACGCCAGCCTTTCATCCCAACGCCTTGTTGCTGGCCTTCACTGCGTCCTGGTCGCCGGACATGACGCGTTCCGCGCCGGGCAGCGTATTGGCCGCGACTTTTGCCGCATCAAGATAGAGTTTCTCGCCCATCTCGGCGAACTTCTCTCTCATCGCGGCCATGCCAGCCTCTTTGTCATTCAGCGTCGCCGCGTAGTCGCGCACATCTTGCGTGATTTTCATCGAGCAGAACTTGGGCCCGCACATCGAGCAGAAGTGCGCCACCTTGTGCGCGTCCTTGGGCAGTGTTTCGTCGTGGTAGGCGCGGGCGGTATCCGGATCCAGCCCGAGATTGAACTGGTCTTCCCAGCGGAAGTCGAACCGCGCCCGGCTCAAGGCGTCGTCACGCAATTGCGCCGCCGGATGTCCCTTGGCCAGATCGGCGGCGTGCGCTGCCAGCCGGTAGGTGATGACGCCGGTCTTCACGTCGTCGCGGTTGGGCAGGCCGAGGTGTTCCTTCGGCGTCACGTAGCAGAGCATGGCGCAGCCGAACCAGCCGATCATGGCCGCGCCGATGCCCGACGTGATGTGGTCGTAGCCGGGCGCGATGTCGGTCGTCAGCGGGCCCAACGTGTAGAACGGCGCCTCGCCGCACTCCTTCAGCTGTTTGTCCATATTGATCTTGATCTTGTGCATCGGCACGTGGCCGGGGCCCTCGATCATGACCTGGCAACCCTTGTCCCAGGCGATCTTGGTGAGCTCACCCAGTGTTTCGAGCTCGGCAAACTGCGCGCGATCGTTGGCGTCGGCGATCGAGCCCGGACGCAGGCCGTCACCCAGAGAGAACGAGACGTCGTACTTGCCCATCAGATCGCAGATCTCGTCGAAGCGCTCGTAGAGGAAGCTCTCCTTGTGGTGGGCCAAGCACCACTTGGCCATGATGGACCCGCCGCGCGAGACGATGCCGGTGACGCGATTGGCCGTCAGCGGCACGTAAGCGAGCCGGACGCCGGCGTGGATGGTGAAATAGTCGACGCCCTGCTCGCATTGCTCGATGAGCGTGTCCTTGTACATCTCCCAGGTGAGTTTAACGGGGTCGCCACCACACTTTTCGAGCGCCTGATAGATCGGGACGGTGCCAATCGGCACGGGCGAATTGCGCAAGATCCACTCACGTGTGTTGTGGATGTTGCGGCCGGTCGAGAGATCCATCACCGTATCTGCGCCCCAGCGGATCGCCCACACCATCTTCTCCACCTCCTCCTCGACCGAAGAGGTGACGGCCGAGTTGCCGATATTGGCGTTGATCTTGACCAGGAAGTTGCGGCCGATGATCATCGGCTCGAGTTCGGCGTGGTTGATGTTGGCTGGAATGATGGCACGGCCGCGGGCGATCTCGTCGCGCACGAATTCGGGCGTGATGTGCGCGGGCAGGCTGGCGCCGAAGCTTTCACCGTCGGCGAGCGCGTGGGCTGCGCGATCGAGTATGGCCTTGCGGCCGAGGTTCTCGCGATGGGCGACGTAGATCATCTCCTTGGTGACGATGCCGGCACGCGCGAACTCGTATTGCGTGACGGGCGGCTTGACTGTCCCCCCACCCGGTGCCTGGCGCCACCCTCCCCGCGAGGAGGAGGGCTCAGATGGTCCGTAATTCCCCCCTCCCACTTGCGGCGAGGGGTTGGGGGTAGAAGTCGTGACACCGCGCAACGGCTGCGGCTTGTTGGGGAAGTCGCGCGCCAGCGCCTTGCCGGTGACGTTGCCGTTGTCCTCGGGCTGGATTGCGCGGCCGGCATAGGCCTCGACGCCGCCACGCTCGCGGATCCACTCGGCTCGGATGCGCGGCAGTCCCTGCTCGACGTCGATCTTGTGCGCACTGTCAGTATAGGGGCCCGACGGATCGTAGACGCGGAAGGTCGGCTCGTCTGGATCGGTCAGCGCGATCTCGCGAAACGGCACCAGCACATCGTGATGCCCCTCGGGTGCCGAGTAGATTTTCTTAGAGCCGTGGATCGGGCCGGTGGTCACTTCGGGCCGCATCAGATCTGACGGGCGGGTGATCTTGTTCATGGCGTCTCCTCACTCCGCTCTTCCGTTGCAGGAGGCGGACCACGCACAGAACTTCTGCGCGAGAAAATGACAATGGATCATGTGCGAGGGAAAGTCTGATAGCGCTTGTCCGTCCCTTCGCCGGCATGACCCGGATCAGGTTCAAAGGGTGCTCGAGCCGCTTTTAGCTCGATCTCAGCCGGTGCGCCGGCGCCCCTCGGAACGAATTTCAATTTGGAACGCAAGAGCGACATTTGCAAGAGGTCGCAATCGGAAGAAGTCGCGATCGCAGAGTTGCAGGCTCACGAGCGGATTCGGCAGGCCCTGCGTTGGCTCGAGACGCGCCCCGGCGCCGCGGGTGCGGCCGGGGAAGCGCAACCGACACATTTAATTGACGCACAAATGCCTCAAATCGATGGCACTCAAACGGTGTTGAGTAGCGGGATTCCGAAACGCGCATGCCGAGGTCGATCTCGGATCGCCAACACAAGGGGCCAGCTATGTACGGACCACGCACCTATTGGACCGTGGGGACTCGCGACCTCCGCAATCTGATCAGCTTCGAGTTTGCATCCCGCGACGGCGCCGCGCGCTATCGCGACACGGAGCGGCTCGACGGTTGGATCGTGGTCAATGTCGAGGTGTCACAGATGGGGCGGTCATACACGAGCCCCGAATTGCCGGACGGGCCGGAGCTCGTGCCCGCTGCAGGCAACTTCTGAATGTGCTCCAACGGAACGCAGGGCACGGGGCGGTCCAGTTCGACTGACCGTCCTCGCGCCCTGTCGGGCGTGTGACGGTTCGACGAATTGCGCCAATTACAGTTGCAGTGCCAGTTCCGAGTTGCTGCCTAGAACTCGACCTCGAGGCTCCATTTCAGAGTGTGATCGGGCGTGTTCTGATTGAGCCCGAACAGCAGGCCGAGACCCAGACGGACCGAGGTACCCTCGTCGCCATCCCCATCGTCGTCGTCGAGTGCTGTCGCCTTGGTCCTGGCTTTGGTGCGACGACCTGCGACGCGATCGAGGCCTTCGGGCTTGAACGTGTAGTAGACGACCGGGCCGATGCGATGTTGGTCATGATCGCCGAACAGGATCGCTTCGTCGCTGCGGGTGCCGGAGTTGCCCAGCCGGTCTATAGTGCCATAGGCCTCCAGCGAAAACGTCCAGGCGTCGGAAAATTTGTATTGTGCGTGGGTTGCGTAGGCGAAATCCCACTTCTCGTCGCGGCCGGGCCGCCCGGCCGCGATGTCGCCGCCGCGCAGATGTTTGACCAGCATCAGGTTTGCTGTCAGATCCCACGGGCCGCGTTTCGCTTGGATGATTGGCCCGAAGAAGAGCGTCGAGGCTTCTGTCGGATCGCCGACCGGCACCTGATACTCGACCAGCGCGCCGAGGCCGATGCCCTCCGATTTGACGGGACTGAGGATCACGACGCCTTCAAGGGCGATTTCGGTGAGGGAAAGCGCGGAAAAGCTGTTGGCTTGGGCGAATGTGGCGGGGTCGTCCAGGCGTTCGCTCTCGTACTCGATGCCGACGCGGGTGCGGAAGTAGCGGGTCAGCACCATCTCGATCTCGAGTGCGTGGCGCTGCCGTACGAGCGAGTTGCCGTCGTATTCGAAATCGCCCGGCGCGGGTTCGAGGAACTTGCGTCTCGGTTGCCCGAAAGTGAGCGCGTTTTGGCTTTGGAATTCGATTTCGCCCGGTTCGTTGTGAAGGTTCTTGACTTCGAATTGGTTAACGGCCGGACCGGCGCGCGCGCCGGTTGGCGAGGCCCACGCGGCAACAAGCGCGAGACATACCGCTGCGATTAGCGTGTGCAGGTGTCAGCCCCCTCGTCGTGCCCTCGTCCCTGAGCGGGGACGATCCCTGGATGGGCGAATTTATCTCCCGCCATCCGATCCGAGGCAAGCCACTTCGGACGGTGTTTCCGGCTGAGCGTCGCTTTGCGGCCACGCGTGTGTCCTGACCGTTCAGGCAGCAAGCCAAGTCCACTCACACACGGCGGTCGCGCGGTCGCGTGACTTGATCTAGTGGGGCGTCGCGCCTTAATTGACTGGTGGGTGGGGCATCGTGCGCGTCAATTAAGGCGCGATGAACGCCCCACTAACCCAATGATATAGCTAGTGTAGCACATCTGACGTTTGGTCCCCACTCGGGGCTGGACTCCAAACCAAACACCAGATGCAAAAGCTACACTAGATTCATAGGTTTGCTCGTGTTCCCTAGGCGCAGCCATTTGATCTGGAGCGCGTTGCAACGGGAATCAAATGTCGGCGCCGGAACACTAGGGTCCCGATCGAGCGGCGATGATACAGTGGACACAAAGGGTGGGGCATGGCGGGCGACGTCGGCGTGATGGTGCTGGTCAAGTTTTCGCGGATGGCGCGGCTGGACGGGTTCATCCATCTTGCATTCGGTCGCTACGCGTTGCGCCGCGAACCAGGAATTAGGTTCTTCAAGACGCTCGGCAGCGGCCGTGATGCCGGGTTCGGACTGACGCCGAGCGCGTCGCATCAGGGCCTGTTCGCAGCGTTCGCCGACGAGGCGGCGGCTGATCGCTTCCTGGAAGAGTCACGCTCCATCCACTTCCTGCACTCCAATTCGGACGAGGTCGCCACGATCAAGCTGCGCGCCTATTCGAGCCGCGGCGCCTGGGCGGGCGTCGAACCGCTTCGGATCACCGTGGAGCGGCCGGCGGCGGGTCCTGTGGCCTCGCTGACGCGGGCTTCGATCCGCATGTCGAAGGCGATGCAATTCTGGCGTCACGCGGCTCCGTCCGAATTGAGCCTGAAGGGTGCCGAGGGGTGCCTGCTGTCGGCCGGTCTCGGAGAAGCGCCGCTCTTCCGGCAGGCGACGTTCACGATCTGGGATGGCGAGCGGTCGATGAGCGCATTCGCCCGGTTGGGAGCCCATGCCGATGCCATCCGTGATGTGCAGCAGCGGGCGCTGTTTACGGAGTCGCTGTTTGCCCGCTTCGTGCCGTATCACATGACGGGGACGTGGCTGGGACGCGACCTGGCGCAGCTTGCGGCCGGGACCGCCGAGCCCCCGGCGGTCGCGGCGCGAACCTAGTGGGGCGTCGCGCCTTAATTGACTGGTGGGTGGTGCATCGTGC
>PERT01000067.1 GCA_002928955.1 Hyphomicrobium sp. | reverse complement strand
TGTCGGCGCCTGAACACTAGATACAGCCTCCCCTCCCATCATCCGCCGGATCGGGTTCTTCGGGTCGGCCAGGAGCTTGATGGCCAGCGCGCAGCAAATGACAACCAATAACGGGCGTATGAGATCAGCGCCGAAGCGCATGGCCAGCCGAGAACCGAGCTGCGCGCCGGTGAACGCACCCGCTGCCATGACGAGGCCGATCTTGAAGTCGATCGCGCCCATGGCCCAGAACACGGCGAGGCTGCCCAAGTTGCTGCCAGCGTTCGCGACCTTTGTGTGCACTGTCGCGCGCAGCACGCCAAAGCCGAGCAGCGTGACGAACGCCAGCATGAAGAACGTACCGGTGCCTGGTCCGAAGATGCCGTCATAAAATCCGATCACCGGCACCAGAGCAACGGTGACGAACCCGTTGCCCATGCGGGCGCGGCTGTCGGCATCCGTCATGCGCCGGGCGAACAAGAAGTAGACTGCGATGGCAATCAGCATGACCGGGATGGCGGTTTCGAGTGCCGCGCGCGAGATCATGCCGACCGACAGCGCGCCGAGCGTGGCGCCTGCCGCCGAAAGAACGCCCATCGGCAGTGCGATACGCGGCTCCACCAGCCCGCGCCGCCAGAATACGACGCTCGACGTCACCGAGCCGAACGAGCCCTGGAATTTGTTTGTGGCGAGAGTTTCGACAGGACCGAGCCCGGTGAGCAGCAGCGCAGGGACAGTCATCAGCCCCCCGCCACCGGCAATGGCATCGATGGCTGCAGCGACGAGCCCCACGACAAACAACAGGACCAGCAGATCCACTTCTGACCCGAACATGGGCTGGTTAACGCTGAACGCGCAGCGCCGCGAGCAGCTCCGGCGTTGGATAGCTGTCCGGAATATGGCCGAGCTTCAGCTGCATGGCCTTGACCGCCGCGCGCGTGCCCGAGCCGAGCTTGCCGTCGGGCTCGCCCACGTTGAAACCGCGCCGCTGGAGAATGGTCTGAAGTTCCTTCAACTCGTCCGTGGTCACGACGGGAATGGGTTGACCATTACCCTTCGACAACGCGGGCGCACCGGCAATGCGGGTGGCGAGATGGGCCGCCGTTATCGCGTAGGTCAGCGATTGGTTCCACTTCAGATAGACGTCGAAATTCTGGTAGGCGAGGAACGCCGGACCATTGCGGCCCATCGGCAGAAGTAATGACGCCGGCATCTGGTCGGCCTGCAGCTTACCCGATAGCCCCGCCACACCCCACTGCGCCCACTTCGCGCGCGGGTGCTTGATGGCGAGATCCGCCTGGTCCCAAGGCAGACTGGCCGGCACCCGCACTTCCTCGAGCCATGGCTCGCCCCGCCGCCATTCAAGCGTGTGGATGAAGGCTGCGGTCGAACCGATGATGTCGGGGACAGATCGGATCAGGTCGCGTTTGCCGTCACTGTCATAGTCGAGCGCGTGGTTGAGATAGTGCGCTGGCAAGAACTGCGTCTGGCCAAGCTCGCCAGCCCATGACCCAATCATTTCCTCGGCCCGGAGATCACCACGGTCGATAATCTTCAATGCAGCCTTCAGCTCGCCGCGGAACATCTCTCCGCGCCGGCAATCGTAGGCGAGCGTCGCCAGCGATTTCAACACCGGCAGATTGCCCATGCCGACGCCAAAGTCGCTTTCCAGTGCCCAGAACGCGGTGATGACGGCGGCCGGGACCCCGAACTCCTTCTCGGCCTTGTCGAAGATGGCCCGGTGCTGCGCTGCTCGCTTCACGCCGTTTTCGTAGCGGTTCTTGGACGCGAGCTTGCCGTAGAAATCGAGGAACGACTGGTTGAAGAACGATTGCTTGCGGTCGCGGCCAATGATCCCGGGATCGAGCTGCATGCCGCCCAGTGTTGCCTGGATGGTCGCCGGCTTGATTCCCTCTGCCTGCGCCTCTTTCTTGAAGCCCGCAAGCCATCCGTCGAAATCACCGGTATTCTGGCAATTGCGGTTGTTGGCCGGCGGCGGGACCAGTGACGGCTGTGCCGCTGCGGCCTTTTCGGCCTTTGGTTTGCCCTTGGGTGCAGGCTCGGACCCGGCGGAGCCACAGACCGCGAGAACCGCTCCGAGAACCAATGTGGCAGCCGCTGTCGACGTTCTCGTTCTCATTCGGGCATCCTGTAAGGTGAGGCTTGGGCAGGAACGGCGAGAAGCAGACAAACAAACGAGCACGCCCGAGGTGGACGAGAACCGAGGGGGCTGATTACCTTCATCAGGCGATTATGGCCGTCAAGAGGATTGGACTGTCATCTTCCGCATTAGGGTCACGCGCTTCCGATCAGAATGCCGACTGCGAACACGATGAGGCCGCCGACCACCACCTCGAACGAGGCCCGCCAGAACGGGGTGTCCATGTATTTCGAGCGGATCCAGGCGATGAGCCACAGCTCCACGGCCACCACGGCGGCTGCAACCGTGGTCGCGGTCCAGAAATTCGGGATCAGATAAGGCAGCGTGTGGCCAAGACCGCCGAGTGCCGTCATCAAGCCGGTGATGCCGCCTCGGAACCATGGATGGCCGCGTCCGGTGATCATGCCGTCGTCGGACATGGCCTCGGCGATGCCCATCGAAATGCCGGCGCCGATCGATGCCGCCATGCCGACAAGGAACGTCTGCCAGGTGTTCTGCGTGGCGAAGGCGGCCGCGAAAATCGGCGCGAGCGTCGAGACCGAACCGTCGATGAGGCCGGTCAGCCCGGGCTGCACGTATTGCAACACGAATGCGCGCTGCGCCGTCATCTGCTCACCGGCCTTGGCGTCGCCGGTCAGGTGCGTTTGTTCGAGCTGTTGGGCGAGGCTGACATGCTTGGCTTCGGCCTCTGCCAGATCGCCGATCAGCTTGCGAATCGAGGCGTCGGATGTCTTCTGGAGTGCCTTCAGATAGAATTGCCTTGTCTCGGCCTCGATGGCCTCGGCCTGGGCGCGCACCTTGTCAAGCCCGAGCGGCTGTACCATCCAGATCGGCTCGTGCCTCAGGAAGCCCTTCACGTCCTGGCGGCGGATGAGCGGAATGTGCTGGCCGAATTTTTTCGTGTAGAGGTCGATCAGCCAGCGCCGGTGCTCGTTCTCCTCCTCGGCCATATTGGTGAACACCTTGGCCGAGGCAGGGTACTCCCCCACCAAACCATGCGCGTACTCGGCGTAGATGCGGCCGTGCTCCTCTTCAAGACTGATGGCCAAAGCCAGGATCTCTTGCTCATTGAGGTCGGCGAAACTGCGCAATGGGCACCTTTTGAAATGAACCTTGAGTTCGGCCCGCGCGCGGCATGGCGGACTTGTTTAGAATAGTTCCAATAAATTGGAATTCAAGGCAAAGAAGAGGGCGGCGAACGAGGCTGTCCACCGCCATCAGGCATAGTCAGACCCCGGCCGAACTGCCGTCGTGGTTCCGGGTCAACGGCTGGCGAGTGAGACGAAGCGGTAGCCGACATCTACATGGATATGGCTCATGCCGCTGTAGGTCATGACGCCACCAGAGTGGTGATTGGCGATCAACCACTTTACGACCTCGGATTTCCGTCCTTTGGGCGCGTTGAAGTCGATGGCATTGCCGGAAGCGTGGCGCGACGGGCGGCCAGAGCCCGCGATCTTTGCCCCGGGGCGGCAGGTCGAGACGATGGAGACGCTGCCAAAGCGGCTTTCAATGCGATTGAGGATCGACCGCGCTTCGGACGTGAGGCACGAGCGCGATGTTCCTGACGCCGTCATAGCCCGGTTGGAAATATCGCCTTTGTAGCGCTTGGCCTCGGCGGCCGGAGCTTGGAATGCAAGTGCTGCGGCCACAACTGCCAACGCGGAAACATGCCACTTCGACATGGGTTACTCCTAATACGCTGATGGGATTCGAGCTTTGGATTGGCCGCGGGGGGCTCCGCCACGGAGGCGGAAAGCGCGAGTGCCGCGGAACTGTTCGGGAGGGACCGCAGTGCGCCAGCCGCCACCCTGACCCTGCCTCCGTTCGCTCTAGCTGTGCCGCACGGCGGGACGTAGAGCTGAGAAGGTGCCTCTAAAAAGCCGGGGAGGCTTAGTGAGAAGCGGGTTGATGCGTAAACCTGCAAAGCTTGTGGCGAGAATAAGGCAGATCTCGTCGCTGCGACGTTCTGTTCCAAGTGAAGAATGCCGTCCGGGAATCGAAATGGCGGCTGTCTAACCCGGGCAACACAGCAAAAGCTGCAGATCTACTTCGACGCGCAATCTGATCAGCATTCAAACTGAGATGCGACCCAAAACTTGCATTCCAATACGAGCTAATATATTATCCTTTAAGTGCTACAATTCGCACTATGGGATAACATATTGACCGTTTCACTCAAGTCACCGAGCGATGTCCTGCAGGAGGTTCGCGACCGCTTCAAGCGGCGCAGGCTGGCGCTCAACCTAACCCAAGCCGGCCTCGCCAGGCGATCCGGCGTGGCCCTTGGCTCCCTGAAACGCTTCGAGACGACGGGGCTCGTCGCCTTCGATTCCCTCCTCAAACTTGCCCTCGTTCTTGATTGCCTCGGTGACTTCGACGGACTGGCCGCCGAAGATGCGCGGTCAATGAGCGGCAAGCCGCTCGACGAGGTGCTGGCCGGAACCCGGACCCGCAAAAAGGGCCGGATGACATGAAGCACCGGCCTGCCACCCTCCTTAATGTCTTCCTCGACGGACGGCAGCGCCGCAAGGTCGGCCGTCTGGCCGCGCAGGGCAGGCGCATCCTGTTCGAATACGATCCGGCGTTCCTCGCGACGGGCCTGCAAATCTCGTCGTTCAAGCTTCCGACGCGATCTGGTGTGATGATCGATGATGATCAGGTCTTTGACGGTCTGTTCGGGGTATTCAATGACAGTCTGCCCGATGGCTGGGGGCGGCTTCTGCTCGATCGCGCCGTCGAGCGGCTCGGCATCGCCCGTCAGGAGCTGACCCCGCTCGATCGTCTGGCGCATGTCGGGCAGTGCGGCATGGGCGCACTCAGCTATGAGCCGGACTTGAGCGATAGTGACCGCGTACCCGTCGTGCTGGAGCTGGATGCCATCGCCCGCGATGCCGCAACAGTCCTGAAAGGCGAGGAGGGGGCTGTCATCGGGAAGCTCCTGAAGCTCAACGGTGCCTCCGCCGGTGCCCGGCCAAAAGTCGTGGCGCAGGTCAGCGCCGACAAAAAGCGGATCATTCATGGCCCGGCAACGCTGCCCGATGGCTATGCACACTGGATGATCAAGTTCCCGTCCGCCGAGGACGACGCCGCGGCCGGTGCCACCGAGTATGCCTATAGCCTCATGGCGCGCGCGGCAGGCGTCGCCATGCCGGAAACCCATCTCTTCACGGCCAAGAGGAAGCGGTATTTCGGGATCAAGCGCTTCGACCGGGATGGCGACCGTCGCATCCATATGCACAGTCTCTCAGGCTTGCTGCATGCCGATCACCGCGTGTCGTCGCTTGATTACGATGCCCTGCTGAAGGCGACCCAGATCCTCATCAAGGACGCAACCGAGGTCGAGCGCGCGTTCCGCCTCGCCTGCTTCAATGTTCTCGCGCGCAACCGCGACGACCACGCCAAGAACGTCTCGTTCCTGCTCGATGACGCAACGGGCCAATGGACGCTGGCGCCGGCCTACGACCTTACCTTTTCGTCCGGCCCCGGTGGCGAGCAGAGCATGACGGTCATGGGCGAGGGCAGGGCGCCGAATGCGGGGCATCTGGGCGCTCTCGCCAAGAAGCATGATTTGAAGCGCGGTCCCGCGATCATCGACGAAGTTCAGGCGGCGGTCGCGGACTGGTCGCAGCATGCCGACGCTGCAGGGCTCACGAAGAAAGCCGCGAAGCTGATCGGCGATCGGATTGCGCCGCAGGTCACGAAAGTTGCGAAGCCGAAGGCAATGGCCGAGCCAAAGCCCAGGGCCAAAGTCGAAGCTGAGCCCAAAGCAACAAGTGCCGTCGCCGCGAAGGCGCCGGCCAAGCCGCGTGCAAAACCTCGCAAGGGTGGCCGTTGAAGTCGCGCGGCGAGATGAGACAGCAATTGCGCAAATGTGGAAGTGTCGATTTTGGCACCGGGGGCTGACATGCGAGTGACCCAGACCCTCGCGTCCGGCCTCGTCATCCGCTAGTGTTCCGGCGCCGACATTTGATTACCATTGCAACGCGCTCCAGATCAAATGTCGGCGCCATAAGGAACACGAGCAACCCTATGATTTTTGTGTAGCTTTTTCATCTGACGTTTGGTTTCGAGTCCAGCACCGAGTGGGCACCAAACGTCAGATGCGCTACACTAGGTTTTTCGCGATACCGTTCGGTTCGTGATCTTCGATACGGCCTCGACGCATGGCCGTACGCGCGCGGGGAGCGCGATCCAGCCGTCACCGGCCGCCGCTGTGTGAGTTGCTGAAAGCGTGTCGGTCGATCGCGACGCCTTTCACACCGGAGCTGCGGCGAGCCCGGGCTCGGAGGGCAGGTGATGGGCGCACCGGGATTTCAGGCGCTTGTGGATCACAAGGGTGATCTGTCAGAGGTGCGGCGGGCGGCGCACCTTGGCTCTCAGTCTTGCGGCGGGCACTTCGACGAACCGTTCGATGAGCACGGCTAGGACGAGCGCGGCGGCGGCCGCTGGCACCAGCCAGCTCCAGGACGGCGATTGGATCGCTCCGAACGACGCGGCGAGATGCAATGGCAGGATATGGGCGAGATACACCGGATAGGACAGGGCTCCGAGATAGTCGGCGACCGCGGACCGCCGCGGACCACGGTAAACCAGAACGGCGAACACCCCCAGTGCGGTCAGCAGCAGCAGGGCCTGCCCTTCGAGATTGCGCTCGAAGCCACTGGTTGCGTGAACCAACTCACGCGAGAAGATGTCCAGCATGACCGCAGCAAGCCCCGCCGCAGCCAGCAAAGCTGAAGCTCCGGACGGTGACCGGCGCAGGTAATAGAGGGCGGCGCCGAGCGCGAAATGCGGGGCGAGCCGGAATGTCGGAAATCCGAAGATCTCCGTCGTCGATTCGACGGCGCCGAGCCCGATGGCAAGAGCGCCGACGACAAAGCCGATGCGGACGAAGCGAGTGCCGAGCGTGGCGGCAACGAAAATGCAAGCGGCGGCCGCAAGATAGAACATCAGTTCGATCCGCACTGCCCAGAAGATCGGGATGAAGCTGTACTCGGCGGGCGCGACCTTGTGGCTCAAGGGAACGATTTCGAGAACGTTCTTGGCCAGGTTTGCCAGGCTGAAGGCGCGTGGCGAGACCGCGTTCCCTTCGCCGTCGGTGAGCAGGCCGGCCGCCGCCACCGGCGCCAGGACGATGACCGAAAGCAGCAGAACCGCGTAGAACGTGGGCGCTATCCGGTAGAAGCGATTGACGAGAAACGCGCCTGGCCGGCCCTCGTAGTGAACATCGATCGCATTCGAAATCACGTATCCGGACAGCACGAAAAATACGAGGACAGCGATGGAGCCGATTTCGAACGGCTCGATCAGGGTCCGGGTCGGATGACCGAAGGCAAGCTTCTCGTAGTGCATCCAAAGGACCGTTGCGGCCAGCGCGAAACGGAAGATGCCAAACCCGTTGACCGTGATGGGAGGGGCGTCACGACGTCCTTCGTCGAGTTTCGGTTTTACGATCGACGCCACGGCTTCGGCGGGGCTCTCGTGCGATCCTGCCGTCATGGCCATTGACACCGTTGCCTTTGAGTTTCCAGCATTCGCCACATGATCCCTGGCCGCCGAGCGCCGGCCCCCTTGCCGATGCTCGAAGCTGAGGGGTAAGCCGACGGTCGTCAAGCCTGTGGCCGTAGCACATCCGCGCTCGCAACCATGTGCTCGGGTGTGGGCGCATCGTCTTCGTGTCGTGACAGCAAGACGGACTTGACCGGACCCTCGCAGACCGGGCCGCCGCGTTTCACGCCGGCCTGCATCTTGAGATAGTCCTGATTCTCCGCAGACGCCACATTTTCCCGAGCCCGCGTTCGGGATCGGTATTCAGCGTGTTGAGGGTATCGGTGAACCAGGCTCGTTCGTCCGACCGGCCGATCAGGGCGACGCCCTCCCCCGAACGTCCCTCGTCGACGCGTTCAGCGGTGAGCTTATCGTGCGGCAGGCCGCACGTCGCGGTGGGATAAGAGCGCTTTCAACCTTGAGTGTCGCGAGGAAATACGGATTAAATATTGGAGATGATGCTGTGACGTTTGGCAATACGCCGATAGAGGCGGACATAGAGAGATCGTTGAATCAACGACTGGCGGTGAGGGGCGCAGCTACTGACATGATTTTTGGGATTGGTTTGAAATTACCTCCCGGTGTGTTCCATAACTGTGACGGCGAATGGTGTACGCACCTGGGCATGGTCAAATATCGCCTCGCAGTGGATGATGCAATTTGTCGGTCGAGTGGTGATGTGGCCGAGTGCGAATTCAGTATTCGGTTCGTTGCACATTCGCTCGTGGGTGACCGTGGCGCCGCGGGGGTCTCTGCAGGTAGGGATCCGTTAGCCTCATTAGTTCAGGGAGCGCTTTCTCAAACAAGTCAATCGGTGAAAGGTCGGATGATCAAGAATAGCAAGGGATGGGAGCTAGTAGAAAATTTGGAAAAACGCTAATTCCGTTGGAGCAGTTGCTTGCTGCGTAGCTCGGGGTATCGCAATAATCTGATCGGACGCCCAACGTGCGATCCTGCCTCTTGAATTTTTCGACGCCGCTTAGCAGTACGGCTTGATTTGAAGGCCGGTTGAAGCTGCGCGCAGCAACGCCAGACGAAATGCCGTGACCGCAGCCTTAGCACGGTCAGATTGGCAGGCCGCTGAAAAACTCGGAAGGGACGGTTGTGGAGACTCTCGAAACGCAGCCTGAGATCGAGCTGACGGAAAGCAATCGAGGTGAACCACGCTAAGATCGACCACAGATGCCGCGATCCTGGGGTCGAAAAACCTTTTTCAGCGGCCTGTTAGATGAGCATTTACATCGGTTGCCGTGAGAAATTCTGATTGTTTGGCGGCTTCACACCCATGCCTGTCCCTTTAACTCAGGCCAACACGGCGTGAACTGAGCCGAGGCGACGGCAGCGGCGGGAGCCGTCGATGCCAAAATGGGGATGGTGCGCAACGCCGAGATCAAGGGCAACGAGGATGGCGAGGATCAGCGACGAGACGATCCACAGCAGACGTATCGTGCCGGGCCTGACGAGCCAGTGGTCAATGGCATCCGCCGGCCGCCGACACATCCTTCCGTCGGATTGCAGCCAAACCGTTCCATCCATATAGTATCATGTCCGCTTTGGGACTATGGCAACGGCAAGCAGGGCACATCACTCCGCTGCGCTCGTCAAACGGAGGATTGAGCATGCCTGTGAAGCGCCAGCCGTCGGACAGTTCCTGCCGACAGAAGGCAGCGGAGCCGCGCCGCGCACCGCGCTGGTGGGCTGTGGCACTGACGGTTGCCGGCATGCTTCTCGCCGTACTCGCCGCGGGCACTCCCGCGTCGGCCGCCGCAGGCGCAGGCGCCGCACCCGAGCCGCTTTATCTCCTCGGCATCCCGGTCGATTTCATTCTATTCGGATTGACACTCCTTGGCGTGGCGCTGTTCCATCATCACACGCTCTACGTGTCGTTGACCGGGCTCGCCGTGATCACGGCATACAAACTTGCCTTCACCGGCTTCAAGTTCGGCGCCGGCCTTGGCGGGCTTGCTGGGCACATGGTTCACGAATGGGTGGTTCTCGCCAACTTGTTCTGTCTGCTGATGGGGTTTGCGCTGCTGTCCCGCCATTTCGAGGAAAGCAAGGTGCCTGAGGTCATGCCCGCGGTGCTGCCTGACGACTGGAAGGGCGGATTCGTGCTGCTGCTGCTGATCTTCATCCTTTCCGGCTTCCTCGACAATATCGCCGCGGCGCTGATCGGCGGCACCGTCGCCCGCCACGTCTTCAAGGGGCGGGTCGGCATTGGCTATCTCGCCGCCATCGTGGCTGCGTCCAACGCCGGCGGTGCGGGAAGCGTGGTTGGCGACACCACGACGACGATGATGTGGATCGACGGCATCAGCCCGCTCAAGGTTGCGGAAGCGTATCTGCCCGCATTCGCGGCATTCTTGGTGTTTGCCGTGCCGGCCGCGATTGCGCAGGATCGATTTCAGCCAATTGTCAGGGACGCGCCCGAGCACCTCCAGATCGACTGGGCGCGGCTCGGCATCGTCGCGGCCATCCTGGTCGCGGCCGTGTCGGCCAACGTCTTTGCCAACCTGCGCTATCCGGAGTTGCTCGATAAGCTCCCCGTGATCGGCCTCGCGGTTTGGGTGGTGCTCATCGCAACCTCGGTGATCCGCCGTCCAGATTGGTCGATCATGCCGGAAACGTTCAAGGGCACGATCTTCCTCCTGGGACTGGTCACCTGCGCCTCGATGATGCCGGTCGAGAAGCTGCCACCACCGTCCTGGCCCTCGTCGTTGAGCCTCGGCTTCATCTCGGCCGTGTTCGACAACATTCCACTGACCGCGCTCGCACTCAAGCAGGGCGGCTACGACTGGGGCATGCTGGCCTATTGCGTCGGCTTCGGCGGCTCGATGATCTGGTTCGGCTCGTCGGCCGGCGTCGCCATCTCCAATATGTACCCGGAGGCAAGGTCGGTCGGGCTGTGGCTGCGCCACGGCTGGTATATCCCGGTCGCATATGTGATCGGCTTCTTCACTATGTTGGCGCTACTCGGCTGGCACCCCGATCACCACCATTGACGTCCCGGCTGCTGGCGAACGCAACTGAACATACGTAGAAGTCGAGGCATCGGCTTCGAAAGTCACCCTACGCGACTGCAGGGGTGAACGCCGGCCTGTCTCCCGTGATTGATCTGGGGATCGTCACGTCGGCGCGACACGGGCCACCACGACCAAGCACAGAACTCCGAACGCCGTTATCGTCGTTCGAACCGTGAAGCCGCCGACTTGCCCGGCCGCAGCGCCCTCGATCTGTCGAGGCCGTGGTGGAGCCGTCAGGCCTTTGCACCAGGTCGCAACAACGCTCGCATGCCGATGAGGCCGAGCACGGGGCCGGGCAGTAGCAGCCACGCTACCGTACTGCCGAGCTGGTCGAACGCCGCCGACGTTACCGCGATGGCGACGACGCTGATAAAAAAGCCGATGCTGTTCTGGATCGCCAGCGCGCTGCCGACGAGGTCCGGCGGGCAGGCCGCAGCCGACATGGCCGAAAACTGGCCCGAATCCGCCACCACCGCGAAGCCCCATATCAGCAGCAGCGCCAGTAGCGCCGGGGGCGGCAGTCCCTGCGCCAGCGGATAGACTAGGCAGATCGCCCCCGACGTGGCCAGCGCCACCGCGGCCGCTCGCGCGCTGCCGACGCGGCGGCTCCACCGCCCTGCCAGCACGGCGCCGATAGCCCCCGTGGCGATAATGGCGAAGGCGGTCAGCGACACGGCTTGGCTGCTGCCCCAACCGGATTTCGCCAGCGCGGCGGCGGCCAGCAGCGGCGCCAGCGTCCAGAACGCGTAGAGCTCCCACATGTGACCAAAATAGCCGAACGCCGACGCCCGGTAGCCGGGCACCGAGAACGCCTGCACGATGCTGCCCAGCTTGAGGTCGCGGCGCGCACCCTTCGGTAGATGCGGGCCATCACCGAGCCGGGCGATCATCACCGCGCCGAGCAGCGCCAGCGCCGACGAGGTCAGCACCACGGACTGCCAAGGCCAGCCGGCACCGAGCCCGCGCACGAGGTGAGGGAGCGCCGTACCAAGGGTGAGGGTGCCGATCAGCAGGCCGAGCGCGTGGCCGGTCTTGTCCGGCGTCCAGCTGACGACCAGCTTCATACCGAGCGGATAGACCCCGGCCAGCGCCAGGCCCGTGGCAAGGCGATAGACGAGCGCATCGCCGACGCCGCCCGCCAGCAGCGCGAACCCGGCATTGGCCAGCGCGCCGAAAACTGCCGCCACCGCGAATATCCTGCTTGCCGCGAAGCGGTCGGCGAGACCGGTGGCCGAGATCAGCAGCGTGCCGGCGATGAAGCCTGCCTGCACGGCTATGGTGAGATTTCCGATGTCGGCGGTAGTCAGCTGCCAGGCGCGCGTCAGATCGTCGGCGGCGCTGTTGGCGCTGAACCACAGCGACGTGCCGAACAACTGCGCCAGCACGATCAAGGTGAGAGGCGAGGGCATCACGTATCCAGCGATCGAGAGGGGGTGGGGTGGAGGTCGTCCCACGCCGGCGCGGAGGAGTCAAATTCGCCCTGGTCGCTTTCGGAGGATCAGCGTCGGTCGTTAGGCTCGCGAATAAGCCCTCAAGTGCGGCCACGCCCGTTGCAGAATTGCGACGATGACGACCATCTCGATCCAAGCCAACGGCAGCGCGACCAGCGGCACATGCGATACGGTCAGGTTCATATTCCAGGCTGCAAGCCAGAAAATGCAGAAGATCGCGAGCCAAAGCAGGGTACCCGCCGCAAGCGTGTTGCGGAAGCCGCCGCCGAACTTTTCGTGAAAAAGCCAGGCGACGAAGCCGACGACGGCAAACAGCAGAGTGTCCCAAATCCCCCAGATCATGAAGACGGTGAAGTTCATCGGCGCAACGTCACGAACTGACGACATGGCATCGCGCATCATCGGCATCACGAATACAAAGTAGCGGAAAACCTCTGACGCGTTGAGCCAAAGATATGCAACCAACAGGACAAGTAGGAAGGACCGCCGGGCATGGGCATCCGTCGATACAGGGGCTGACATCGTTCACTCCTGGGCGAGATTGGTGATCATGGCTTTGGTCGCGAGGCGGAGCGCGCGGGCATCAGCTGTCACGCGCGAATATGACCAGAGACCATTGCTGAAAATGGCGAGCACCCTGGCCATCCCGTCGATGGCCTGCTTCGACGATCGGTGCCGAGCGGCTATCCCCTGGCCTCGAAGCGCATTGCGAAATCCGACCCGCAAGCGCTCGTTATGCGCGACGACGACCTTTGCGACCTCGCAGGCGTGCGGTGCACGTTCCGTCATCATGTTCGCGAGCAGGCAGCCCGGGCCAGGAAGCCCCGCCTGTTCGCCACGCACGATCTGGAACTCCCAGTAGCCCGCGATCTCTTGAAGACCTGCGTCCGGCGCTTCGACTTGCGCAAATGCCGGCGTTACGATGGTGTCCACGTAGTGTCCGAGGACCGCCTCGAACAAACCGTCCTTGCTACCGAACTCCGCGTAGATCGCGTGCCGACTCGCGTCAGTTGCGGAGACGAGATCGTCCATCGACGACTTCGCAAAGCCATGGAACCAGAAGTGCGCCAAGGCACTTTCCAGTATCGCTTGCCGGGTCTTGGACTTCGGGCGAGGCATCCGGCTCTGTAGCAGAACGATCGATCTGTTTCAAGGCACGACAGAGCCGTAAAAGACCGCTTATTCGCCGGGCGCGGGTATGAGGAGTACGCGGATTATGCTGCTGCCGGGGACAACCGGCCTTGAGCAGCTGCAACATGCCTGGCGCACCGCGGCCCGGTTATCGACGCCGTTTGGCGGAAGCGGGAGAGGCGGATTGGGCTTGGTTCAATCCTGGCACTGCAATCGGGACCCCGTCGCGATCCGCCCCGGCAGAGTCGATGGTCAATGACTTGAGAAGAAGGGCGGCCGGAGATGCAGACGGCAACTGATCCGGCAATACGAGTTTGAGGTCCTTCACCAGCAACGCACCTTCGATCGAAAGTGCCACCAACCGACCGTTTGCAACTTCGTCAGCCACCGATGAGCGCATCACAATCGAAACGCCGGCTCCAGCTTGTACCGCTTTCTTCACGGCCTCCGTGCTGCCGAAACCAGTTCGTATCTGCAGGCGGTCGGCGACCTCCCCCAAATGTTCTTTCAGCAGCCGTCCGGTGCCGCTGCCCGTTTCGCCGCCCAGCAATATCTCGCTGGGCAGCTCCTTCGGAGGAATGGTTTCGAGGCGCGCCCACCGATGGTCCGGCGGCACGATGACGACGAGCGGCTCGCGCAACCAGGTCGGCGCTAAGAAGCCTGTACGATCGTCCCACCACTCCATTACGGCGACATCTGCCTCGCCCCTCGCCAGTCGCTCGGCAACGTCTGGATTGGGACCGATCCACATTTCGACCTCAATGCCGCTCCGACGCCGAAACGCGGCCATGGGAGGCTGCAACAAGTACACACCGATGTTGCTTGCCGCCGCCACACGCAGTACCGGCTCATGGATCAACTTTCTGGCGCGCAAGGCAGTGCCTATAAGTGCGCGGGCATAAGGCAGAAATCGCAATCCTTGCTGGGTTGGGCCAACCGCTCTGTGCTCCCGTGCCAATAGGGGGGCCGCCAAATGCTCCTCGAGTTGCTTGACATGCTCGACAATCGTCGAAGGTGACAGATCGAGCTTCTTGGCAGCGGATCGAATGCCCTTGGTGTCGACAACCACAAGGAAGCTGCGGACGTGAGTAAGATTGAGCATTGTCGAGGTGTTCTCTTCGCTCGATGTCGCGAGTCACAGTCCAAGCGGCTTGTTGATAGCGCTGGTTGGCGCGTTGCCTTGAAGAACCTCGGCGATGCTGCGCGCCGCCGAGGCTTCGATTTCGCGCCTCACATCAATCACTGCCGAGCCGATATGTGGTGTCAGCACCGTAGCAGCGCCGTCCGCGAGAAGTCGTCTATCGATTGCCGCAGGCCGGTCGGAACGCGCCCAGTCCTCGCATTCGAAGACGTCAGCGGCATAGCCGCGAAGATGTCCCCTCGAAACAGCATCGGAAACGGCGGCCTCGTCGACCAGCGATCCTCTGGCAGGATTCACGAGCAGCGCCCCTCGCTTCATCACTGCAATAGCGCGACTGTCGATGATGTGTTTCGTCGACGCCAGCAGCGGCAGCGCCAGCACTACGAAATCCGACACACGCAGCAGCTCGTCGAAGGGGACCAACTCGACATCCGGATTTGATGCGGACCGGGTTTCGGCCTGCGCGCTATCGTGCGCGAGTATGCGGCAGCCGAAGCCGCTTAGCCGCGCGGCAATTGCAAGACCGACTTTGCCAAAGCCGACAACACCTACGGTCGCGCCAGCGATACCGATACCATAGTGACGAGGACGCCAGCCGTGGAACCCGGCTCGACGGATCTCGCGATCGCCTGCCAGCATGTTTCGACCCAGAGCCAGCATCAACCCTATGGCCAGCTCTGCTGTCGGAACGGTGAGAAGATCGCTGCATATCGTGACCCACACTCCGCGGGCCGTCGCCGCTGCGACATCGATGTTGTCGAACCCCTTCAAGGCCGCCCCGACAACCCTGAGCTTCGGGCATCTTTCGAGGAAATCCGCGTCGATCCGATCGGGCATGAAGGCCATGATGCCCGACGCATCCAAGCAGTGTTCGAGCAGAACATCCCGCGGCCAAGGCTCGCTGTCGTCGTTGGCGACGACACGTGCGATGCCATCGAACATTGCGCGCGTTTGAGGAAACGTGCGGTTCGTCAGAACGACCAGAGGCAACTCCGCCTTCTGCACCATTTTCTATTGCCTGCTCATCTTACTTGAGGGTCTTTCGGAGATAGGCTCCGATGCTGTCGACGACAACCACACAGGCCAGAATGGACAGCAGGATTGCCGATACCTGATCGTAATTGAGCAGGCGCAGCGCGGCCATCAACTCGAACCCGATGCCACCCGCACCGACGATGCCGAGCACCGCAGACGCGCGAAAGTGATACTCCCATCGGTAGATCGTGACGTCTGTGAGTTGAGGCAGAACCTGGGGCAGGACTGCGTGTACGATGACCTGCATCGGTGTTGCGCCAGCGGCCCGCGCGGCTTCCAGCGGCTTGGGATCGACGTGCTCTATGGCTTCGGCGTAGAACTTGCCGACCATGCCGACCGAGTGCAACGCTAGCGCGAGAACACCAGGCAGCGCACCGAAGCCGACTGCGGCCACGAACAGCACGCCGAGAATGATCTCCGGCACGGAACGCAGAAATGCGAGCAGTGTCCGCACCGCGAAGTAAACCGCAGTGTGCGGACTGGTGTTGGGCGCTGCAAGCAACGCCAGCGGAAGCGAAAAGACGACCGCGAGCGCAGTACCGGCAATCGACATCAAGAGCGTGTCGAGCAGCGGCTTCAGCCACGTCTGCCATCGACTGAAGTCCGGAGGAACCATCTCTGATGCCAACTGCTGAATTGCCGGACCGCTTTCAGCGAACCGCTTGGCGTCGAAGAAGCCGGTTCCCCACAGGGAGACGAGGCAGACGCTTACGATCACTGCTACGAGTCCCGCCCCGCGCAAGGCGGAGCGGCGCTCGTCTGCGAGGATCGCCTCGAAGGAGGTCGATGTCATTGCAATTGCCTCAAAGCTTGGCGATATCGAGATTGAGGATCTTCGCCATATCGCGAAGCACGTCGTAGTCCTTGTCGGTCGCCGGTGCGAGACCCTCGACGCGGAACAACTTCAGGATCACGGGGTCCTTGAGGTCGACGAAGGCCCGCCTGATCGCCTCCTTCAACTCGGGCTTGAGGTAGCCTTGAAGTGTCATCGGATAGTTCGGGATCGGATCGGAAAGCGCGATCTGCTTGATCTTCGCCGGATCGATCTTCTTGCCATCGACCAGTGTACGGTAGATTTGTTCTGACAGCGCACCTGCCGGCACCTGGCCGGCCGCGACGGCGCGGGCCACAGCATCATGCTTGCCGAGATGAACGACCTTGTAATCGACATCGCCCTTGAGACCGTTCTTGGCAAGATGTGCACGCGGCGCGAGATGGCTCGAGGTCGAAGCCTGATCTCCGAATGCGAACGGATGTCCCCGGACGTCATTCAGCTCCTTCACCGGACCATCGACATTGGCGATCAGGATCGAGTTATAGTTGGGCTTACCCTTTTCGACGCCGACTGCGAAGGGTTCGATCTCGGGCGCCTTCGACTTGGCGAGCACGTAGGAGAACGGCCCGAAATAGCCGACCTCGATGCGGCCAAAGCGCATCGCCTCGATCATCGAGGAATAGTCAGTCGTGACGATGATCTCGACGTCCTTCTTGAGCGTCTGCTCCAGATATTTCTTCAAGGGCTGCGCGTTCTGAATCAGGGTCGAGGCGTTCTCGTCAGGCAGCAACGCAACGCGTAGCTTGTCTGGGTTGGTCTTGTCGGCCAGCACCGGGCCAGCAACCATCAGTGTGCCAGCCGCCAGCGCGGCCGCAAGTAGACTACGACGCTTCATGGTGTGATCTCTTTCTCGGTTGCGAGGTTCTACTCGGCCGCCTCCAGAAGCCTGGGCGTACCAGCCTTGTAGATCGTGTCGAGAGCGGCCGACGCGAGCTCGTCGGGGCCACCGTCGAAAACAACGCGCCCCTGCGACAGCCCGACGATGCGATCGGCGAACTGCCGGGCAAGCTCGACCTGATGCAGGCTTACGATTGCGGTAATGCCGTCTTCGCGGCAGATCCGATGAAGATCGCCGAGCACTTGGATGGCCGTTTCCGGGTCGAGGCTCGCGACTGGTTCGTCGGCGAGAATGATCTCTGGTTGCTGGGCCTTTGCCCGGGCGATGCCGACGCGCTGCTGCTGACCACCCGATAGCTGATCGGCCCTGTGTAAAGCGCGATCGGCGAGCCCCACGCGATCGAGCGCCTCAAGTGCGATGATCCGATCTTTGCGTGGCAGCGGCAGCATCGACCGTAACGTCGAATGCGCCGCCAGTCGACCGACCAGGACGTTTTCCAGCGCAGTGAGCCGGCCGATCAGATGGTGCTGCTGGAAAACCATGCCGGTGCGTCGCCGATGTCGACGTAGAGCCGCCCCACCCGAGAAGATCGATCCTCGCCCTTCGGCGATGACGTCGCCTCGCGTCGGCCGCACGAGGCCGTTGAGTGTTCGCAGCAAGGTTGACTTGCCGGCGCCGGACGTGCCCAGCAATACAACGAACTTGCCCCGGGCGAATCCGACGCTCGTTGGTTGCAATCCAACGAAACCGTTGGGGTAGATGACCTCGACATCTTGGGCAGACAACATTCAGTTTCTCCCGCGCGAGACCGGTTCGTTCGAAATAACCGAACAAACCACCGTTTCGTTCAGGATCTTCAACTAGCAGCCCTGTTTGACATGCTGATGACTTCGATCCAATGCGCGTGGGCACGTTTGGCCCAGCTGCCGACTGGCACCAAACAAGGGACCCGTGCGCGACCCGATAGCGAGCATGCCTTCCGATTTGGTCGGCTTCCACGGCGCTAGTGTAGCGCATCTGACGTTTGGTCCCCACTCGGGGCTGCCTCGAAACCAAACGCCAGATGCAAAAGCTACACTAGAATCATAGGTTTG
>PERT01000066.1 GCA_002928955.1 Hyphomicrobium sp. | reverse complement strand
TCGGACGTCGCGATCATCACGCCCGTGTCCCGGCCGCGACGTTCGTGTCATCCTGCGGCGGGCGTTGAGCGAACGTCGCGGCCGAAAGGACACGGGCAAAGCATTGATTCTCGTGTGATTGAGATCGCGACGTCCGTCTCCGAACGCGCCGCAAGAACGAAACGGACGTCGCGATCGTCACACGAGCCGCGAAGGGGGCAAACGTCAGATGCGCGACACTACCGGGATGATTGAAGCGCTTTTTCGATATCCACTGAAATCTTTCTCGCCGCAAAAACTTGGTCGGGTCTCGCTCGAGCCCGCAAAAACCATCGCGTTCGACCGTGCCTATGCGATCGAGAACGGACCCGGCAGGTTCGACCCTGATGCACCCCGCCATTTGCCGAAGGTCTCATTCCTAACGTTGATGCGGGACGAGCGGCTGGCGACACTCGAATCCAGATTCGACGACGCCACGGAAATGCTGACCATCCTGCGGGGTGGAAAGCAGGTGGCGCGCGGTCAGCTTTCGACCAAGCTCGGCCGCTCGATGATCGAACAATTCATCGCGGCCTACCTCACCGCGGAGCTGCGGGGGGCGCCGCGGATCGTTTCAGCCGCTGGACACAGCTTCTCGGATGTGGCGGCGAAATGCGTGCACGTCATCAATCTCGCCTCGCTCCGAGATCTGGAGCGCGCAGCCGGGCGCAAAATCGACCCGATCCGGTTCCGACCCAACATCATTGTCGACGGAATACCGGCCTGGTCGGAGTTCCAGTGGGTCGGAACCGAATTTCGGCTCGGCAGCGCCCGGGTTCAAGGATTTGACCGCACCCAACGCTGCGCGGCCACGAACGTCGACCCCGGCACCGGAGCGCGCGACATGGGCATCCCCGCCATCCTGCAGCGCACGTGGGGACACGCGGACTTCGGAATCTATGCGACCGTCGTTGCGCCTGGTGAAGCGGCGGCCGGCGATTCTGTCGGATAGCTTTCCGTCGACAAAACTGCCGCGAGACGGTTCCCACGGCATCCCAGAGCCCGTGTCAGACGGTGTCGGGCCGGGTTCGAATTCAATCCTGGTCGTCACCCGCCACCGGTGCCGTGACCGGCGGTGGCGCTTCGCCACTGTCGTCGCGGCGAGGACGACGAACCGGACGGCGCAGAAACTCAGGCTGCTCGTGCGCTGACGCTGCCGGCTGAAACCGTTCCCGCCTGCGCGGCACGGCATCGACCACGTTGCCTGGGACAGGCTGGGGCACGCGCTCAATGCGCTCAGGACGCTCGACGCGGACCGGGCGATCCATGCGCTCGGGCCGATCAAAACGCTCGACCCGCTCAGGCCGGTCTTGCAGCCTTTCGTTCGGCCGGTCCAGCCGATCCGAGCCCAAGCGCTCCTGGCGGTCGCGGTCCATTCGTTCAGGACGCTCGCCGCGGTCCTGAAACGCGGCACGCGGCTCGCCCTGCCGATCACGGTGCTGCGGCCGCTGGTGCTCGCCGCGGTTCGCGTTGTCCTGGCGCGCATCCCGCTGCGGGCGTCCGTCGAACCGTTGCGGGACAGGACCCATGCCCATAGGCGGCTGATCGCCGATGCCCGAAAACGGTTGTCCGCCCTCGCCGCCAGCATTATCGCCATCGTCCTCGCCAAAACCGTCGCCGGCTTCCAATGGATCGCCGGGCATCACTTGCCGATTCCGGGGCGACATGCCGCCCGGATCGCCGCCTTGGGCGATCTGCTGTTCGCGGTAGGCCAGAATTATGCGATTATAGTGCTCGGCGTGCTGCAGGTAATTCTCTGCGAGCACGGGGTCGCCAGACGACTGCGCATCGCGCGCCAAAGCCACGTACTTCTCGGCTATATGGGCCGGTGTTCCGCGCAATTTGACGTCCGGCCCATTGCTCTCAAAGCTGCGAGCGGTCGGGTTTTGTCCCTTGCGGTTACCATTCTGATGGCTGTGATTGTTATTGTTATTGTTGCCATTCGTGTTGCGGCCGCGACCTCTGCGGTTCTGCTGTCCCTGCCTCATGGGCTCCCATTCTTCGGTGGCTGCTACGAAAATATCGCGGTTCGAACCTGTCTTCGAACGCGCCGATGACTTTGACGGTCGACGAACGCCGGAAACGCCTCGCCGCAACGCAGACCGTGCAATCCCGCCAGATCGTTGGCATGCCCGCCGCCAGTTTCTGTTTAGGCCGCGAAGCCACAAATCCTCGGCATGCTGCGACAAAATCGTTGCGCCAGCCGTCAGTCGTCAAAGTTCAGTCCGAATACTCGGTTCGGACCGAAGTCTTGACACGCGCACCATGCGCGACTTCGCCTATTTCACCAATCGCTACGCGACCCGACTGCCTCTGTTCGAAACAAAGTTGGTATCCCGTGCGAGGTTCCCTAAATTCGGCCAATTGGCCCTGGAGGCAAGGATCCGCCTTTTTCGCAAACCCCACATCTGCTCGGATGCGAAAGGGTGCGCTTTCAAGATGGCATCTTCAAGACGCCTAGGCTGAACGCGCAATCAGTGATGAACCTCCTCGGACAATATATGGTATTTCCGTCGTTTCAAAGCCCTTTTCGAGTTTGCATCACAACTGTGTTCGAACGGCAACGCTGCGTGTGTGGCCACCGAAGTCCTTCCAAGACCGACTCGATGTCAAGCGATGCGCTGGAATGGCCGCGCATGCGAGTTCTGCCACCGCCTTCGCTTGAGTCGATCCGACCTCGAACAGAGACCAGCCCGTCGGCACCACGCCCAGCAACCCGGGGAAGATCTCGCGATAGATGTCGAGGCCGTCGGGTCCACCATCCAGAGCCGAAAGCGGATCGTAATTCCTCACACAGTCGTCAAGACCGGCGATGTCCGACGACGCAATGTAAGGCGGATTGGAAACGAGGATATCGAACGGCCCCACAACGCCGTCCAGACCACGGCGCATCTCGAATGCGACCCGCCCTGTCACACCATGCGTCCGAGCATTGACGCAAGCGGTTGCCAGTGCCGCTTCGCAGATATCGGTCCCAACACCTGAAGCAGAGGGCAACTCGGCGAGGAGCGTGACCAAAAGGCATCCGCTTCCGGTGCCGACATCAAGTATCCGCAGCGGCTTCGATTGCCACTCCTCGGTAGCCACCAGTTCAAGCACCGCGTCGACGAGTGTTTCACTGTCGGCGCGGGGATCGAGTGTGGCTGGCGTCACCTGGAACCAGCGTCCATAGAACCCACGCTGGCCGAGAATGCGAGAGACGGGCTCCTTGGCCAGCCTGCGTTGGCGGTATTCGCCGAGCTTTATTCGCGCGGGTTCCTCAATCACGCGGCTGGGATCGGTGAGGATTTCCTCGCGCGTCACGCCAGTGGCGGCGGCCACCAACAGCCGGGCATCGAGATCGGGGGTCTCCACACCGGCGCTGCGGAACTCGCGAGCGAGCGCACGCACCCCATCACTGATGCTGAGCCCACGGTAGCGCTGAGAGTCAACCGGATCCATGGCTGGCCATGGACGCCAAGAGATTCGCCTGGTGGTCGGTGATCAGTGCATCGACTAATTCGTCGAGAGCGCTGCCATCCATCACCGCATCGAGCTTGTGCAACGTCAGATTGATGCGGTGGTCACTGACACGACCTTGCGGGAAGTTGTAGGTTCTGATGCGCTGCGAGCGGTCACCAGAACCCACCTGCTCCTTGCGCGCTTGGCTGCGTTCGTTCGCCGCCTTTTCTCGTTCGAGTTCGTAGACCCGCGAGCGCAACACCTGCATTGCCAGTCGCCGGTTCTGATGTTGCGATTTCTCAGCTGAAACGACCATGATTCCGGTCGGCAGATGCGTAATGCGGACCGCACTTTCGGTCTTGTTGACGTGCTGGCCTCCCGCCCCGCCCGCGCGCATGGTATCGATCCGAATGTCCTCGGCCTTGATGTCGACATCAACATCCTCAGCTTCGGGCAGCACTGCCACAGTCGCCGCCGAGGTGTGGATTCGGCCACTAGCCTCGGTTGCCGGAACTCGCTGCACGCGGTGCACCCCGCTCTCGAACTTGAGTTTTGCGAACACGCCCTGCCCGGTGATCGCGGCGACAATTTCCTTGTAACCACCGAGATCGTTTTCGGACAACGAGATAATCTCGGACTTCCAGCCCTTGAGGTCAGCATAGCGGCTGTACATCCGGAACAGGTCCGCGGCAAAGAGTGCCGCCTCGTCGCCACCTGTTCCGGCCCGCACCTCCAGAATAGCACTCTTCTCGTCGGCGGAATCCTTGGGCAAGAGCGCGATGCATACATCCTGCTCCAGGGCTGCAATGCGTGGCTCGAGTGTGCTGAGCTCTTCGCGTGCGAGCGCGGCCATCTCTCTGCCGGCCGCCGGATCGGTCATCAGCGCGTTGAGATCGGCCGCCTCGCGTTGCGCCACTTCCAGCACGCGAATCTGGCGAACGATCGGATCCAACCCCGCGAATTCCTTGTTCAGCCGGGCGTAGACGGCCTGAGGCACACCTTGATTGAGTTCGGACTGGATGGCTTCCCAGCGCAGCACGAGCCGATCGAGTTTGTCTTTGGGAATTGTGCTCATGGACCTGATCGATTGGAAGATGCTGCAATGGCGGACCAGCACGCTGGCACCAGCTAACGGAGGCGTGCTCTTGCACCTAACGCCGCGAGGTCTGCATTTTGTCGCCCCGCCGCGATCGCGGATCGTCGACCTCGATCCAGCGCAATCCATCGCGGATGGGCGCGAACTGGATGCGGAGATACTCGTGTGTACTGGCAAAAGCGCGCGCCACCGGTGCCGGCAAAACGGCCGATGTCGCAGCACCCACGTTCGACTGTGAAACACCGAATACGAACAGCAGCGGCACCCCGAGCCCCAACAGCGCCCGGCGCGAGGAACGCCGGCGCAAGCGGTTGCCTATCCGCACCGGCCAGCCGCCGAAATCAGGCATCATGCTGCGAGCGGAGGCCAGTCCCGCTCCAGCGTGACGAACGCGGTCACCAATGCCACGCGCGAGAATTCCGACCTTTCCGCGCTGCCGCAACACCGGTGGCGGCTGCGATTTCGCCTTAGACCTGTGCGCCGCGACCGTCTGCCCCGACGATGCCAATGGCGCGGCGGCTACGCCGGCAATCGGGCTTTGCGCGGTGTCCAGCACGACCGAACGGGTGTCCCCCCCGGCTGCGGCGAATTCGTAGGCAATCATGTGCAGCACGGGGCGCGGGTCGATGTTCAGCGGTGCCAGAAACCCGGCGACGATGCGGATTGTATCTGGCCACGGCGGCAGTGCTTCGAGGCGACCGCATTCCAGGGCATCGATCACGTGGGGATGGGTGCCAAGACGGTACGCCAGCTCGAACTGGCTCACCCCCTGAATGCGTCGACTGTCCTTAAACATCCGGCAGAACTCGGGCTGCGCTCCGGGCACTGCCTGACGATCGGCCACGTGAGCAGCTTGGACCGCAGTTCGCGCGCCATGCCAATGGTCGACAGACCCTGCGCCCAACGCAGAGTTTGCAACACCGACCTGATTTTGGTCGCGGCGCATGATCAACGCAACACCAATAAACAAAAAAGAAGTCCCCGAACCCGATCGTGGGTGAAAAATGCATCGCTGTCAAAGTGTGAATATTACCTCTGAATACTGCCGATCAGACGAGATTGCCCTGACAGGTTCGCGGGCACCACGCTGCACACACACTTCGGCGGCGTTCACACCTCGATACCGCTCTTTTCGGCAAACCGCTTCAACTCGTCGCGGATGTGCGTGACGTTCTTCTGCATCATGTCCTCGAGGAACGCGGCGACATCATTGGCGTCAAGCGCCAATATCATGGTCTTGACCGGACCGATCGATGCCGGAGCCATCGAGATAGCCCGGAACCCGAGGCCGATCAAAGCCATCGCATCGAGCGGACGGCCGGCCATCTCACCGCACAGGTTCAAGGGTATCTTGTGCTTTTTTGCGGCCTTCACCAGCATCTTCAGCGCCCGGAGGGGAGCCGGAGACAGTGGATCGAAGCGGCGCGAGACCAGCGCGTTACCGCGGTCGGCCGCGAACATGAACTGCATCAGATCGTTGGACCCGACCGACACGAAATCAACCTTGGGCATGAGCTGGTCGAGCTCGTAGAGAAGGCTCGGCACCTCGACCATCGCACCGAGCCTCAACGACCTGGGTTTCTCGTAGCCGCGGTGCAAGAGCAGTGCGACCTCCTTGTCGACGAGCACCCGCACTGCATCCATCTCATGGGCCGCCGAAACCATCGGAACCATTATGCGCAGATCGCGCCCCGCGGCCGCGCGGAGGAACGCTCGCACCTGGGTGCGGAACAGGGCCGGCCGGTCCAGCGACATGCGGATTGCGCGCCAGCCTAGCGCCGGGTTCTCCTCTTCGGGCCGCCTAAGATAGGGCAACGACTTGTCGCCTCCGATATCGAGCGCCCGGAATACCACCGGCTTGCCGCAAGCTTCGCTAAGCACCGAACGGTAGGCCTTGATTTGGCGCTCTAGTCTCGGAAACGTCTGCGACAGCATGAATTGGAGCTCGGTGCGAAACAGCCCCACGCCGTCGGCGCCGCTCTCGGCCAGATGCGGCATATCCACGAGCAGGCCAGCGTTCATTTGCAAACTGATGCGCACGCCGTCGCGCGTGATCGCCGGCGTGTCGCGCAACGCTTCGTACTGCTTCTGGCGTTTGGCACGGAACCGCGCCTTGTCGGAGTAGGCGGCGATAACCTCACCCGAGGGGCGCAAATGGACCTCGCCCGACTCTGCGTCAACCACGGCCGCATCGAGTGCCGACACCCGTTCGACGACACCCTTGGCCTGGCCGACGGCTGCAAGGCCCAACGCCTTTGCGACAATGGCGACATGGCTCTGGCCGCTGCCGTCTTCAATGACCAGCGCGCGCAATTTAGTCCGGTCATAATCCAACAATTCGGCGGGCCCCATGGTGCGCGCGACCAATATCGTATCGTTCGGCAGTTCGCTCGGCGCGGTGCCGCCGTTGGCGCGGCCCACCAGAGTGCGCAGCAGCCGGTCCGATAGATCGTCGAAATCTCGCTGACGCTCCCGCCAATAGGGGTCATTCTGACGCAGCATGCGCGCACGCGTTGAGTTCTGCACACGCTCGACCGCCGCCTCGGCGGTCAGCCCGCTCGATACCGCCTCATTGAGACGCCGCTCCCAGCCCTTGTCGTGGGCGAACATGCGATAGGCGTCGAGAACCTCGCGGTGCTCGCCCGCGGCAGACAGGTTCTCGTGCTCCAGCATATCATCGAGCGACACACGCAGTTCGCGAATGGCCGCTTCGAGCCGCTTGAGCTCGCCCGCCGGATCGTCGCTCAAAAGCTTGGTGACGACGATCCTCGGCTCGTGCAGCACCACGTGACCGAGCGCGATACCTTCCGAAATCGCCTCGCCCTTGATCACAACCGACGCCGATTTGGAGAACTCGATGGCGTTGTGGGCGCCGGCCACCGCACCCGAGACGAGATGCTCGGCGACAACCATGGCGGCGGTCTGCAGGATCTCGGTATCCTCGTCAGAGTACTCCTTGCGCGACTTATTCTGGACGACCAGCACGCCAAGCAGGTCGCCGCCGCGCTGGATCGGCACCGCGAGCAAGGATTGATAGATTTCTTCGCCCGTTTCCGGCCGGAACGAGAACGCGGGATGGGCGTGAGCGTCTGGCTCGTTGATTGATTGCACCAGCTCGGCGCAACGCCCGACCAGACCTTCGCCGCGCTTCAATCGCGTGTCGTGCACTGCCGACGGCCGCAACCCCTCGGTTGCGAACAGTTCGAGGGATCCGTCCTGGCGCTTGAGATAGATCGAACAGACTTCAGCGACCATCAGACCTGAAATCTGGCGGACGATCCGGTCGAGACGCGCCTGGCCATCCCCCGGATCGGCCATGATTTCGCGAAGACGCCGCATGAAACCACGCAGCGCCGGCTCTGACGGCAGCAAGGGGTTTTCTTCCCCACGTTTCGTAGCCATGAGCCGTTGCCGTTCGATCGGCCCGGATTGGGCGCCTCAAAAACAAACACGACACAACCCTGCCCCATGATCGAGGCACGGCTGCAGTCGCATGCGAACAGGCTCGGCCTTTGTCTGGCCACGACGACGACGCTGTCAGGCGGCGTCGAGCCCGTAGAGTGTGTGCAACGAACGAACCGCCAGCTCTGCATACGCCGCATCGATCAAGACACTAATCTTGATTTCCGACGTCGAGATGGCGAGGATATTGATGCCCTTCTCGGACAGGGACTTGAACATCATGGCCGCGACGCCCGCGTGGCTGCGCATGCCGATGCCGATGACAGATATCTTGACCACATCCGCAGAACTCTTCACATCGAAATAGCCAATATCCTGTTTCGCCGACTTCAACACTTCGAGAGTTCGAGGCAACTCGGAGGCCTGCACCGTGAACGTCATATCGGTGTGCTTGCCGTCTGGCGTGATGTTCTGGACGATCATGTCGACATTGATCGAGGCATCCGCAAGCGGCCCGAAAATCCGAGCGGCGATGCCCGGCTTGTCCTCGACTTTCAGGATGGTCACCTTTGCCTCGTCCTTGGCATAGGCGATGCCGCTGACAACCTGCTGCTCCACGATCTCATCCTCGTCGCAAACGATTGTACCAATATCTTCCAGAACACCCGCACGCACCGGCTGCATCGCTTCTGGCGCCACAAAGCTCGATAGCACGCGGGTGCGCACCTTATGTACCATGGCAAGTTCCACCGAGCGCGTCTGCAGAACCTTGGACCCGAGCGATGCCATCTCCAGCATTTCCTCGTAGGAGACCTTCGGCAGGCGCTTGGCTTTCGGCACGATGCGCGGGTCCGTGGTGTAAACGCCATCGACGTCGGTATAGATGTCGCACACCTCTGCATCGAGCGCGACCGCCATAGCAACCGCGCTGGTATCAGACCCGCCACGCCCAAGCGTGGCCACCCGATTGCCATGCGGTTCGATGCCCTGGAAGCCCGTGATGACAGCGACTTCCCCTTGATCGAGCCGCTTGCGAATTTCTCCGCCCAGCACATCGAGAATACGCGCCGATCCATGGGCGGCGCTGGTCTTGATCGGGATCTGCCAGCCTTGCCAGGAGCGGGCCGGCACACCGATCGATTGCAGCACGATGGCGAGCAATCCGGCCGTCACCTGTTCGCCGGTAGCGACGACCGCATCATATTCGCGGGCATCGTGCAGCACCGATGCCTCGCGGACATAGCCAACGAGTTGGTTGGTCACGCCCGACATGGCCGAGACCACGACGGCCACCCGGTTGCCTGCATCCACCTCGCGCTTGACGTGCCGCGCGACGTTGCGGATTCGATCCACGGTGGCGACGGACGTGCCGCCGAATTTCATCACGACAACAGCCATTGCGCTTCCCGCCCGGGCTCTACGACGTTGACCAAGCACTTACCGGCAGCAAGCGCTTACTGGTAGGAGGTGATTGTGCACGCGGCGACCCGCGGCTTTTGATGTCAAGCCGTTCCCCCAGCCGCACAATGAGCTTCTGCTGCGCGGAACGCAGAGAACGGTAGGTCAATCGGCGGAACTCATACCGATATCGCGGGGCAAGGGCAACACTCCGTCGCCAGCTTGACAACCGACCGCGAAGTTAGATCTATCTTGGGGAAGATGATCACACACGAGACGCCCATGAAAGTTCCTCCCGCAAGCGGCGCCGGCGCCAGCCGTGCGACGCTCGATTCCGCGGAGGTGGAGCGCTTTGGCCGGATGGCGGCGGAATGGTGGGACCCCAATGGCAAGTTCCGGCCGTTGCATCAATTGGGGCCGGCGCGCCTGTCGTTCATCCGGGACCAGTTGCTGAGGCATTTCGAAGCCTCCGCACCTGCGGCAGCCGGGCTCCGACCGCTCAAAGGGCTCCGCATTCTCGATCTCGGCTGCGGCGGCGGGCTGATCTCGGAGCCGCTGTGCCGGATGGGAGCCATCGTCACCGCCATCGATCCATCCGAGGAAACGATCCGGACAGCGCGTGCGCACAGCGAGCCGCAAGGCCTCGCCATCGACTACCGCGCCGCTCGCGCGGAGGAACTGGCGACCGCAGGAGAGACATTCGATGCCGTGGTGTGCCTCGAGGTTCTGGAGCACGTACCCGACCCCGCCGCCTTTCTCGTCATGACCGCGAAACTCCTCCGTCCCGGCGGAATTATCGTCGTGTCGACAATCAATCGCACACTCAAGTCGTATGCACTCGCCATCGTCGCTGCCGAGTACGTGCTCGGCTGGCTGCCGCGGGGGACCCATCAGTGGGAGCGATTCATCACGCCGGACGAGCTTGGTCTCCACGCTGCGGCGGCGGGCATAGGCCGGTTTCAATTCGACGGAATTGTCTATGACCCGCTACGCGATATCTGGAACCGGTCACCAGATACCGACGTCAACTACATGGCGGCGGCCGTGAAGCCAGGCGCCCGACCCAGCGCATGAGGTCTTCGCTCAGCCGGGGCGCTCCACAGCCGGCTTCAAGGAATGCTTGTCGGGGTCAAGCCTCGCCTCGGGACTCACATGGCGCGACAACCGGCGATGCAGCCGGTCGAGCAGAAGATAGATCGCGGGCGTCGTGTAGAGCGTCAGGATCTGGGACACGACGAGCCCGCCGATAATGGTTACGCCGAGCGGCAGCCGCAGTTCCGAGCCCGGCCCCGTAGACAGCGCCAGCGGCAGCGCGCCGAGCACGGCCGCCAGCGTCGTCATCAGGATCGGCCGGAACCGCTCGACGCACGCCTCGTGGATCGCCTGCTCGGGCGCCAGTCCCCGCTCACGCTCCCCAGCCAGCGCAAAATCGACGAGCATGATGCCGTTCTTCTTGACGATGCCGATGAGCAGGATGACGCCAATCAGCGAAATCATGTTGAGGTCGCGCCCGGTCAACTGCAATGCCAGCAATGCTCCGAGACCCGCCGACGGTAGCGTCGAGATTATGGTCAACGGGTGGGCCAGGCTTTCATAGAGGACGCCCAGCACGATATAAACCGCAACCAACGCCGCGATGATGAGCAGCGGCTGCGCAGATGCCTGGGCTGCGAACGCTTTCGCTTCACCGGCGGCTTCGACGCGGATGTTCTCCGGCAACGCCATGCTGGCCACTGCGCGATCGATCGCCTCGGTAGCTGTCTGCAGCGGCACGCCGGTCTTCACATTGTAGGTGATGGTGACCGCCGGGAACGGGCCCTGGTGATTGACAACCAGCGGCGACAATCCCTCCTCGATGCGGATCAGGGTCGACAGCGGCACTTGCGTCCCGCTCGCGCTCGGCACATGGATGCGCGCGAGGTGCGAGGGCTGCCGTTGCAGGGCAGGATCGACCTCAAGCACCACGCGATACTGGTTCCGCTGCGTGTAGAGCGTCGAGATCTGGCGCTGCGCGAACGCATTGTTCAGTGCGCTTTCGATGTCGGACAGGTTCACGCCGACGCGGGCTGCCGCATCGCGGTCGATCAGCACATTGAGCTGGAAACCGCCCTGCTCGCGGTCGTTGGCCACGTCGACGAGTTCGGGCAGCGCGCTCAGCTTGTCGACAACCTGGGGAACCCACTTGTAGAGTTCCGGGATGTCGAGGCTCCACAAAGTCAGCTGGTAGGTGGATTTGCCTTGCCGCGCGCCGACCCGCACATCCTGCGCCGCCGTGATGAACACCTTGAGCCCCTGCACTCGGGCCAGCTCCTTGCGCAACCGGTCGCCCACCTTGCTGGTGGTCAAACCACCGCGCTCCCCGAGCGGCTTCAGGGCGATGAAGATGCGCCCTTGGTTGGCCGACGAATTGAACCCGCCCGTACCGATGGTGGATCCGAGCCGCGCCACCGCGGGGTCCTTGAGCACAATCTCGACGGCGCGGCGCTGAAGTTTCGCCATCACCTCGAACGAAGTCTCGGCCGGCGCCTCGAGCGACGCGAACATCAAGCCGGTGTCGTCCTGCGGCAAGAGACCCTTGGGCGTCACCACATAGAGGTGCACGGTGACCACGATTGTGGCCAACATGGCAAACAGCATCACGAACTGGTTGGCGATCGCGAACTTGAGCGTGCGCGCGTAGCCACGGACCAGCGCCCCGAGGCCGCCCTCGACGACGCGATCAAACAGGTTCGGCTTTGCCTCTGGCCGATGCTTCAGAAAATGCGCCGTGATCATCGGCGTAATGGTCAGCGACACGATCGTTGAAACGATGATGGCGAAGGCTAGCGTCATCGAGAACTCGCGCAGCAATCGCCCGAAGATGCCGCCGAGGAACAACAGCGGAATGAACGCCGCCAACAGTGAGATGCTGATGGCGAGTACCGTGAAGCCGATCTCACGCGAGCCCTTGAGTGCCGCCTGCATAGGACGTTCGCCTGAGTCAACGCGGCGATGGATGTTTTCGATCATCACGATGGCGTCGTCGACAACGAAGCCGACCGACACGATGATCGCCATCAGCGTCAGATTGTTGATCGAAAAGCCAGCCAGCCACATCACAGCACAGGTGCCAGCAAGAGACAGCGGCACAGTCACGCCAGCGGCGATCGTCGGCGGGCTGCGCCTGAGGAACACAAACACGACCAGCATCACCAGCACGATTGAAATCGACAGCGTGAAGAGCATCTCGTCGATACTCGCGCGCAAGGTCGTCGTGCGATCGGAAAGGATCGAGATCTCGATGCCGTTCGGCACCAGGCGCTTCAACTCGGGGATCAGTGCCTTTATGGCATCGACCGTCTCGATGACATTGGCGTCGGCCTGCTTTGTGATGGGCAGCAGCACGGCCGGCTTCAGATTGAACAGCGCCGCCGAGCGCGTATTGCGTGGGCCTTGCTCGATCGCCGCGACCGACGACAGGCGGACGACGTCGCCGTTCTGCATCTTGACGACCAGCGTGCGATAATCCTCGACCGATTTAAGCTGCTCGTTTGTACCGAGCGTGATCGACTGCCGCGGCCCATCGATCTGGCCGATCGGCGTGACGGCGTTGGTGTTCGTGATCGCGCGACGCACCTCCTCCATGCTGACACCCATCGACGCCAGCTGCGAGGGGTCGACACGCACGCGGATCGCCGGCTGCTCGGCGCCAGCCACTTGAACTTCGGCGACGCCCGGTACTTGCATGATCCGCTGCGCGAGCACGGTATCGGCCGCGTCATAGACGGCGCTCGGCGCCATGGTGTCCGATGTCAAAGCCAAAATGAGAATAGGCGCGGCAGACGGATTGATCTTGCGGAAGCGAGGCAGAACCGGCAGATCGCCTGGTAGATCGCGGGCGGCCGCATTGAGCGCAGCCTGGACGTCCCGGGCTGCGCCATCGATGCTCCGCGACAAGTCGAACTGGAGGGTGATACGCGACGAGCCGAGCGAGGATACCGACGTCATCTCGTTGACGCCCGAGATTTCGCCGAGGCGGCGTTCGAGCGGCGAGGCGATGGTCGCCGCCATGGTTTCCGGGTCGGCGCCGGGGCGGCTTGCCGAGACACTGATGGTCGGGAATTCGACCGCGGGCAGGCTGGCGACCGGTAGCGCGCGATATGCGACAAAGCCGACGATAAACAGTCCGAGCGCCAGCAGCGTGCTGCCGATGGGCCTGAGGATAAAGGGGCGCGAGATGTTCATCGCCGCCTACTCCGCTGCCTGATCGAGGCGGGGCGGAGCGATGGGCGAGGCGGCTTTCGGCGTCTCGTCCAAGTCTTCGGGCGTGATCTCGGTGAACGGCGAGCCCAGCCGCGCCTTCAACCGCTCCATCGCAAGATAGATCACGGGCGTCGTGTAAAGCGTCAGCAGCTGGCTCAAGATCAGCCCGCCGACGATCGAGACGCCGAGCGGGTTCCTGAGCTCGGAGCCGACACCGTTTTCGAGCGCCAGCGGCAATGCGCCGAGTAGCGCCGCCAGCGTCGTCATCATGATAGGCCGGAACCTCAAGAGCGACGCCTCGACGATGGCGTCCCGCGGCAAGAGCCCCCGCGTCCGCTCGGCCTCGATCGCAAAGTCGATCATCAGGATGGCGTTCTTCTTCACGATGCCCATGAGCAGGATGATGCCGATGAGCGCCACGATCGACAGGTCCATGCCGGCGAGTTTCAAAGCGAGCAGCGCGCCGATGCCGGCCGACGGCAGCGTGGTCAGGATCGTGAAGGGATGGACGAAGCTCTCGTAGAGTACGCCAAGCACAATGTAGATGGTCACGATCGCAGCCAATATGAGCCAAGGCTGGCCAGCGAGCGACTTGGCGAATTCGAGCGCATCGCCCGAGTAGCTGCCCAGCACGGTTCCCGGCATGCCGATGCGGCTCTGGGCGGTTGCGACGGCTTCCACCGCGTCGCTCAAGGACGCGCCCGGCGCAAGATTGAAACTCAGCACCTCGGCCGGAAGCTGATCCTGATGGTGGATGGCCAGCGGAACCGTCGTGTATTCGATCTTCGCCACCGACCCGAGCGGCACCTGCGACCCGTTCGATGATGGCACAAAGAGACGCCCCAACTGCGACGGATCGCTCTGGAATTGCGGCATGGCCTCGAGCACGACGCGGTACTGATTGGCCTGGGCGTAGATGGTGGAAACCTGCCGTTGGCCGAAAGCGTCGTTCAGCGCGTTGCTGACGGCGAGCATCGACACGCCGAGCCGTCCGGCGAGATCGCGATCGACACGCACCACCGCGCGCAAACCGCCCTTCTCCGTTTCCGACGCCACTTCGCGCAGCGCTGGCTCCTGCCGCAGCGCCGCGACGAGCCGCGTGGCCCATTCGGTCACGTCTTTTTCGTCGGTGCCGGTCAGTGTGTACTGGTACTGCGCCCGGCTCGCGCGCGTCGAAATCTGGATGTCCTGCACCGACCTGATGTGAAGCGTGACGCCGGGAATGCCGGCCAGCGCGATCTTCAACCGGTCGATGATCTCGTCGGCCAGGAGCTGGCGTTCGCCGCGCGGCTTCAGCGTGATCTTCAAGTTGCCGACGTTGGGGGTCGCGTTGAGACCGCTGACACCGATCACGGCCACCGCGCCAGCGACGTCCGGATCCTTGCGGATCTGTGCGGTGACGAAGTCCTGCAGCCGCGACATCTCGGAGAAGGAGACCTCCGCGCCGGCTTCGAGCACGGCATTGACAAGCCCCGTGTCCTGCTGCGGCAGGAAGCCCTTCGGGGCCACGACGTACAGCCAACCGGTCATGATGAAAGTCATCGCCGTGAACATGAGCGTCGCGGCCTGGTGGCGCAGAACCCATTCCAGGCTGCGGCCATAGGCTCCGATCGTCGAATCCATGCCGCGGCCGAACAGGCGCGAGATCCGGCTTTCCGGCTTCGTCTCGCGGTGGCTCAGAAGCTTCGCGCACATCATGGGCGTCACTGTCAGGGACACCACCATCGAGACCACCACGGCGATGGTCAGCGTGAGTGCGAACTCGCGGAACATTCGGCCCACGAGCCCGGTCATGAACAAGAGCGGGATGAAGACGGCAATGAGTGACAGCGTCAGCGAGATGACGGTGAAGCTGATCTCCTTGGCGCCCTTCAGCGCTGCGTCGAGCGGCCGCTCGCCTTTTTCCAAATGGCGGACGATGTTCTCGATCATCACGATCGCGTCGTCGACTACGAAGCCGGTACCAATCGTAAGCGCCATCAGCGAAAGGTTGTTCAAGCTGAAGCCGGCGAGCCACATGACGCCGAATGTGGCCACCAGCGACATCGGCAGCGCCACGCCTGCAATAAACGTTGCCCGCGCCGACCTGAGGAACAAGAGCACCACGAGCACCACCAGCGCGACGCTCAGCACGAGGGTAAACTGCACGTCGTGAATGGAGGCCGATATTGTGCCGGTGCGATCGTGAACCACCGTCAGCCGCGCGCCTTGCGGCATCGATCGCTCGATCCGCGGCAGCTCGGCGGTGAGCCGGCGCACGGTCTCGATGACGTTGGCGCCGGGCTGGCGCTGAACGTTGACGATGACCGCCGGATTGCCCTGATACCAGCCGCCGACCTTGGTGTTCTCGAGACCGTCGATGACCACGGCCACGTCAGACAGGCGCACGGGTGCGCCGTTGCGGAATGCCACCACGACCGCACGGTATGCGTCGGCCGATTTCAACTGGTCGTTGGCGCTGATGGTGTACGACTGAAATGCGCCGTCAAGCGACCCTTTCGGTCCGGACACGTTGGCGCCACTGACGGCAGCCGAGAGATCACTCATCGACAGGCCGTAGGCCGCGAGCCGCGACACATCGGCCTGGATGCGGACCGCCGGCCGGATGCCGCCTTCGACCGCGACATTGCCGACGCCGGAGATCGCGCTCAGCCTTTGTGCAATGAGCGTATCGGCGAGATCGGACAGCTGCCTGAGCGAAACGGTCTCGGACGTCAGGGCAAGCGTGACGATTGGCGCGTCGGCCGGGTTCACCTTTGCATAGGTGGGCGGATATGGCAGATCCCGCGGCAGTGTCGAACCAGCCGCGTTGATGGCGGCCTGGACATCCTGGGCGGCCGAATCGATATCGCGGCCGAGCGTGAATTGTAACGTGATCTGGCTCTGGCCAAAGGAACTCGTCGACGTCATCGTTTCAAGAGCTGCAATCTGGCCGAGTTGCCGTTCGAGCGAAGCCGTCACCAGTGTCGACATCGTGTCGGGGCTGGCGCCCGGCAGCTGCGTCGTCACCTGCACTGTCGGAAACTCGACCTGCGGCAGCGACGCGACCGGCAGCAGGAGGTATCCGAGCCCGCCGGCCAGCATGGTCGCGAAGCCCAACAACGAGGTGGCGATCGGGCGGCGGATGAAAGGTGCTGAAACGCTCATCTGACGAGGCTCCTTGGCGCCGCCACGGCAGCGTCAGATTTCACGTCACCGTACTTCACATCACGGTCTTCACGTTACTGCGGCGTCACGGCTGGATTGCCTGCGTTGGCGTCCTTGCGGCGGCCATCGCGCTTGCCCTCACCCTTGCCGCGACCTTCCGCCCGGGCCTCGCCGGGCTTGCTATCGGCGGCCGGCGTTGTGCCGACTTCGGCCGGTTTGCCCGAGGGCTCTGACGGCTTGGCATCGTCGGCCACCGTGGCGGTGACACCGGCGCCATCACTCAGCCGGCCGAAGCCCGAGGTCACGACCTTTTCCCCGGCCGCCAAACCATTCGCAATGATGGCCTCGGTGTCGGTCAACTGGCCGAGCGTGACCGGCTTCAGCGCGACCGTCGCCTCGCCCTGAAGCACATAGACATAGGGTCCACTCGGTCCGCGCTGCACCGCGGGCGCGGGCACGGTGACGACCTGCCTCAAGGTGTCGACCCGAAGCCGCACGTTCACGAACTGGCCGGGCCAGAGTTGGAGGTTGGCATTCGGGAAATCGGCCTTGAGCCGCACCGTTCCGGTTTGCGAGTCGACCAGATTGTCGACCACCAACAGTGTGCCCGTGTCGGCCACCGTCCGGTTCGTATTATCGAGCGCCTCGGCCTTCAGCGGTCCCTTCGCGAACGCCGCATTGACCTGCTGCAACTGCTGCTGCGGCAGCGTGAAAGTGACAGAGATCGGCCGGACCTCCGTGATGACCACGATGCCGGCATCGGATGCACGTACCAGGTTGCCCGCGTCAGCCAGCCGAATGCCGGTGCGGCCGTCGATGGGCGCCACGATTGTCGTGTAGCTGAGGAACGCCTGCGCGTTGGCGATCGCGGCTTCGTCGGCCTTGATCTGCGCCTCGAGCTGCGCCACCTGGGCCTTTTGCGTGTCGACGGTCTTCTCGGCGACGACGTTGGTCGTCAACCGTGTCATGCGGGCCAGGTCGCGTTTGGCGTTGTCGAGCTGGACTTCCGACAATTTCTTGCGGGCGTCGACCTGATCGAGCTGGGCTTTGTAAGTGGACGGGTCCAGGCGAGCGAGCACATCGCCCTTCTTGACGTCCTGGCCTTCCTTGAAATCGATCGAGAGAATGCGCCCGTCGACCTGCGGACGCACGGTCACGGTGTTGCGGGCCCGAACCGTGCCGACGCCATCCAGATAAACCGCAACGTCAGCGGTCTTGGCCGTCGCGACCAGCACGGCAACTGGACCATCGCCCCCGCCACGCTTGCCCCGTCCGCCGCCGCCAGTGCTCTTGGCCGATTGCTCACTGGAGGTGACGTAGATCGCTGAAGCCGAAAGCCCCGCGATCACGACCACTGCGAAAACTTGTTTCAAGAACCGAGACACGACGGAGCAGATTCCTTGCAAAAAGGCCGGCTTGGACGACCGGCCAGGCCCGTCTCGAGGCTTACCCGCACGAGCTTGGGGCGATCCGAGCCTGAACTATGGCCAAGGACCATGGCCTAGTCGTGGTCAAGATAGCACAGTCTCGTTACCCAGCCGCGCCTGTATTTGCCATCCGACAGGCGCAATTGAGCCGCCTGCGTGTAAAGATGCGGCCAGAACAATGGTTAAGAAATGTAAAGACTTGGTGATTTCCGGCCGGAAACGACGAATGCCGCGTCGAGCCCAGCCGCCATCGGACCGTCGGTGACATTTGAATGCAACAACCCGAGGTAGCCTGTTGCCGGGCTGGCCTAGTGGCCTGTCGCGCCTAAATCGCTGTGCCAGCCCACGCGTCGACGATTTAGGCCCGACATGAAGGCCACTAGCCATATCATTGGGTTAGTGGGGCGTTCATCGCGCCTTAATTGACGCGCACGATGCCCCAACCA
>PERT01000065.1 GCA_002928955.1 Hyphomicrobium sp. | reverse complement strand
GGAACACTAGCAAACCTATGATTCTAGTGTAGCTTTTGCATCTGGCGTTTGGTTTCGAGTCTAGCCCCGAGTGGGGACCAAACGTCAGATGCGCTACACTAGCTCATTCCCAAGCGGCATTAGAGCCTGCAACGGCTTTATGCAAATTGTATACGTGCCGGAAGACGATCCGTTTCCGACTGCATGCCTTCATTTAGTGTCCCAATCCCGGTTTTGCCATTCAACTCTCTCCGATGGAGGTAGTGTACGGGTGGCGTAGGCTTTCAGGGTCTCGACCGGCTCTGGTTGCAGGCGCTGGCCGCCACAGCAGTACGTGGTCAGGATCAAGCCAGAGAATGGAGGCTGAGGATGGATGGACTGATCAGAATTCTCGTCTTGCTCTGTTCCGTGCTTGCGGCGTGGACACTGTCGCCTGCAGCTGATGCCCGCATTGTCGAGACCCGCATTGGTGACGGGCTGCGGCTGATCATGGTTGACGATGTCGGCTGCTCGTATTGCCGCAAGTGGGACGAGGAGGTCGGCGTCGCCTATCCACAAAGCGCAGAAGGCCGATTGGCTCCACTTGAGCGGCGCCCGAAGCGGCATACCGATCTCCACGCTTACGAGCCGCTTGCCTACACGCCGACGTTCGTGCTGGTCCGCGACGGCCGCGAGATCGGCAGGATCGTCGGCTATCCAGGCGCCGATTTTTTCTGGGGCGAGCTCAGCCGGCTGATGGCGAAGTCCGGTTCGAATTCTGGCCCGTCCGATGATCCGGCGCCGCGGTTGGTCCCGCGTGATGCCCACGCCACTGAGCCTTTCATCCGTCGGGCGACCTGTCACGATCGAGCCTGCTCTTCCGTGCATTCCATCGTGAACGCGCCTTCGAAAGCCGACGACTTCGAGGCCCGCCAATCCGGTGCCGGCAAGCCAGCGGACGGATAGGCTGGAAGAACTCTATGCCCCGCGGTTGGCCACGTAGTCTTGATCTCCGGGGCGGCATCATTGAGCGGTTGGGGCTAGCCCCGTCGAATGATCGGCTATAGTGTCGCAGGCAAGCATCCTAAGACGTGACGTTGTGCCTGGAAACCCGAAATCGGGGCTCTTCTATGTTGCGATCAACACTTGGGATTGACCGATTGACCGAGAGATCGCACCGATGTTTTCGGCTCGCGGCACAGACCATCTTGAGTGAAATGCTTGACGTTGACGTAAACGTCAATATGCGATACAGAGGCGACGTCATCGTGAAGGCCTGTTCGGTCATATCGAGAAGCACTGTCTGAGACTGCAACAGAATCAGCGAAGAATGAGGCTAGAGCTATGGCAACATTGGTATTTTTTCTGTTGGTTGTCGCAGGAGCCATGTCGCTCGCGATTTGTGAAGCACGGCTGTGGATGTGGGCCGCAGCGACAGCACTGGCTACGTTCTTGTGGCAGACGGGTCTCGTGCAGCTCGGCGGGCCAGGGGCCGATTGGACTGTTTTGAGCGTGCTGACGTGGATTCCGGCGCTGCTCTTGACGGCTCTGGCGATCCCGAGTGTGCGCCGCAGTGTCGTGGTCGCGCCTGCGTTCAGGATGGTGAAGGGTATACTGCCCAAGGTGTCCGACACCGAGCAGCAGGCGCTGGACGCGGGCACTGTCGGCTTCGATGCCGAACTGTTCAGCGGTAAGCCTGATTGGGCAAAACTGAAGGCTATTCCGCCGATCGTGCTGACGCCCGGGGAACAAGCATTCCTCGATGGTCCCGCCGATGAACTCTGCCGGATGATCGACGACTGGAAGATCCGCTTCAACGAAAAGGAGGTGCCTGAGGAAATCTGGAGCTTCGTCAAGAAGCACGGGTTCCTCGGCATGCTGATCTCGAAAGAGCACGGAGGACTTGGTTTTTCGGCCCAGGCGCAGTCGTTGATCCTCGGCAAGATCGCCTCGCGATCGCCGGATGTGTCGACGATCGTGATGGTGCCGAATTCACTCGGGCCAGGTGAGTTGATCGAAAAATACGGCACTGACGAGCAGAAGCACCATTTCCTGCCGCGGCTAGCAAAAGGCGAAGAGGTGCCGTGCTTTTCGCTGACCGGACCGACGTCGGGTTCCGACGCGGCCACCATGCGCGACATTGGTTATGTGACCCGTGGCATCTGGAAGGGCAAGGAGACCGTGGGCATCCGGCTGTCGTGGGACAAGCGCTATATTACGCTTGGGCCCAAGGCGACGCTCGTCGGCCTTGCATTCCGCTTGTTCGACCCCGAGGCGATCCTGGGGAAGGGCGAAGACATCGGCATCACCGTTGCGCTCATCCCCGCTGATCATCCGGGCGTCAATATCGGCCGCCGGCACTTGCCGTCGGGATCCGCTTTCCCGAATGGTCCCAACTGGGGCCGGGACGTCTTCATTCCGATGGAGTGGATCATCGGCGGCGAGAAGATGGTTGGCCAGGGTTGGCGCATGTTGATGGAATGCCTCGCTGCCGGTCGCGCGATCTCGCTGCCGTCTTCGGGCACGGCGGGTGCCAAGGCGATGCTGCGTGTCACGACGGCCTATGGCCGCATCCGCAAGCAGTTCGGCATTCCTGTTTCGCGCATGGAGGGAATAGAGGAGCCGCTTGGCCGCATGGTCGAGGTCGCCTACTCCAACGAGGCGGCGCGCGCTGTCACGGCTTCGATGGTCAGTCGCGGCGAGAAACCGTCGGTCATCTCGGCCATCATGAAGTATCAGACCACCGAGCGGATGCGGCGATCGGTCAATGACGCGATGGATATTCACGGTGGCCGCGCCATCTGCGACGGACCGTCGAACTATCTGCAGTCTGCTTATCAAATGGTGCCGGTCGGGATTACGGTCGAGGGCGCCAACATCCTGACCCGCACGCTGATCACGTTCGCGCAGGGCGCACTGCGCTCGCATCCATTCCTCTATACGGAAATCCGGGCGGCCCAGAACCCCGATGCCCGCAAGGGTCTCGCGGAGTTCGAAGCGGCGTTCGGCTCGCACATCGCATTCTCTTTGTCGAACGCATCGGGTGCACTGTTCCACAATGTGAGCGGGGGTATGTTCGGAAATGTTCCCGACAATGCCTTTGGCACCGCGGAATGGTACCGTCAGATCTGGCGGCAGAGCCGCAACTTCGCTTTGGTCGCCGATCTCACGGTCGCCATGCTCGGCGGCGGTCTGAAGACCAAGCAGCGCCTGACGGGCAGGATGGCCGACGCGCTGTCGGAACTCTATTTCCTGTCCTGCGTCCTCAAGCGCTACGAGGACGACGGCAAGCCGGACGGCGACCGTCTGATCGTGGAGTTGTGCGCGCGAAATGGCCTCTATCGCTTTCAAGAGGCGCTCTCCGGCGCCATTGAGAACTTCCCTTCGACACCCGTTCGCATCCTCTTGCGTGCGCTCGTCTATCCGTTCGGTCGTCACTACAAGCCGGCCAGCGATAGGCTGTCCGCGCAAGTCGTCCGCCGCGCCAGCGAGCCTGGAGAGGTGCGCGACCGACTGACCCGTCACACCTACATATCGATGGATGTGAACGACCCGACCGGTTTGCTGGAAGTGACGCTGCTCAAGGTGATCGCATCTGAGGAGGCCGAGAAAAAGCTCGATCGCGCGATCCGTGCCGGCACCGTGCGCCGGTATCATGGCATCGACTGGTTCGGCGATGCCGTGAAATTGGGCGTCATTACCGAGAGCGAAGGCCAGTTGTTGCGCGAGGTCGAGGGGTTGGTCGCGCGCGTCATCGCCGTCGATGACTTCGATCCGCTGGCCGTCAAACCCAACTTCGCGACTGTCGGGCACAACTCGCGCGGTTTCGACAACATCGCCGCCGAATAGCATAGGAACTTTGGGGCCCCTCGGGGTCTAATCGAAGATCGCCAATCAGTTCACGCTCCCCGGAGTGAAATGAGGTGTCACATGACAGAACCCGTTGTTGATCAGAAGCCATCAGAACGCGCCGAACTTCATCTCAAGGATTGGCGCTACTCGGTTGACCGAGAACGGATCGCGTGGGCGATCTTCGATAGGGAAGGCGAGAGCGCCAATTCGCTTGGCCGCCGCCCCATCGAAGAACTGATGGCGATCGTCGGCCGCGTCGAGGAAGGCGCGCGGGACAAGTCCGTCGTGGGGCTCGTGCTGATGAGTGGCAAGGAGAAGGGCTTCATCGTTGGCGCCGACATCCGCGAGTTCGATCTGCTCGAAACGGAGCAACAGGTGATAGACAGTCTTCGGCCCGTCAATGCCATGCTCGATCGAATCGAGCGATTGCCGATCCCGGTTGTGGCCGCCTGGCACGGCGTCTGCGTCGGCGGCGGTCTTGAGCTGGTGCTGGCCTGTCACTATCGTATCGCCACGCGCGACGACGCGACCCGGGTCGGCTTCCCCGAAGTCAAGCTCGGCATCTTCCCGGGCTTCAACGGTACGGCGCGTTCGATCCGACAGGCGGGACCGGTCGCGGCCATGCAGAACATGCTCACCGGTGGTATGATCCGGGCGTCGGCGGCGCGTGCCACGGGCTTCATCGACGAACTGGTGGCGAGCCCTGGCGCGTTGAAATGGGCGGCGCGCAAAGCCGTGCTGCAAAAGCGGAAATCCAAGCCGGCCAGTGGAACAAAAGTGCTGATGGCCAAATGGCCGGCTCGTTCATTCATCGCCGGCAAGATGCGGGAAGAAGCGCGCAAGAAGGCGCGCGAGGACCACTATCCAGCGCCGTTCCGTCTCATTGATTTGTTCGAGTTCTACGGCGGTGATCAGGATGCATTGAAGGTTGAGGAAACCCGGGCCTTCGCCCCGCTTATGGTGTCCGAAACATCGCGCAACTTGCGCCGTGTGTTCCGCCTCTCCGAACAGTTGAAAGCGCAGGCGCCGAAGGGCCTCGGCTGGAAACCCGTGCGCGTGCATGTGATCGGTGCCGGTACGATGGGTGCTGATATCGCGGGTGTCTGCGCCGCCTCCGGCATGGAGGTAACGCTGCAGGATATCTCAAAAGAGCAGATCGCGAAGGGCATCGCCGCGCAGTCCAAGCTGATGTCACGCAAGTTCAAGACCAAGGCGACGCGCGACGCTGCCAAGTCCCGTCTGATTGCCGATCCGGACGGTAAAGGCATCGGCCGCGCCGATGTGGTCATCGAGGCCATCGTCGAGAAGCTCGAGATCAAGCAGAAGCTGTTCTCTGATCTCGAAAGCAAGATGAAGCCAGGTGCTGTGATGGCGACCAACACGTCGTCCTTGAAGCTTGAGGACATCTCGCGGCCGCTGCAAGATCCAGGGCGTCTGATCGGCCTGCATTTCTTCTCGCCGGTACCGCAAATGCCGCTGGTCGAGGTGGTTCGCGGGGGCGTCACCCGCGAAGGCGAAGTCAAGAAGGGTGCGGCGTTCGTCACGGCCATCGACAAGTTCCCGCTCATCACCAAGGACGTACCGGGCTTCCTCGTCAACAAGGTGCTGACGCCCTACATGTTCGCCGCCATGGCGCGGCTGGAAAAGGGCGAGGCGAAGGAGAAGATCGATGAGGCCGCCCGCGCGTTCGGCATGCCCATGGGCCCGATCGAGTTGGCCGACAACGTCGGGCTCGACGTTTGCGCGCACGTCGCAAAGATCTTGGGTTCGGGCTCCGAGGGCTCGCGACTCGATCGATTGGTCGCCTCAGGACGTCTCGGCAAGAAGACGGGCGAAGGATTCTATGTCTGGAAGGATGGCAAGCCAGAAAAATCCAAGTCCGAGTTCTCCAAGAAGGAACTTGAAACGCTGGGCCGCGAATTGGTGCAGCCGCTGATCATGGAAGCGCAGAAATCGCTCGACGAGGGTGTGGTGGAAAATGCCGATTTGGTCGATGCGGGTCTCATCTTCGGCACCGGGTTCGCGCCGTTCCGCGGCGGCCCCTTGCACTTTGCGAAGGGCCTCACCAGGCCGTCAGCCGCCCCGGCACAGCGCGCTGCAGCGGAGTAGAGGCGGCACGCACCGCTCTCAACACTGATGACGTCTTAACGAAGCGTTCGCGCCCTGGATTGCGGGCCCGGACCCTTGGAATGGAGCCCGACATGACCGATACCCTTCGCCGCGTTGCCGTTATTGGCGGTGTGCGCACACCGTTCTGCCGCTCGAATACGCTTTACGCCGATCTTTCGAACCTCGACATGATGACGGTCGCACTGAATGGTCTCGTCGATCGCTACAATTTGAAGGGCGTCCACATCGACGAGGTGGTTGGTGGCGCGGTTGTGACCCATTCGAAGGATTTCAATCTGGCGCGCGAGGCCGTGCTCAACACCAAGCTGGCGACGTCAACTCCGGGCGTCACGCTGATGCAGGCGTGCGGTACGTCGCTACAGGCTGCGATGGGGTCCGGCGCCAAGATCGCGACCGGCCAGATCGAGAGTGCCATCGCGCTCGGCTCGGACACGACGTCGGACCCGCCCATCGTATTCACAAAGAAACTTGCAACCCGGCTTCGCGACGTCGGCCTGCAGAAGACGACGATGGACAAACTCAAGGTGTTCAAGGATTTCTCGCCGCGTGAGCTGGCGCCGCTGCCGCCCTCGGTCAACGAGCCGCGCACGGGTTTGTCCATGGGCCAGCACTGCGAGCTCATGGCGCAGGATTGGAACATTCCACGGGCCGAGCAGGACCAGCTGGCGTTCGAGAGCCACACCAAGGCGGCCGCGGCCTATCGCTCGGGCTACATGGATGAACTGATCGTGCCGTGCGCCGGCGTCTATCGCGACAACAACCTGCGCGAGGATGTGAGTATCGAGAAGCTCGCGACCCTCAAGACCGCGTTCGAAAAGGGCTCGCAGGGTACGCTAACGGCCGCCAACTCGACGCCGTTGACGGACGGCGCCTCCTGCGTTCTGCTGGCGAGCGAGGACTGGGCGAGAAAGCGCGGTCTGCCGATCCTTGCCTATCTGACCTACTCGCAACACGCGGCCAACGATTTTGTTGCGGGCGAGGGTCTGTTGATGGCGCCGACCATCGCCGTATCAAAGATGCTCGATCGCGCCGGGCTGACGCTGCAAGATTTCGACTTCTACGAGATCCACGAGGCGTTCGCCGCCCAGGTGTTGGCCACGCTCAAGGCCTGGGAAGACCCCGCCTACTGCAAGCGGTTCCTGGGCAAGGATCACGCACTTGGCTCAATCGACCGGGCGAAACTCAACGTCATGGGGTCCTCGATCGCGTTTGGCCATCCGTTCGCGGCGACCGGCGCGCGCATCGTCGCCAACCTCGCTAAACTTTTGTCGATCCGCGGCGGTCGCGGGTTGATCTCGGTCTGCACGGCTGGCGGCATGGGTGTCGCCGCGATTCTTGAAAGTGCCCAGTCCACGGAAGCGAAGCAGGCGGCGTGACACGGGGGCAATGACTTCGGATAGTTCCAGACCAACCGGGTATCGTGCTACAGCAGCCGCCTATCGGTAGCGTCGACCACAGGGGCGCGGTTGAGCATGGACAGGTCGGAAAAGCAGCTCGCCGCTGCCAAGTCATTGATTGCCGAGCTGGCGCAGTCGCTAGATCTCGATGCCCACGTGCGGCTTTGGGATGGCTCGCGGTTGCCGCTGGGCCGCCAGGTCGACAGCACGTTCGAGATCGTGATCAACGATCCCGGCGTGATCGCGTCAAGCCTCAGGAGCCCGGCGCTCGACACCCTGATCCGGCATTACGTCGACCAGCGCATCGACTTCATGGGCGGTACGCTGATCGACTTTGGCCTCGGTCTGCAGAAGCGCAACCGCGATGTGAAACTCAAGGATTTCCCAAAAATCAAGCTCGTCCGCGCTCTCGCGCCTTTTCTGTTCGCGCCCGGGACACCGCCGACCCACACCGGCGGTTTCGAGGGCGAGATTACCGGTCGCAAACGCAAGTCGGCCGATAACAAGGATTTCATCCGGTTCCACTACGACCTGTCGAACGAGTTCTACGCCCTCTTTCTCGATCCCGAGATGGTTTATTCCTGCGGCTACTACACGGACTGGGGAAACGATATCGCCACGGCCCAGCGCGACAAGCTCGAATTGATCTGCCGGAAACTCCGGCTAAAGCCCGGCGACCGCATGCTCGACATCGGTTCGGGCTGGGGTGGGCTCGTCTGCCACGCGGCTAAGAACTATGGTGTCACAGCCCATGGCATCACATTGTCGGAAGAGCAACTGGCCTTCGCCCGCGACAAGGTCAAGCGGCTGAAGCTCGATGGCAAGGTGACGTTCGAGCTCACGGACTACTCGCAGGTGAGTGGAACCTACGACAAGATCGCATCGATCGGCATGTACGAGCACATCGGACTGAAGAACATTCCGGCCTACATGACCAAGGTACGGGCTGTGCTGGCGGAGGATGGACTGTTTCTGAATCATGCGATCGCCCGTCGCGCGCCCAAATCTTCGTCAATGGGCAAGCGGATGCGGCCGGAGCAGAAGGCGATAGCCAAGTACATCTTCCCGGGCGGAGAACTGGACGACATCGGGCATTCGATCGTCGCCATGGAGCGGGCGGGCTTCGAAGTTCACGACGTCGAGGGTTGGCGGATGCACTACGCACGGACTTGCAAGCTCTGGTGCGAGCGGCTGACGGCCGAGCGCGAGCAGGCGATCATGTTCGTAGGCGAGGAAAAATACCGGATCTGGGTGGCCTATCTGGCGGGTGTCAGCTTGGCCTTCTCGCGGGGCACGCTCAGATTGTTCCAGACGCTGGCGTCAAAGAGCGCCAAGCGACCGCCACGGCTTCCGCCGACCCGTGCGGATCTCTACCGGTGAACTCCCGCGGCATCGCCGTCAGATCGACTTGCCCGGTTTCCGCAAGTGCTCGGCGCATTTGGCACGGATATCCTTGAGGTCACGCAGAGTGCGGTCGAGATCGGCACGCTTCTGCTGAAGGTCGTTGATCGCCGCCTCGATCTTCTCGAGCAGCAGCCGCGTCTGCGCCTCCTGCACCGGGTCGGCGTCGTAGAGTGCCAGGTACTCGGCGATGTCCTCAAGTGTGAAACCGAGGTTCTTGCCGCGCAGGATGAGCGTCAAGCGGCCCTTGTCGCGACGCGTGTAGGACCGGTTGGCGCCGACCCTCTGGGGCGCCAACAATCCGCGAGCCTCATAGAAGCGGATGGCTCGCGTGGTGATGTCGAAGGCATCCGCCAGTTCACCGATGGTGAACAACCGGTCCGTATCAGACCCGTCATCGTCGGCGCCGTGTGCGTCGCTGTTAGACGGCGGTATGGGTTGAGGCAAAATGCTCGTCATGACGACCGCTGACGGTTAGCCTCCTCGGCCTTGAGCTCCTTTTTCGACAGCTTGCCGATCATCGTCTTCGGCAGCGCGTCGCGGAACTCGATCTCAGCCGGAAGCTCGATTTTCGAAATCTTGACCTCGAGGTGCTTCATGATGTCGTCGGTCGTTGCCGATTGCCCGGCCTTGAGTTTGATGAAGGCCTTGGGCGCCTCTCCGCGGTATTTGTCCTTGATGCCGATCACGGTCACTTCCTCGACCGCCGGGTGCTCATAGATCGCCTCCTCGACCCGGCGCGGGTAGACATTGTAGCCTGAGCAGATGATCAGGTCCTTGATCCGATCGACGATGTAGAAGAACCCGTCGCTGTCCATGATCGCGACGTCGCCTGTACGCAGGAAATGTCCGACGAACTGTTCAGCCGTCTCGGCCGGGCGCTTATAGTATCCCTTCATCACCTGCGGGCCAGAGATCGTCACTTCACCCCGTTCGCCAGGCATGACCTCACGTGTTGGGTCGGACAGATCGCGCAACGATAGGATCGTCGCCGGCAACGGTAGTCCGATCGATCCCTCTTTGGTCGGGCCGCTGATCGGATTGCAGGTGGCAACCGGTGAGGTCTCGGATAGACCGTAACCCTCGACAAGCTTGCAGCCGGTTGTCCGTTCGAAGTTTTGCTTGACCTCCAATGGCAAGGCTGCCCCACCCGACAGGCAGAATTTCAACGACGACAAGTCGTGCGACTTGAGCTTGGGATGATTGAGAATTGCGTTGAAGAGGGTAGGCACCCCCGGCATCACAGTGGGCTTGCCCTTGTCGATGAGCTTCAGAGCGTCGTTCAACACGAAGCGCGGCATGATCAGCATCTCGGCGGCCTTGGCGATGCCGAAGTTCATCACGACCGTCATGGCGAAGACATGGAAAAAGGGAAGAACGCCAAGTACCCGCTCCTGGCCGTCGACCAGATCCGGTGCCCAGGACACCACCTGCAACACGTTCGCGTAAACATTGGCATGGGTGAGCATGGCACCCTTCGGCGTGCCAGTGGTGCCTCCCGTGTACTGCAGCACCGCGATGTCTTGAGCCGGGTCAATGTTGACGGGCTTCAGCTTTGCCGAACGCGACATCAATTGGCCCTCGAGAACGATCTTGCCGGCCGCTTTCGAATCTTGCGGCCGCGACAACTCCTTGCCCTTGAACAGTTTGAACAGAACCGATTTCGCACTCGGCAGCAGGGCCGGAAACGATGCCACAACCGCGCGCGGTAACGCGCCCGACTGGAGCAGCGCGTCCACTTTGTCGAACAATACCTTTAGGTCTAGCGTCACCATTATCTCGGTGTCGCTGTCCTTCAGCTGATAAGCGAGTTCTTCGAGCGTGTAGAGGGGGTTGAAGTTGACGACCGTGCCGCCTGCCTTAAGGATTGCATAATAATAGATCACGAACGTCGGGCAGTTGGGCAGAAACAACCCCACTTTGGTGCCCTTGGTCACGCCGAGGCTCTGCAAGCCGGCCGCCACTCGGTCGACAAGCGCGCCAATGTCCTTATAGGTGTTCACTCGGCCGAGAAAATTCGTGCACGGGCGTGCACCGTGGTTTGCCACCGCCCGATCCAGCAACGTAAACAACGGCTCGGGTTTAATGACGGCATCCCAGCGGACATTCGCCGGGTAATGAGCCAACCACCCATACGGTTGTGGAGTAGCGCCCTGCGTCGCTACAGCTTCGCGATTGTGTTCGGTCATGTTGGTCCTCCCTGGGAACCGCGCACGGCCTTCGGGGCCGGACTTGATTGTTTTGGTCGATCGTCGCCCCAGCCGGACGCACCTTTGTTGTGACCCGTTCCGGCTCAGGTTCAATTCATTGCACCACCGACATATTCAACACGTTTACTTGCGGGAACGCTAGTGTCCCGAGTCACGAGAAGTTGTTTTAGCGCACGATTTTCGGATCGTTCATGCCCCGGTTCGAAGCGCGCTTCCAGGCCCGGCTCCGGAGCACTTTCCTCGTCAGCGCGGCCAACCGGGCGACTTCGCGCCTAGGTTAAAGAACGCAGTCTTCACGCGTCCTCACATCGCTGTGTTTGACCTATCGAAACGGCAGGATTCTTGCTGTGACTGTCCTAGAGGCGGGCTGGGTGCTGGACTTGAATGTCGTTTAAGGATATGCGACGGCTCAGCTTGGCACGAAATTCGGACTGCTTTAGGTAGCTTTAGGTATAGGCGGGCGGTTTTGGCCCTCTACAGTGGGTGGCGGGGGGTTGGAGATAAAGATGGACGAAGTCGCAACCAAAATCATCGAAATTCTGAAGAAGCATATGAAAGAATCGCGGGACGATATCGCGCTCTCGACTGCCTTGACCGATTTGAAAATCGAGTCACTTGACCTAGCGATGATCGTGTTCGACATCGAAGATACGTTCGGCATCGAGATCCCCTACAACGCCAATGAAGAAGTCGAAGACTTCAAGTCCGTCGGTTCCGTTGTCGATAGGGTCAAAGCGTTGATCGCAGCCGGCCCTGCAGCGGCTGGCGCAAAGGCCTGAACGTCCTTTGGGTCCAGGATTCCGGAAGGCCCGGAATCTGCACATTGACGAGATTCTGAGCTCTCTCAGGGAGCAGTGTAACGCGGGGTCTGCCCTTCGGCAGGTCCTGCTCGTGTGAGGTTTATGGAATGACGAGTAAAAGCGGGCGCCGGCGCGTGGTAGTGACGGGAACCGGCGCCGTGACGTCGATTGGCCTCGATGTGGCTGAGTTCTGGGCCTCCCTCAAGGCGGGACGCTGCGGCGTTGGCCGCATCGAGAATTTCCCGATCGAGGATCTCTACATCCATATCGCGGGCGAGATCCGGGGCTTTGATCCTCTAAAGCACGTCAAGAGCCGTAAGGTGCAGTACGGTGAGCGCTACTCGTGGTTTGCAGGCCGGGCCGCCGATGAGGCCTGGACCCAAGCGGGTCTGCCGGTTCCTTACGGCAACCCCTATCGTTCGGCGTGTATCATCGGATCCGGCGCGGGCGGCTATTCGACGGTCGAGAACGCCTATCGGGATCTGTTCATTCTCAACAAGCGCGCGACCAACCCACTCACCCTGTTGCGGATCATTGGATCTTCGGCCTCTGCACATGTCGGCATCGAGTATGGAATTAGGGGGCCGACGTTCGCCACCTGCTCGGCCTGCTCCACGGCGACCCATGCCATCGGGCTTGTGCTCGATTACATCCGCCATGGCGTGGTCGATGTCGGTGTCGCCGGCGCCTCGGAAGCCGTGCTGACCTACGGGTCAATGAGGACCTGGCAAGCCATGCGTGTGCTTTCGCCAGAAGGCTGCTTCCCGTTCTCCAAGACCCGCAACGGAACAGTGCTCGCCGAGGGTGCCGGCATCCTGGTGCTAGAGGAGCTCGAGCACGCTCAACGGCGCGGCGCCAAGATCCTCGCCGAGGTCAAAGGCTTCGGTATGTCCTCGGACGCCAAGGACATGGTCAACCCGGATATCGAGGGACCCCGTTCGGCCATGCAGTTCGCAATCGATGACGCGGGCCTCGACCCGAACGAGATCGATTATCTCAATGCCCACGGCACGGCAACGAAGCTCAACGACGAGAACGAGACCAACGCCATCAAGCTGGTGTTCGGCGAACACGCCGGCAAGCTCGCGGTTTCGTCCACCAAGTCCATGCACGGCCACTTGCTCGGAGCTGGCGGAGGCGTCGAGGCGATCGCCTGCATCAAGGCAATGGAGGAGGGGTTTCTTCCGCCGACCATCGGCCTTGCGGAACCCGATCCCAAGTGCGATCTCGATTATGTGCCGAATGTCGGACGCAGCAAAAAGATCCGCTACGCGATGTCGAACTCGTTCGCATTCGGCGGCCTCAACGCGGTATTGGTTTTCGGCCCGCCTCCGGCTTGATCGGAGCATCGGCGACGCCCCGGGCATCGGGTCGCAACGCCTGCTCCCCGGAACGCGGAGTTCGCTTCCTTCTGCGAACGCCACCATCGTGGAAATTCGCGGTCGAACGGACACGGGCAGCCATATGGTTCACGAGTTGCCTTGGCATCCGGTGTTTGACCCAGAGGCAAGCCGCGTGCGGGAACAGAGAGACATCCGAAGCGCGACAGGCGTGATCCGGGAACTTTCGTGCGGGTCTTGATCTCGACGCCGCTGACGGCTTAACTCGGTCCATGCCCACAAACCTGCTCCGATCGCGATCGTCCACCGGTATCGCACGCACACCGCGGGTAGCCGAAGCGGGCTTCCCACGCAGCGTGCTGATCACGGCTGGACGCGTGACCATCCGCGCAGAGGTCCTGGATACACCAACGGGGCGGCGGCTTCTGGCGGCTCTGCCGCTCTACTCCACGGCTGAGACGTGGGGCGACTGCGTACACTTCGAAGTGCCGGTTGAGACTGGCCGCGAGCGCGGTGCCCGGATCAATGTCACTCCGGGTGACATCGGGTTCTGGAGCGAGCATGACCGTGTGATCATCGCGTTCGGGCCGACCCCGATTTCAAAGCGCCGCGAGATCCGGCTACCCAGCCCCTGCAACATGTGGGCGCGGTCCGTTGACGACGTGTCCCTCTTGAAGGCAGTGCGCCCTGGTGAGAAGGTGTCGGTGACCGTTGCGGCCGATCAGGCTGCGACATCATGATTGATGACCGAGCGAGCCGCGTCCCAGGATGACCCGATGCGAGAGATCTTGATCCGGGCGGGGGGCGTGGCCATTCGCGCGCGGCTGCTGCAAACGCCGACTGCCGAACGCATATGGTCGGTGTTGCCGATCTACGCCAAAGCTCAGACCTGGGGCGCGGAAGTCTATTTCACGGCCGGCATCACGGCGGAGCGGGAACTGGGCGCACGCGACGTCGTTGGCCTCGGGGAGATCGCGTTCTGGCCCGATGGCGATGCCATCGCGATCGGGTACGGGCCGACGCCGGTCTCAAAGAACGGTGAGATACGCCTCGCAAGTCCCTGCAACGTCTGGGCGCTTGCTTTGGACGACGTCCGAGCCTTGAAGTCGGTCTACCCGGGCGAGCGCATCGCCGTTATGGAAGCCGATAGCTGAGCGTTGTGGGCGTGCTCGTCCGGCCCCGTCGGCACTTGTCGGGGAGAAGGAGCGGTCGAGCACTGCTGCGATACCGCTCTGTTCCCGGAAGCACGCATCGCATCGATCGACGACGAACGAGGCCATCAATGACGGGGAACCGACGCGTGGGAAAGGGGGCTGATCCCGCGTTCGCACCCCGACCCGACCACCGGCTTGCGCGATGTGGCATCGACGGGCCGACAGTCTTGGTCCCCGGCGCGGCCCGGGGCATGCTACCGGGAGCGCACGATCGGGCGCCGGCGACAGCCGCGAAGCCGGACCGCAATTTCGTGTCAGGCGACACCGAGGGGAGACATGTTCAGCCGGCACGCCAATCCGACCACGGAAGACCATGCCGCAATTGACATCGCGACAATGCCTGCAGTTTGATTTGTCGTGATTTGGTCCCTGTTCCATCCTCGACGCCCGGCCCCGCGGCCCAGGAGTACGCATGAACCGCTACATCGCAATCGTCCTGCTTTCGCTCAGCTGCCTCGCTGTTGTGCCGGCGGCTGGCTCGGCTCGTGACGCTGATCATTCGGCTGCACAAGAAGGTTTCGTGCACGGTGCACCGTCACAGCCGTCGCGCGCTTGGACGCTTGCAGCCGGCGGCCGCATCTACGACACGTGGTGGGAGGCGCTCGACCGCAAGAAGCCGGAGAGCACCAATCCGTCCTATCCCGCGAACGGCAAGCGCACGGGCGCGACCACATGGCGGTGCGTCGAGTGCCACGGCTGGGACTACCAGGGCAAGGATGGCCTCAACCGGTCAGGGGAGAAATATACCGGCATCAAGGGCATCCGTGACGCTCGCGGTCGCAGCACCGGTTCACTCGCCAGACTGATGCGCGCAGCACCTCACAACTACACGACCGAGATGATCCGTGATGACGAGCTACAGCGTCTCGTGGCCTTCATCAAGAACGGCCAGCACGATACGGACGCCTTCATCGACCGCACGACCGGTAAGGTGCGGGGCGATGCCAATCGTGGTGCAGCGCTGTTCCAGACGCAGTGTGCCGCCTGTCACGGCTTCGACGGACGTGCGCTCAACTGGGGCACCGCGCAGGAGCCGGGCTACGTCGGAACTGAATCCAAAGCACTGCCCTGGGAGGTGTTGCACAAGATCCGCAACTCGCACCCCGGCGCGGCCATGATCAATCTGCGCGCGCTGCCGCTGTCCGATGCCGTCGACGTCCTCACCTATGCGCAGACGCTGCCCGAGAAATAGCGGGTTCGAGGCCATGGTTGGATGTTGCGGCGAACGTATCGCCTATTTGCGCCGTCTCTGCGAGGGGTGTCCTCTCGCCGCCGGATCAGCAGGGAACGTGAACTAGACGAGGATGTGCGGCAGACAGAGGGACACGACGGGCGCCGCCCAGTTTGCCGCCCCGCCATGGTGGCTCCGACCGACCAATGGCACGTTTCCACGGATGCACGGTCGTCGACACTTACCCCTGTACAGGTTCTGGCGACCCTTGAAAACAGGCAGACGCTTGCAGAGAGGCCAACCCCGGTCTAGTCAGCATGCATGAGCGCCACGTCACACCGCTTCTGCGTTGCCCCTATGATGGATTGGACCGACCGGCATTGCCGGCTGTTCCATCGCGTCCTGTCGGTGCATGCGCGCCTATATACCGAGATGGTGACGGCCGACGCGGTGCTGCGCGGCGATCGGGAACGGCTGATCGGGTTTACGCCGGTCGAACGACCTCTGGCGCTGCAACTCGGCGGCTCCGATCCAGTGAAGCTCGCTGCGGCCTGCCGCATCGGCGAAGATTTGGGCTACGACGAAATCAACCTCAATGTGGGGTGCCCGTCTGACCGAGTGCAGGAGGGCCGCTTCGGCGCGTGCCTCATGGCTGAGCCGACCCTGGTCGGGGACTGCGTGGCGGCCATGCGCGCGGCCGTCGCGGTGCCAGTCACCGTCAAATGCCGCATCGGAATCGACGATCAGGACGCGGAGGCCGATTTCCAGAGCTTCATCGAGACCGTCGCGGCCAGTGGCTGCAGCGTCTTCATCGTGCATGCCCGCAAGGCTTGGCTCAAGGGCCTGTCACCAAGGGAGAACCGCGATATCCCGCCGCTCGATTACAACCGGGTTTATCGCCTGAAGGCCGCGCGGCCGGACCTCACCATCGTTATCAACGGCGGGATCGAAACGCTGGCTGCGTGCGAGGGGCACCTCGCTCATGTTGACGGGGTGATGCTGGGCCGCATAGCCTACCAGCAGCCCTATCTCCTGGCGGAGGTGGATCGCCGCGTGTTTGGCGTTGGAGGGGCCGACGTGACCCGCGCGGAAGCGCTGGAGTTTCTTGTGCCCTATGTCGAACAGCATCTCAGGTCTGGCGGTCGGCTCTCGAACATCACCCGCCACATTCTCGGCCTCTATCATGCGCGTCCCGGTGGCCGGCTGTTTCGGCGGCATCTGAGTGAATACGCCGTCCGCCGAGATGCGGGGGTGGACGTTCTCAAGGAAGCGATGCAGCTTGCCGAGGGGCGCGCATTGCAGCGGCTGGCGGCGGAGTAGGCACAACGTATGGATCCTGGATTGACCGTGAGCAGCTTGGTTTTGCTTGTGATTGCGCTGCTTGCTGCGGGATTGCTCACAGGTTTCATGTCGGGGCTGCTCGGCATCGGTGGCGGCGGAATACTGGTGCCGGTGCTGTATGAAACATTCTCAGCCATCGGCATCGATCCCGCGATCCGCATGCATCTGGCGCTCGGGACCTCTCTCCTTGCGATCTCGTTCACGACATTCAAGTCGGCCCGCAGTCATAACGCCCGTGGCGCTGTCGATACCGAAGTTCTGAAACGGCTCGGGCCGTGGGTGGTGTTGGGTGTCGTCGCCGGCATTGTCGTGGCCAAGTATTCGAGCACGAGTGGCCTCAAGTGGGCTTGGGTGATCTTTGGCAGTCTGATGGCCGCCAAGATGGCGTTCGGGCGGGACGACTGGCGGCTCGGGTCTGAATTGCCGCGTTCGAGGTTTGTCGAGGCTTTTGCGAGCGTCGTGGGCATGATCTCGGTGTTGCTCAGCATCGGCGGCGGTGCTTTTATGACGACAATGCTTCACGCCTATGGCCGCCCGCTACTCAACTCCGTTGCGACATCGGCTGGTTTTGGGCCCATGGTCGCCATTCCGGGAGCGCTCGGCTTCATTTGGGCGGGGTGGGGTGCCGATGGCCTGCCGCCATTGTCCCTCGGATATGTCAGTCTGGTCGGCGCGGCTGCGATCGTACCAGCCGGCCTGCTATCAACGTCGTGGGGCGTCAGGTTGGCACATGGCATCCCGAGACGCTCTCTCGAACTGGCCTTCGCAGCGTTTCTCGCCCTCGTCGTCCTGCGGTTTCTCGCCAGCCTAGCCGGAATTACGCGTTGAACCGGCGAGGCTTTTATTGCGCTTTCAGTCGTGCAGCCCCGAAAACTGGCGTAGTGTCGTGTATCCGACCGATTGCCAGGGAGCCAGAGGGATGTCCCGCCACCTCGCTACAACAATACTGGCAATGACCATTTTTTCGGCGACATCCGCCACAGCCGTTGACCCGCTTCTGCCACCGGTCTCCGGCCCCGCCCTGCCGGCTGTTGAGCCCGTGAAAGGCGAAGACGGCATCTACCATCAGTCGTGGTTTGTCCAAAGCTTCCTCGACCTGCGCGAGGACCATGCTGAAGCCAGGGCTGCGGGCAGGAAACTGGCTATCGTCATCGAGCAGCGCGGCTGCATCTACTGCATCAAGATGCATACCGACGTGCTGTCGAGGCGCTACATCAACGACTATGTCGCTGCAAACTTCCGGATCGTTCAGCTCAATCTCTGGGGCGATCGGGAGGTGACGGACTTCGACGGCACGAAGTTGTCGGAGAAAAAGCTTGCCGAGCGCTGGGCCGTACTTTTTACGCCATCGATCGTGTTCATCAAACCTGATCTGGCGGGGCTCGAGGGCAAATGGGGCCCGCCGATAGAAATCGCGCGCATGCAACTCGGCATTTTGGAGGGTACGTTCTACGATATGTTCGCCTGGATCGGCACGGGCAGCTATGTCACCGATCCGAGCTTCCAGCGCTTTCACATCGGGCGGGCCAAGCAGCGGGATGCGCTGTCGGCCAATGGTTTAAAACCCGACTCCAGCCGGGCCTCTGAGACGTCGCCATCGAAGCCCTAGTGTGGCGTCGCGCCTTGATTGACCTGTGCGAGCGGCAAGCTGGTCGTCAATCAAGGCGCGTTGAACGCCCCACTAAACCATTGTTTTTGCTAGTGGCCTTCATGTCTCGCCTAAATCGTCGACGCGTGCGGCTGGCACAGCGATTTAGGCGCGACAGGCCACTAGTGTGGCGTCGCGCCTTGATTGACCTGTGCGAGCGGCAAGCTGGTCGTCAATCAAGGCGCGTTGAACGCCCCACTAAACCATTGTTTTTGCTAGTGGCCTTT
>PERT01000064.1 GCA_002928955.1 Hyphomicrobium sp. | reverse complement strand
CCGGCCGCCACGAGGGCGCTCAGACTGTATTTGTTCATAGGTCTTCTCCCGTACTGTACTTTCGGTGCGCAGCAGTGAGTAAAGGACGTTACGCCGTTACGCTGTGCACAAAATTCTTACGTTCAGTCTTTTCCCGAACACGGTGGGGAGTCCCCCTCCAAGTCACCGTCTCAGCAAGCACACTACTCAATGGCGTTTTGCGAAGAAATAGCCTTGACGGGCGAGGCGAGCGATTCGAATCAGATTGTGGCGAGGATGCAACAAAATTCGGCAGCGACTTAATATGCAGAAAAATATACTTATTTTGAGAGTTAAGTGGCGGTGGAGACGACTGCGGCACGGACACTGGGTACGTGAGAGCGGTTTGCGCGGCCCTTCAGGGAGGTCTGCGAAAGATTCTCATCGGCGCGTGCTGGTTAGTGCTGTGCGCGTGGTCTTGACTGGATGAAACGGCGTGATGCCAGGGCCAGGATGACCACGACGAAGGCCATGCCGTGGGTCACATAGACGATGTCGGGCCGGTCGGCGAACGACTCCAGGACGAAGCGCTGATAGAATGCCGGACGGAAGCGCTCAACCTGGCCGAACACCGCCCGGTACTGGTCGACCATCGCGTCGAGGAGCAGGTAGGTGTTCTGAAGCGCCTTGCCGTTGATGTAGTCGAACATTGCGATGCCGGCGACGGACAGGGCTCGTGCGACCCAATTCATGCTCTCCACGGCGTGGTCGTAGATGAACAACAGCGCGAAAATCGCGATATGGACCGTGACGAAGAACTGCCACAGGAAATCGACCTGCGACCTGGTCATCATGATGGCCTCGATCAGAGCGGATTCAGGTAGGTCCATGGTGATCGATCCTTAGCGCCGGCCGCTGACAGCTTTGGAAAGGGCTGCCACGTCGGGGTGTCGAGGGAGGCTTTGCCGGGTGTTCGTCGCGTCGCGATGGCGCGGACGTCATCGCCCAAATTTCAGGCAAAAGTTGGTGTTTCCGGCGGCTTGTTGCCGCTCCGAGGCTCGTGTAGCAGACTTAACGGCGCCCGCAAATCGGAACGTCAAAACATGCCCTGTCACGCATCAGCATCGACGGCGGCGGTTGACTTGACGCCCACAACGGCCGCCGCAGCCAGCCAGATGCCGCCATAGGGGAAAGAGGCTTCAGTGAGTGATTCCTGCCATAATCCGGTGTTACATCCGCCACAGTTCGGGTTTGCGTTGCCGCGCGCACTTGCAGGCCTGCAGGGGAAACTGCGTTCGAGGGGCACGTTGCCGAATTTTCGGAACTGCTGAGCCCGCCGTTTGTCATTGCGGTGTCGGGGAGGCGCGCCGCCACCATGGGGGATGCGTGACATCACAGGTCCAAAGCTTGGTGACGATGTCCGCTTGAACCTTGAGTTTGCATGTGGGGTCGTGTGCGGGCTCGAAACAGTAATGCGGCGGCTATTTGTCTGGTGGCCAACACGTCGACGGAAAGCAAATAATGCCAAATGGTTCGATGGATCGCCGCGGGGTGCTTTTAAATGCGGGACTACTCGCAGCCGTTGCCGGGGCCGCAGGGTTGGGGTGGAGCATCGGCGCAGTCGAGGCCGGTGCCGCTGGCGAAGCCGGTGACCCATTTGCCCCCGACACGGTTCGCAAGCTGGCCGAAAAGTTGGCGAGCAGGCCCTTCGTCAAGCCGGTGATCGAGGTTCCCGAGCCGTTCAACAAGCTGACCTATGATCAGTACCGGGACATCCGCTTCCGGGTCGAGCAGTCGCTTTGGCGGCAGGAACGGCTCGATTTCGAGATCCAGATGTTCCCGATGGGCTTTCTCTACAACACGCCTGTGGACATATGGAGTGTCGAGGCCGGCAAGGCGCGACAGCTCAAGGCCGACGGTCGCCTGTTTGGTTTAGGCCCGCTCATCGCGAAGGGGCCTGACGCCGCCCCCTTCGCGTTCTCTGGCCTCCGGGTGCACGGCCCAATCAATCGGTCGGACTATTATGACGAGTACGCAGTGTTCCAGGGTGCTTCCTATTTCAGGGCGGTTGGTCGCAGCCAACATTACGGCATGAGCGCGCGCGGGCTTGCGATCAACACCGCGCGGCCGGGCGGAGAAGAATTCCCGCTGTTCCGCTCATTCTGGATCGAGAAGCCGCAGGCCGGATCGACTGGCATCGTCATCCACGCGCTTCTCGATAGCCCTTCGACGACAGGCGCTTACCGGTTCACGATCTCGCCTGGACCGGCGACCGTGATGGACGTCGAGGCCGTGCTCTTCCCACGCCAGCAGATCATCCACCTGGGGCTTGCGCCGTTGACCAGCATGTTTCTGCATGGCGCTGCGCATCGCCGCATCAACGGTGATTTCCGGCCAGCCGTCCACGACAGCGAGGGGCTCGCACTTCTCAATGGCAAGGGCGAGCGGCTGTGGCGGCCGTTGACCAATCCGAAAAAGCTGCAGACGAGCGCGTTCCTTGACCGCGATCCGAAGGGTTTCGGCCTGAGCCAGCGCGACCGCAACTTCAGGAATTTCCAGGATCTCGAGGCCAAGTATGGCGACCGGCCCACGGTCTGGGTTGAGCCCAAGGGATCCTGGGGCGAGGGCTATGTCGAACTGATCGAGATTCCCGCCGAGGAAGAGATCCATGACAACATCGTCGCCTATTGGAAGCCGGCCAAGCCGCTCGAACCGGACAAGTCGCACACGTTCGCCTATCGGCTGCATTGGACGGATATGGTTCCCGTCGCATGGCCCGGTGCGCGTGTGCAGAAAACTCTGGTCGGTTCCAGCCGCAAACCCGGCACGCAGCTGTTTGTGATCGATTTCGACGGCCCGGCAGTGAAGGAGGCGCGGGATCTGCCCGTTGCCGAGATCAGCGCCAGCGCCGGTAGCCTGGCCAACGTGGTCGTGCAGCGCAACCCCGAGATTTCCGGGCTTCGAGTCACGTTCGAATTGAACACCGGTGGCGTTGAGCTGATCGAACTCCGACTGGGTCTGAAGGCCAACGACCAGTTGATCTCAGAAAGCTGGCTCTATCGTTGGACCCGCGTCTGATCCCGACGTTCGCAACGAATTGAGTTCCGGGAGGATGAGGGCCCAAGGTGTGATCGAAGACGACGACCTGAGCAACCCACGGAGCTGCATCGACGCATGAATGACATGAGCGTTGAAACCAAGCGGCCCATGGCGGCGTCGCGCGACGCGAGCGATCCGGCGCTGCTGCGACCGGAAAGTCCGCTGCCGATGCCCGAGCAGAGTTTCGGCTCGCGCATTCAGCCTCCACCGCGTCCACCACAGCGCAGAGGCTATTGGGTCGCTCGTGCCGCCGTGGTGTTCGGGGCCACGCTGCTGACCGCGGCATTCGGCTATGAACTCTACAATGTCCTCGCCTTCGTGCAATTGACCCCGATCCAGTTCGTGTTCCTGGTGTTGTCGACCATCGCGTTCGGCTGGATGGCGCTCGGATCGCTGAGTGCGGCCATGGGCTTTTTGCCGCTGTTCGCCGGCGACAGCGCCGACACAATCGTGTTGCCCCCAGTCGACGCCTCGCTATCGACCCGCACGGCTCTGCTGTTTCCTGTCTATCATGAGGACCCGGCGCGCATCGCTGGCACCATCGAAGCGATGATCGAGGATTTGGCTGCGTGCGGCGAGGCCCGCTCTTTCGACGTCTTCGTGCTGTCGGATACGCGCGGCGTGGACGCCGGGGCGGGCGAAGAAAAGCTTTATGCCGCTCTCAGTCGCCACGTTGCTGCGATCATGCCCGTCTACTACCGCCGCCGGAAGGATAACAATGGTCGCAAGGCCGGCAACATTAAGGATTGGGTGGAACGGTTCGGGGCCGACTACCAGCATTTCGTCATCCTCGACGCCGATAGCGTCATGGCGGCCGAGCCGCTGGTGAGGCTGGTTCGCGCCATGGAACAGGACAGCCGCGCCGGCCTCATACAGACCGTTCCGAGGCTCGTTGGCGGCACGACACTGTTGCAGCGCCTGCAGCAGTTCGCCTGTAACATCTACGGCCGGGCGGTGGCGGCCGGAATCGCCTTCTGGCACCGCGATCAGGGCAACTACTGGGGTCATAACGCCATCATCCGAACAGTCGCCTTCGCGGGCGCGGCCGGTCTGCCGGTGCTGCCTGGTAAACCGCCCTTTGGCGGGCACGTCCTCAGCCATGATTTCGTCGAGGCGGTCCTCTTGCAGCGTTCGGGCTGGGGCGTGCACATGGCGCCGTCGCTGCCGGGGTCATATGAAGGGATGCCGCCGAGCCTGATCGATCTCGTGGTCCGCGACAGGCGCTGGGCGCAGGGCAATTTGCAGCATCTTGCCATCGTGACGGCCGGCGGCCTGACCACGATGGGGCGGGTCCACATGCTGATGGGTGCCTGTGCCTACATTGTCTCGGCTGTGTGGGGGTTGTCGCTCGCGGTCGGGCTGGTGCTTGCCCTCCAGGGCCAGCAGATGATCCCGAGCTACTTCAAGGATGCGAAATCGCTGTTCCCGATCTGGCCGGTGATTGATCCGGGTGCCGCCATTCGGCTGTTTATTGCGACCATGGCGGTCGTGTTGCTGCCCAAGTTCTTAGGGTTGCTGCTCGAGTTCAAGCGCTCGCTCCGGGCGCGCGAGGTCGGCGGTCCGGTTCGGGCGATTGCCGGCGTCTGCACCGAGACCATTTTCTCGATGCTCATCGCGCCGATACTCATGGCGACGCAAACGGTCGCCGTATTCCAGATTTTTTTCGGTCTCGATAGCGGGTGGAAGGCGCAGCGGCGCGATGAAAGCGGTATCCCGCTCCGCGAGGCGATCGGATTCCACTGGCGGCACATGTTGCTTGGGCTTGTCATGGCGCTGATCTGCTATTGGGCTTATCCTGAGCTTCTCGCCTGGATGGCGCCCGTGCTCGCCGGTCTCATTTTATCCGGGCTGTTGAGCTGGATGCTGGCCCGGCCGGCTGGCCCGGTGTCGTCGGCCATGCTGTCGACTCCCGAAGACCGCAGCCCACCAGCGATCCTGGTTCGCGCCAAAGCCCGCGCCGACGAATGGGCCATACGCCTCGCCCCGGAGGCCGCACCGTCTCAGGGGCTTTCCCGCGCCGCCGCTTGATCTGACCTACAGCTTGTGTTCTGCAGCAGCTGGCGTGCGCCGAAACAGCTCCGAGAGCAGATCGCGCACTCGCACTGGCTGCGCCTCGATGTATGGCAACGGTCGGATTACCTCGATCGCGGCCGCACCAACGCGCGCCGTCATGGCCCCGTTGAAAGCGCCCTCGCCCAGCCGCCGCGACAATCGCCTCAGCAAGTCCTGCCCGAGGAATTGGCCGAGTAAATCGTCGGTCAGCGCGAGCCCGCCGCTCGCCAGCAAGTGCTTGAACACCAACCTGCCAAGTCGCAGCGCACCTGTTGTTCCAGGCCGGCGGCCATAGAGGCCCGCGATCGCGCGCAACATTCTGACGTTCTCGACCAGCACGTAGCCGACCGCGATCAGCATCAGCGGGCTCATGGCGGTGACCATTCCCACGCGCTTGGCCGATGCCAGGATGAGCCGCCGTGCTTCCTGGTCCAAGGGGGCCAGCAGATCGCGGTCGGCGAGTTTGAGGAGATCGCCCGCGTTATTCACATCACGCATGTGCTCGTCGAGGCGGGCCAATCCCCAGCGGCACTCTGGCCGGCCGCTGAACAGTCCGCGCAGCCGTGCCACCACCGAGCTCTCGAGTTTGGCGTCGGGTTTCAAGAGTACAGCATCCGCATCGCGGCGCAGGGCGGATAGCTTTTCCAGACGCACGAGGCCGATCAGTTCGCGCCCGACGATAACGCTCATGGCGAGGGCTGCGAGGCCCAATAGCCCGGTTGCGGTCCAGCCGACCCAGTCCTCGCGCGAAAGCGCCACGGAAACAAAGCGCGCGAACCAGACGCCAGCCGCAAGCATGGCGATCCCAACCATAGCCGAAACCAGCACGGCGCCCCAGCTAGCGCCGGACTTGATCTCGGAGAGCGTCGGGCGGTTGCTCGCCAGTGACGTCCCGCCACCTGGCGGAAACGGGTTCTGAGCCACGTCTTCTTTCGCCGGCGCAATTGTGACGACGGTCGGATCGTCCAAACTGTAGATACGCGGCTTGCGCGGTTCGGGTGCCTTGGTCATGCGAGATAGTCCGAGAGCAGGACGTCGAGGGCGCGGTCGAGGCGGATGTGAGGCGCAGGCGGCACTTCGCCGCTCTTACCATGGCTCTGCAGGCGCGGCGGCCGAAACCTGAGGAAGCGCAGGGCGGGGTTGGTGCCAGCAGGCTCGGCTCTGCCCGTGGCAAAAATCGATTGCGGGTCGGCCGGCAGGTCGCCGGGGAAGATCGCCGTCTCGGTCATTCCGTCGAACCTCGTCGTGCCGATCATCTCACCGGCCAGGGGTACTCCGACGATCAGCCGCAGACGATCGCTGCCGTCCTTGGCCTCCGCCTCTCGCGTCGACCTGAGGGCGGCCATCGCCAACACGTGCACATCCGCCCCAGCGCTCGTCGCGCGGCTGGACGCCCGCGCCGTCATTGCGGTCAGTATCGCCTCCAGCCGGTCGTGGCTCGTCGATGGCAGATGGTCGGCCTTGGTCGCGGCGAACACCAGCCGGTCGATGCGCCGACGGTTGATCAGCAGGTTGAGCCACGAATGCGAGCCTGGCCGGAATGCCTTGAGCACCGCGCTCAACGCGCGTTCGAGATCTTGCACCGCCTTGGGGCCGCGATTGAGCGCGCCCAGGGCATCGATGAGCACGACTTGCCGATCCAGCCGGCTGAAATGATCGCGGAAGAAGGGCACCACCACCTTTTCCTTGTAACTTTTGAACCGCTGGCGCAGCAATTTTTCGAGGTCGGGCTTGGCCGCCGTCGCGCGCCGGGTCGTGGCAACAAACGGAAAAAAGGTAACCAGCGGTGAGCCTTCGAGATCGCCCGGGGTCAGAAAGCGCCCCGGTCCCAGCGTTGCGAGCCCCGCATCACTGGTCCGCGCAGCTTCGAGATAGCGCGCGTAGATTGCCGCGCCACGGATCGCGATCTGTTCGGCGTCGTCGTCAGGCAGCGCGGCAAGGAACGCCAAGAATTCCCCGGCCTCCTCGGCGCGCGCGTCGGCGAGGGCCAGGGCTTCTGCCGACCACGCCTCGAACGACTGCTCCATCAGTCCGAGATCGATCAGCCATTCGCCAGGGTAGTCGACAATGTCGAGATGCAACTTGCCGGTTCCGAGCGTCCGCCTCAGCGGGCTTTGCGATTGATACTCGATTGTGATCCGCACCTCAGAGATCCGGCGTGTGCTCTCCGGCCACGACGGGGGATCGGCCGAAAGTGCAGCAACGTGCGCTTCGTAGTCAAAACGCGGTACCGCATCATCTGGCTGCGGCTCGAGATAGGCGCGCTGAATGCGTCGCTGGGCATGGGGAGCGAAAAAAGGCAGCCGTCCGCCGGACACCAGATTGCGGATCAGCGCGGTGATGAAAACAGTCTTGCCGGCGCGCGACAACCCAGTGACACCAAGCCTTAGCGCCGGAGTCATCAGGTCCGTCATAAAGGCGCCAGCGTCACGAACAGCAGTGATGGACGGGGCGGGCAGCTTGGGAACGCGCAAGGGAACCTCCAGGGTCCCCTCTCATGGAAGAAGTTCGTGGCCGCGGCAAGTTTTTCAGCCCGGCTCGACCCGTGGCAGACCCCAGTCAGACCCTGAGGACGTCTCAACCGTAGAAGACAACTGCGACGCCCGCGGCCATCACGGTCAGACCCATCAGGACGATGGCGCCGCTGCGGATGATTTCACCCATCTCACTCTCCGAACGAAATCGGGCCAAATGCAATGCTGGCCAAAAGCCACAATGGCCGCCTGAGGCGACCGTTCATGGAGTGATACTACGCGCCAAGCGCTGAATTTTTTCTGAGCCCGGCCTTCATCCGGCGTTCATTTCGCAACCCGTGCATCGTCACAATCGCGGATGTGCCAATCCGCCACCACCATCAAATTTTCACAAAGAAACTGGCTCTCCGGACTACTCAGCGGTCTTTCTGCGCGACATGAATGCCAGCCGCTCCAGAAGGTGCGTGTCTTGCTCGTTCTTGACGAGTGCACCGGCCAGCGGCGGAACCAGTTTTCTCGGATCGGTTTCGCGCAGCGTCTCGGGCGAGATGTCTTCGTTGAGCAGCAGCTTCAACCAGTCCAGCAGCTCCGATGTCGAGGGCTTCTTCTTCAAACCCGGGATGTCGCGGATGTCGTAGAAGATGCGCAGCGCTTCTTGAGCCAGCCGGCCCTTGATGCCTGGGAAGTGCACGTCGACGATCGTCCGCATGGTCTCGGCGTCCGGGAACTTAATGTAGTGAAAGAAGCAGCGGCGCAGAAACGCATCCGGCAGCTCCTTCTCGTTGTTTGATGTGATCAGCACGATTGGCCGGTTCTCGGCCTTGATCGTTTCGCCGGTCTCGTAGACGAAGAACTCCATGCGATCGAGTTCCAGCAGCAAGTCGTTTGGGAACTCGATATCGGCCTTGTCGATTTCGTCGATGAGCAGCACCGGCCGCGTGTGGTGTGTGAACGCATCCCACAGTTTGCCTCGGCGGATATAATTGGTGATGTCCTTGACGCGAGCATCGCCGAGCTGGCCGTCGCGAAGCCGCGACACTGCATCGTATTCGTAAAGTCCCTGCTGGGCCCGTGTCGTCGATTTAATGTGCCACTCGATCAGCGGCGCGCCGAGTGCCCTGGCCACCTCGTGAGCCAGCACCGATTTGCCCGTTCCTGGCTCGCCCTTGACGAGCAGCGGTCGGGACAGTGTGACGGCCGCATGGACTGCGACCTTGAGGTCATCTGTGGCGACGTAGGTCTTGCTGCCCTTGAAAGCCATGATAGTCCCCTGTTGCGACGCCGAACCCTATGCGCGGACGGGCGGAGCAGCAAGCTGTCGGAAGGGCGCGGGCCGCTGAGTGCCCGACAGCGACGACCCAAGGGGTGGCGCCACGCCACCGGGGTGGGGACGGGTGGATGGCGCCACAGGGCGGGGACGACCCCCGGACAACGGCCAGCGGGACAGCGGGAGAACTGTCTCGATCTCTCTCGGGGCGAGAGAGCGGGCTCGATCATGTGCGCGGAACTTGGACCGGCTCGGATGCGCTGGCCGTCGTCCGAGGGCTGGGGCCGAGTTGGCTTTAGGGTCCTTCTGTTTTTTGCTTCAAGGCTAAAGGCTTTCGGAACGGCAGGGTGGTGACGATACGTGCCAGCCCTGGGATCGGCGGACCGGGGAGAGGGTAGTCGCCGTTTCGAGGAACCGGCCGGAAGCTGTCCGGCCGGCCAGATCACATTACTTCAGATTTCTGAATACGCGGTAAAGTTGTTATACCAGTTCACCGGCAACCTAAAATAGATTGTCGTCCCACAGGCGAGTGCTTTGCGCCATGCGAGTCACTGAGCACTTCGACGGCTGGAAATGCTAACGCCGCCAAATCCTTGACATAAGTTGAGAGTCGCCTAAATAGCTGGCGCGTCCTGAAGGCCCCTCGAAAAGCGGACAGCATTCCGCCGCTTGTTGGACAAGTGGAGAACACTTATGGGCAAGCAGAATCCGAGCACTGCGACCACAAAACGGCCCGCGAGTCGGCTGGGCAAGCCGGCCGCTAAGGTGCGCGGGGTATCGGCCGATGCGGCGGGGCCAAGCATGTCCCGGAAAGCAATCCACAGTGTCGCCCAAAGTTTGGGCAAGGGTCAAAAGCTAGCCCAAAAGACCCCTCAAAAACCGGTTCCAAGGCCAAGCAAGCCGGCTGCCAAGACTGTGACAAAGGTGCTTGGCAAGGGGTCGAACCGAACCGCGGGCAAGTCCAAGAAAGATTTACCTGTTCAACACACGATCGCGTCCAAGTCGCTCCCGAAGCCTGATAAGAACCGACACAAAGCCGCCGCCGTAAAACAACCACGACGTGCTGTCAGCGGACAAGACCAGACCACACGTGGGGGAACAACCGTGACGTCCAACGAAAAGCCGCGCACAGCAAAAGACAGTACTTCGGCCGGCAGCAAGGCGAAGCTGGTAGCGAACGTGCTTCCTCCCGACTATGCGCCATCGGAGGCTGAGCCGTTTATGAACGGTCTGCAGCGCCTCTATTTCCGCCAGAAGCTGGTCAACTGGAAGGAAGATATCATCCGCCAGACGCGTGAGACGCTGTTGGGTCTGCACGAGGAATCCACCCAGCACGCCGATCTCGCCGACCGCGCCACATCCGAAACCGATCGCGCGCTCGAGTTGCGCGCCCGGGACCGCCAGCGCAAACTCGTGGCCAAGATCGACTCGGCCCTGGCCCGTATCGAGGATGGCTCCTACGGCTTTTGCGAGGAGACTGGCGAGCCCATCGGCCTCAAGCGGCTCGACGCGCGCCCCATTGCAACGCTCTCCCTGGAAGCGCAGGAGCGCCACGAGCGCCGCGAGCGCGTCTATCGGGAGGAGTAAGCGGCACCGGCAAGCGCCCGGTACGCGAGGGCGGCCCTGGCGGCATGCCCACCCGGACGATATCCTGACGCCGCCATGTCCTGAGGGTGGGATACCAGCGGCAGCTGCGAATTCGTGACGTATGGCGATAATCGATGTGAGCGCCGTTTGTGCCAGGTCGAATCGATTCTTAGCAATCGTTTAAACTTTCCGGCATACCTTGGTGAAAGTGTCGGCGTGTTTTTTTCGTCAATTTCGCCCGACGTTTAAATGACAGGGCCTTTTTTATGTCGCCACTCAGCATCGTGTACGAGACGTGCAGGTCGTGGCTGCGGATCGTGTCGGCCGCCCTCGTGATCATGGGCTTCATAGCTGCCCTGCCCGATGGAGCCGACGCTGCGAGCCGATCTACCGGTTCTCCGACTGCCGCACCAACGGAGACACCAGCATATTCGTCCGCCACTCAGCTGCTGCCTGCGGCTCAACTGGTGAAAGTGGTTTCGCCCCCCATCGTCACACGCATCGTCAGCTTCGACATCGCCCGCCTCCCTCAATCGGCTTTCGGCGACGACGACGATAGCTCCCGCTGAGCGATCATGGGGAGGCTGGCGGGCGCCCGCGAACCAGCTGCCGCGCTTCCGGATAGGCGCGAACCTTCGGAACTTTACCCTCGCAGAGTGCCCGCTGCATGCCCTCCCAGTAGTCAACACGCATGATCTCGGGATGGGCGCTTGCGAACAAGCGTCGCAACTCCCGGTCTTCGATCCGGAGCCCGGTCATCATTTCCTCCGGCAAGAAGATGGTGCCCGTCTCGAAGTACCAATCGGGCACGTCTTCCTCGCCGTCCTCCCGGTTCTTGTTGGTGCGCACCTTCACACCGGTCAGGGGCTCAACAGCGTCATAGTCGAACAGGTAGACCTTCAGAATCCGGCTGACGCCATAGTTGCGGCCGTCGAGGTCCTTGTTGAAGATGTTGGCGGCTGCGTTATTCTTGATGCAGGTGCCGAGGTTGACGACGGCCGCTTCCGCATCGGCGCGGCTCGCGGTTTCAAGAAACACCGGCAGCGGAACAAGCTTCATCTGCGTGATGATGTGCTTGAACACCACGCAGTCGTCGAGCACAGACACGGTGCTTGCCGCCTGCTCGGCGAGCTCGTCGAGCAGGGCGGGCGCGAACCAGTCGCGGTTCAGCCGCACGGTGTAATAGATGATGTTGTCGAGCATGCTGCCCGCGCGGTTGATGTCGTGCACGAGGCGGTACTTCTCGATCACCGCCGGCACACCGGCGAACGCGCCCCATTTGTAGCCCGCCGTCGGCTTGTCCCGGATCACTTTCATCACGTAGCGGGACGAAGGCATTGAGAAGCCGATCGCCACCGTGCCGCGGAATCCAACTGCTGTGTCGAGCCGCTCGCCGGTCCGCGTCTGTTCTCGCGCCATTTCGTTGATGACCGCAACCTTGCCGACGTGGTTGTACCCGATGGTCGAATAGTGCAACCCAAGTGGACGCTTCGGCATGATGCTGAACAGGAATTGCGCCAGCTCGTGATAGTGCGGATTGGTGACATGGAAGTTCGCAAGCGTGGACGAGAACACGAACTGCAACTCGTCGCTGTCGGTCAGCACAGCATCGACAAAAATGCCGTCCTTGCCGTTCAGGATGGCAATCAGCAACGGCAGCGTACCGAATCCCGGCACCACGATCCGACCCACGAGATAAGCGCCGCGGTTGCGATAGAACCCGGCGTTGATCATCATGATCTTGAGGGCGCTGCCTTGCGGCAATCCTGTGCGATCGAGCGCCCGATTGATCACGTCGGCCATGAGCAGGGCATCGCCATCGGCGTCACGCAGCGCCGTCGCGAACTTCGGAATATCCAGCATGCGCTTCAGCGTCGCGGCCGGAATCGGCGTCGCCGCCTGGAGCATCCGCACCACCGGCTCGCTCAGGCTGGCACTTGGAGCCGCCGCCCTGCCGTGCGAATACTCGACCGCCTTCCATTCGTCCTCGTAGACCTTGCGGCGCACCGAATTGAGAAACGCGAACGCGAGGTCTGCCTCGTAGCGGCCCTTGATTATGGCGAGGTACCGCGCTTCCACGTCGGTCCAGAAACTTTCGTCGGTCGAAAGCTCCGGGCAGCCCGCCTTGATCAGCGGTCCGAGCTTGCTGACCGAGGACGAATAGAGCGACAGGCGGTCGCGCGAGAGGTCGAGCATGGCCGGCCAGTCCCGGGTCTCGAACGCCTCCTTGGCGAGGAAGGGAATGCGGCGGGAGCGGAAGTAGTAGTCGTTGAACACCGCAAGGATGATCTCGGCTGCGATCCGCGCCCGCTCGTTCCGGTCGCGCTCTGTCAGAAGCTCATAGAATCCGGCATTATTGATCGCCTCGGTCGAGAGCGTGATCTTGCGCGGGCTGCTCATGAAAATCCTTCTCAATCCGGTTTGGGTAGAGCTTCACTGGACAGCGCCGCTAAAAACGTCAGCAATGCGGATCGTTCCTCGGCATCGAGCGTGAGGCCGCGAACCATGTTTGTCGAGAGCCCCGGGCGGCTCACGAAACCGCCCGAATAGTGATCGAGCACGGCTTCGAGCGTTGCCTTCGAGCCGTCGTGCATGTAAGGCGCGGTCCAACGGATTTCACGCAATCCCGGCGTCTTGAACGCTCGGAGGCCGGCAACTCCGCCCGGCACCACGCCGCGTCCGGGATCGTCGCCTTCAAGCCCGATGTCGTGGAACCGGTCGTCTGTGAAGCGCCAGCCGGCATGGCAGCCGACGCAACCCGCCTTGCCGGTGAACAAGCGGAAGCCCGCGATCTCGGCGCCGGTCAAAGCGGCTTGGTCACCGGCAATCCAGCGATCAAAGCGTGTCACGGGCGAGACCAGCGTGCGCTCGTAGTCGGCCAATGCCGTCAGGATGGTGACGGGCTGGATCGCAGGCCGCTCGGTGAACGCCTGATGGAACCGCACATCCAGGGTTGTGTCGGCTTTCAACCTGCCAATGATTTCCGGCCATCGTCCGGCCATTTCATTGGGGTGCTCGATCGGGAACGCCGCCTGTGCCTCGATCGACGAGGCGCGTCCATCCCAATAGAAAGACTTGCCCCAGGCCAGGTTCCACAGTGCGGGGGTGTTGCGCTGCAAAGCGGCGCCGTCGAGACCAGCCCCTCGCGCGCGTCCATCAGTGAAACTTCGCGCTGGATCGTGGCACGTCGCGCACGACCGCGTTCCGTCCCCCGAAAGCCGCGTGTCGTGAAAGAGATCGCGGCCGAGCGAAACCTTCGCATCGGTTGAAGGATTGTTGGCGGGCGACGGCGGCCGGCCCGCCGGCCGTGCGAACACCTGTCGCCACACCGGCATCAGGTCTGGAAACTGGGCGGGGGCGGGCAAGTTGGATATGACCAATGCCATGACTACGATCGCCGACCGGAGGATCATGTTGGCGGCACCTCGTCAGGTGGCGGACGCGACGTAGGCCGGATAGGCAAAACCACGACCTGATCGCACGATATCGAGTAGTGAATTCGATACGGACACTTCGTGGGAGAGAGAACTCTGTCGTCTGGCCGGGACGTGTCGATCCCGGCCAACGGCCTCTTCGCCAGAAGGGCAATTCGAGAGCGCAGATAATTCCGGACCAGCTCCGTCGTGTTCGACCCTGCTGTGTCGATCAGGTCGCCGCGGATGTCGGTCAGGTCTCGTCGCGCCTGTGGGTCCAGGCGATCCTTCATGAGCCCGGCTTCTGCCAAGGTGTGTCGAGAATGGCCCGCACCGCAGTGTCTTCTGCAAACCGGCCATTTGCAGCCCGCGCGAGTGCTGGACTAAGAACGCGCACTTCAGCCCCGAACAGCTGGTAGGGCGGCGAAGTGATTTCATTCAGCGCATCGACTACAATCTCCTGTTCCGCCTCAGGCAGCGACAACACTGTCGCGAAAAGGGTCTCGAGCTTTTCCCGCGTGCTTTCCATGAGAGAGCCTCAGCGTTGGGGGCAGACCACCGAAGAGCGTAGCGCATCTGACGTTTGGTTCCAACTCGCAGCGGGGCTCGATGCCAAAAATCAGGCGCGAAAGATATAATATAATCAAAAACGTACTCGTACTCCCGATGGTTCCGGCATTCGCTTCGAAGGCTGCCGCGACGGGAAGCAAACGTCGGACCTGGATCACTAATTCACCCGCGCGACTTCGACCAGATTGTCCGAGAACGTCGGCGCCCGGCCGAGACCGCAATGGGCATCCGACGAGATCGAGTTCACCGATCCGTCCGAGCGGTTGAGCGAGCGCCAATAGCCGAGCGTCGCGACGATGACGCCCGGCGGTGTGTCGTCCGACACGCGCGCAACGCCTTCGAAGTCACCGCGATCGTTATAGACCCGCACCGGATCGCCATCGCGGATATTGCGCTTGGCCGCGTCCACCGGGCTCACAATCACGAACTGCTCGCCCTGGCCTTTGATCTTGTGTCCTTCGTTGGCGTAGCACGAGTTCAAAAAGCCATGGCTCTTCGGCGAGAGGATGTTGAGGGAGTAGAGCTTGGCGCGATCAGGGTTCGTCTCCGGCGCCTCGCGGTTCGGCACATAGCCGGGCAGCGGATCTATGGGGCTGCCGTCCTGCTCACCCTCGTACATGGCGCGGAAGGGCCCCGCCACGAAGTTCTTGGCGTCGTGGAGCAGCATCTCGACCTTACCCGACGGCGTCGGGAATTTCCCGTCGCGGTGCGGTGCGCGCGTATCCGCCGAGCCAACGTCGATCTTGTAGTACCCGTGCGTCTTGAAATGCGTCATGTCGATGCCGCCCATCTTGGGGTCATCCCAATTGATGTAGGCCGAGCACAACTCGCTGTCGGTCATCTTGAAGACCGGGTCGTCGAAGCCCATTTCCTGGGCGAGCAAGCGCCACATGTCGCTCGTCGGCTTGCACTCGCCGGGCGGGTCGATGGCCTTCTGATTGTAAGTGAAATAGAAGTGGCCCCAGGACCACATCATGTCTTCGGCTTCCGCCGCCATGGCTGCTGGCAGCACGATATCCGCAAACTTGGCCGTATCGGTCAGGAAGTGCTCGGCGACGACCGTAAACAGGTCCTCCCGCTGCAGGCCATCGACGATCTTGTTGGTCTCTGGCGCCTGGCTCACGGGGTTGGTGCAGAAAACGAACAGGCTCTTGATCGGCGGGTCGAGTTTCATCTCACCGTTCAGCGCGCGGCCGAGTTGCAGGTTGTTGACCACGCGCGTGCCGGGCTTGATCCAGTCGGGGCGCGCGGCTTTGGCCCAATCGACCGGGAACTCCCACAGCGGCATCTGCAACAGCCCGCCGCCGACATGTTTCCATGATCCCACCAGCGCGGGCAGGCAGCACACGGCACGGATCGCCTGTCCACCACCCGCGTGCCGTTCGAGCGCCACGCCGAAGCGGATGACCGATGGCTGCGCGGTTGCGAATTCCTTGGCGAAACGTGCAATGTCGGCGGCCTTGATGCCGGTAATTTTTTCCACGTACTCGGGCGTGAACTCGGCGGCGCGGGCAGCAAGCTCCGCATAGCCGAGGGTGTGGTTGTCGACGTAGTCCTGGTCGACGAGGCCCTGCGCGATGATCTGGTTGATGAAGCCCATGGCGAGTGCGCCGTCGGTGCCAGGGCGCGGGCAGAGGTGCCAGTCGCCGGCCTTGGCCGTGCGCGATTTGTAGCTGTCGATGACCACCACCTTGGCGCCGCGCTTCTGCGCCTCCAGCACGAACGGCCAATGATGCAGGTTGGTCGAGATCGAGTTCGACGCCCAGATCACGATGTACTTGGCGTGCACGAAGCTCTCGGGATCGACGCCGCCGGTCGGGCCGACCGTCAGCAGCCACGCGGTCGACGAGCCGGACGCGCAGAACGTCTTCTCGTTCACCGTCGTGCCGAGCCGGTTGAAGAACGGATCGCCCGAGTTGATACCCTGCACAAGCCCCATGTTGCCAAGATAGCTGTAGGGCATGATCGCCTGGCTGCCATACTTGGCGATGATCTCGCGCCAGTTGCGGCCGATTTCCGCGATTGCCTCGTCCCAGGTGATGCGCTCGAACTGCTTCGAGCCCTTCGGCCCCTTGCGCCGCATCGGATAGAGCAGCCGGTCCGGGTTGGCGTGATGATCGTGGAAGTCCTTGAGCTTCACGCACAGGCCGCCCCGCGTAATAGGATGATCCTTGTTGCCGCGGACTTCCGTCAGCTTTCCACCCTTGACTTCGTAGACCATCGCGCAGGTATCGGGGCAGTCGTGCGGACAGGCGCCATGGAAGGTCTCGGGTTTAAGTTGCTCGTTCATGACGGGGTTCCTCCGGGAGCGGCCTTCTATCGAGGCCCTGATTCAATCGCCGGTGACAATCTGTCACCGATCGTACTTGCCGACAAGGCGGTCGGGGCGAAAGGCGGCGCAAGGCCGATGCTGTAAAGCAATCTGCGACCGATCAAGCTTCAACTGGCCCTTCGCCGCCCGCTTGACCGGCGGTTTCCGCCGCTGCCCCGTCATATGCATGCCGCTCTTGCGGCTGCCGTGGTTTTCCTGGATCGCATCGGCCTCCGTTCGGGAAGGTCGCAGCCGAACCGCTGATTACTCCGAAGCTTCGGTCTTGCGCCCAACGGGTGCGGCGCAATGGTCCTGATAGACGTGGATCCCCCCGGCCGCGTCCCGCACCCGATAATGTCCCGGCGCGGTCTGCTGCACATGCCCGTCCGATATGGGCACCTTGCCGTGCGAACCGGGAATATCGAGCACGTAGGCCGGCATCGCGAGCCCCGACAGCCGCCGCCGGAGTTCGGCCATCACCGCCTGCCCCTCGGCGAGCGGCACGCGGAAGTGCGAGGTTCCGGGTGCCAGATCGCCGTGGTGCAAGTAGTACGGCTTGACCCGCGCCGCGACCAGCGCCCGCATCAGGGCTTCAAGCGTTCCAGCATCGTTGTTGACCCCGCACAGAAGGACCGTTTGGCTGACCACCGGGATGCCGCCGTCCACCATGCGCGCGATAGCCCCCTGCGCGGCGGTGGTCAACTCAAGCGGGTGGTTGACATGTACGCCGACGAGCACCGCCTTGCCGCCCGACCGCAGCGCCGTGACGAATTCGTCCGTCACCCGCGCGGGGCTCGCCACCGGCACCCGCGTATGCCACCGGATGACGCCAACGTGTCCTATCGCCGTCAGCGCGGCCGTCACCTCCCCCGCGCGGCGCGGCGACAGCATGAACGGGTCGCCGCCGGTCAGGATCACCTCCCACACCGCTGGCGTCGAGCGGATGTAGTCCAGCGCCGCGGCAAGTTCGTTGTCGCTGAGATTGGCTCCGGCGTCAGGACCCACCATGTCGCGTCGGAAGCAGAACCGGCAATAGACCGGACATACGCCGACGACCTTCAACAACACGCGGTCCGGGTAACGGTGGACGATACCCCTGACGGGGCTTTTGTCGTGATCGCCGATGGGGTCCGCGCGTTCGGCGGGGTGCGTGTCTAGTTCGCGGACATCGGGCACGAACTGCCGAGCGATGGGGTCGTGCGGCTCCGCGCGATCGATCAGGGCGGCCAAGTCCGGCGTGATGGCCACCGCGTAGCGTCCGGCCACCTCGGCGATGCGCGCCACCTGATCCGGCGCAATGAGCCCCGCTGCCGCAAGTTCGGACGCAGCGCGCAGCGTGCGGATCGGTTGTGTCATTCGTCAGTCGAGCCGGATTTCGGCCAAGCGCACCGCCAACCCCGGCGCCGTGGTCGGCGTCAGAACATCGGCCGGCGCAACATCCGACACCGAGCGGTATCTGTCGCGGCTGGGATCGCGATGAACTGTCGTGACCAAGGTCATGGCGTCGATCATCCCGTATTCGCGCACACCGAACGCCGCGTACAGCGGACCCTTGATCCTGATGTCGTAAGAGCGGCTCGAATCCGCGACCTCGATCACCCTCAGCACTCTGCCGCCGTCGATGTCCGACACGTATTTGCCGGCGGTGCACAGAATGATGTCCGGTACTGCCTCGTCGTGCGTGTCGAGCCGCAGCGGCGCCTCCTCGGCGATTTTGACGTCACGGGGGCGACGATCTCCCCAATTCAAGATGCGTTCGTTTCGAAGCACCTCGTGCCGCGCCCCCTTCGGTGAGATGGCGACGACTTCCCCCCCGATCAGCTCGACCCGGTCGTCCTCGTGCAGGATGCCAGCCCGAGCCATTGCCCCGAGTTCGTCAGCCGTCCATGGTCTCCGGCCGACACCATCGGGGAGTTCGCCTTGGTCCAACAGGGGGCGTGCGATCAAGTTCATGGTCCAACCC
>PERT01000063.1 GCA_002928955.1 Hyphomicrobium sp. | reverse complement strand
GTTCCGGCACCGCGAAAGACATTGCAATTCCTCCAAAATCGAGTGGTATGCGGTTAGATTGCAGTGGCTTCGTGTTGCGAGGATCGGACCATGGTCCAGGATGTCCTTCAGTATCTTTCGGCGCACCCCGGCGTGCTGGCGGCGCTGTGCCTGTTCCTGTTCCTGGCGCTGGTCGGCGGCTGGTACGTGGTGCATCATCATCTGAAGCTGATCGTGGTCACGCTGTTGTGCGCGGGCGGGTTCGCGTCGGGGTGCCTCGTCGCTTATCGCGGCGTGCAAGGCGACATGCGCGATCTGGTGGCGATCGGCCTGTTCCTGATCGTCGTGTTCCCGATCGTCTACATGCAAGCGCTGCGGACGACGAAAATTGCCAGCGGGATGACAGGTGGGCCTTCGGCCGCCGACCGGGGCCACGCCAAGCGCGCGGGTGTGTGAGCGGCAGGCTTCACAGCACCTTTTGGTCAAACGTCTCGGTGCAGCTGCGCGTCATCGGACATGGAGGCAGCTGCCGGGTTCCGCGCCGGGAGAGGGGGAATTCCACTCGCTTGACGTTTGAAGCCTGCCTCCTCACCCTCGCCGCAACAGGTGAGCGGACAGTGCGCCGCCCCTCGACTGCGCTTTGCAACCATCACACCGCCTTCAAGCGGCCCTCTGGGCTGCGACAGCGATGTATGAAAGTTCGCCGACAAGCTTGCGGACACCGGCCAAACGCTGCTCTGGCAGGTCCCAGGCGCCGGAGCGGAACACCATCTTGTGGTCGCCCTGCATCTTTGCGAGCCCGCGGGACGCCTGCATGAATTTGACGAGACCGGTCGGGTTTGAGAATTTGTTCTTGTAGAATGTAATTACCGCGCCCTTCGGGCCGGCATCCACCTTGGCAATTCCTGCCTGACGACACAGCCCCTTGATCTCCATGACGGCCAACAGATGTTCGACCTCGGGCGGCATTTCGCCGAACCGGTCCACTAATTCTGTCGCGAAGTTGTCGATGTCGGCGCGGTTCTCGAACGCCGAGAGGCGCCGATAAAGACCGAGCCGGAGCGACAGGTCGGCGACGTAGGTTTCCGGAATGAGTAGGGACGTGCCGAGCGCGATCTCAGGGCTCCATTGCTCGCGGGCCTCGCCGAGATCGCCGCCCTTCATCGCGGCGACTGCCTCCTCAAGCATCGACTGATAGAGCTCGAAGCCGACCTCGCGGATATGGCCCGACTGCTCCTCACCGAGAAGATTGCCGGCGCCGCGGATATCGAGATCGTGAGACGCGAGCGAGAAGCCCGCACCCAGCGTATCGAGCGATTGCAGCACTTTGAGCCGCTTCTCCGCGCCCTCTGTGAGGGATTGTCCGGGCGGAGTTGTAAAGTAGGCATAGGCACGGGCCTTCGACCGCCCGATCCGGCCGCGCAGCTGATAAAGCTGGGCGAGACCGAACATGTCGGCGCGATGGACGATCATAGTGTTGGCGTTTGGCACATCGAGGCCGGATTCGACGATCGCCGTCGAGAGCAACACATCATATTGCCCCTCGTAGAAGGCGGTCATGATGTCCTCGAGTTCGGTCGGCGTCAGTTGACCGTGGGCGCGGGCGACTCGCAGTTCCGGCACGGTATCGCGAAGGAACTCGGCGACTTCGTCGAGGTCAGCGATGCGGGGGGCTACGTAGAACGTCTGGCCGCCGCGATAGCGTTCCCGCCTCAACGCATCCCGCAAAATCACCGGATCGAAGGGCGAGATATAGGTTCGAACGGCGAGCCGATCGACGGGGGGCGTGGTGATCAGCGATAGCTCGCGGACGCCGGTCAACGCCAGCTGTAGCGTGCGTGGAATTGGCGTAGCCGACAGAGTGAGCACGTGGACGTCCTCACGCAGTTGTTTCAAGCGCTCCTTATGGCCGACACCGAAATGCTGCTCCTCGTCGATGATGAGGAGACCCAGGCGCGCAAACTGGATCTGCTTGCCGAGCAACGCGTGAGTGCCAATCACGATGTCGATCTGGCCGTTCTTGAGGCCCTCTTTCACGTCCGCCAGTTCCTTCGGCGCGACGAGACGCGAGGCCTGCGCTACTTTTACCGGAAGTCCACGGAACCGCTCGGAGAACGTCTTGAAGTGCTGGCGGGCAAGAAGCGTGGTCGGAACCACCACGGCAACCTGCATGCCGTTGATCGCAGCAACGTAGGCCGCGCGCATCGCCACCTCGGTCTTGCCGAAGCCGACGTCCCCACAGACGAGGCGGTCCATCGGTCGGCCGGAGTTCAGATCGTTGAGAACGGCGTCGATGCTGGCAGCCTGATCCTCGGTCTCGTCGTACGGGAAGCGGGCAACGAACTCGTCGTAGGCACCGTGCGGCGGGGCAACCGGCGGCGCTTCCTTGAGCAGGCGGAGAGCAGCGATCTTGATGAGTTCGGACGCAATCTCGCGCAGCCGCTTTTTCAGTTTGGCCTTGCGCGATTGCCACGCGGCGCCGCCGAGCCGGTCGAGCTGGCCATCGCCATCGTCCGACGAACCATAGCGCGACAGTAGCTCGATGTTCTCGACGGGCAGGAAAAGCTTGTCGCCGCCAGCATAATGGATTTCGAGGCAATCGTGCTGGCTGCCGAGTGCGGTGATCGTCTTGAGGCCCGAAAACCGGCCAATGCCGTGGTCGGCGTGAACGACGAGATCGCCGACCGCGAGGCTGGTCGCTTCGACGAGGACGTCGGCGGCGCGGCGGGGCTTGCGGCGCGGACGGACGAGGCGATCGCCGAGAATGTCCTGCTCGCCGATAACAACGAGATCTGGCGTTTCGAAGCCTTGCTCGATGCCGAGCACGACGAGCGCGGTGTGACCGGCCGAAAGTCCCAGCGCCTCGTGATAGCTCTCGACCTTACGGATGTCCTTCAGACCGTGATCGGCGAGCAGCGATTGCAGCCGCTCCCGCGCGCCCGGTGTCCAGGTTGCGATGACGACCCGGCGATTGGACGCCTGCTGGCGGCGGACATGCTCGACCACGGCATCGAAGACGTTGAGATCCGGGTTCTGACGCTCCGCCGCGAACTGGCGCCCCTGGCGCCCGCCGAGCGAACGAACGTTTTCGGCCGCATCGACTTCGAACGGCGTCAGGCGGCGGAGCGGATGCGCGGCGAGCGCGGCATTCCAGGACTTGCCGTCGAGGAACATCTCGGCTGGTGGTACGGGTTTGTAGGGCGCACCGCCAAATGACTTGGCCTCGCGCGCTTCGACGCGGGCGTCGTAGTGCTCCTTGATCTGCTCGAAGCGGCGCTTCAACTGCTCTTCGGCGAGATGGTCGAAGCTGACGTTGACGCCTGGCAGATAGTCAAACAGCGTTTCGAGCTTGCCGTGGAACAGTGGTAGCCAATGTTCCTGGCCAGGATAACGGCGGCCAGCACTGACCGCCTCGTAGAGCGGATCGTCGCCCGTGGAACCACCAAACAGCGCGACATAGCGGCGGCGGAACTCGGCCACCGGTTGCTCGCCGAAGGCCACCTCGCTGATCGGCATGAGAACCAGCTTCTGCACCGGTTTGGTGGTGCGCTGCGATTGCGGCTCGAACGCCTTGACGCCTTCGAGTGTATCGCCGAAGAAATCCAGCCGGACCGGACTTTGACGCCCGGGCGGGAAGACGTCGACGATGCCGCCGCGTACAGCGTATTCGCCCGGCTCCATGACCGCACTGGACCGCGTGAAGCCCGCCCGCTCGAGCCTTTCGATGAGTCGGGTGCGGTCGACGCGCTGGCCCGCTGCCAGGGGTTTCAACGATTGGCGGATGAACGAATGCGGCGGCACGCGCTGCAATATGGCGTTGACGGTCGTGAGGACGACGGTCGGTTCCTTTCGGCTCGAAAGGGCGAGCTTGGCGAGCGCCGTGATCCGCTTGGCGACGATCTCGGCATTGGGGCCGACGCGGTCATAGGGTACCGTGTCCCAGGCTGGGAACGGTACGATTTTGACGTCGGGGGCGAAGAAGGCGAGCGCCCGCTCGAGCGCATCGAGCCGGCGGTCGTCGCGCGCGATGTGAAGGACCGTGCCGGCGAGGGTGGTGCCCGCGGTATCCTTGGTCGCGGCCCCGGCGACGGCATGTGCGAGCACAAGCGCGTCCAAACCTTCCGGCACGCCGGAAAGAACGAGATCATGGTGCGGGGTGGTCGGCGGCATCTTAGGGGATTCCAATTTTTTGCACTTTGTCGATTTGGCCAAGGAGCAGCGCCCTCGCCGGCCTGCGACCTTCACCGGTCTTGGCTCTCTCCCTCACCTTACCCTTGAAGACTGGGCGGGAGCGACAGCCGGATCAGTTCAGCGGTTGCAGCCCGTGGAAGACCCGAAGCGCGCTGACGAGATCGCCAAACTCGCGATCGGCGACGATCGCGGGATCGAGAATCCAGCCCTGCAATTCCGGATCCGGCAGGGCGAGAAAGCGCTCGAAGTGGCTTAGTTCGGCTTCGGACATGACCGCGAGCTTGGCCTCGGCGTAACGCCCCATCAGCCAGTCCATCTCCTTGGTGCCGCGGTGAGCGGCGCGATAGGCGGCGCGACGGCGGCGGAGGTCGAGGTCATCGTTCGTAGAGCTCATTACGGCGTCCTGGCGCAGTAGGTCGAAAAATTGACGCGATCCGGCGTCTCCGCGCCGACCGCAACCGTCGGCCGCCACAACCCTGCCGGGACGCATGGGCTTGACCCGGAGCCCCTTCGGCCGCTTTGCTTCGGATGCCGCTCCGGTAGGGCCCGGTATCAGGAGGCGCAACGACCATATAACGCCCGTGCGCGCCCGCTGCTAGTCTTTGCACCACATGTGGTCGTACAAAGTGCGAGGAAGCGTCGTGGCAGACACGGAACTTCGCACGGATCCATCGCCGCATCGCCGCTCCATCAACGCCCGTCCAGGCCCCATGCGACCCAATGAACTTGCACCGCTGTTCGCCTCCGCCGATGCCCTGAGCGGCATCGGTCCGCGGACGCTGTTGCTCTTGAAAAAGGCCCTGCGGCTGCCGCCAGGCGTGACCACGCCGCGCGTGCTTGACCTGCTGTGGCACCTACCAACAGGCGTGATCGACCGCCGCGCGGAGCCGACAATTGCGATTGCGGTGCCGGGCACCATTGCAACCCTCAAGGTGCGTGTACTCAAGCACAAGCCGCCGCCGCGCGGGAACGATAAGGTGCCCTACAAGATCATATGTGAGGACGACACGGGCCGCCTTGAACTTGTGTTCTTTCGCACCGAGCGTAAGTTTATCGAGCGGCAACTACCGGAGGGGACTGAGCGCTATGTCTCAGGCCGCGTCGAAAGCTATGGCGAGCACCTGCAAATGGCGCATCCTGACTACATCGTCGCACCCGATGCGCGCCACGAGTTGCCGATGCTCGAACCGGTCTACGGGCTGACCGCGGGGCTCTCTGGAAAAATACTGGTTAAGGCCGCGCGGCAGGCGGTGGCACGGGTTCCGGCGATGGTCGAGTGGCAGGACGCGGCCTGGCTCAAGGCGCGCGGCTGGCCGTCGTTCATGGATGCGATCCGCCGTTTGCACCAGCCGGACGATTCGAGCGATGTCTCCAACGGTAGCGGGCCTTGGCAGCGGCTAGCCTATGACGAGCTGCTCGCCGGCCAACTGGCTCTGGCCCTCGTGCGACAGGGCCAGAAGAGCCAGCGCGGACGGCCAATCGACGGCGGTGGCCGCATTCGCGCACGAATTATTGCCGCGCTGCCATTCTCGCTGACCAACTCGCAGCGGATCGCGTTAGCCGAGATTTCCGCCGACATGGCCGCCCCCCACCGGATGCTGCGGCTGCTGCAGGGCGATGTCGGTTCGGGCAAGACGGTGGTCGCGCTGATGAGCATGGCGATCGCGGTTGAGGCGGGAGCGCAGGCGGCGCTGATGGCGCCCACGGAAGTGCTCGCGCGGCAGCACATCGAAACAATTGGCCCGCTTGCGGAGAAAGCCGGGTTGAGGGTCGGGCTTCTGACCGGGCGGGAAAAAGGCAAGGGCCGGCGCGAGGTTCTCGAGAAGCTCGCGGGTGGCGAGATCGACATTCTGATCGGTACGCACGCGCTGTTCCAGCCAGATGTGGTGTTCCATGATCTGGCCTTCGCGGTGATCGACGAGCAACATCGCTTCGGCGTGCATCAGCGGCTGGCCTTGCAAACCAAAGGTGGTGAGGGCGGCGCCAACGTGCTGGTGATGACGGCAACGCCGATTCCGCGCACACTGTTGATGACGCACTACGGCGATCTCGACGTTTCGAAACTGACGGAGAAGCCGCCGGGGCGGAAGCCGATCACCACAAAGGCGGTCCCGCTCGACACCATGGAACGGCTGATCACCCGCATCCGTGCGCAGATCGAAGAGGGCGCACAAGTTTACTGGGTGTGCCCGCTGATCGAAAGCTCGGAGCTGAGCGATCTGGCCGCAGCCGAAGAGCGGCACGCGCATCTGGCCCAGACGTTCGGCGCTGCGGTCGGCTTGTTGCACGGCGCGATGGGCGGGCCGGATAAGGATGCCACCATGGCGGCGTTCGCCGAGAACAAGCTCAAGATCCTGGTCTCGACGACGGTGATCGAGGTCGGCGTCAACGTGCCAAACGCCAACATCATGGTGATCGAACATGCAGAGCGGTTCGGGATCGCACAACTGCATCAGCTGCGGGGCCGGGTCGGACGCGGAACACGCGAGAGCTTCTGCATGCTGCTCTACAAGGCGCCGTTGGGTGAAACCGCCAGGCAGCGTCTCGAAATGATGGAGCGCACTGAGGACGGCTTCCTCATCGCCGAAAAAGACCTCGAGTTGCGCGGGGGAGGCGAAGTTCTGGGCGCGCGACAGAGCGGGCTGCCGGAGTTCCGCGTGGCGGACGTGCCTGGCTTCGAGATGCTGCTTTCCGCTGCGCGCGACGATGCCCAGATGGTGTTGAACGCAGACCCGAGACTCGAGTCCGCGCGGGGCCAGAAGCTCCGACACCTGCTCTACCTGTTCGAATGCGACGAGGCGGTGCGGCTGTTCCGGGCGGCGTGAGCTACCTGCGCAGGCGGCTCGATCGTTTTGAGACTTGGGACGGCGGGGGCGTCTCGTTGGTTGGGTTTGCCGCGGGTAATTGCGCGCGTGCCGCGGCCTCGAAGGCCGCGACGATTTCTTCGGGTACGTCAAGCGGAGCCCCGGCGGCGTTACCCGGTGCGCCAGCCTTGACGAACTCAGGTGTGACCATACCACCAGAAATCACGACCTTGGCGGCATCCTCCATCTTCATGGTGAGGAAAATGACGTCCTTCCGCGGCACGAAGCAGACAAAACCCGTCGGCGGTACGATCCCTGTCGGCATGAAGACGGTCAGCAGATCTGTTTCGCCGCCGGGAGCCGCAGCGGCGATCTCACCCGCGGTCTCACCGGTGACGAACACGACGGACCACAGGCCCTTCGACGGGAACTCGATCAGGCCTACTTTTTGGAATGCGCTATTGGGGGTCGCCGCGGTCACGACGCTCTCGAAAATCTGTTTCATCGCACGGTAGACGTTGCGCACGATGGGCATGCGGCTGAGCATCAACTCGCCATAGCTGATGAGTGTGCGGCCGAGCAGGTTGGCGGCAAGCGCGCCAATCATCGTGAGTACGACAATGGCGAACAACAGCCCGATGCCCGGCAGCGCAAAAGGCAGATAAGTATCCGGGTTGTAGATCTTTGGTACAAACGGCTTGATCCAGGCGTCGATCACGTTAATCAACCACCAGATGATGTAGATGGTGATGGTGACCGGGCCGACGATCAGCAGGCCGGTGAGAAAATAATTTCGTAAACGCGCACCCATATGCAGAGTTGCGGGCGAATCGTCCTTGGCCAGTTGCTGCAGGCGCGACCTCAGCTGATCCGCATCCTGAGCTGGACTGGCGTTGGGTGTTTTGGCCTTGGTCATACCCGCAATTCCGCAATCCCGCGTCACTCGAACGCGCATATCCCGCGCGCGCGGGTGCGATTTCGAACGCGATCCCGGACGCGTCTGACACCCACGCCATGATACGATACGACGGCGAATTTAACAGGTTCGAAATGACGAACCGGAGCCCAGCTGCTGAGCTTGGCTTTGAGGGTGGACGGCGGTGCGCGCGACGTTACTGCGTGACCACGAGGCAGTCGAAACCATCGGGCTTAATGCGGGAGCAGAGCTGCCGCGGTTCGCTGGCATCGGCATAAGGCCCCACGCGAACGCGATAGAACGTGCCCATGGCGCCGATCACGGTTTCCTCGATCATCGGTTCGCGTGTACCAATCGCGGCACCGTGCCCCTGCCTGAGCTTCTGCGCCAGCGTCTCGGCCTCGGCGCGCGAACGCACGGCCGCGACCTGGAGACGGAACTTGCCCTTAAGCACGGGCTGAACCGCAGGCGTCTGTGACGGTTGGGTGGCGGCAACCGGAGCGCTTACTGCTGCCGTACGCTGAAGGGTTTGCCTGGGCGCGTCGGCGGTAGCCGTAGCGACCGCTGCGGTGGCGACGGAAACGGGTTTTGAAGCAGCACTGCCCTTGTTCGAGGCGGCGACCTGGGTCGCGTCGCTCCAGGACGAGGTCGATGCGGTGGGTCCGGTCGAGGCCGTGGTGGGCGGAGCAGCCGTGGACTTGGCCGAGGCCGAGTTGCCGCCAAACAGTCCGCCAAAGAAGTTGCTGACAGACGATCCTATGCCACCCGATCCCGGGCTTTGGGCGGCAGCGGACTGGGCATTGCCGGACTGGTCAGCCTGCTGAGCCGGAACCGGAACCGCTGCTGCGGCAAGGCCAGCAGGGGCAGTACCGGCGCTCGTCGCCGTCTGCCACGTCGGCGCCGTGGTCGCGGAGGGCTTCGGTGCCTGAGCTGTGGTCGACAGCGAGGCGGCTGTCGACTTGACAGTCTCAGCCAGCGGCGGCGGATCTCCCAGGCCGGCCTCGCGATACGCGGCAGCGCGGTTCTCGATGGCGGTCGCACGGTCGGCGTCCCCAAGCCCGCCCTTAAGCCAGATGGCGCTCGTCAGGTCGGAGATGGCCTGAGCAGGCTTCGACTGCTTGCGGTAGGCGAGGCCACGATAGTAGAGCGCACGAGCCATCTGCTGGCTCGGCAACCCGCCGCCATAGAGCGCCGATGAAATCGATTGGACAGCCTGCTCGGTCTTGCCAGCTTCGAAGGCCTTCACACCGGCGTCGAGAGACTTCAGAGCCGTGGCCGGGTCTTTCTTGCTCTCCCCAGGGGCGTTGGCATCGCCGGCCTTGCCGGGCTTGCCCGACTTGGCGGGTGGCCCCGATGGAATGTTCTGGGCTATAGCGGACTGTCTAGGGGCGATAACCGTCGCCGGAAGCACCAGTGCTGCCAACATCGCAGAAGCCACGATGGCATGGGTATGAGCAGGCATCGTCCAACCCCTTCGGGATGGGGCGCTATCACTGAGCGCCCAAAACTCGTGCAAACCGTATGACAAACCCAGCTTCATGGCAAATCGGCGACGGGGAAACCCGAGGTTTTCCCACACTGTCTCTTCTCCCGGTTCCGATATTTGCTTCTTGTAGCTGCATGGTTCAGAGCCAACTTCAGAACACCAAGGACACCGAGCAAGGGTGATGATTCGAGCTCAACTTTTGCATCTGTCATTTGGTTTCAAGTTCGCTGCGCATCGCAACCAAATGACAGATTCGCTTCCCCAGGCATTCAATACACTCTCCAAATCGAGTTTCCTGCCCCCCTCTCGACTGATCGGGCTCCAGTTATTCCACGGTTACCGACTTGGCGAGATTGCGCGGCTGATCGACGTCGGTGCCCATGAACACTGCGGTGTGATAGGCGATGAGCTGGATCGGCACGGCATAGAGCAGTGGATTGGCAAATTGGTGCGCCTTTGGCATCCTGATGTGCGCGGCCAGTTTGCAGCCAGCCTTCGACGGATCGGCGTCCGAGATCAGAATGATCTGGCCGCCGCGAGCCGCAACTTCCTGCATGTTCGACACCGTCTTCTCGAACAAATCGTCCTCAGGGGCGACCACGATGACGGGCACGTTCTCATCGATGAGAGCAATAGGCCCGTGCTTGAGCTCTCCGGCGGCGTAACCCTCGGCGTGGATGTAGGAAATCTCTTTGAGCTTCAAGGCGCCCTCGAGCGCCAGAGGATAGCTGGTGCCGCGGCCGAGATAGAGCACGTCACGCGCTTTCGACAGCTCGTGAGCGAGACGCTCGTACTCGTCCTCATTCCGCAACAGCGTCGAAATATGGCGCGGCAACTCGGTCAGCGCCTTGACCAGCTCCTCTTCCTGCTCCGGGCCGATAGCACCTCGAGCACGGCCGAGGGCAATGGCGAAACAAGCAAGAACCGAAAGCTGGCAGGTGAAAGCCTTGGTCGAGGCGACGCCGATTTCGGGACCAGCCAAAGTAGGCAGCACGGCGTCCGATTCCCGCGCGATCGTCGACGTGCGGACATTGACAACGGACACGATTCGTTGGCCGCTTGCCTTGCAATATCGCAGTGTGGCCAGTGTGTCGGCGGTCTCGCCCGACTGCGAAACGAACACGGATAGTCCACCTGGACCGAGCGGCGGTTCTCGGTAGCGGAATTCCGATGCCACGTCGATTTCGACCGGCACGCGGGCGTAGCGCTCGATCCAGTACTTGCCGACGAGACCCGCGTAATAGGCAGTGCCGCAAGCGGAGACTGTCACGCGGGTGACGCCACCGAGATCCAGTCCCAAAGCCGGGAAATTGACCGTGCCCGCTGCCATGTCGAGGTAGTTGGCCAGAGTGTGGCTGATGACTTCCGGCTGCTCGTGGATCTCCTTGGCCATGAAGTGGCGGTGGTTACCCTTGTCGACCAGCAGTGAGCTGGCAACCGCTTTGATCAGGGGCCTTTCGACACGGGTGCCGCTCTTGTCAAAGATCTCGGCGCCGCGGCGGCGAAGCACGGCCCAATCACCCTCCTCCAGATAGGTGATGGTATCGGTGAATGGAGCCAGCGCGATGGCGTCCGACCCCAAGTACATCTCCCCCGTGCCGTGGCCGATTGCCAGCGGGCTGCCCTGGCGGGCGGCGATCATCAGATCATCGTGGCCCGCGAATATGATGCCGAGGGCGAACGCGCCCCGCAGACGGCCGAGGGCCACGCGAACCGCCTCAATAGGGCCGAGGCCCTTCTGCATTTCGTCGGAGACGAGGTGCACGACGGCCTCGGTGTCGGTTTCGGTCTCGAACGTGTGGCCAAGCGCGGTGAGCTCAGCCTTCAATTCGCGATAGTTCTCGATGATGCCGTTGTGCACAACCGAGACCAGCGCAGTCATGTGCGGGTGGGCGTTGCGCTCGACAGGCCGGCCGTGGGTGGCCCAGCGCGTATGCCCGATGCCGGTGCGGCCGGACAGCGGCTCGGTCAGAAGTCGCGTCTCGAGATTGCGCAGCTTGCCTTCCGCGCGGCGGCGCTGCAAGTGGCCGTTTTCGACGGTGGCGATACCCGCCGAGTCATAGCCGCGATACTCGAGCCGGCGCAGGGCGTCGACCAAATCGGTGGCGACCGGCCCGGAACCCAGAATACCGACGATACCGCACATGAAATCACCTTCCTGATTCTGCCGCAGCGAAATCGTTAACGGCACGCTCGATGCCGACAAGTCAAAGAATGTTTCCAAATTCCATGCCGAGAAGCATGCCGCACAGGCCTGCGCGGTCGCCGATCAAGGCTTGGCCTTCCGCCGCGCCATCATGGTCCTGAACTTTGCGGCCCACCCCTCGCGCTCCTCCTGTGGGCTGCGTTCGAGGGCAAGTGCGTCAGCTGCAACATTTTTTGTTATAACGCTGCCCGAGCCGACATAGGCGCCAGGTCCGATCTTGAGGGGTGCGACAAGCGACGAATTGGAGCCTATGAAGGCGCCATCGCCGATCTCCGTGCGGTGCTTGTTGAAGCCGTCATAGTTGCAAAAAATGGTACCGGCGCCGATGTTGGCCTTGGCCCCGACCTCGCCGTCGCCGAGGTAGGCCAGGTGGTTGGCCTTGGCGCCCGCGCCCATGGTCACGTTCTTGACCTCGACGAAGTTGCCGATGTGGACATCCGGTCCGAGATCGGCACCTGGCCTCAGCCGGGCGAAGGGTCCGACGCGCGCTCCCCGGCGGACGGTCGCGCCCTCGATGTGGCAATTGGCGTTGATGCGCACATCGTCCTCAACGACGACACCGGGTCCGAAGAAAACGTTGGGCTCGATCACAACGTCGCGGCCGAGGCGGGTGTCTGAGCTGAACCAGACCGTCTCGGGCGCGATGAGCGTCGCGCCGTCCTGCATGGCCGCGCGGCGGCGGCGGGCTTGGAAGATGCCCTCGGCGGTGGCGAGTTGGTCGCGAGCATTGACGCCGAGCACCTCGTCCTCCGGGCAAAGCACGACCATCGCGCGATGGCCGTCGGCGCGGGCGATTTCGACAGCGTCGGTGAGGTAGTACTCGCCCTTGGCGTTGGCATTGCCTATACGGCCGAGGAGACTTGCGAGGTCCGGCACGCGGAAAGCAAGCACGCCCGAGTTGCAGAGGCGAACCGCGCGCTCATCCGGCGAAGCATCCTTGTCCTCGCGAATGGTGGCCAACGATCCATCGGCGGCGGTGATCAAACGGCCGTAGCCCGCGGGATCGGCAGCCTGGAACCCGAGCACCACCACTCCGGCCCCGGCAGAAAGCGCGCTGCGCAACCGCTCGATGGTGGCCGTCTCGATCAATGGAGTATCGGCGTAAAGCACGATGACGTCGCCCGCGTGCGCGGCGATGGCATCGCGAGCGGCGAGAACGGCGTCGGCGGTGCCGATCTGATTGTGCTGGGTATAAATCTCTGCACCGGGGTGTCGCTTCAGGGCCTCGGCGCGGACGTTATCCATATCCGGCCCGATAACGACGGCCACGCCACTGGCGCCGACCGACCCCGCGAGCGCCAGCACGTGTCCCAGCATCGGCATTCCCGCAATCGGGTGCAGCACCTTGGGCAAGGCCGATTTCATGCGTGTGCCCTTGCCGGCGGCCAATACGACAATCAGAAGCGGGGGCTCGGTCATGGATCTCTTTGCTGGGATCAATCGGCTGCTCGAAAGGCGTGTCTGGAGAGGCGTCAGGCGGCAAGCATGAGGCGGAGGCAGTTCAGATCACCGCGAGGACGAACGGCGCCACATCGCCCTCCAGTCGCCCCTCGACGAGCGCATCCATGGCGACCCGAAACGCTCCCTGCCATATATGGTTCAGCAAATTCCATACCGCTATTTTCGGGCCCGCGCCAAGTGGCACCACGCCCCATCGGCTCACTTGATAAAGATTGCTCAACGCACAATCGTGACGCGCTATTTGGGTTCATGCTCAACCGCCAAGCTGTGTCTGAATTGCATCGGCATCCGACGACCGTGCAACGTCCATTTCCAGCATCCACAGGCAGTATCGGCTCTTCCCGTCTCACGCGTTGACCGGGCGTGGAGACTCACCGCAGCGTTCATCGCATTGTTCGGTTGCAGTGCCGAGCGCTATTGCACGTCCGACATGTCGCGCTAACGCAAAGCACATTCTTTATCGCGGGTACGAGACGCTTGACATGACCCTGAACCAAGGTTCGAGACAGCCATTGCCGCCACCCACGCCGTCACCTGCGTCAACGGGGGGATTGCCCCCGGGTGCAGCGCACCCGCGCGCGACTGAACTGCGTCCAGCGCGCAAGTCCTTATCGCCGTATGTTTTGGCTTGGTGTGCCATCGGACTTCTGGCCGCCGCCTACCTGATCGCACTTGCCGTGCGCCCTGATCTGGTCACCGAGCACCTGCCGGCCTTCAGGCCGGGCGAGCCGGATGGGAACCAAGGACAACGGGCGATGTCGAGGGCCGTTGCCGAGGTTCAGACACTGCGGCAGAGCGTTTCGCAAGTGCAGCTTGATGTTGCCAAGATCAAGACAGCCGTCTCAGTGACGGAACAGCGCCAGGAGGTAATCGAGAAGACGCTCGGCGCCCGCCTGACGACTCTCGAGGAGAAGATTACATTCAGCGCACCGATTGTCGCCACGGCGAAGCCTGGAGCGGCTACGGTGGCGGCGAAGAGTGGCGGGGCTAGACCTGAGGGCGTGTCCAGTTCCGGCGGCGCCATCGATGGGTCTCAACTCGCGCAGGCGTTGACGATTGGCGCTGTACCGCCGATCGAAACGGGTAGCATCGGCTCGAGCCCAGCGGCGGCTGCGCTGCCGAAGGTTATCGATGCGAGGCCGCCGCAGGCTTCCGCCGCGGTTCCTGCCACCTCAGCTGCCACGACGACGCCCGAACCCGCCGCCGCGGGCACCCTGGCCGGCTTCGGACCCGCTGTCGTGACCCCCGCTAAAGAGCCGGTGGGTTTGCGAATCTCGAACGGAACGTCGCTCGATGCACTGCGACTGAGCTGGAGCTTGCTGGCCGATCGGCACGCGGCGCAGCTGAAGAACTTGGAGGCCCGTTATGTGACCCGCGCACCGGTGGCAGATGGTGAGCCATCTTTTGAACTGGTGGCTGGCCCGGTCAAGTCGCCGGCCGAGGCCAAGCGGATCTGCAAGGCGTTAGCGGCCAAGAACATTCCCTGCCAGATCGGCACGTTCGAAGGTGCGGGGTTATGACAGGCTGAGCGACCCGGATGGCGGGCGGAGGCATGTGTCCTTTTTTTGAATTGTTCGCTCGCACTGTTGTCATGTGTCGACGGCGCCAGGCTTCTAAAGGCGGCGCGTCGACCGGCCGATGAGCGCGTAGAGCCAGCAATGGCCGATCATCACCGTCGCCAAAGGGTAGAGCCCTATCCAGCCCCACGGCTGCATTGACTGAGGGGTGCTGCCGGCATCATGCAAACCAAGGGCCGCGCCAACCAGCCCGAGCCCAACGCAGAAGCGGATTGCAAGGTCCACCTCCCCGATGTTCGGTGTCATCGATCTCATTTCACATCAGTCCTTGCGGCACGTGTTGATGCCCAAGATCGCGTAGATGGGGCAGTGTCCCACGAGTGCGGTGCCGAGAGGTACCAGTCCGGTCCAGCCCCATAGCGAGGGCGAAACTCCTGGTAGAACACCGAGCGCCCATGCCAAAAGCGCCAGACCCGCGGCACCTCTGGCTGCGCGATCCAACATACCAACGTTATTCATTGTGCGGATTTCCTTGCCCTATGAAAAGCCGCTCTCAAAAAAGCAGCGCATCGGCTAACACGCCCGCGGCCGCAGCAGCTTGACCTCAATCAAAACGCCAAATGTCACAGTCCGGAGTGACACCCCCAGCGCAAGCACAATTTTCCTACTTGTGATCGCGCGTCATCATTTTCCGCACATTACACGGACAAATGTCAACGGTTTTTGATGATCTTGGCCTAATTGACGACAGTTTTTACACATTCTCTCACCAGTCGCCACCATTTTGAAAGCGTCTGGGGGCTCACACGTCGTTGGCATTGAACGTGTCGCAGACCTGCATCTGGCCAGCCTCGAAGCCCTTTTTAAACCAGCGGACGCGCTGCGCCGAGGATCCGTGCGTGAAGGCGTCCGGCACAACTTGGCCTTGGGTCTTCCTCTGGATCATGTCGTCGCCGATCTGGCTCGCGGCATTCAACCCTTCCTCGATATCGCCGGGCTGCAGGCGGTTCTTCAATTGATGATTGAGGTTGGCCCAGACGCCGGCCAGGCAATCGGCCTGCAATTCCATCCGCACCTGGATCTGGTTGGCGTCGCGCGGGTAGCGGCTTTTCAGCTCCTGCACCTTGTCGGCGATGCCGAGCACGGTCTGGACGTGATGGCCGACCTCGTGGGCGATAACGTAGGCCTGGGCGAAGTCACCCGGCGCCTGGAACCGGCGCTTCAATTCCTCGTAAAACACAAGATCGACGTAGATCTTGCGGTCGAGCGGGCAATAGAACGGGCCCATGGCGGACTGGCCGGTGCCGCAAGCTGTGGGTGTCGCGCGCGAGAACAGCACGAGCTTGGGTGCTTCGTAATTCTTTCCGAAACTCTGGAACACGCGGCCCCAGACGTCCTCGGTATCTGCGAGCACACGTCCCATGAAGACTTTCATTTCATCGTTGCCGACAGGAGAACCGGGCTGGGCGCCGCGCTGGCCGCCGGGCAGGCCGGGAATGTCGAGCGGCGAGCGCTGCGAGGTTTGCGTCGGGCGGCTGGATTCCTGCCGCGGCATCTGTGGAACGTCGGGGAACGAGCCGGGGCCGGCGCCGCGAAGCAGATCGAGCGGATTGAGCCCGAACAGCAGCATGATGGCACCCACGATCAGCATGGTGGTGATGCTCATACCGCCGCCGCCGATGGGGATCTGGATCCCGCGACCGCCGGGGAGTTGGAAGCCGCCGGCCTGGCCCCGCCGGTCCTCGACGTTCTTGCTCTCGCGATCCTGATCGTCATAACGCATGGGATACCCACTCCTCGATGCCGGTCCGGCAACATCAATGGCCTTAACCTCGATCGCAGATTGAGCACGGCCAACGGCTTGGCACAAGAGGTCGCGGGCGATGCACAGTCGTGCCCTGCGCCCGGAAATTAACCTTCTCTCAACCATCTCAGGGCAAGCTCGGGTTAACCACTTGGAAACCAGATCGCAACCCCGCTCCCGGCCCGCACCATGGACACCCCCATCTTCGATCTCGGCGAGATCGCGCGCTCGACCTCGACGTTGAACAGCGTCAAGAATGACACCGGTCGCACAGCCTTTTGCGGGCCTTACGTGCTGTCGGCGATCACCGGGTTTCCGATCTCGCGCATCGAGGGGGTCATCAACGACTACCGAGATGTGCCCGAGGGACGCAAACCCGTGGTGCGCGGCACCTACTCCGACGAGGTGGAAGTGGCCCTGCACGCCTTCGGCTACCGGATGGAGCTGAAGGACAGTTTTATGCACATGGAGCGCAAGGCGCGGCCGACCGTGATGGCCTGGATGCAGAAGCCGCGCAACTCGTGGGCGCACTACATTCTGGCCATTCACAAAGGCAAGGAAGGCCACTGGATCCTGATCAAGGGCGTGAAGATGTGCGACACCTTCACGGAGGGCAAATGGACCTTTGTGGTCGACGGCCCGCATCGGGGCTGCCGCATCATGGAGGTGTTCGAGGTCAAACGCGCGACCGACGGGCTGGACCGGGAGTATGATTTCGCGGGGCGTCCGGCGGTGGTGGCGCCTGGTGCATCGAACGCGGTGCGATGCGTCCGTGACAAGCCGCTGCACCCGGCTGCGCAAGACACGGCAATCGAACCCGTGCCGCGCGCCGACGTCTGGTGGGGGACGTGATGCACGCTCGGCCGGTCGCTGGTGCTCAATCCTTGGCGCGCTCGACGTAGGAGCCGTCCTCGGTCATGACGACGACGCGGGTGCCGGCGCCGATGTGCGGGGGTACCATCACGCGGGCGCCGTTCGACAGCTTGGCGGGTTTGTAGGACGATGACGCGGTCTGGCCTTTGACCACCGGATCGGCCTCGACGATTTCGAGCGTTACGCGCTGCGGCAGCTCGATTGCGATTGGAATGCCCTCGTGCAGCTGCACCGAGCAGGTCATGCCCTCCTGCAGCCACTGGGCGCTGTCGCCGACAACGTCCTTCGGGATACCAATCTGGTCGAAACTCTCGGGCTGCATGAAATTGTAGCCCATGTCGTCTTCGTACATATAGTTGTAGTCTTTGTCCTCGAGGAAGGCGCGCTCGACCTGGTCAGTGGTGCGATAGCGTTCGGTGACCTTGACGCCGTCGGCGATGCGGCGCATTTCGAGGTGGGTCACGGGCGTGCCTTTGCCGGGGTGGATGTTCTCGGCGTGCATGACGACGGCGAGCTTGCCGTCGAGATCCAGAACATTACCCTTGCGGATCGAGCTTGCGATGACCTTGACCACTGACGTATCTCCCCTGTGACGTTCCGCCGGTAATGGCGACGCGTCCCCGACGTGCGGGATTGGGCGGCCAAGAACTGGGGATCTGTAAGCGTCGTCCCGGGATTGCCGGGAATCCTGACGCTCTCATAGCCGTTCGGCAGCCCAAGGCCAAGGGGCTGCAATCATCGACGGCGGAACCAAGGGATCGACAATCGAGATGCCAGCCCCCTCGCCCTGGTGGAACCGGGCCCGCCATGCCGACCGGCGGCCGCTGCTGCTGGCCCGCGCGCGGATGAAGTCAGCGATCCGAGGCTGGTTCGAGGCCCAGGGCTTCATTGAGGTGGATACGGCCTGCCTGCAGGTCTCTCCGGGCAATGAAACCCACCTCCATGCATTCGCGACCGAGGCGGTCGGCACCGATCTCGATCGGCAAACGCGCTACCTCCACACTTCGCCCGAATTCGCCATGAAGAAGCTTCTGGCGGCTGGCGAACCGCGGATATTCAGTTTCGCGCCGTGCTTCAGGAACCGCGAACGCGGCCCCCTGCACGCGCCCGAGTTCACCATGCTCGAGTGGTACCGGACGGAACAGACCTATGATGTGTTGTTTGACGATTGCGCCGAAATCCTGCGGCTAGCGGCCAGCGTTACGGGACGATCCAGCTGGTCGTGGAAAGGCAACGACTGCGATGTCTCGCTCGAACCAAACCGGTTGAGCGTAGCGGAAGCCTTCGCCGCCTACGCCGGGATCTCGCTGTTGGGACAAACGACCGCAGACGTCACAATCGGGCGGGATGAGTTCGCACGGGAGGCCCGGCGGATGGGCATTCCCTGCTCCGGGGACGACACCTGGTCGGACATCTTCAGCAAGGTTCTGACGGCCCTGATCGAGCCGCGGCTGGGTTGCCGGGCACCGTTCGTGCTCCACGGATATCCGGTCGCCGAGGCCGCCCTCGCCCGAACCGATCCGCTCGACCCGAGGACCGCCGAGCGGTTCGAGTTGTATTGCTGCGGCGTGGAGCTGGCCAACGGCTTCGGCGAATTGACCGACCCGATTGCCCAGCGCGCCAACCTCGAACGGCAGATGTCGGAGCGGCAGCGCATCTACGGCGAACGCTATCCGATCGACGAGGACTTCCTCGCAACCCTCGCCCATATGCCGGAGGCGTCGGGCTGTGCACTCGGGTTCGAACGGCTGGTGATGCTGGCGGCGGGCGCGACGCACATCGACCAAGTGCAATGGACGCCCGCGGTCGAGTGACGGACTGATGGGCTGCCCTTCGCAAGCGCAAAAGGGTTGTGCTAGTGTAGCGCATCTGACGTTTGGTCCCCACTCGGGGCTGGACTCCAAACCAAACACCAGATGCAAAAGCTACACTAGAATCATAGGTTTGCTCGTGTTCCTTAGGCGCCGGCATTTGATCTGGAGCGCGTTGCAACGGGAGACAAATGTCGGCGCCGGAAC
>PERT01000062.1 GCA_002928955.1 Hyphomicrobium sp. | reverse complement strand
GCGCGTTGCAACGGGAATCAAATGTCGGCGCCGGAACACTAGTGGCCTGTCGCGCCTAAATCGCTGTACTGGCGGCAACCGCTGACGATTTAGGCCCGACATGAAGGCCACTCGCTATATCATTGGGTTAGTGGGGCGTTCAACGCGCCTTGATTGACGACCAGCTTACCGCTCGCACAGGTCAATTAAGGCGCGACGCCCCACTAGGCCAGCACTTGGCCCGTCAGGAGACGGGCACCAAAGCGAGCAGGTTGATCTCGCGCGAGCGTCCGCGGACTTGAGCAGGCACGGCTCACCACTTGCGCGGTCGCGCGGGCTACTCTAGACACGCCGTCTTCTGTATCTGGCCCGAGTGCAGTGAAATCACCGGAAGACCGCCGGCTCCGGCCCGGCCTGGAGAGAGGCATGCCCGATACCAAACCTGGGGGCCAGACCAAATCCGCAGTTGCGGGCCCGGTCGTCGGCATCATCATGGGCAGCCAGTCCGACTGGCCTGCGATGAAGCGCGCGGCGGCCGTGCTGGAAGATCTCGGTGTGGCGCACGAAACCCGCATTGTGTCTGCGCACCGCACACCGGACCGGCTCTATTCGTATGCAAAATCCGCCAAGGATCGCGGCCTCAAGGTGATTATTGCAGGTGCCGGTGGAGCGGCCCACTTGCCCGGAATGACAGCGGCACTGACCCCGCTTCCAGTGCTTGGCGTGCCCATCACATCAAAGGCGCTGTCAGGCAAGGACAGTCTATATTCGATCGTGCAGATGCCGCCGGGCGTGCCGGTCGGCACCCTCGCCATCGGTGACGCGGGTGCGACCAACGCCGGATTGCTCGCGGCGCAGATCCTGGCGCTGAGCGACAGCGCGCTCGCCGGCCGCATCGAGGCCTGGCGCGCACGGCAGACCGCCGCCGTCGCCGACATTCCGAAGGACGAATAGGCCGTCATGCCAGCGCTTCCGCCGGGCTCCACCATCGGTATCCTCGGCGGCGGACAGCTCGGCCGCATGCTGACGCTTGCCGCCGCGCGGCTCGGCCTCAGGGCCCACATTTTCGCGCCCGAAGCCGACAGCCCGGCCTTCGATGTGGCCTCGGCGCGCACCAACGCGGCCTACGACGACGAGCTGGCGCTTCGCTCATTCGCCCGCGCGATCGACGTGGCGACCTACGAATTCGAAAACATCCCTCTCCCCACCGTCGAATTGTTGTCGCGACAGGTGCCGGTGCGGCCGGGCGTCAAGGCGTTGGCCTGCGCGCAGGACAGGATCAACGAAAAATCGCTGGCGCGCGAGCTTGGCGCGCAAACCGCACCGTTCGCTGCCGTCGATAGTTTTGCCGACCTTCGGAACGCCATCGGTGAGATTGGACTGCCGGGCGTACTCAAGACCCGCCGCTTCGGTTACGACGGCAAAGGACAGGCAAAGATCCTGAAGCCAGACGACGCGAAAGCGGCTTGGGCCGCCATGCGCGACCAGCCGTCGATCTTGGAAGGCTTCGTGCAGTTCCAGTCTGAGGTCTCTGTCATCGCGGCCCGCGGGCTCGATGGTGACTTCCGCGCCTTCGACGTGACCGAGAACGAGCACCGCAATCACATCCTGCATCGCTCGGTCGCCCCGGCGCGCATCAAGCCTGCCGCCGCCGCAGAAGCGATCACCGTTGCCCAGCGCATCGCCGACAGCCTCGATTATGTCGGCGTTTTCGCCATCGAGTTTTTTGCGCTCGATTTCGCCAGGCAGGACGTTTTGTGCGTCAACGAGATGGCGCCGCGCGTGCACAACTCCGGCCACTGGACGATGGACGGCGCGGAAACCTGTCAGTTCGAGCAGCATATCCGGGCGGTCGCCGGCTGGCCGCTGGGCTCGACACGGCGCACCGCACCGGCGGTCGAGATGCTGAACCTCATCGGCGACGACATTCTCGCCTGGGAGGCGATCGCGGGCGAGCCGGGCGCGCATCTCCACCATTACGGCAAGCGGGACGCCCGGGCAGGCCGCAAGATGGGGCATGTCAACCGCCTGCTCGCAAAGCTGCCAGCTTGAGTTCAGGAGCCCAAACCCACCGGCAAGGCCGCATCCGCCGTTATCCGTGTGCGGCAGGCGAGTTTTCGGCGCCCCAGTTCGGCTGAGCCCATGGACAAGGTCAACACCCTCTGGTAGACATCCGCGAAATCTCAGCGCTTCCGGGCGGCCGAAAACGCCGAACGGAAGCGCTAACTGTTATTCATCTATTCATCACGCCAGCGCAAAGGGATAGCAACGCGTGCAGGTTCTCGTTCGTGACAACAACGTCGATCAGGCGCTCAAAGCGCTGAAGAAGAAGATGCAGCGCGAAGGCATCTTCCGGGAAATGAAGCTTCGTAATTACTTCGAAAAGCCGAGCGAGAAGAAGGCGCGCGAGAAGGCGGAAGCCGTTCGCCGCGCGCGCAAACTGGCTCGCAAGAAACTGCAGCGTGAAGGTCTGCTTCCTGGCAAGCCTGCAGCGCCCGTGCGCGGCGCCAAAGGTGGGCCCGGCGGTGGTCGCGGTGGTCCGGGCGGTGCGTCTGGAGGCGCGGGTCGGGGTGGCGCTGGCGGCGGTTCGGGTGGTGGCTTCGGCGGTGGTTCGTCTGGCGGCGGCTACGGCGGCGGCGGCGGATTTGGCGGTGGCGGTTTTGGCGGCCGTTAACATCGGGCCTGCCGTCATTTCTGCGTAGATCAAACGGTCCGCTCATTCTGCGGGCCGTTTTTGCTGGTGCGATCGGACCTCGCCTCGCACGTTGTCGATCCAATCGTTGATCGCCTCAAACGAGCCAAAAAGGTGATGATCCGAATGCCCGGCGCCCGACAGGGTGACCAGCGTGACCAGCCCACGGGTCGGCTGGAGCCGTCCCTCGCCTGCCTGCGCTCCCGCTATTTGCGCCACCTTGCGGCCCATCGCCACCGGAATGATCGCATCGGCCTCGCCGTGCAATACGAGCATGGGCGCGGTCAAGCGCGGCAAATGCCGAAGCGTCTCGTATCGATCGGTCATGAGCCAGCGGGCGGGCAGATACGGGTAAACCCGTTCGGCCACGTCAACGATCGATGTATAGGGCGCGTCCAGCACCACGCCGGCCACCTCTTTCTCGGCCGCCACCTGCACGGCCACGCCACTGCCGAGCGATTCTCCATAGACGATAATGTCTTCGGCCGCGACGCCCTCTGCCCTCAGGGTGTCATAAGCCTGTTTGGCATCCGCCACGTTTGCGAACTCGGACGGATATCCCGTGGACCCACCAAACCCGCGATACGTCATCATGAAGACACCGCGCCCGCGCTCGAGATACTTGCGAATGCGCTCACCGCGCCCTGCCAGCGCGCCCGCATTCCCATGGAAATAGAGAATGGTCGGCTGACCGGCCGCCGCCGCCCCGTACCACGCCACGATGCGCTGGCCGTCGGGCGTCTCGATCAACTTCTCTGAAACCGCGGCGAGTCCCAGGCTCTGGGGCGACGTGCGCCGGGGGTCGGGGAAATAGAGTAACTTCCGCTGCAATACATAGGTGGCCACCACGAGGACCCCGTATAGCGCCGCGAGCCCTAGTAAAATTTTCCAAATGTACGAATTCACGGGCTGAAACTCCTGGCGATCCTGGCCATTTCCCGGCGCTGCCCGTTGCGAATTGCCTCGGCTACACCATACCCGGGTCGTGCGACCGCACGCATCGGCGCACGCATAGACATAACTTTTTCTCGCTCGAAGGGGCAATTCGGTCAGCGGCTGTTAAGGCTAACCTGCGCTTAATGGTTCGATCGGTTGCTTTGCGTCAAGGAACTCACCGCCCATGCGTCGCGTCACCTCTCGAGTCGCTGGACCGCTTCTGCGCGCGGCCTACGCACTGGCCATCGCGACAATCTGCGGTTGCTCATCACCGAGCGCACGTTTCCAGGACGCCCCAACACTTTCCCAGGGCAGCCCGCAGCATATCGTTGCCCCTCCCTCTATCGGATTTGGCCGCCCCTATGGTGTCGGAGGCGCAGCGAGCCCGCTCGCTCCGACCAGCAATAGTCCGTACCAATGGAACGGCTCGCCCAACCGCATCGCCGTGGGCGGGACCGCCGGTACAGCGGCCTCGGCGGCGCCAACACCTCCAGTTGCAGCCGCTACCACCGTTTACTCCGCGCCACCCAATGCCGCTCCTCGGGGCACTCAAGCCATCGGTCCAAAGGACGCCGCTGGCCAGCATCTGCCGCGCGGATCGATCGAGGTCAGACCAGGCGATACACTTTACGGTCTTTCGCGCCAGCACGGCGTCTCGATCTCGGCGCTGATGGACGCGAATCAGCTCAAATCTCTTGCCCTTCAGCCCGGCCAGATCCTCAAGCTTCCAGCCACGGGACGAACGCGCGGCTAGACCGCATGTCCTTCCTCGAATGCGACGACTGACCCCCGATGTGCATTCGAGGGTTGCCCGGACAGTGCCAACCTCCGTTGGGGTAGCCGGAGTTGCGCACATGTTGTTAACTGATGGCGGTAACTGAACAAGATTCCCCCCAAAGCGACACGCGAGCTCCCATGACACCGTCGATACCGACCCGCACCGAGACAGATACGTTCGGCCCTGTCGAGGTGGCAGCCGACCGCTACTGGGGGGCACAGGCACAGCGCAGCCTCGGGAACTTCAAGATCGGTACCGAGCGCCAGCCGCCATCGGTGATCCGCGCCCTTGGCATCGTGAAGCGCGCGGCTGCCGAGACCAACATGGCGCTCGGCAAGCTCGACCCGGCTGTCGGTGATGCCATCGTCAAGGCGGCACAGGAGGTCATCGACGGCAAGCTCGACGATCATTTCCCACTGGTGGTCTGGCAAACCGGCTCCGGCACTCAGTCGAATATGAACGCCAACGAGGTGATCTCGAACCGCGCCATTGAGATGCTGGGCGGCATCATGGGCTCGAAAAGGCCCGTGCACCCCAACGACCACGTCAACATGGCGCAATCCTCAAACGACACCTACCCCACGGCAATGCATGTCGCTTGCGCCGAGGAGATCCACCACCGGCTGCTGCCGGCACTGAGACACCTCCACGCCGCGCTCGACGCCAAGGCGAGGGCATGGGCGCACATCATCAAGATCGGCCGCACGCATACCCAGGACGCCACGCCGCTGACGCTCGGCCAGGAGTTCTCGGGCTACGCCAAGCAGATCGAGAACGGCATTCATCGCATCGAGCAGACCATGCCGCTGTTGATGCAGTTAGCCCAGGGCGGAACCGCTGTCGGAACAGGCCTCAACGCGCCGGTCGGATTCGCCGAGAATGTGGCCGAACGCATCGCCGCGATTACCGGGCTGGCATTCACCACCGCACCCAACAAATTCGAAGCGCTCGCCGCCCACGATGCAATGGTTTTCGCACACGGAGCGATCAATACGGTAGCGGCGTCACTATTCAAGATTGCCAACGATATCCGATTCCTCGGGTCGGGCCCGCGCTCAGGGCTCGGCGAACTGGCACTACCTGAAAACGAGCCGGGTTCCTCGATCATGCCGGGAAAGGTCAACCCGACCCAGTGCGAAGCACTGACCATGGTGTGCGCGCACGTGTTCGGCAATCACACGGCCATCACGTTCGCCGGCAGCCAAGGGCACTTCGAACTCAACGTCTTCAACCCGGTGATGGCGTACAATTTTCTGCAATCGGTGCGGCTTTTAGCCGATGCGTCGGCGTCGTTCACCGACAACTGCATCGCCGGCATCGCGGCGCGCGAAGACAATATCAAAGCCGGCCTTGACCGTTCACTGATGCTGGTCACCGCGCTTGCACCGAAGTTCGGCTACGATCTCGCCGCCAAGATCGCCAAGACCGCGCATAAGAACGGAACCACGCTGAAGGAGGAAGCTATCGCCGCCGGCATTCCGGCCGCCGACTTCGATGCCATCGTGCGGCCGGAAAACATGATAGGGCCCGGGTAACTTCCTGGCCGAAGAAGTAGCGAGGAAACGGCGCGCGGCATTGGAGCCCCTTGACCGAGAGCATTCTCAGGCTCGGCAAATCCGGAATGCCAACAGTCCCGGTGACGGCGTGTCGTGGGAATGCTAGATCGTCGCATCGACCCTCATCTTCAGGCTTCGGCGACCATGGCAGCTGACATCATCAACCTGAACAGGGCACGCAAGGATAAGGCGCGCGCCGAGAAGACCGCGAAGGCGGCGGAGAACCGCGTGAAGTTTGGCCGCTCGAAGGCCGAGAAGACGAAGATCATGGCTGACAAAGAGCGGCGCCAACGCGAGCTCGAAGGCGCCAGGCGCGCCATCGGTCCCGACCACCCGGATTGCGACTTGGACCCTGGGACAGTCTCCTGATGCGCCCGGTGAAACGGTCATTCTCGATCAAGGGGCACCGCACGTCGATCTCGCTCGAGGCGCCGTTCTGGGACGCACTCAAGGATGCGGCGACCGCCGAGCACCTGTCGCTCGCAAGCCTAGTGGCGAAGATCGATGCAGGTCGTGGTGGTGCCAACCTTTCCAGCGCGGTTCGCGTATGGCTGCTCGCGCGCTACCGCATGAAACCTGCGCCACCGCCGATCGAAACGTAATCGCATGATCTGGAAAAGTACTTTTGGCAGCGGGTAGAATGCGATCCTCGCGACGCAATCATCAGGATGCCGACCGTTGAAGGCGCACAGCGCTATTGTCTGGGTAGAGCCTTGCGTATGACCAGCGTCATTCCCACTCGATGGTGCCGGGGGGTTTCGACGTAACATCGTAAACGACGCGGTTGATGCCCTTGACCTCGTTGATGATGCGTGTGGCGGCGCGGCCGAGAAAGGCCATGTCGTAGGGGAAGAAATCGGCCGTCATACCATCGACCGAGGTCACGGCCCGAAGCGCAAGGACGCTGTCATAGGTGCGGCCATCGCCCATCACGCCGACTGTGCGGACGGGCAGCAATACGGCAAACGCCTGCCAGATCTTGTCGTAGAGCCCGGCCTTGCGGATTTCGTCGAGATAGATGGCGTCGGCCTTGCGAAGGATCGCGAGCTTTTCAGGCGTGATCTCGCCGGGGATACGGATGGCAAGACCGGGGCCCGGAAACGGATGCCGGCCGACGAATGCCTCCGGCAGTCCGAGTTCGCGGCCGAGCGCACGCACCTCGTCCTTGAACAGCTCGCGCAGCGGTTCAACGAGCATCATGTTCATGCGCTCCGGCAGGCCGCCGACGTTATGGTGCGATTTGATCGTGACCGACGGGCTGCCAGAGAACGACACGCTTTCGATAACGTCTGGATAGAGCGTGCCCTGGGCGAGGAACTGCGCGGGTGCGTTGTCGGCACTTGAAGCGCCCTGAGTTCCACCGCCGATTTTCTTGGCCTCGGCCTCGAAGACGTCGATGAAGTGCTTGCCGATGATCTTGCGCTTCCGTTCTGGATCGGAAACGCCCGCAAGCGCGCCAAGAAACTCAGCCGACGCATCGACGTGAACGAGCGGAATATTGTAGTGGTCGCGGAACAGCCCGACGACCTCCTCGGCCTCCGCCTCGCGCATCAGCCCATGATCGACGAACACGCAGGTCAATTGTTCTCCGATGGCCTCGTGGATCAGCACGGCGGCGACTGCGCTGTCGACGCCACCCGACAATCCGCAGATGACGCGGCCAGTGCCGACCTGACGCCGGACCTTATCGATCATCACACGGCGATAGGCCGACATGGTCCAGTCGGACTTGAGGCCAGCGATGTGGTGTACAAAGTTCGCGATCAGCCGAGCACCGTCGGGGGTGTGAACGACCTCGGGGTGGAACATCGTCGTGTAAATGCGTCGGTCTTCATCCGTAGCGACCGCGAACGGTGCATTCTCACTTTGGGCTTTCACCGAAAACCCGTCGGGCAGCTTGGTTACGCGATCGCCGTGGCTCATCCACACCGGGTAGCGCTTGCCGACCTCCCAGAGACCGTCGAACAAGGCGCTGCTGGCCGTGATCTCGATATCGGATCGGCCGAACTCGGCTGCATGCCCGCCTTCGACCGCGCCACCGAGCTGGACGGCGGTGGTCTGCTGGCCGTAGCAGATCGCCAGGATCGGCAGTCCGGACTTGAAAACAGTGTCTGGGGCTCGCGGACTACCGGGCTCGGTGACGGACGCCGGTCCGCCCGACAGGATCACGGCTCGGGGCGCGAGTTTGGCGAATGCGGCATCCGAGCTTTGGAACGGGTGAATCTCGCAGTAGACACCCGCCTCGCGCACGCGGCGCGCTATCAGCTGCGTGACCTGGCTGCCGAAATCAATGATAAGGACGCTGTCGTTCGTGGAAATCGGGGGCATTGGGATGGGTGGCGCTCCGGCAGGGGCTCGCACGTCTCGAGCAGATCAATGTCGTCGTGATGTCCCTTTGGGATAGATCACCCTGCCCGATGACCGTCAAGCCAACCCGATCGGCGCGCGGCGGCACCTCAGCCGTTCGCCCGCCAGATCCATAGATTGAGCGTGAACGCAATCGTCACCCAAAGCAGATAGGGCATGAACAAGATGCTCGCCGCTTGGCTCACAGGCCACGCCATCACGACGAATGCGGCGATCAGGAGCCACATGCCGCCGGCGTCGACAAGCGCCCAGCCGATCTCCTTCTGTCCGAACATGATCCATGACCAGGCCGCGTTGAGTACGAGTTGCGCCAACCACAGAACCAGAAGCTGGCCAAACCCCTGGGCCTGCCACACTTTCCAGCCGGCAATCGCGATCATGACGTAGAGGAGGGTCCAGACGACTGGAAATACCCATCCCGGTGGCGTCCACCAGGGCTTGTTCAGCGCCAAGTACCAGGGGCCGGGCGAGAACTTGGCCCCGGTGATCGCGGCCAATGACACCAGTACGACGAACACGACCAACGAAGCATAATTCTGCATCGACCGGCGACCTCCGCGTCTACCATAATTCTAACGCTTGACGCTGGCCGCCGGCTCCTGGCCACCGTCGGACAGGACCTCGGCGCGGATCTGTGCCGCAGTCTCGTTCTGCCCGGCTGGCAGCGGTTGCGGCTTGGCCACGACGCCCAAGCGCTCCACCGCCGCCTGCAGGATCTGGCCCAGCAGCTCTGAGTACCGCATTCCCTGGAAGCTCGCCATCAGATTGAGCTTGCCGTCCCAGCACCAGCCAGGGTTGGGGTTGACCTCGAGCAATTTGATCTCGCCCTTGGTGTCGGCCCGGAAGTCGAACCGCGCGTACTCGCGGCAACCGAGGCGCTCGAACAACCGCGCAGAATGTTCGACGAGCTGCTGCTGAGCAAGTTCGGAGAGTTGCGCTTCCTGATAGCGGATCTGTTTCCAATAGGCGCTGTCCGGCTCCCATTTCGATTCGTAGCCAAGGATCTTCGGCAGCGCGCCGTCAAGACGGGAGTAGTCGACTTCCAGGATCGGCAGCGCCCGGAGCCCCTGGTCGGGGTTGCCCACCATGCTGACGGAGTACTCCGATCCCGTCAGGAACTCCTGTACCAGGATGCTGCGGCGCGGAAATTCTGCACGCAGCTTGTCGAGATAGTCGAGCAGCGCCTTCTCGTTGCGAACCACGGCGTCCTTGGTGATGCCCTGCGAGCTGTCACCGGTATTTGGTTTCAGGATTGCCGGGAACACGCCGGGCAGCGTCGCGCCCTGGTCGCCCGGCCGCACATAGGTTTCAAGCGGCACCGGCACGTCGAGCGTCATGGCGATCGCCCGCACCATCCCTTTGTCGTAGCAGGCGGCGAGGGCAGCCGGCGCGGCGCCCGTGTAGGGAAGCCCGAGGATCTCGAGCATAGAAGGGACGTGCAGCTCCTTGAACGGATCGTTGTTGAAGCCTTCGTCGCAGAGGTTGAACACGAGATCGGTTCTAAGCTCGCCGAGATCGCGCTCCAGTGTCTTGTGATTGTCGAGATAGCGGAACGTGTACTGCGGCAGCTCTGACAGCGCGTCCTTGAGGCGCCGGATGGTTTCAATGTCTTCGGGATTGAAGGCGCCGCCGCGCTTGACCGTGTCGGGGAGACGCGGATCGCCGAGCACCACCGTGACGTCGATCTTCTGCAGCCTGCCCTTGGGTTTTCGCGCCGGCAGCTGCGGCGCATCGGCCGAGATCAGCAATCGCCGCGCCATCATGCCGAGGTCCTGGTCGCGATCGGACACACTTTCCGCCATGCCGTGATGGCTGATGTTGCGGAAGCCGCACTTGTCCAGGAGCTTACCGATACTCTCACGCGTGTACAGGCGCTCGGCGTAGAACTGGTCGGCGATCACGCCGGTCTCATCGTGGACGATCACTTCACGCGAGATCAGCCGTTCGCGGTCGGCCGACAGCGAGCGCTCGCGGCAAACGAAATGATGCTCGTCGATCCATTCCCACGACCGGCGCTCGAACTGATCGACCATGTAGCCGCCGTCGGTGATGTCGAGCACGAGCTGACCAGAGGGCCTGAGAATCTTGCCAACCGTCGCCAGCACTTTTTCGTCGTGCTGCTTGTTCGAGAAGTAGCCGAACGAATTGCCCATGATGGCGACGCAGTCGAAAGACAGGTCAGGTATGCGCGGATTGCGGGCGTCACCCTCCTTGAAGACGACTTGCAGCCCCTCGTTCTGCGCACGCTTTTTTGCCAGTCGGATGAGATAGCGGGAACGATCAACGCCGGTGACGTGTCGATAGCCGCGCCGCGCGAGTTCCAGGCAGTGCCGGCCCTGGCCGCAGCACAGGTCGAGGATCTGGCTGGTCGGATTGATGGCCGCGGCTGAGATGATGAAATCGACGTCACGGCGTGTGTTTTCGCCGTTCTCGACGACGTCGCCATCTGTCTTCACGTAGAGCGCGTTGAACAGCTTTCGCCACCACTCGGCCGGCAGATGCTGTTCGAGATCCGCGACCGGACCTAGACAGGAGCGGGGCGAGGGGCGCTTCGGTTTTTTCGCCTTGGGCAGAATGGCCATGATGGACGACGTGTCCTCCAGGAGCTGCCGCGAGCAGCGATGGGCGAGCGAGGCTCCCCGTCGGCCAGCCGGGCCGTGCGCAGTTCGAGGCCCCATGGCCCCTTCGACGCGGGATACTTATTGGGCGTTGCGGCATTGGCAAGACGCAAAAGGGCAATTGTCCTCTTTTACTTTGGACGAACAAAGTGGGCGCGCGCCGGTTCAACCTCTGTGTTTCAACGTGGCGACGTAAAACCCATCGGTGCCGTTGGACAGTGGCGTCAGGAGCAGCCCGTCGTCTCGGCCATCGGCCGAGGCGGGCGGTTCGGTCAGAAGTCTTGTCCGCCAGACGTCGGCATAGGGCTCGACCCGGAACTCGGGGGCCTCAGACAAGAATGCGGCAACCCGGTCGCCGTTTTCCTCAGGCAAGAGCGAGCAGGTGACGTAAACGATGCAACCGCCAGGCTTGACCATCCGCCGCGCCGTCATCAAGACGGCGAGCTGCTCGGTCTGCCGCTGCTCAAGGCTCTGAGGTCTCAGTTTCCATTTGGCCTCCGGCCGCCGCCGCCAGACACCGGTTCCCGTGCAGGGTGCATCGACCAGAACGAGGTCGAAGCGCGGTCCAAGCGCCTTGAGCGCAGCGTGGTCACCGCCTTTCAGGATCTGCACGTTGCGCACGCCCGCCCGCTTGACGCGTTCGAAGATCGGTTTCAGTCGCTGGCGGTCCTCGTCGTAGGCGTAGATCTGGCCGGTGTTCTGCATGTGCGCTGCAAGCGCCAGCGTCTTGCCACCTGCACCCGCACAAAGATCGAGCACTTGTAGCCGCGCGTCGCCGCCGGCAAGCAAGGACACCAACTGTGAACCCTCGTCTTGGACCTCGAACCAGCCAGCCTGGAAGGCGGCTTCGGCCTGCAGGTTGGGCGTCCTGGCCGTGCCGATGGGAGCTGGAACACGCACGCCGATGGGCGAGTGGGCCGTCGGCTCGACCTTGAACTCGGCGAGTGCCTTCAACACATTTTCTTGCGTGGCTTTCAGCGTGTTGACGCGCAGATCCGTCGGCGCCCGTGAGGCAAGCTTCTGTCCCTCCGCCACCGCGCGTGATCCGAATGAGGCCAGAAAGCTCGGCCAAAGCCACTCCGGCACATCGGCACGAATGTGATCGGGCGCGCTGTCGAGTGTACGAGTAAGGCCCGCAGCCTCGGCCACGGACATCGACGCGAGCGCGTGCTGGGAGCCGTCGCAGGCCGCTGCGATAGCTTCAGGTGTCAACCCGAGTGCAGCGGACGCCGCGCCGAGCGACATGGCGCGCGGACTGTCGGACTGAAAGGCCCATCCGATCGATGACCGGCGGCGGAGGGCGTCATAGACCAGCCCGCCAATAGCATTGCGATCCCCCGATCCGGCAAAGCGGTGGCTCTTGCCCCAGTCGGCGAGCGCGAGCGCCGCGGGCCGGTGACGGTTCACGATTTCGTCGAGGATCTCTTCGGCGGCTTTGAGCCGAGCTCCCGGTTGCATCTCAGAGGGCCGCCGTCAGGACGCGCCAGCCCAGCAATGCCCACATGCCCATCAACGCGGCGACGCCGACGAGAAACGCGGTGAAGCGTGGCGTCACACGGTTCGCACCGATGTGAATGGCCGTATGTGCGATACGGCTCGCTACGAATACCAGCGCCAGCACCATGAGGGCCACGTCGACCGAGCGCGTGACGAGAGCGAAAAGGCACGCCACGTAGAACAGAACAGGAGTCTCGAACTGGTTGGCATAATTGTTAGCGAGCTTCCGCGCGTTTTCGTTCCAGTCGGTTGCGGTGGCGAGTGCCACGTCGTCCATTTTTTGCCGCCGCTCCCGCATGGATTGTGCCCGCGCCCGTCCCATCATGACGAGCACGGCAAAAGTCAGGATCACCTGTGCGATCACCGGCAACAAAATCAGGTTCTGATCAATTCTCATTTCGGTTGTGGTCCTCAGCCCCCGCCCGGATAATTCGGGCTTTCGCGCGTGATGGCGACCCCGTGAGCATGGCTTTCACGCATGGCGGCCGGCGAGATGCGAACAAAGCGCGCCTTCTCCTGCAATTCGGCGATGGTGCGCGAGCCGCAGTAGCCCATACCAGCTCTCAGGCCGCCGACTAACTGGTGCAGCACGGTGTCAACGGGCCCCTTGTAGGGCACTTGGCCCTCGATACCCTCCGGCACGAGCTTCAGCGTGTCGCGAACCTCGGCCTGGAAATAGCGATCCGCCGATCCACGCGCCATTGCGCCCACCGAGCCCATGCCGCGGTAGGCCTTGTAGGTGCGGCCCTGGTACAGATAGGTCTCGCCGGGCGCCTCGTCGGTTCCAGCCAGCAGCGAGCCGATCATCACGCAGCTGGCGCCGGCCGCAATCGCCTTAGAGATATCGCCCGAGTAGCGGATGCCGCCGTCGGCGATGATGGGGATGCCGAACTTCTGGGCTTCGCGCGCGCAGTCCATAACGGCCGTGAACTGCGGCACACCGACACCGGCGACGATGCGTGTAGTGCAGATCGAGCCCGGGCCGATGCCGACTTTCACGGCGTCCGCACCGGCTTCAATCAGCGCGCGAGTGGCCTCGGCGGTCGCCACGTTTCCGGCCAGGACCTGAACGCTGTTCGAAAGTTTCTTGATGCGCGTCACGGCGTCGAGCACCGACTTCGCATGGCCGTGGGCGGTATCGACGACGATCAGATCACAGCCGGCGGCAATCAGCAACCCGGTGCGTTTAAACCCGTCCTCGCCCACTGTCGTGGCCGCCGCTACACGCAGGCGGCCCTCGGCATCCTTGGAAGCATGGGGATGTTTCTGCGCCTTCTCGATGTCTTTTACCGTGATCAGCCCAATGCAATGGTAGGCATCGTCGACCACCACCAGCTTCTCGATCCTGTGTTTGTGAAGGAGCCGCTTGGCGTCGTCGCTGCTCACCGGGCGCTTGACGGTGATCAGCTTTTCCTTGGTCATGAGTTCGGAGACAAGCTGGCCGGGATTGGTGGCGAAACGCACGTCGCGATTGGTCAGGATGCCGACCAGCTTGCCTGTTGGCGCTTCGGCGCGGGACTTCTGAACCACCGGCACGCCCGAAATTCCGTTCTCGGCCATCAGCTTCAACGCTTCCTCGAGACGGGCCGTGGGCGCGATCGTCACCGGGTTGAGAACGATGCCACTCTCGTAGCGCTTAACGGCTGCGACCTGCCGGGCCTGCTCCTCGGGTTCGAGGTTGCGGTGGATGACGCCGATACCACCCTCCTGGGCGACTGCGATGGCGAGCCGCGCCTCGGTCACCGTATCCATCGCCGACGATAAGATCGGCGTGTTGAGGGCAATCGACTTCGTCACGCGCGTCGATACATCAACCTGGCCGGGCATGACTTCGGACGCGCCGGGCACCAGCAACACGTCGTCGAATGTCAACGCCAACGGCTGATCCCCGATGCGAGGGCTCAAGGCCATGGAACTCTCCTGAAATGGTCGGGGGCGACACGTTCGAGCCTCCCGAAGGCGAACATTGTCGCGGCGTCTATAGCACCTGGATCGGGCAAGGGGAAGGTACCGCCGTTGTCGCGAGGCGCGCGACTTTCCCAGCGGGCCGGGATCAAGGCGGAATAACGCGACCCATCGGAGAATTGGCAGCTTTTGAGGATGACGCCGGAGCCAGAACCGCGGTTTCGGCGGCCCAGGCTCGGGCAATGACGAGCGAATGTAACATTGGGATCGATTACTTCGCGGTCTTGGCAACCAGAGCCGCCGCTCCCAACTCGAATATGCCGGCAATCGTCTTTATGGCGTCTGCGTCGCTCGCGTCCTTGGCTGCGAAGGTCGCCGTCCACGACAGAACCGAGCCCGTGCCCTTCGGCGTGACCGATATTTGCGCCATGTAGTCCTTCACCGGCAGCGGGCTGGTCTCGATCGTGTAGCTGTAGACACGGCCAGCCTTATCGAACGTCAGTTGCTTTTCGTACACGACCCCACCGCCCTTCAGCGTCAGTGAGCGGAACGTGTCCGCGCCTTTGCTGGACATGTCGCACTTGGCGATGGCCGGGTGCCAGTTGGCGATGCCGCAGAAGTCCCCGACCGCAGACCAGACCGCATCGGGCGCGGCCGCCACTTCTTTCACCACCTTCACCTCCAGCGCATTCGCCGCGGCAGGCGCGACGATCGCGACAAACGCCAATAATGCTAATTTTTTCATAAGACTAGCTCCTATTTGTTTCGTCCCTGACCGCTGCACCATGAACTAAGTTGACCGGTCAGTCAATTTCTGTGTCAGACCATCGCAGCGGGTATGATCGCGGGCGCGGCGCTTTCAAAAGTCGTTATGTGTGGGGATTGCGCTTACCGGGGGTTGCCGGCCGCCCTCAGCATCTCGACCGCCATCTGCCCGAACGCGCCCAACACTTTGGGGTCGTTTTTGACCTTGGCAATAACGTGGGCGCCCTGCACGATGCCGATCACCACTTCCGCGGCCGACGCGGCATCGAGGTTCTTTATCCCCTCGGCTTTCAGGAATTCCTGGAGGATTGGTTCGAGCGCACGAGCCCAGGCCTCCAGCGCCCATTTCGCCGTCTCGCGCACAACCGGCTCGGTGGCCGACAGCTCGAGGATCACGTTGCCGAGAAAGCATCCCGATGCCACGCCGTGAACGGCTTTCCACGCCTCGTTGCGGCGCTGAGGCACCTGGAATACGTGCCTGAGTTTCTGTGTCGGCACCTCTTCGCTGGCTGCGATCTCGGCGAATTTCGCGACCATGTCCTCGACGTAGAGCTTGATGACTTCCAGCAGCAAATCGAGCTTGGACGGGAAGAAATGATAGAACGTCCCCTTGTTGACGCTCGCCTTTTCACAGATTTCCGCGATGCCGATGTTGTGGAAGCCACCGCCGAGGAAGAGTTCGGTGGCACCGTCGATCAGGCGTTTGCGGGATGTAGACATGGATCGACCTGATGTGACGCGTCTCGATCGGCCACTCTCGGACTTGGCCACGTGCTTGAATTGGCAACCGGCAGGGCCGAGTCCGGAAACCGGCACAGTTGCTGCGGACGACCTTGCGTCGCTGCCTACTCGTCACCAGCCGCTACAACGTCGCCTGCTTTTCCGCCCCTGAAATCCGTTGCCAGCACGTATAGCTCGGCGGAATCTGAGCGGCTGGCCGGTGGCTTGACATGGCGCACGGTCGCAAAGTTCTTCTTCAAGACGTCGAGCAATTCGCGCTCGGCTCCGCCCTGGAACACCTTGCACAGGAACACGCCGCCCGGCGCCAGCACGTCGCACGCGAAGGCGGCCGCCTGCTCGGCGAGCGCCATGATCCGGATATGATCAGTGCGCGAATGTCCTACGGTCGGGGCAGCCATGTCGGACAGCACGATGTCTGCGCCGCCCTTGCGCATGAGCGACTTGAGGTGGGTTTCGGCCTCGTTGGCCGTGAAATCCATCATCACGATCTCGACCCCCGGCAACGGCTCTACACCGAGATAGTCGATGGCGACGACCTGTCCCTTGGCCGCGCCTTTTCCGTCCAGGGAACGCACGCGTTCTGCGGCAATCTGGCTCCAACCACCGGGGGCGGCGCCAAGGTCGACCACCCGCAAACCAGGCTTCAGAAAGCGGTACTTATCGTCAATTTCCCTCAACTTATAGGCGGCGCGTGACCTCATGCCGTCGCGCTTCGAAGCCGCCACGTAGGGGTCGTTCAGCTGCCGTTCGAGCCAACGATTCGATGACGTCGTCCGCTTGCTCGCGGTCTTGACCCGAACCCTGAGCTGACGCTGGCCGCCGGTCGGCCCTATGCTTTTCCCCGTGCCCCTGCCGGACCCGCTGCCGCCCGTCGCACCACTTTTACCCGAGCCTTTCTGCGTCATCGTCTGCCCCGCCCGCGATTGCGGCGGCGGCTGCCGCGATAGATCCCGTCTTCACTCATCAGCGTCATCAGAATGCCTTCGCGCAATCCGCGATCGGCAACGCGCAGGCGATTGCAAGGCCACATCCGCAGGAACGCCTCAAGAATCGCGCAACCGGCGAGTACGAGATCAGCCCGGTCGCGGCCGATGCAGGGCTGCGCAACCCGCTCGTCGTAGCTCTTGTCCAGAAGATCGTAGGTGACGCGGCGAACGTCGCCGACGTCGAGCCAGCAGCCGTCAACCTTCGAGCGGTCATATCGATCGAGCCCGAGTTGGATGCCGGCGACAGTCGTGACGGTGCCAGAGGTACCGAGCAAATGCACGACGCGACCCAGCGACCGCTCGCGAAAACGGCCATCGCGCTCGAACGGTTCGATCATCGCGGTCACGTGGTTGACCATGTCCTCGAAAATGTCGGCACTCACGTGCTGCCCGCCGAAAGTCTCAGCGAGTGTCACCACACCGACCGGAAGCGAGGTCCAGGCGGTCATACAGCCCTGGGCGTCGAGGCGGCTGTGAAAGGGGCGCCGCCCGTTCTCTTGGCGCCTGGAAAGGTCGAGCCAGATCAGTTCCGACGACCCCCCCCCGATATCGAACACCAGCACGAAATCGGACGAGAGGTCGATCAGTGACGCGCACCCCGAAACCGCCAATCGAGCCTCGTCTTCGCGCGACAACAGCTCAATTTCGAGACCGATCTCGGAATGCACCCGATCCAGGAATTCAGACCCGTTCTCGGCAATCCGGCAGGCCTCGGTGGCGACCAGTCGAGCGCGCTCGACACGGCATTTGGCAAGCTTGGCCGAACAGATGCGCAGCGCGTCCAAGGTGCGCTGCATCGCCATGTCCGAAAGGCGGCCGGTCTGGCTCACGCCTTCGCCGAGCCGGATTATCCGCGAAAAGGCGTCGACCACGCGAAAGCCCCGCCGGGATGGCCGGGCCAGCAGCAGGCGGCAGTTGTTGGTGCCCAGATCGAGTGCGCCATAAACGGCGCCCTGCTGGCTTTCGTCGCCGCCGCCTGAGCGGGCACTCGACGCGCGAAGCGGCATATGATCGTCGCGATGGCCGTTCCAATCACCTGTGCTCAAACCGGTATCGGCGCTGGCAGTTGACGCCCGTCGGCTCCCCACCTCCACGCGCGCGTTGGACCTTGGTGCCACCGGTGGGAAGCCGGCAACTGAGCTTGAGCCATCAATGAGCGCAGGACGCGAGAATGCCGCACCGTGTTCCCGGCGCGAGCCGACATCTGATGCTGGATCAGTATCCACAGACGTTCCGGCCAGTTGACCGTGCGCCAATCCAAAATTTCCGGATGCTGACTTCCGAATATCTCGGGAGCCAGTCTGATCATCCCCTGGCGACTCGCGTCCGCCATCGGGTTCACCGAAGCTCTGCACGGACTTTCCCCAGCGCCTGGCTTGCGCATCCGGCCCCGTGTCACAGCCTTTTCAGCTGGCCGATCTACGAAGCCAGAGCGCCGTCATCAAGCGTCTTCTGGTTTTCACTTAAGCATCACTGTAGCATTAAAATTGCGGTCGTAAAGCGGTAGGCGATGAGTTCCGGTCTCAACACGCATCATCGCTGCTTCTGGCTCGCAATGAACTTCATACCCCGTGGCCGCACCTCTATGATACGCCCAAAATCTGGTTCGACCTTCGCAATCCGTTGGCTGTCCGCGATCATCGTGCTTGCGTTCGCTCACAAGCCACTGTGTGCGACGAGCGGCGACGGGGGCGTGAGCGCTAGCGCATCCCGTTCTATCGAGGCGGCCGGACAGCGCCTCGTCGCCGCCTATCCCGATTTCCTCACTGCCGCCGCCAACAACGTCTTGGTCTGGAAGGACGCGACGCGCATGGCCATCGACGATGGGGTTGGCGCAAAGCCACATGCTGCATGGCTTGCCGCCCCCGACCTCGAGGACATGTTTGAAATGCCCTATCCGGCGGGCGCCCCGGCCTTGGCGCCGGCGCTGAACCAAGATCCTGGACGAGCCCGCAACGCGGCTTTCTTTCAAAAGATGTATGGCGATTGCCGCGCGGGCGACGTGACGAAGTCCTTGGTTGAGATCGTCTGGTTGCCCAGGAAGTCGGGTCAGCGCCTCCAGGTGACGTCGATCAATGGCGTGGCGAGGAAGCTCGAGGCCATCAGCCGCATTCTCGACCAGCTGCCGTCCCGTTTCGACCGGTATCTCGCGCCGGCCGCGGGGGCCTACAATTGCCGTACCATTGCTGAGACCGAGCGGACCAGTGCCCACGGCTATGGCATCGCCATCGACATTGCGATCAAGCACGCGGGATACTGGCGCTGGTCGAAACCCTTGGCCGGGGGAATCTACGCCTATCGGAACGAAATCCCGAGGGAGATTATAGAAGTCTTCGAGGCCCACGGTTTCATCTGGGGCGGCCGCTGGTACCACTACGACACCATGCACTTCGAGTACCGGCCGGAGTTCTTTGCCGAGCGAGCTGATGGAGCAAGCAGCCGGAAGTAAGTATCCCCTGGCAAAGCCGGGGGCTTTAAGATTGGAACCGCCTTGGGTGGTGGAAGGGATCGCTGACGCGGCCCCTGAGATGAGAACCGCCCGAAGGCTGTGTCAACGCCAGATATTGAGTTGCTCCAGCCGCTGATCTTACTTTTTTTGGTTCTGGATGTAGGCGCGAATGATTGCTTCGTTGTGCCCGACCGTGTTGACGAAGTAACCTCGTGCCCAGAGGTGCTGCCCAATGAAATTCCGTTTGCGCTCGCCGGAGACCCTGGCGATACGGATTGCACTCTTACCCTTGATGAAGCCGACCACGTTCGATACCGCGTACTTCGGTGGGATCGAGTTCTGCATGTGGACGTGATCGGGCATCGGATGCCCTTCCTCGATCCGTGCTTCCTTCTGTTGCGCTACTTTCCGAACCACCGGACCGAGACGTCTGCGAAGCTCGACGTACAGTGTCTTGCGGCGGAATTTTGGGATGAACACGACGTGATATTTGCAGTCCCAGGTACTGTGATTTAGGCATTCTGTGTCGGCCATCGGTAGACTTCCTTCCGTGTGCGTGCTTGCTCACGTTGGAATTCCGCTGATGGACCGCACTAAACGGCAAACTGCTGCTGTCTCCAGGGCGGGGCAGGGAATGTCGTGTGCCGACGCTAGTGTTCCGGCGCCGACATTTGATTCCCGTTGCAACGCGCTCCAGATCAAATGTCGGCGCCTAAGGAACACGAGCAAACCTATGATTCT
>PERT01000061.1 GCA_002928955.1 Hyphomicrobium sp. | reverse complement strand
AAACGCCAGATGCAAAAGCTACACTAGAATCATAGGTTTGCTAGTGTTCCTTAGGCGCCGACATTTGATCTGGAGCGCGTTGCAACGGGAATCAAATGTCGGCGCCGGAACACTAGCTGCCGGAACCTATTGCGGGCCAACAACGCGGTTTGATTTTTCTGAGGCGGGACCAGGTGTCCCGCCTCTTGCGTGTGCATCTCGACTTTTCGCCTAGGCCGGCGCCGTTCTCCCCGTCGGCGCGGCGTCCAGTTTGTCAGCGATCAGCAGTGCAAAAGCATAGTCGACCGCCAGCTCCTTGAGCGCCTCGAACCGTCCCGACGCGCCGCCGTGCCCAGCGTCCATATTGACTTTCAAAAGCACCATGTTGCCGCTGGTATTGTTGTCGCGCAACTTGGCGACCCATTTTGCCGGCTCCCAGTAAGTGACGCGCGGGTCAGTCAACCCACCGTAGGCGAAGATGTGCGGATAGGGTTTCGCCGCGACGTTCTCGTAGGGCGAATAGGAGCGAATGATCTCGAATTCGCGCGCGCTGTCGATCGGGTTACCCCACTCCGGCCATTCCGGCGGCGTTAGCGGCAGGTCCTTGTCGAGCATGGTATTCAAGACGTCGACGAACGGCACGTCGGCGATGATGCCGAGGAACAGGGCCGGAGCCATATTGGCGACGACGCCCATCAACATGCCGCCAGCCGAGCCGCCGTTGGCGATGATCCGCCCCTTCTTCGTGAAGCCCTGTTCGACGAGATGCGCGCCGGCCGCGATGAAGTCCGAGAACGTATTGGGCTTGTTCTCGAGCTTTCCGTCCGTGTACCAGCGGTAGCCCTTGTCCTTGCCGCCGCGGACATGGGCGATCGCGAAGATCACGCCCCGGTCGACGAGCGAAAAGCGCGTTGTGGAGAACGATGCCGGGATCGAGATGCCGTAGGCTCCATAGCCGTAGAGGAACAGTGGCGCGGAGCCGTCGAGCGGCGTCCCCTTCTTGTAGAGGATCGAGACCGGCACGGTCTCCCCGTCGGGCGCGGGCGCGAACAGCCGCCGCGTGACATAGTCGCCTGCGTTATGTCCGCTGGGCACTTCCTGACGCTTGCGCAGAACGCGGGCGCGCGTCTCCATGTCGTAGTCATAGACTTCGGCCGGCGTCGTCATCGACGAGTAGGTGAAGCGCAGTGATCGGGTATCGAACTCGTAGCCCGCGGCCATGCCGAGGCTGAAAGCCTCTTCGTCGAAGGCTATCGCATGCTGGGTCCCGTCACTGAGCCGCGTGATAACGATGCGCGGCAGGCTGTCCTCGCGCTCGAGGCGCGCAAGGTGCTCCTTGAACGCCACGGCTTCGAGGATCAACCGTCCGGGCTTGTGCGGCACGATCTCTTTCCAGTGCTCGATGCCCAGTTGCGTGAGCGGGACCTCGCAGATTCGGAAATCGGTGGCGCCTCCGGAGTTGGTCAGAATGATCAGCCTTTCGCCGTGGTGCTCGACACCGTATTCGTGGCCGAATACGCGAGCCGCCACCAAGCGCGGCGCTTCGGTCGGCGCGTCGGCGTCGATCAGGTAGATCTCGTTGGACTGGTGATCGTGGACGTCGATCAGGATGAACTTCGACGACTGCGTATGGGTCACGCCGACATAGAACCCGGTGTCCTTCTCCTCGTAGACCAGGACATCGTCCTCAGCTGGCGTGCCCACCGTGTGCCGGTAGACGAACAGCGGGCGGTGGTTTTGGTCGAGCCGGACGTAGAAAAATGTGCGCCCGTCATTGGCCCAGACGACCGATCCGCGGGTATCGGGTATGACGTCGTCGAGGTCGCGCCCCGTCTCCATGTCGCGGATGCGGATGGTGTAGAGTTCCGAGCCCTTCTCATCGACGGAATAGGCAAGCATCTTGTGGTCGTGGCTGTGCGCCGACCCGCCGAGCTGCCAGTAGCGCTTACCCTTCGCCTCGGCATTGCCGTCAAGCAGCACCATGCTGGTTTGGTCTGCGCCACCCCGTGGACGTCGGCGAAGTTCCGGATACTGTCCGCCCTTTACATAGTTCGACGCATACTCGAACGGTCCGTCCGGCGTGGGCACCGTGCTGTCGTCCTCCTTCAGGCGCGCTTTCATTTCGGCGAACAACTGGGCTTGAAGCGCGGTTGTGCTGGAAAGCGCGGCTTCCGTGTAGCGGTTCTCAGCATCGAGGTAGGCGCGGATTTCTGAATCGAGCTTGGCGGGATCGCGCATGACCTCCTGCCAATTGTGCGCCCGCAGCCACGCATAGGGGTCGCTCAAGGTTATACCGTGATGGGTCACCGAAGCCGGACAGCGCTTTGCTGACGGCGCGGTTAAGGTGAGTGCGCGGGGCTTATCGTCGTGCATACGGTTTTCCTTCAGGCGTGGGTGCTGTTGATCGGTGCGGAGCGGCTCAAGTCTCGCTCATGGGACCAACGCGGCGCTGCCGTACCCCGCATGTTTGGGGCGTTGGAATGTTATCGCAGGCTTGGCGGCCGGAAACTACGTCTGTGCATCGCGGCAGCGCGACGCGGCGCGCGGGGACCATCGGGGGCGCACTGCGGACGACAGACCAGCCGAGTACCATTGGTCAAAGTCTCGCGTCAGAAAATTGCAGCCCTGGTGTGGCTATTCTGCAGCAATACGATGGTCACGATGGGAGTGTGGTGGCGATGGCCGGGGCGCGGGCAGTTTATCCGATAGAAGTATCCCGAACCGTTCACGAGTTAAGCTTGGTAATGCCCGCTCCTGGATAGTTTGAACAACCGAACTTGATTAGCTATACAGAAAACTTGACCTTTTGTTCGTGTTGACAGGCCCGGTTGAATGGTGTGGGTAGTCGTTGTGGCTTCGCGTTGCGGGCGGACGGCACCCTGAGCCGTCTCGTCCCAACACTCATTGTTGTCAATCCACGAGATTGAGTGCCTTCCGGATCATCTGGTCTGTTATGGACAGATGATCATGTTGTGGTGAGGCCGGGGGATCTTGGGACGCGAGGACGAAGGATAATGGAAGAACTACCCGCACCGGAACTCGTCGAGCTGACTGCTCGCATCGTCTCAGCTTACGTCAGTAATAATTCTGTCATTCCTGGTGACCTGCCGCAGCTCATCAATGAAACCCACGCCGCTTTGTCTCGTGCATCAGGCAAGGTCGTCGTGCCGGAGCGCGAAGACAGCAAACCCAAGGTTCCGGTCAAGAAGTCGGTTATGCCGGACTACATTATCTGTCTCGAAGACGGCAAAAAGTTTAAGTCGTTGAAGCGGCATCTGCGCACCCACTACGACCTTTCGCCGGAGGAATACCGCGAGAAGTGGGGCCTTCCACACGATTACCCCATGGTTGCGCCCAACTATGCCCGGGCCAGATCGGACCTCGCCAAGAAAATGGGCCTCGGCACGCGCCGGGAGGTTTGATCCGGCTTAAGCGTCCCTAACCTGTCTCAATCTTGCGTCGTGCGCGCGACACTCGGCTGGCATCGAGCCCTCTGCCGTGTCGCAGGTCACAACGCACGTCGTCTGAGCGGCGGATCGGAAGGCGAGGGCTTCCTCGCAATCCAAAGCATCCCGAAGCTGCGCGTGACGGGAGAGGTCATACGTCCAGTGACCAGCGATCCCACGCTGGCGCTCTGCCCGCAACGCTCGGCGTAGCCGCCCGAGGAACTGTTGCGGCCCTGATCTATTGCCGGCACATGTCTTTGCCGGCGGCTGCTGCTGCGGCGGCAATGCGGTCTCCGGCGCATCGTTCTCAAGCCAAAAAGCGTTTGGCCACATTGGCAGCAATCGCGGCAAGTCGCGGCACCGGCAGTAGCCTGACCGGGGCAGGGCGCTGGACGAGACAGCAAAAAGCGGGCAGGCGCGGCTGGGGGTGGCGGGCGGGGACATGGAGGCTCGGCTCAAGACGGACATGATGAACCATGTCACGTCGCCGGCTCACGGGATTAAGTGCCTGATCGCGGTCCTCGGACCTGAAAACAGGCATCTGCAACCGAGTTATCCCCCCTGTTCACCTCCACGGTAGTTTGAAGGAAGCGCGCGCCAGGAACGGCGTATTATCGTCGAGACTACGCGACCGCTGTGTCATCCAACGAGCAGGATCGTTCGCCCTCATGCCGCAAACATCGCATGCATTGGTCGACCCGCCCCCGTCACTCCCCGTGAACGTCCAGCTGACCTGGCACCAATCCTACGGCACACCGGTTCTCCCCCTCTTCCGCCCCATCAGTCAGGCCGTTGCGCACGTCTTCGGCGTCGATATTGCGGGCATCGAACATGGCACCCGCGGTCGGGCCGATGTCGCCTTGGCACGCCAGACTGCGATGTATCTCGCTCACGTCTCCTGCGGCATGAGCCTGACGGCCGTTGGCCGGCTGTTTTCCAGGGATCGCACCACGGTCGCCCACGCCTGCGCGATGATAGAGGATCGCCGCGACGATCCGGTGTTCGACCGGGCCCTGGAACTTCTCGAAATGGTCGTCCGCGCGCTCGCATCAGAGCGGATCGACGCACCCCCGACCCGGCCGCCCCGAACGGCATAGTGAGCCACTGAGAGATCAACCATGAACTCGAACGATACCCCTGCGTCGCGCGTCGCCGCGGCCAGATCTGTCCTGCGCCTTCTCGCTCGCCTGGGGCGATCCCGGGGCGTGCCGGTTTCACCGCCGGCAGACGATATAATCAACGACGAAGCGATGAAACTCGCACTCCGCCGCGGTTGGATCGAGAGGGACGAAGCGGACGGCGGCTCTACCGAACCGTGGCGGTTGTCGATCCGCGGCCGCGAATTCCTGAAGCGGGCGATGAGCGGGCAGGACATCAAAGACGCGAGTTCGGCGGCAGCGGTTGCAGGTCGGCGGGGCGCTGCGGCGGCGACGGCGTCGGCAGACCCCGCTGTCAATCAAGACGAAAGCCCGCTGGCCTGGTTGCGGCGGCACAAGGGGCGCGATGGCCGTCCATTGATCTCCGACACTGCGTTCCAGGCTGGCGAGAAGCTGCGCGCGGATTTCTGGTTTGCAGGCATGACCCCCCGCGTGACTGCCAACTGGTCCGCTGTCCCGGGTCGCGGCTCGCGGACCGCGGCAGGCGCGGGTGCGGAACTCTGTGACGGCGTCTTGGCCGCGCAAGAACGTGTGCGGCGGGCACTCGCCGCCGTTGGGCCCGAGCTCAGCGGCATACTGATCGACGTTTGCTGCCACCTCAAGGGCCTCGAAGATGCGGAAACGGCAGCCGGTTGGCCGCAGCGTTCAGGCAAAATTGTACTGCAGTTAGCCCTGGCGAGCCTTGCGAGGCACTACGGTATCGAACCTCGGCAGCCGCGCGGCGTGCACGTCGATGACGGAGTAAGGCACTGGGGTGCCCCGGGTTATCGTCCTGGTCTTGATGATTGGCATAAGTAGCCAGCCTGCCAGCGCAAAGGCCGTTCACGCCTGACGGGAGACCTCGAATTGCCTTGCGTCGGCGCGGATGCGTTCGACCATTGACGCCAGCCCGTTCGAACGCTGGGGCGTCAGGTGTTCTTTCAGGCCGAGCCTCGCGAAGTATCCGGGCGCGTCGATGGCCAGGATTTCGCCCGCGGATTTGCCCTCATAGATGGCGAACAGGATGGCGACGAGACCACGCACGATGTGAGCGTCGCTGTCGCCGACGAAGTGGACGGTCTCAATATCCCTGTTGCGATCGTGGTTTAGACTGGACGCGAGCCACACCTGGCTTGCGCAACCACGCACTTTGTTCGCCTCGATGCGGAGTTCATGAGGAAGGGGCGGCAAGGCGCGGCCAAGTTCGATGACATAACGGTAGCGGTCTTCCCAGTCGTCCAGGAGCGCAAAATCAGCCTCGATGTCTGCAAATGGCATGTCGTCTCCGGGAGGCTTGGCTGGATCCTGCCCAGCCATTGAACATCCCAAACACATATGGGCAGCGGACCGGGTCGCGCAAGGCTGACGGTGTCGAGGGTCCGGGCATGGCCATCTGGGCCAACAGCCCTCAACGTATCAGGCGCCACTGCGGGAAGTTTGAGCGCCGCCGCGCCAGCCTGGCTGCATGTCCTCTGGCTTCAAAGTGCCGCGCCTTTCGAACAAGGGCTCTTTGACAGGCAAGGCACGAGGCTCATCGATGTTGAAATGCTTCTGGAACAGCGTGTACGCCACGCCGGCACCGAATTCTGCTTTCTGGACAAACGTCGCCCAAAGTGCGTTTCCTTCGGTGCAGATGGCTTGATTACGGTCGCAGAACGTCATCGTCCACTGCAACGCATCGGTGCTTCGCTTGTAGAACTCGGTTTGCTGCGCCTTGTCGGTTGGCAGCAGCGCGATCGCAGTCCCTAAAATCAGCGCCTTCTTGAAGATTGCCATGATCACTGCTCCGCTGAATTGATGCAATCGCGTTGCCTTCATGGCCTTCGCCTGATGCATTCCGGAACACCATTCTCGGGGTTCTCACGAAGACGAATAGCAAAGCCGGATCAAAAAAGTGCGCCCGCGCAACCGCAGCTTTTCCACGTATTCGTGTCGAACTTTAATGATCCTGCAGGAGGCGAGCCGAGCACGCTCTCAAGCCCTTGGGCGTGCGTCCTGCCACCAGGATTAAGGGCTCATTAACTACGCATGATCAATGATCGGCCGCTGACGGTTTCGGCGCTGCCCAAGGGCTACTGCATCATGACGGACGTCTCGCGGGTGGGTCTCATCGCATTTCTGCTCCTCGGCTCTGCGGCCGTGACGAACATGCTCATGCTGCAGCCCAACGGCGGACGCGGTTCGGGCGCCAGGCTCGCCCAAGCCGCCGCACCGTCCACGGCAAGCGCCCCGACCGTCAGCCAGGCGGGATCACAGCGACCAGCAGCCGATGGACGGGGACCACGATCTGGTGCAGCAGGCGCCTCGTCCGCAGCCATCGAAAAGGATGTTGCCGTGCGCGCGGCGACAACGCCGACACGGTCCGGCGTCAATCCGGACCACAGACCGGAGGCCCGTTCAGACGTCCATCCCGAACACCAGAGCCAGACCCTAGCCGACACTCAGGACGTCACCAAGGCGCTGCAACGGGAACTTAAGGCCCGCGGCTACGAAACGGGATCTGCCGATGGCCAGCCCGGCCTCATGACGCGCGCCGCGATCATGGCCTACGAGCACGACCGCGACATGCCGTTAACCGGCGAACCGTCTTCGCAACTCCTGAAGCTGGTTCTGTTGGGTGATATACCGGTCTCAGCGGCAACGGATTCGCGCGCGCGCAGAGAGCAATCCGCGCAGGCCACTCACGTTATTCGTACCGTCCAACAGTCGCTGGTCACACTTGGATATATGCCGGGTAAGATTGACGGCCGGCCGGGCGAGGATACCGTGCGCGCGATCCGCGAGTTCGAACTGGACCAGGGCCTGCCGGAAACCGGCCGTGTATCCGGCCAGCTGGTCGCCCGGCTTGCCCGGCTTGCGGGGCAGGGCCGGATTGCGACCGGCGGCCGCTGACGGTGTGGTGATTTCAACGACATGTCGGGCCATACGGTCTACGCATGTTTCCAGGACATTGATGCGGCAGGCTTGCCCGTGCAGGCAGTCCCGATGGTAAGACGTCCGCATGCGCTTGAAATCCAACATCTGGGTCACGGCCTACCTCCGCCGCTCCAACGCCGAAGGTGCGTCGGCGGTGGTCGTACGCCATGGCGACGACGATGCCGGGGCCATTTTCATCAAGGTCAATCGGCTGGACGGCACCTGTCGCGTGTTTGGGCCGGCCCCTGCCGGCCTCGACGCGACCGCCGCCGATCGGCTGTGGACGCCGTGCCTGGATGGTTCTGATGCGTCCGAAGCGGCCGCCGATGCCTACCTCAAGCGGGAAGCTGAGTTCGACCCCGATGTCTGGGTGATCGAGATCGAGGACCGGGCCGGACGGCACTTTCTGGAGCACTGGCTACGCGCCGTCTGAAAATGGCTTTCCGGCAACATCATTTCTATGCAAGCGCGGCTCCGAGGTAGTGCGTTAACCAATTGTTAACCAATGCAGCTCTTGACTTATGCCTACGCAGAGCAATCCGACAGTCGTGGCGTAAGAAAAGGATCGGAGCCGGGAGGGATATGCGCGTCTTCAGCCTATGACGGGGGAGATCATGGCCACGATCGTCGATATCCGAAGCGCTGCGCGGGACAACGCGTCCTCCAGGAAACAGCTGCGCACCGGAGAGGAGCCTCGCGGAGGCTCAGCGGAAATTTTATTGTTCACCGGCATCCGCTATGAGCGCTGGGGTGATTTGCCAACTCGCCCGACCGAGCGCAAAACTTCCAAACGCGATCGTCTCGAACTCGAAGACTAGCCCTGGTCCAGGGCACGAGGGCTTGTGTCCGGTTCCGTCCAGTCGAATAAGTCGGTCCGATGTGGGATTGGGCTGTTTTGAACAGCTGGCGCTTGGATCCCACGCGCGCCGGCTTCCAAAAAATATGCGAGACGCTAAAACGGCGAGGGGTCCACGTCTTTTGGGTGTGCGTTGGACCAGGCGATTGCTGCGAACCGCCCTGTTGAGGGAAGCAACCGTTGGAACCATATGCAACGCGGACTGTCGCGGTGCCGGAAGCGCGACATAGATGGCGTCGGCCAGCGAGTGGTCAGCATACCGCGGGCTGGCAAAGTGCAAATGAGAATTTCACATGCGGCCGGGGTCGGGTGAACTCGAACTCGCGGCCGTCGACACATCGCACTCTGCCCTCAAGAGCAAGGTCGTCGCCGAGCTTCAGTTCCCTGAAGTAGAGGATCTCGGTCAGTGCGCAGTTCTTCTCCGACACCAGAGACTGCCGCAGGATGGGGGTCCAGGGAGTCTCCGGCGTGGCTTCTTTCGGGCCCGCCCATGAGGAGCAGGCCCACGCAGCGCCGGACAGTGTCAGGGCGAACAGTGCTGATCGGGCCTTCTTGGTCATGGTAGTTTGGAACCTCGATGGTGGTTCGCGTACCTGTGCACCACGGCCATGAGGCCAGCCTTGATCACGGTCAAGAGGCCGTGCGGCGGATCGGTTAGTTGCCGCGCAGCATGCCGGCTATAGGATTTTTGCGGTTTCACCGAGAAGGTTGGATCGGCGAACAGGTTGCCAGTTTGAGTAGCTGCTCGGTCTGTGCCTGGTAGCTGAAGCCACGGTCTGGCGCGCGGAGTACCGCGACGCCCTTCTTGGCAGCAAACGCCAGTGGTTGTTGTTCGACGGGTGCAAGCCCGCGTGATTCCGGCGACAGGCCGCTGAACAGGTCACCCGACGGGACCAGTTTGATGGAAATGTCGGTGCGCTGCCCGTATTGCCCGCTGGCCGCGTAGATGTTCTCGCCGGCAGAAGAATACAGCGCGAGCGTCCAGCCGACATCGGGCAAAGTCGCAGTCAGTGCAACTGGGCTCGATGTGGTTTCGAAACGGCACATGGCGTATCGGCTGTCCGGTCCAGCGAACGGCAGTGGCTGACTTGAAGCTGAGACCGGCGGAAGGATCTTCATCGTGTTGAGGGGAAGCGCGGCCGCGAGGCGGCTATAGGCCGGGGCAACCGCGAGATGCGGGGCGGCCAAAGTTGCGCAGATGTGCAGGATTGCGATCGCCACCATTGTCGCCGCAACGACACGCAGCTCGATCCGGCCCATCATCCTCAACAGTTTCATCGACATTGCACCTTGCGGATGATCGGGAGCCCCAGCCCGGCTTTGGCCTCGGTTAGCCGTTGCGACCGCGGTTCGATCAGCGTCAGCACCAGCGACAGGCGGCCTGCTCCTCCGGTCGGCAGCCAATTCCCCGGCCGCGCGTCCCGACCGAGAGTCACGGTGAACTGGCCGCCCGGCGATAGGGCGATCGTGTCGCTCGTGAAGGCGTGGCGTTGGGTAGGATTGGGAATAAGCCGGCCATGCTCGTCGAACACGACCATGCTCCACCAGCGTGCTTCAAACTCCGCGGCCTCGATCAGGTAGTCGCACGAGGAATGCAGCTTCAGACCGTCAGAGTCCGCGCGCGCGAGGTAGGTGTGGGCGATTTCGGTACTGAGCGGAAGCGCGCCGCTGCGGGCGAAGTGCGCACGGGTGTAGGGGTCCGCGTCGACGCGGGCGGCGCTCGTCCACATGACCCAGGACCCATGGGTGCGGGTGTTGAGGCTAAAGCCGGCTTCGACCATGTACCAGCTGGACGCGAGGCCGCCGAATATGACGATGGCCATCACCGTGACCAGCGTCGACAAGCGAACGGCATGCGTGAGAACGCGCTTCTTCAGCTGGTGCAAGTTGAAGTTCATCGACAGCATCAGGGCAACCCGCGACGTGGCGTTATGCCTGTCGTCACCGCGCCTGTGCCACCCACAACCGCCGTTCCGGAAGCATTCAAGCCCGTCGACCCTCCCGTTCCAGAGTTCCCTGGACCCGCTCCAGTGGGCGCCGCGCCCGCCGCTGCGCGGCCTGCTTCGGCCGGTATGTTCTGGGCCGGTATGTTCTGGCCGCCGGCTCGTTTGTCGGCCGGTTCCGGTTTGGGGCCGCGCGGCGCGGAAGGATCGGCCGGCACCGATGCGGGTGACGGTTCAGGCAACCCACCGGCCTTCCGCATCGCCTGAGATAGCCTGGCCAATGCCGCCCGCGTGGGTTCAGGCATCAGGCTCGATGACCTTTTGCCTGGCTGTTGTCCAGATCCCAGCGCTGCCGAGGTTGCAGCTCCCGGGTCGCTCCGCTGCGCCTCGGCAACCCGCTGCAATTCTTCGATCTGTCTTGGATGAGGCTGCAGGCCGGGAATTGTCTGGATGTTCATGTTGGTGTGGGCGACCGACATGAAACTATGCCAGGTTTGCGCAGGCAAGGAACCGCCGGTGACTCTATTCATTGGGCGAAAATCGTCGTTACCGATCCACACCCCGGTGACCAACTGGCCGGTGAACCCCATGAACCAGGCGTCGCGGTAGCCGGAACTTGTGCCGGTTTTTCCAACAGCGTGTGTGAAATCAAGCCCGGCTCGCCTCCCGGTGCCCTCGTTCACGACCATCTGCATCATGGTGTTCATTTGCTCGGCGACCTTGCGCTGGACCACCTGTGGTGCGGCCTGTTCGTCGCGTTCGCGGGAGTACACCAGCTCGCCTTTCGAACTGAACAGCTCGAGCACGGCGTAAGGCTTGGAAAGCCGCCCGCCATTCGCGTAGGTCGCATAGGCTCCGGTATGCTCGATCAAGGGGATTCCGGTATCGCCCAACGCCATCGAGCAGCTCTTCTTGACGCCGTTGACGCCAAGCCGCTTGGTCAGTTCGATGACCTTCTCGCGCCCGACCTTGAACGACAGATCGGCTGCGGTGGTGTTGAGCGACTTGGCGAATGCCTCACCCATCGACAGCGCGCGTCCCGAGCCGCCACCACCATCGTAGTTTGACGGATACCAGTTGCCGCAAGCTTGCGAGCTGTCGCGTACCGTGGACTTCGGATTATAGCCGTTCTCGAGGGCGGCCGCGTAAACATAGAGCTTGAACGATGAGCCCGGCTGGCGTCGCGCGGCGGTGGCGCGGTTAAACTGGCTTTCGCCGTAGTCGAGCCCGCCGACGATTGCCCGCACAGCCCCGTCCACGTCCATACTGACCAGTGCGCCAGACTTCGCCGAGAACTCTCTTCCATTCTGGCGAATAGTCGAGAGCAACGCCTCGTCGGCAGCCTTCTGCATGGTGAGGTCGATGGTGGTGCGCGCGGTGAGAACAAACTGGTTCTTGCCCTCGGCTACCTTCTGGACCTCGTCAAAGGCCCAGTCGAGGAACCAGTCGGGGCTGTAAGGGAGACGCGATTCGACAAACTTGGCGGGATGCAACCGTGCCTGATGCACTTGGCCCGCCGAATAGAACCCGGCCTCCACCAGGTTGGACAGCACTTCGTTGGTGCGGGCGCGTGAGGCCGGCAGGTTGACGTGCGGAGCGTACTTGGTCGGCGCCTTGAAGAGCCCGCCCAGCAACGCTGCTTCAGCCAGGTTCACGTCCTTGATCGATTTGGCAAAGTAGAATTGCGCTGCCGCCTCCACGCCAAACGCGCCGCCGCCCATGTAGGCGCGGTCCAGGTAGAGCTTCAGAATCTCGCGCTTGGTAAAGCGGCTTTCGAGCAGGAAAGATAGAAACAGCTCCTTGATCTTGCGCTGGATCGAACGTTCGGACGATAGGAACAAGTTCTTTGCCAGCTGTTGCGTCAACGTCGAGCCCCCCTGCACGACGTCGTTAGCCTGCAGGTTGGTGATCAGCGCACGCGATGTGCCCAGAAAGTCGATCCCATAGTGTTCGAAGAAGCGGCGATCCTCGGTGGCGAGTGTCGCCTTGATCACGGCGTCGGGAATATCTTCGAGCGGCACCGCGTCATTGTGCAGAATGCCGCGCTTGCCGATCTCGGTGCCGTTCTTGTCGAGGAAAGTAACCGAGTACTTGCCGGTCAGGAACTTGCCTTCGTCGAACTCAACGAAGGCGGGGATGGCGAGCGCATACATGACCACGAGCCCGCCGGCGCCCAGCGACAAGACCTCGGACGCCGCCTCGTTCAACAGCCGCTTCCAGCCGGACAGCCGAAAACGGGCGAAAAAGCTCGATCCGGCGTTCCAGAAGTCGAGCACCCGCGCCCAAACATCGGCCAGCGTCGAATCGATCTTGGAATCGATGCCGAGCCAGTTCACGATCCTGTCGCGTCCGCCGTCCTTGAAAAACCAGTCGCTCAAGCCGGTTGGCTCCGTTGGTTCTGATGCGGTAAGCGATAAAGGCCGCGCGCGGCCTGTGATGACGAGATTCGAACAAGGCCATCGAATTGTGGTTATTTATCATTGGAAGCAGGCGCTAGGCGAGGGGGCAGTTTGAGCAGTCCAGATAATACAACCGGGGCCAAACCGTTCTGGGAGACCAAGACGCTCGATGAGATGGACGCGGCCGAATGGGAGAGCCTGTGTGACGGATGCGGGCGCTGCTGCCTGTTGAAGCTCGAGGACGAGGACACGGGTGAAATCCATCTGATGCGGCTCGCCTGCCGCATGCTCGATATCGGTGCGTGCCGCTGCCGCGATTACCCGAACCGGTTCACCGAGGTGCCGGACTGCCTGTCGATTGATCCAGCCAAAGTGCGGGCGCTATCGTGGCTGCCGGCAACCTGTGGATACCGCCGCATCGCCGATGGCCGAGGGCTCGCCTGGTGGCATCCTCTCGTTTCTGGCTCAAAGGACACCGTGCACGAGGCCGGCATCTCTGTCCGCGGCATTGCTCGCAGCGAAACCGGCGTTTCGGACAACACCTGGCACCGCTACATCATCAAAGGCTTCGACGAGTGACTGGAGGAGTGCCGTGCGTGGGCCGTGCCGCGGTCGGGCCTGCCGCGCGTTGGCGCCGATCGGTTTCGGGCCGATGACGGTTCACACCGACGCCGAAAAACTGCGCGCAGCCCGCCCTTTTGAAGCAAGCCGCGGCAACGTCCTCAGCTTCAAGACCATCCGCAAACGATTCGCTAACCCCACAACGCCGGCGACGGCGGGGCAATGATGCCGTCTCGGATCGTCAGTCCGTGCGGTCGGTCGCGGGCGAGCAGCAGCGGCCCGTCGAGATCCACCCACTGCGCGCGCTGGGCCAGGATCACGGCCGGCGCCATGGCCAGCGACGTGGCCACCATGCAGCCGGCCATGATCTTCAACCCGCGCGCCTCGGCCGCCGACGCCATGCGCAGCGCCTCGGTCAGCCCGCCGGCCTTGTCGAGTTTGATGTTGACGGCGTCGTAGAGACCGGTGAGGCGGCCGAGGTCGGCAGTCACGTGCGCACTCTCGTCGGCGCAAATCGGGACGGCGCGCGGCAAATCCCGCAACGCCTCGTCGGCGCCGGCCGGCAGTGGCTGCTCGATCAGCTCGAACCGGTGCGCATGGGCGGCGGCCAGCAGCGTCCCAAGCATATCCGGCGTCCACGCCTCGTTCGCGTCCGCTACCAGCCTCGCGTCGGGGCGTGCCTTTCTCACCGCCGCCATGCGCTCGGCATCGCCCGCGCCGCCGAGCTTCAGTTTGAGAAGCTTCAAGTGCGACACCACCTGCGCCTTCGCCGCCATCTCGGCCGGGGTCGCGAGACTCAGCGTGAAGCAGGTCTCGAGCGCTGCCAGCCGTTCGAACCCACATGCCTCGTGAACGGTGCGGCCGCTTTCCTTGGCTTCCAGATCCCAAAATGCGCAATCCAAGGCGTTTCGCGCCGCGCCCGGTGGCAGGGTGTCCCTGAGTTGGCTGCGATCGCAGACGACGGGACTGCCGCGGATGGCCGCGAGAACGCTCTCGACCGTCTCGCCGAACCGAGCATAGGGAACGCTTTCCCCTCGCCCCATGAAACCGCCGCGCGTGACCGTGACAACGACGACCCGGGCTTCGGTTTTGGAGCCGCGGGAGATGACGAAGGGCTCGGCGAGCGGCCAGTTCTCGGCTGAGGCTGATTTGGCAATCAAGCTTGGGGCGGTGGGATCCGATGACATCGCCGCTGTTCCAAGCTCACTATTTCGTGCCTGACACGCGCCGAGCTCTCACACGAGCCGGCCGCTGGCGTGGGCTAGAAACAGGTAGACCCTTCCGGTATCAGACACCAGATGCCCCTGCGCCAGCCGCCCGCTCGGATCGCGCTGATCGGCATCGCGGAGGATGCGTTCGAACTCGCCTAAATAGCGCGCCACGGTCTGCTGAAGTTCGCCGTCTACTTTGTAACGGCGGCTCGTCTCGTCAAACACGCTGCGACCTTCAGCCGAGTAGATGCTGCGAACCATGATGCCGCGCTGGCCAGCACGGAACCGTGCCCAGATTGCAGACGCCGTCGTCGTATCCAGTGCGCGGGCCATGACGTCGACATTGAGCGTGAAGGGGCCTGCCGGCACCGGCAGCGAGTTGCCCATTCCGTCTGGCGCCTGTGGATAGCCGCCCGCCTGGCTGATTGCGCCCGCGCCGCCGCCGTGTTCTTCGTCGAGCGAAGCGCGCGCCAGTAATTCGCCGAGTTTCCAGCCGTCACGCCCGTCGGAGCGTCCTGAGGCACTGGCCATTCCCGCCGCCGGAGGCGTCAAGGGGGACGGCAACGCGCCCTGCGGCGACCGGTGCAGATCGCCGCCTGCGGTCGGCATCCCCTGCAATGGCGTCCGCGCACGGCCTGATAACTCCTGCGCCAGCGTCTGAGACAACGAGTTGAGCGGACGTCCTCCGGTTTCGCCTGGCCGAGAGGCGTCACCCGGTGGTGTCACCGCCATGTTCGACGGAGCGTTCCCCGGATAGGGCATCGGGGGCGCGACGTCACGCGCCTGCGCGGTGCGTGCCGTCAGGGTGGATAACTGATCGAGCGCCTTCAACTGGTCCTGTAGCGCGCGCCGCATCGCCTCGGCACTGTCGCGAGTCGTGCCGGGCATCGCGTCGATCTGCTGGCGCAAACGGGCCTGCTCGGCGCTGAGTTCGGCAGCGGTGCGCGCCGTGTGCTGGCGCACTTCCTCCGAGGTCTCGTCGAATTGCGTGGTCAGCGAGCCGAGCTGTCGCGTAACCTCGTTGGAAACGGTCGAGAAGCGCCGTCGCAGGTCGTCCAGCGCGCGCTCGCTTTCGGCGTCCGCATCGGCCTTCATCTTGCTCAGATCCTCGAGCGCCAACCGTTTGCGGATCTCGGTGCCACTGCGCAGCTCGTCGGACAGGGCGCGGGCGCGGATCTCCGCGTCCGACATGGTACCTTCGATTGAGGTCGAGTAGTTCTCTATGACGCGGCCGAACTCGTTGGCCTTGCCGGACAGCTTGTCCAGCGTCTCGTTGAGATCCTGGTGCCGCGACTGCAGCGTCTGGTCGATCTTGTAGTTGGCGGTCTCCAGCGCGTTGGCCGCGCGCATGATCGTCTGGCCCTGGTTCTCAAATCGTCCGGTAACCGTGCTGATTTGGCTCAGCAGGTTCTCCGAAACGTTCTTCAGCATGTCGGATTGGCCAGCCAGCCCTTCAATGGCCTTGAGCGATTGCCGTGTGATGTTCTCGCTCGATCGGCGCACCGCGGTAATTCCGCGCATCAGGCTCTCGTCGAGATCGCCCGACTGTCGCGAGATGGTGTCGCTGAAGTTGCGGGCGTGAGCGTCGAGCGCCGTCGTCAGCGCGCGTGCCCGCTGATCGACGGCACTGTCGATCGCCTGTGTCGAACGCACGATGGCTTCATCGAACAGCCGCAAGCGGTCTTCGAAAGCGCTGTCGAGCGTGCGGGTGCGTTCGACCAGCTGCATGTCGAGCGCCTGGGTGCGCGCGGAAAGCGAGGTATCGAGCGCCTGGGTGCGCGCGGAAAGTGACGTGTCGAGCGCCTGGGTGCGCGCCGTAAGGGTCGTGTCGAGCGCGCGCGAGTATTCTTCGAACACCGTTTCGAGTGTTTCGGCGCGCGCTGAAAGTGCGGTGGCAAGCGCACCGGTGTAGCTCTCCAACAGAACCTGCATCTGATCTGTGCGGTCCCCGAGCGCGGATCCGAGAGCGGACGTGTATTGCTCGAGCACGCCATGCATCTGCTCTGTGCGTCCGCCGAGTGTGTCGGCCAGCGTCCGTGTGTAATCCTCAAGCACGACCTGCAGCTTCGTGGTGCGCTCGCCAAGTTGACTTTCGAGCCGGCCCGATGAGCGGTCGATAGCGGTTTCGAGCGACGTGAGGTTCTCGCCGGCGCCTTGGATGATGTGCGCCAGTTTCAGTTGTTGGTTCGACAGCTTTTCGATGATCGCCGGAACCTCGGTGCCGAGAGATTTCAATGTCTCGGTGACGCGGTCGCCGGTATCGACCAGTGCGTGGCGCTCGCCCGACAGTTCCTGGATTAGGCTTCTGATCTTGCGCTCGTTCTCCTCGTAGGATCGTTCGAGAGCAGCCACTTCGTTGTGAACGAGCGCCTCGAGTTCGCCCGCGCGTCCGAGGGCACGGCTAACGGCATCGTTCATGAACGACACTTGTCGCCGCACGGCCTGTCCCAGTGATGCGACCGACTGCTCGGCCATCCGGTCCGGCTCGGCAAGCCGCACGGCAACCTCGGTCATGGTCGAGGAGCGCAGTCTCAATTCATCGGCGCGACAGGCGAGCAGCGCCAGGAACCATATGACCGCCATCGGCACGATCACCGCTGCGACAACCAGGAACGTCGTCGGTTTGGCCAGGATTTCGGCCATCCCGATGCCTCGGCCGATCTCCGCCGACATCTGGAACCATCCGAACACCAGCCCGAGCAGCCCCCAGACCACAGTCGCAATAGACGCGTAGGTGTAGGGCGCCTGCGAAGGCTTTTCATTCAAGGCATAGATCAAGCCGCCGATCGATGGGGCGTCGTCGTTGGCAGCCATACGGCTGCGGACTGGTCCGGCCGCACGCCGCCGGGCGACGCGGCGTTGCGCACTGGAAGGATTGCCATCTTCGGGGTCGTCATCGAATTTGCGGGGGCTTTGCGGTTCATTCTCCCGTGCGGCGGTCGGACCATCCGGTCTCGTATTGGGCGACGCCTGCCTGGCTGCCGAATTTGATCCCGGCGCTGGAACGGCCTTGGCGCGGGGTTGCGATCCTGGCGCTCCCATGCGCTTGCTGGGCGATACGGCTGGCGGGAGCGTCTCATTCGATGACGGTGAGGACACAGGCGGGGCTACGCCGCGATTTGGCAACAGCAGCGGAATTGGGGGTGGACTGACGGCGGGGGCTTGCACGGTTTGAGTAGAAGCCGCAGCCTCACGCGCGCCGGTGGCCGAAACCTCGACTGCCGTCACCGTATCGACTTGCTTCTGCTGATCTTGAGCCATTCCGCCGCCCGCCCTGCGCTCCCGACTCTTGAGCGACCCATGTCAACCTTACGCCATGTCGAGTTTGAGGCTCAAACGCCAAATGCGGCTGGAGGAATGTAAAATGTGTATTGCCACAGCAACTTCAGTTCATTTTTGGTGACTGTCCCCCGCCACCGGGGGGCGTAGGTTGGATTTTGGGCGAAACAAAGGTCCCGACCCGGCACGTGGTACAAAACAATTGCTCAAACCTTAAGACCCGATGCCAAGTCTACTGCCCATGATTCACAGCGGCTTATTGCCTATGTGGCACGATTGGCAGAACGGGTCTGGCGACGGTGCCGGATCTGTTCAAGCATCTGAGTGGCGTTCGAGCAGTGGGTAGCTCTGTCGCTACTGTCAGGTCGGGTCGGCATGGGAGCGGAGGGCGAGGCGATGGAGCGGGGCAGTTCGGACGTTGAATTTAGTGGTGAGAACTACGGCGGTGCCACGGCCTATACCCCTTGCGTGTCGACCGGAGTGCAGCCGATCGATCGAAAGCATCTCGCTCGCTACACCCAGGGTGACCGCGCTCTGGAAATCGAAGTTCTAGGATTGTTCCTCGAGCAGTTGCCAAAATCAGTTGATGCGCTGCGCTTGGCGCTGTCGGACCAGGACTGGCTCCGCGCCGCGCACACGATCAAGGGCTCGAGCCGCTGTGTCGGCGCCTGGCGTTTGGCCCGTATGGGTGAGCAGGCCGAGCGTCTGGGGGGCATCACCAACCGTCGGGCACGCATTGAGGCCGTTCTCCGCATCGAGGAGGCCGCCGAAGAGGCCCGTGCGTTTATCGTCGAGCTGACCAGCTCGCCCTGAACATGCGGCGCAATTTACGTCGCTTTCGAACCGGTCGCCAAAATGTGACGTACTGTTGAGGGACGCGGCGATGGCTCGCCGTCGCCGCGTCTTGAATTTACAAGCTTCTCCGGCTAAGAGGCGCAACGAGCGAGGATCGGGACGACCGCGATCCGGACGCTATCGAACGACGGCGGGGCACACGTGCCGCTCGTCCCCACCCGCAGACGGAACGGCCCAAGACCCAATGGCAAAGATCACGTTCGTTCAGCCCGACGGCAGTCAGCAGACCGTCGAGGCGAAGCCCGGCATGACGGTCATGGAGGCCGCCAAGCTCAACGATATCGCGGGCATCGAGGCCGAGTGCGGCGGCGCCTGCGCTTGCGCGACGTGCCACATCTACGTCGACGCTGCCTGGCGCGACAAGACCGGAAAGCCGGCCGAGATGGAAGAAGATATGCTCGATTTTGCCTTCGATGTGCGCGAGGAAAGCCGCCTCTGCTGCCAGATCAAGGTTACAGACGCGCTGGAGGGGCTTACGATCCGGGTTCCGGCCAAGCAGTTCTGATACGACGACGGCCGGCAAATGATCGAACGGCCGTGGGCGGCCCCGCCGCGTTGCCAGCGACAGCGAAACTGGGGACTAGCTATGGCTGCTGAGAATGGTGCGACAGGTGGCGGTGGCCCAGGTCGTGATGGCCAAGGTTTTGGCACCGGCGGGATCACGACCGATGTGGTGATCATCGGAGCCGGTCCGGTCGGACTGTTTGCCGTGTTCGAGTTGGGACTGCTCGACATCAAGTGCCACGTCGTCGACATTCTCGGCAAAGTCGGGGGCCAGTGCGCTGAGCTCTACCCCGAGAAACCCATCTACGATATTCCGGGGCTGCCCGTCGTCACCGGTCAGGAACTGACCGATCGCCTCATGGAGCAGATCAAACCATTCGGCGCGACCTTTCATCTGGGAGAGCGTGTGGACGCGCTTGAGCGGCTGCCCGACGGCCGGTTCGCGCTCTCGACCGACATCGGGAGCCGGTTCAATACCCGCGTCGTCGTCATCGCCGCCGGTGGTGGATCGTTCACGCCCAAGCGCCCGCCGCTCGACGGCATCGAGGCCTACGAAGGGCAAAGCGTACACTATTCCGTTCGCCGAATGGAGGATCTTCGCGGCAAGGACGTGCTGATCGTCGGTGGCGGCGACAGTGCGCTCGACTGGACCCTCAATCTGGCGCCGCTCGCCAAGAGCCTGACGCTGCTCCATCGTCGCGACGAGTTTCGGGGGGCGCCGCATTCGGTCGAGCGGATGCGTGCTCTGGTTGAGGAGGGCAAAGTTCGGCTGATGATTGGCCAGGTGACGGCGCTCAGCGGTGCGGACGGTCAACTCTCAGCCGTCACGATCAAGACCAAGAACGGCGACGAGGAAATTCTCGTCACTGCTCTTTTGCCGTTTTTTGGGCTGACGATGAAACTTGGGCCGATTGCCGGCTGGGGGCTCAATCTCGATGAGAACCTGATACCGGCGGACACCGCCAAGTTCGAGACCAGTGAGCCCGGCATTTTCGCAATTGGTGATATCAATACCTATCCCGGCAAGCTCAAGCTGATCCTGTCCGGGTTCCATGAAGCGGCGCTGATGGCTCAACAGGCGCATCGCTACGTCCATCCTGGCAAAAAGCTCTTGTTCCAATACACGACGTCGTCGACGAACCTGCAGAAGAAGCTGGGTGTGCGTTGACGAGCTAGTGTTCCGGCGCCGACATTTGATTCCCGTTGCAACGCGCTCCAGATCAAATGTCGGCGCCTAAGGAACACTAGCAAACCT